>JBDKJP010000001.1:0-12948 GCA_039796575.1 Actinomycetota bacterium
GCTTTCGCCCATTGCGCAAGATTCCCCACTGCTGCCTCCCGTAGGAGTCTGGGCCGTGTCTCAGTCCCAGTGTGGCTGATCATCCTCTCAGACCAGCTACCCGTCGATGCCTTGGTAGGCCGTTACCCCACCAACAAGCTGATAGGCCGCGAGGCTCTCCCGATCCAGTAACCCTTTCGTCAGCGCGCCATGCGACGCTCCGACGTCATCCGGTATTAGCAGTCGTTTCCAACTGTTATCCCAGAGACCGGGACAAGTTCCTCACGTGTTACGCACCCGTTCGCCACTAGGTCTTCCGAAGTATTGCTACTTCATGGACCTCGTTCGACTTGCATGTGTTAAGCACGCCGCCAGCGTTCGTCCTGAGCCAGGATCAAACTCTCCAACAAAACCGTGCACGACCACCACCTTGCGGTGCTGACCGAGTCGATTGCTAGAGCCGAGCGCTCCATCGGGGAATAGCCGATGTGCCGGCGCTCAGATCTGACTTGATTTGCCACAGGGTTGGGACCCCGTGGACTTTATGAATTGACAGACAGCATCCAGCCACGAACCGAAGTCCGTGTCCGTTGCTGCCCGCACTGGCGTTCAGTCTTCTCTTCCGTTTTCAAGGAGCCGAGGCTCGAACACTGAGGTTCGAGCGGTCGCTCGTGGCACACAGCCGGACTGTTGGTGCCGGTTCCGGCTGCCTTTCGGCTCACCGGAGCGAGATGCAACGCTATCGGACCGTTCCGGCCGCATCAACCTCTTGGCAAAGTTTTTCCGACGACGAAGTCGCGCTTGCCCTTGCGAAGGAGCAGAAAACCGCCGCTGAGCAGGTCGGATGCCTGCAACAGGCCATCGGCCTCGAGCACACGATTTCCTGCCCGGACCGCGCCCTGGCCGAGCAGACGCCCGACCTCGCTGTTCGACTTGGCCACACCGGCCTCGATGAGGAGCTCGTGCACGCGCAGGTTCTGGATGTCGTCAGGGAGCGTGACGGAGGGTGCTTCGGCGGCCACGACGGCCAGTGCGTCGGCGGACGCGGCCGTCGGATCACCGCCGAACAGCACTGCGGCGGCCTCCGTGGCGGCATCGGCGGCGGCACGGCCGTGCACCATCGACGTGAGCTCGTCGGCGAGCGCCCGCTGTGCCACTCGGCGCTCGGGCGCCTGCAGGTGCTCGTCGAGCAGGGCCAGCAACTCGTCGAGCGGGCGCAGCGACAGCATCTTCAGGTACGTCCCGACCATCTGGTCGTCGGTCTGCACCCAGAACTGGCGGAACTGGTACGGCGAGGTGCGCGCCGGATCGAGCCACACCGCTCCCCCGACCGACTTGCCGAACTTCGAGCCGTCGCTCTTCGTCATCAGCGGGTGGGTGATGGCGAAGGCCTGCGCCTGCAGACGCCGGCGGATGAGCTCGACGCCGGCGGTGATGTTGCCCCACTGGTCGCTCGCGCCGGCCTGGAGCTCGACACCGTGCGCCTCGTAGAGATGCCGGAAGTCGTTCGCCTGCAGGAGCATGTACGAGAACTCGGTGTACGAGATGCCGTGCTCGCTCTCGATGCGGCTGCGCACGGAGTCCTTGGCGATCATCTGGTTGACCGTGAAGTGCTTGCCGACGTCGCGGAGGAACTCGAGCATCGAGACCGGCGTGGTCCAGTCGGCGTTGTTCACCAGCGTGGCCTGGTACGGCCCGGGCTCGAAGTCGAGCAGCTTGCTGAGCTGCGCCTTGATGCACTCGACGTTGTGGCGCAGCGTGTCGTCGTCGAGGAGGTTGCGCTCCTCGCTGCGTCCGCCCGGGTCGCCGATCATGCCCGTGGCACCACCGGCGAGCGGGAACGGGCGGTGGCCCTGCTGCTGGAACCGGCGCATGAACAGCTGCCCGACGAGGTGCCCCACGTGCAGCGAGTCGGCGGTGGGATCGAAGCCGATGTAGAGGCCGATCGGCCCCTGCGCCAGGCGGGCGCGCAGGGCGTCGCGGTCGGTGGTGTCGTGCACGAGGCCGCGTGCCTCGAGATCGGCGATCAGATCCATAGGCGCCAATGTTGCCATGTGGACCGTCGAAACCCTCAGGTCCATTAGGTTCGTCGGCATGGTGGCGATCGACGAACTGGCGGACCGCTTCCGGAACTTCGCGGCCACGAGCACTGCGACACGAGCGCCGCTCTACTCACGCATCTCGACCGCCGTCGCCGAGGACGCCGACGTGCTGCGGCTGCTGCAGGCGGCACCGGAGACCCAGCAGATCCCCGTGCTGCTGTTCGCCGGGGTGCACCACCTGCTGCTGCAGGGGCTCGGGCCCGAGCTCGCCGCGCACTACCCGAACCTCGCCGACGGGCCGGCCGTGGGCGACCCGGCGCAGCTGTTCCGGGCGTTCGCGCTCGAGCACGCCACGCCGCTCACCGAACTGATCGCCACCCGCCACACCCAGACGAACGAGGTCGGCCGCTGCTCGCAGTTCGTGCCGCCGTTCGGCATCCTTGCCGACGAGGTGGGCACGCTCGCCCATGTCGACGTCGGCACGAGCGCCGGCCTCAACCTGCTGCTCCCCCGCTACCACTACGACTACGGCGATGGGCACACCGTCGGCGCGCCCTCGACCGTGACGCTGCCGTGCCGACAGGCCGGCGACCGCCCGGTGCCGTTGCCGTCGCAGATGCCGCCCGTGACGCGGTCGATCGGGCTCGACCTGATGCCGATCGACGTGCTCGACGACGACGAGGTGCGCTGGCTCGAGGCGTGCGTGTGGCCCGACCAGGCCGACCGCTTCGCCCGCCTCGTCGCGGCCATCGACCTCGCCCGGGCCGACCCGCCCGACGTGCGCCGGGGCGATGCCGTGCACGACCTCGCGGCGGTGGTCGACGAGGCCGCCGCGCACGGGCACCCGGTGGTCACGAACAGCTGGGTGCTGAACTACCTGCCCCACGACGTCCGGCTCGCCTACGTGGACGAGCTCGACCGCATCGGTGCCGAACGCGACCTCTCGTGGGTGATCGCCGAGGCGCCCGCACAGACCCCCGGGCTCCCCGTCCCCACCACGGATCAGCCCGAGGAGATCACGGTGGTGTCACTGGTGCGCTGGCGCGCCGGTCGACGCACCGTGGCACGCCTCGCCACCACCCACCCGCACGGCTACTGGCTGCGCTGGGAGGCCTGAGGCGGCACCCGCCACCGGCGGGGCAGGTCGACGGCTTTGGAGATGCCCACACGCGGGCCGACCAGCGGCTCGGCAGGCGGCAAGATGCCGTCGCGGTAGAGCTCCGCCGACTGCCCCGACCACTCGAGACCGATGCCGAGCTCGCGACACAGGCGCCCCGGGCCGGTGGTGCGCGCCGACGGGACGTCGTCGACGAGCGCCGCACGGATGAGCACCGCCTGACCGTCGCCCTCCGCGCCGGTGACGAGGTTGATGCAGTGGTGCATCCCGTAGATCAGGTACACGTACCAGTGCATCGGCGGACCGAACATGGCCGCGTTGCGCGGCGTGCGACCGCGGAACGAATGGCTGGCCGGATCGTCGGCCGTGTAGGCCTCGGTCTCGGTGATGCGCGCGAGGCGACCGTCGATGCGCATCAGCACGTTGAGGAGGTCGGGCGCCACCGCTGTGGCGTCGCGCTCAGCGAACGTCGGCGGCAACCGCTGCACGGAGCTCGGCGACCTTGGCGCGGTAGCGCTCCATCTGCGTGGCCACCGGCACCGGACCGGCACCACCCGGCGTGACCCGTCGCTTCACCGCGACACCCGGTGCCACCAGCGCAGCGGCGTCGGGACCGAGCGCGGGGTCGGCGTTCACCAGGTCGCGCAACGACGCCTCGCCGGCGAGCGTGCGACGCACGAGCGCACCGACGATCGCGTGCGCGTCGCGGAACGGGGTGCCGCGCTGCACGAGCCACTCGGCCAGGTCGGTGGCGGAGGTGGTCTCGGCGTCGGCGGCCGCCTGCATGCGTTCGGGAACCCAGGTGGTGGTGGCGATCATGCCCGTGACGGCGCCGAGGGCCAGGCGGATCTGGTCGACCGCGTCGAACAGCGGCTCCTTGTCCTCCTGGTAGTCGCGGTTGTAGCTGAGCGGCAGGCCCTTCATGGTGGCGAGGAAGCCGGTCAGGTCGCCGATGAGGCGGCCGGCCTTGCCACGCGCGAGCTCGGCGATGTCGGGGTTCTTCTTCTGCGGCAGCATCGACGAACCGGTGGCGTAGCCGTCGTCGAGCTTGGCGAAGCCGAACTCGTCGGTGGTCCAGAGCACGAACTCCTCGCCGATGCGCGACAGGTTGATGCCGATCAGCGTGAGCACGAACAGCGCCTCGGCGATGTGGTCGCGCGAGCCGACCGCGTCGAGCGAGTTCTCGAAGCGCGCCGCGAAGCCGAGCTCGCCGGCGGTGAAGTCGGGATCGAGCGGCAGCGACGAACCGGCGAGTGCGCCGGCGCCGAGCGGCGACACGTCGATGCGTTCGAGCGCGTCGAGCAGGCGCTCGACGTCGCGGCCGAGTGCCCAGCCGTGCGCCATGAGGTGATGGGCCAGCAGCACCGGCTGCGCCCGCTGGAGGTGTGTGTAGCCGGGGAGGTACACGTCGCCCGCGGCCTCGGCGCGCTGCAGCAGCACCTCCTGCAGCCCGACGACGCGTTGGGCCACGCCCAGCAGCTCGCGCTTCAGCCAACGGCGCACGTCGGTGGCCGACTGGTCGTTGCGGCTGCGACCGGTGTGCAGCTTGGCGCCGGCGGGACCGGCGAGCTCCGTGACCCTGCGCTCGACGGCCGTGTGGATGTCCTCGTCGGACGGCTGGAACACGAACGTGCCCGCGCCCATCTCGGCCGCGACCTGATCGAGCGCGACGAGCACTGCGTCGCGCTCGATGTCGGTGAGGATGCCGACGTGCGCCAGGCCGCGCACGTGCGCCACGGAGCCGGCGATGTCGTCGGGCCACAGCCGCTGATCGAACGAGATGCTCTCGGTGTACGCCATCAGCTCGGCTGCGGGGCCGCCCTCGAACCTGCCGTGCCACAGGGTGTTGCCGTGTTGCTCGCTCATGACAGTCCCGCCAGTTCTCGCAGGCGTTCGCGCATCGCGTCGCCACCCAGTCCTTCTTCGGCGATGACCAGCAGCGTGTCGTCGCCCGCCACCGTGCCGAGGATGCCGTCGAGGCCACTGCGGTCGAGCGCGGAGGCCACCACGTGCGCGCAGCCCGGCGGGGTGCGCAGCACGACCAGGTTGCCGCTGTGGCGCACCTCGGCCACCCATTCGCCCATCACGCGCCGCAGTTGGTCCTCGGGTGCGATGCGCTGGGGCTCGTACTCGGGAATCGCGTACACGGTGTCGCCACCGGGGACGCGCACCTTGACCGCGCCGAGGTCCTCGAGGTCGCGAGAGACGGTGGCCTGCGTGGCGGCGATGCCGTCCTCCGCGAGCAGGTCGACCAGCTGCGGCTGGTTGGTGACCGCGTGCTTCGCGATGAGCTTGGCGATGGCCTGTTGCCGTTGCACCTTCGACGCCATGTCAGCGCACCCCCATCAGGAAGGCCAGCGCGCCGCGAGCGGCGTGCAGGCGGTTGTGGGCCTGCGCGATGACGTGGCTGGACGGTCCGTCGATGACGTCGGCGGCGACCTCGAGGCCACGGTACGCGGGCAGGCAGTGGTAGAAGCCGGCGCCCGGCGCGGCAGCCGCCATGAGGGTCGCGTCGACCTGGAACGCCTCGAAGATCTTCACCCGCTCGGCCTTCTCGGCCTCCTGGCCCATCGAGGTCCACGTGTCGGTGTGCACGGCGATGGCGCCCTGCACGGCGTCGATGGCACGCGGCGACTGACGAATGCTGCCGGGGCCGAGCGAGTCGAGCCGTTCGAGCTCGGCCTCGGAGGCGTCGTACCCCACGGGGCAACCGAGCGACACGTCGATGCCGAGCATGATGCACGCCTCGGCGACCGAGCGCGACACGTTGTTCCAGTCGCCCACGAACGCCACCGTGCGGCCCTCGAGCGGGCCGTGCACCTGCTGCATCGTGAGCAGGTCGGCGAGCGCCTGCAGCGGGTGCGAATGGTCGCTGAGCATGTTGACCACCGGCACCGGGCTGCACGCCGTCATGCGCACGACCTTGTCGTGCTGGAACACGCGGGCACCGAGCATCGCGTGGTAGCCGGCCATCACGCGGGTGACGTCCTCGACGGTCTCGCGCACGTCGAGCCCGACCTCCTCGCCACGGGTGTAGACGGGGTGGCCACCGAGCTGGACGACGGCCATCTCCATCGAGTGCCGGGTGCGGTTCGAGGGCTTCTCGAAGATGAGCGCCATGCCCTGCCCCTCGAGCACCTTGGGCAGCGACGGTCGCTGTGCGAGGTCGAGCACGAGCGACAGCTCGTCGGCGGTGAGGTCGACGATGTCGAGCAGGTGACGGGTCACGGGAGCAGCTCCTGGAGGACGGCGGTGAGGATGGTGACCGCCTCGGCGATCTCCGACGACGACACGGTGAGCGGCGGCGCGAGCCGCAGCGCCGACGCGGTGACGGCGTTGGTGACGAGACCGCGATCGAGTGCGGCGAGGTACACGGTCTTCGCATCGATGCCCTCGGCGAGCTCGACCGCGAGCAGCAGCCCGGCGCCACGCACCTCGACCACACCGGGCACGGCACGCAGCGCCGTGGAGAGCTCGGCACCGCGCTCGCGGGCGAGGCGGGGTGCGTCGATGCGCTGCATCTCGTCGATGACCGCGCTGACCGCGGCGGTGGCGATGGCGGTGCCGCTGTAGGTGCTGCCGTGGTCGCCGGGTTGGAACACCGCGGCCACCTCTCGCTTCGCCCACACCGCACCCACAGGGAACCCGTTGCCCATGGCCTTCGCGAGGGTGACGACGTCGGGCACGACGCCGGCGTGCTCGAAGCCGAACCAGGTGCCGGTGCGGGCGAACCCGGTCTGCACCTCGTCGAGCATCAGCAGCAGCCCGCGCTCGTCGCAGAGGGCACGCACGTCACGCAGGTACTGCGGGTCGGCGGGCACGACGCCGCCCTCTCCCTGCACGGGCTCGAGCAAAACGGCGGCGACGGACGGATCGATGGCCGCCTCGAGCGCCGCGAGGTCGTTGAACGGGACGTGCCGGAACCCGTCGGGCATCGGCTGGAACGGCTCGTGCTTGGCGGGCTGGCCGGTGGCTGCGAGCGCGGCGAGCGTGCGGCCGTGGAAGCTGCCGAACGCGCTGACCACGCCGTGACGGCCGCGGCCGCCGAACCTGCGGGCGAGCTTCAGCGCTGCCTCGTTGGCCTCGGCGCCGCTGTTGCAGAAGAACACCTGCCCCTGGTGGCCGGTGGCGTCCTGGAGCAGGCCGGTGAGCTGCACGGCCGCACGGGTGGCGGCCGGGTTCGAGAAGAAGTTGCTGACGTGCAGCAGCGTGTCGGCCTGTCGGCAGATGGCCGCCGACACCGCCGGGTTGGCGTGCCCGAGCGACGTGACGGCGATGCCGCACAGGAAGTCGAGGTAGCGCTTGCCGTCGGTGTCCCACAGCTCGGTGCCGCTCCCCCGTTCGAACATCACCTGCGGTGCGCCGAACACGGGCATGAACGGGCAGTACGGCTGCCCCTGCGTGGAGAACGCGTGTGCGCTCATCTGACCATCGTTCCGATCCCCTCGTCGGTGAAGATCTCGAGCAGCAGCACGTGAGGGATGCGGCCGTCGAGAATGTGTGCCCGCCGCACACCGGAGCGCACTGCGTGCACGCAGCTCTCGACCTTCGGGATCATCCCGCCGGCGATGGTGCCGTCGGCCATGAGCGCGTCGAGCTCGTCGGGTGTGGTCTGGCGGATGAGGCTGCCCGGGTCGTCGACCACACGGCGAAGGCCCTCGATGTCGGTGAGGTACACCAGCTTCTCGGCGCCGAGCGCCTCGGCGATGGCGCCGGCCACTGTGTCCGCGTTGATGTTGTAGGCCTGTCCGGTGTCGTCGGTGCCGATGGTGGCCACCACCGGCACGAACCCGTCGTCGAGCAGCGCCTGCAGGATGGTGGGGTTGATGGACTCCACATCCCCGACGAAGCCGAGCTCGGGGTCGCGGGCCGTGGCCTTGATGAGACCGGCGTCCTCGCCACTGACGCCGACGGCGAGCGTGCCGTGGACGTTGATGGCCGACACGAGCTGCGGGTTGACGTTGCCGATGAGGACCATGCGGGCGATGTCGACGGTCTCCTTGTCGGTGACGCGCAGGCCGTTGCGGAACTCGGTGACCTTGCCGAGGCGGCTCATCAGGTCGCTGATCTGCGGTCCGCCGCCGTGCACCACGACGGGTCGCATGCCCACCTGGCGCATGAGGACGATGTCCTCGGCGAAGAGGGCCAGTGCGTCGTCCTCGCTGGCACCGGCGAGCGCGTTGCCGCCGTACTTCACCACGACGACCTGGCCGGCGAAGCGACGGATGTACGGGAGTGCCTCGACGAGCACTGCCGCCTTGTCGCTGGCGGTCGCGCTCACGGGTACACCCCCACCGCGCTGAGGCCCGCGGACTCGTCGAGGCCGAGCGCCACGTTGGCAGCCTGCACCGCGCCGCCCGACGCGCCCTTGGCGAGGTTGTCGATGGCGCAGATGACCATGACCGTGCCCGTGCGCTCGTCGAACCGGGCGGTGAGGTGTGCCGTGTTGCTGCCGAGCGTCGCCTTCGTGGACGGCGACGACTCGCCGACCACCACGAACGGCTCACCGGCGTACTGCGCGTCGAGCGCTGCCAGCAACGACTGCGTGCTGACCTCGCCCGCAGGACGGGCGTAGCAGGTGGCCAGGATGCCCCGGTTCATCGGTGCGAGGTGTGGCGTGAACAGCACCTGGGCGCCGACCTCCTGCTCGATCTCGGGCGTGTGCCGGTGGTCGAGGAGGCCGTACGCGGTGACGTCCTCGTCGGCGGTGCAGAACAGGCTGGTGTGCTTCAGGGCCCGACCGGCACCGCTGACGCCCGTGATGCTGTTGACGACGATGCCGCTGGTCTGCACCAGACCGGCCCGCACGAGCGGGGCCAGCGCGAGCGTGGCGGCCGTGACGTGGCAGCCGGGCGTGGCCACGAGCGCGGCGCCGCGCAGCTCCTGGCGGTGGAGCTCGGGCAACCCGTAGACGGCCTGCGCGAGCATCGCCGGCTGGTCGTGGGTGAAGCCGTACCAGCCCGGGTAGAGCGAGGCGTCCTTGAGCCGGTACGCGGCGGAGAGGTCGACGACGCAGCCCACCTTCCCCACGAGCTGCGGTGCCAGCGCCATGCTGGCCTCGTGCGGCAGGCCGAGGAAGACGAGGTCGAGGCCCTCGGCCCGGGCCGGGTCGAACGACTCGAACACCAGGTCCGGGTACCGGGCGGCGAGGCTCGGGTACAGCGCCGCGGCGCGCACCCCCGCCTGGGTGTCGCCGGTGGCGTAGACCACCTCGTAGTCAGGATGCTGTGCGGCGATCCGCAGCAGTTCGGCGCCGGTGTACCCGGACGCACCGATGATGCCCACTCGCGTCATAGACGCATGACCATACAGGAGTCTGCATTGTCATGCAACCGAGGCGGAGGACACCTGGAAGCGCACCTCCACCCGTTCGAACCCCATCGTGCGCAGCATCGTCTCGAGCATCGAGGTGGTGTTCGCCTCGGCACGGGCCTGCAGATCGGTGGCCGCCGCGGCGGCCGCGATCTTCTCGTCCGCGGCGTCGTACAGCCCTTCCTCGCTGGTCGGGTTGTCGCTGAACATGCTGCCGACCCGGTCGAGCAGGCCACGATCACGGTTCATGACGTGGCTCAGCGTGCGGTCGAACGTCGGCTCCGTCAGGTACGCCGGCGGCAAGGTGACCACCACGGATGCGCCGTCGTCGCTGACCTGCACCGCTCCGTCGGGGAGCGTGCTGAAGTCGACCACGGCGTCCACGGTGGCGACCGCCACGAACTGGGTGCGCTCGCCGGCGATGACCGACGGCACCCACTGCACGTCCTTCTCCTGATCGATGGTCACCTCGAACTGCCCCTGCGCCGCGTGGTAGTCGGCGAGGTCGCGCAGGTCGAGCACGACGGGCGGCGCTGAATGGTCGACGGTCTTCGTGTCGAACGGGTTGCCGAGCTGCATGCCCACCGCGATGGCACCCGTGACGAGCGCGCCGGCGGCGACCCCCACCACGAGACCAGGACCACGACGACGGGACGACTGCTTGTACATGACGGTGTGTTGCTCCTCTGGTGCGGCCGGTGCCGCTCGGGCCCCTGCGGCCCACCAGAGGGGTTCGACGTGCAGAATGGGTGCGTGAGTTCCCACGACGCGCCGTTTCCCGGGTCGACCAAGGGCCGGCTGCTCGTGGCCACTCCCCCGCTGGCCGACCCGAACTTCGATCGCACCGTCGTCTACATGCTCGAGCACAACGACGAGGGCGCCGTCGGCGTGGTGCTGAACCGCCCGAGCAGCGACGCACTCCCCGAACCGATCGACCGTTGGGACGAGCACCTCACGGCGCCCGCCGTGCTGTTCGACGGCGGCCCCGTGGAACCGGACGCGCTCATCGCGCTCGCCCGACTCGAGCACGCCGACGACGAGGTGTGGACGTCGGTGGTCGGCGACCTCGGGTCCATCGACCTCGCGATGGACCCCGCCCTCGTGGCCGGCCCCGTGCTGCAGCTGCGCGTGTTCCGCGGCTACTCGGGGTGGGGGCCGCTGCAGCTCGACGGCGAGCTGGAGGAGGGCGCGTGGATGGTGCTGCCGAGCGACCACGACGACGTGTTCAGCCCGGAGCCTGACGGGCTGTGGCGGGCCGTGATCCGCCGCCAGGGCGGGCGCATCGCCTGGGTGGCGAATGCGCCCGACGACCTGAGCAGCAACTGATCAGCCGCGGAGCTGTGCGCCGAGCTTCGCGACGCCGGCGACGATCTTCTCGCGCACCTGGGCCACGTCGGCATCGGTGAGCGTGCGATCGGCGGCCTGCAGACGGAGGCGATAGGCGAGGCTGCGCGACCCGTCGGCCAGGCCCTTGCCGCGATACACGTCGAACAACGCGAGATCGACCAGCCCACCGCCGGCACCCTGACGGATGGCCTTCTCGACCTTCTCCGCCGAGACCGAGTCGGGCACGGCGAAGGCGAGGTCGAAGTCGGTGGACGGGAATCGGCTGGTGGCCTTCCACTGCGGCACCTTCGGCTCGGCAGCGAGCAGCACCGAGAGGTTCAGCTCGAGCACAGCGACGCGTTCGTCGATGCCGTAGGCATCGAGCGCATCCGGATGCACCTCGCCGACGGCGCCGACGACGTCCTTGCCCACCGAGAGGGTGGCGGACCGCGTCGGGTGCAACCCGGCGGGCACGTTGCCCTGATCGACTCGAGCGCCCCACCCCATGGCGGCGACGAGCTCGCGCCACACCGACATCGCGGCGGGCGCCTCGGCACCGGCGAGCACGACGCCGAGCGCCTCGTACTCGGCGGGCAGCACGTCGGTGCTGGGCGGATAGACGTGACCGATCTCGAAGAACGCCACCCCCGGTCGGCGGTGCGACTCGTTGAACTCGACGGCCTTCAGCAGACCGGGACGGAGCGAGGTGCGCAGCACGTCGTCGCCGACGACCAGCGGGTTGACGAGGCGCACGGCCTCGGCCGGCAGGCCGGCCCGCTCGAGGTCGCCCGCGGCGAGGAACGGATGCGGCATGGCCTCGCTGATGCCCAGACCGAGCAGCACCTCGCGCAGGCGGCGACGGCGTTGCTGCTGCGGCGTGAGGCCGCCCGGCACGGTGCTCTTCGGCACGGTCTTGCCGAGCTTGCCGTAGCCGTGATGGCGGGCCACTTCCTCGACGATGTCGATCTCGAGCGTGCAGTCGGGGCGCCACGACGGCACCGTGACCTCGAGCGCATCGCCGTCGAGGCGGCAGGCGAACCCGATCGGCTCGATGAGCGCGGTGATGGCGGCCGCCGAGAACTCGGTGCCGAGCAGGTGGCTGACACGACCCGGGCGAACCCGGATGACCGTGGGCCGCGGCAGGTGCTCGTCGCTGCGTGCGTCGACCATGCCCGAGTGCACCACCAGATCGGGGCAGGTGAGCCGGAGCAACTCGACGAAGCGGGCGATGGACCGGTCGATGCCGTACGGGTCGACGCCGCGCTCGAACCGGGCCGATGCCTCGCTGCGCAGGCCCATCCGAGCGACGGTGCGGAGGATGCCCATCGGCTCGAACCACGCGGTCTCGAGCGCGATGGTGTGCGTCGTGTCGCTGATCTCGGTGTTCTGGCCGCCCATGATGGCCGCCAGGCCGATCGGGCGGTCGGTGGCGTCGCAGATGAGCAGGTCCGCGGAGGTGAGCGTGCGCTCGACGTCGTCGAGCGTGACGATGGTCTCGCCCTCGGCCGCCATGCGGATGCGGAACCCGCCGCCGCCGAGCGTGTCGAAGTCGTAGGCGTGGTTCGGCTGGTTGGTCTCCAGCATCACGTAGTTGCTGACGTCGACCACGTTGTTGATGGACCGCATGCCGGCAGCGGCCAGGCGGCGGGCCATCCAGTCGGGCGACGGGCCGACGGTGACGTTGCTGATGACGACGGTGGTGAACCGTGGGCAGCGGTCGCCGGCGATGATCTCGACCGGTGCACTGCGGGCCGGCTCGACCGGCTGCAGCACGTGCGGTGCACCGCCGAGCGACACGCCGAAGTGCGCGGCGAGGTCGCGGGCGACACCGACGTGGCCGTACGCGTCGGGACGGTTGCGGAGCACGTCGAGGTCGTAGACGACCTCCTCGCCGAGGCCGAGCGCCTCGCCGTAGGGCACGCCGAGCGGGGTGCCCTCGGGCAGGATGAGGATGCCGCTGTGGTCGTCGCCGAGACCGAGCTCGCGCGCCGAGCAGAGCATGCCCTCGCTGGGGATGCCGAGGATGGGCTTGGGCTCGATGGCCCGACCGTCGGGCATGACGGTGCCGGGCGTGGCCAACGGGATGACGTCACCGGCCTGCATGTTGAACGCGCCGCACCAGACGTGCCGTTCGACGCCGTCGCCGGCGTCGACGAACACGCGGTGCACCTT
>JBDKJP010000002.1:0-7142 GCA_039796575.1 Actinomycetota bacterium
GCGTGGAGATCCACGTGCTGCAGGGCGAGCGCGAGATGGCCGGCTACAACAAGACGCTCGGCAAGTTCCAGCTCGTCGACCTGCCGCCCGCCCCGCGTGGCGTGCCGCAGATCGAGGTCACGTTCGACATCGACGCCAACGGCATCGTGCACGTCAGCGCGAAGGACCGGGCCACCGGCAAGGAGCAGAGCATGACCATCACCGGTCAGAGCACGCTCGACAAGCGCGACATCGACCAGATGGTGAAGGACGCCGAGGCCCACGCCGAGGAGGACCGCAAGCGCCGCGAAGAGGCCGAGGTCCGCAACAACGCCGACTCGCTCGTGTACCAGATGGAGAAGGTGCTGCGCGACAACGCCGACAAGGTCGACGACGCCCAGAAGGCCACCGTCCAGGGCCCGCTCGACGAGCTCAAGACCGCCCTCAACGGCAACGACATCGACGCCATCCGCGCCGGCCACGAGAAGCTGATGGCCGCCAGCCAGTCGTTCAGCCAGCAGCTGTACGAGAGGGCCGCGCAGGAGAACGCAGCCGGCACGTCGGCCAGCGGCCAGACCGGCAACGGCAGCACCGGTGGCGACGACGACATCATCGACGCCGAGATCGTCGACGAGCAGTGAGGTCGTCATGACCGACGACTTCAACCCCGACGAACTGCACCCCGAGGACGTGGTGCTCGACCCCGACCTCACCAGCGAGATGACCCGGCTGCGGCCCATCATCGAGCAGGAGGAAGCCGAAGCGGCCGCGGTCGCGGCGGCCTCCGCGGTCGAGCACGACGTCGACGCCCTGCTGGCCGAGCGCGACTCCTTCAAGGACATCGCGCTCCGCCTGCAGGCCGACTTCGACAACTATCGCAAGCGCGTCGCGTCGCAGCAGGCCATCGACATCCAGGCCGCCACCGGCAAGATCGCCGAAGAGCTGCTGCCCGTGCTCGACGCCTGCGAGGCCGCGTTCGTGCAGCACCCCGCCGAGGTCGAGCCGCTGTTCAACCTGCTGCTCGGCCAGCTGCGCAAGCTCGGGCTCGAGAGCATGAACCTCGACGGCCAGCCGTTCGACCCCAACCTCGCCGAAGCCGTGCTCCACGAGCCCGGCGACGGCGGCGATCCGGTGGTCAGCGAAGTGCTGCGCAGCGGCTACACCTGGAAGGGCAAGGTCCTCCGCGCCGCGATGGTGAAGGTTCGGGGCTGACCCACGAGGTCGGCCCCTCGCACGGCCGACGACGAGGGAGGTGAATCCGCATGGCCGCACAGCGCGAATGGTTCGAGAAGGACTACTACAAGATCCTCGGCGTCACCGACAGTGCCACGCCGAAGGAGATCACCAAGGCGTACCGCAAGCTCGCCCGCGAGAGCCATCCCGACACCCACCCCGGTGACGCCAAGGCCGAGGAACGGTTCAAGGAGGTCAGCGGCGCGTACGACGTGCTCGGCGACGAGGCCAAGCGCAAGGAGTACGACGAAGTGCGTCGGCTCGGCCCCGCCGCGGCCGGCTTCGGCGGGCCCGCCGGTGGCCCCGGCGGCTTCAACTTCAACGTCTCCGGCGACGGCCTCGGCGACCTGCTCGGGTCGATGTTCGGTCGCTCCGGCGGCCGCCGCGGCGGTGGCGTCGGCCCGCAACGCGGTGCCGACGTGGAGGCCACGCTCACGCTCAGCTTCCTCGACGCGGCCAAGGGCCTCACCACCACGCTGCACCTCACCGCCGATGCCCAGTGCACCACCTGCACCGGCACCGGTGCGCGCCCCGGCACGCAGCCGCGGGTGTGCTCGCAGTGCGGCGGGCGCGGCGTGGTCGACGACAACCAGGGCTTCTTCTCGTTCCAGTCGCCGTGCCGCGGCTGCGGTGGCAGCGGCGTCGTCATCGAGCACCCGTGCGCCACGTGCCGCGGCACCGGCGTCGAGCACCGGCCGCGCGAAGTGCAGGCCCGCATCCCCGCCGGCGTGGCCGACGGCCAGAAGATCCGCCTCCGCGGCCGCGGCGCGCCCGGCCGCCACGGCGGCCCCACCGGCGACCTCATCGTCGAATGCCGCGTGCTGCCGCACCACCTGTTCGGCCGCGACGGCGACAACCTCACCCTGCGCCTGCCGGTCACGTTCGCCGAGGCCGCGCTCGGCGGCGCCATCGACGTGCCCACGCTCGACGGCCCGCACGTCACGCTGCGACTGAAGCCCGGCACCGCGTCGGGCAGCCGTCACCGCGTGAAGGGCAAGGGCATCGAGACCGCGAAGCACACCGGCGACCTCATCGTCACCGTCGAGGTGCACGTGCCGAGCGAGCTCACCCCCGAACAGCGCGCGGCGGTCGAGGCCTTCGCCGCGGCGACTACGGTTTCACCCAGGAAGGACTTGGAGGGCTGACCATGCGATCCCGCGACCATGCCGTCTACGTCATCTCCGTGGCAGCGGAGTTGGCGGGCATGCACCCGCAGACCCTGCGCATCTACGAGCGCCGCGGGCTGGTGCAGCCGGCGCGCACCCAGGGCGGCAACCGCCGCTACAGCGACGTCGACATCGAACGCCTGCGCCGCATCAGTGAGCTCGCCGCCGAAGGCATGAACCTCGAAGGCATCCGCCGCGTCATGGCCCTCGAGGCCGAGGTCGACCGCCTGCGCCGCGAGAACGACGACCTGCGCGCCCTCGCCGCCGGCGCACTCGCCGAGGCCGAACGCCGCGCCCCGCGCCGCGACCTGGTGCCGCTGCGCCAGGAGGTCACGGTGTTCGGCGGCAAGCGCCTCGGCAGCTGACGCCGCCACCGGGCCGGATCGGGCCGGTTCAGAACAGGTCGCTGCGCAGCTCGTCGAGCGCGCTGCGCACCACCGTGGCCAGGTCGATGGTGCCCAACACCGCGCGACCCACCGTGGCCGGCTCGGCCGGCACGTCGGGTGGGGTGGGCGGCATCTCGCCGAGGAACGCCACCCACTCGGGACGCTCCCACGGCGACACCGGCTCGGGTGCACGGTCGCCCGGCAACGGCGGCGCGAGCCGCAGGTGACGCTCGCTGGCGCGGCGCGCCCGCGACCCCACCTGCGGCCGCTCGGGCACCTCGCCCGTGGGTGCGCACCGCCACTGCACCAGCAACTCGGGCCGCGTGACCAGTTCGCCGGCGAACGCCAGCAACGCCGCCACCGCGTGCTTGCACGGATCGTCGAAGTCGGGGCACGAGCAGCTGATGATGAGCTCGCCCGCCTCGGGGGTGAGCCGGGTGAGCTGCGCGCGCAACGCGTCGGCCGACTCGATGACGAACGGGGCGACGAGCTGCACCGCCACCACCACCTGGTACGGCGTCGCACGACTGCCCGACACCGTGGCCACCAGCTGACCGGGGGTGACCTCCAGGCGCGACACGGCGTGCTCGGCCACGTAGGTCTTGCCGCGCCGGAAGCGCGCGGGATCGGCCATGCCGGCCACGGTGACCGACACGAGCGTGCTGGCCAACTTGCCCGCCGGATGCGGCGCGGCGTGGAACTGCCCGGGGATGACCACCACCGTCACGACCCACGCACCTTCGACAGGTCGAGCATCACGAGGTCGCGCAGGTCGTCGGTGCTGAGCTCACTGAGCCACGCCTCGCCGGTGGTGCCCACCACCGCGTCGGCCAGCTTGCGCTTGTCGTTGATGAGCGCGTCGATGCGCTCCTCCACCGTGCCCTCGCACACCAGCTTGTGCACGAACACGGTGCGCGACTGGCCGATGCGCCACGCACGGTCGGTGGCCTGGTCCTCCACGGCCGGGTTCCACCACCGGTCGTAGTGCACCACCTGGCTGGCGGCCGTGAGGTTGAGGCCGGTGCCGCCCGCCTTCAACGACACCAGCAGCAGCGGCGACGTGGCCGTGCCGGCCTGGAACTGCGCCACCATGCGGTCGCGCCCGGCCTTCTGCACACCGCCGTGCAGGAACGGCACCTGCTGTCCGAACTTCTCGTGCAGGTGCTGCTGCAACAGCAGACCCATCTCGCGGAACTGGGTGAACACCAACGCCTGCTCGCCCGCGTCGAGCAGATCGGTGACCAGCTCGTCGAAGCGGTGCAGCTTGCCCGACCGGCCACCGAGCTTCGACCCGTCGCCCAACGCGTGCGCCGGGTGGTTGCAGATCTGCTTCAACCGCGTGAGCGCGGCGAGCACGAGACCGCGGCGCTTCATGCCGTCGGCCTCCTGCGCGTCCTTCAGCAGCTGGTCGACCACGGCCTGGTACAGGTGCGCCTGCTCGCGGGTGAGCGGCGCCCACGCGATCTGCTCGACCTTGTCGGGAAGATCGGGAACCAGGCTCTTGTCGGCCTTCGTGCGGCGCAACAGGAACGGGCTGGTGAGCGTGCGCAGCGCGGCCGTGGCCGCAGCGTCGTGCTGGCGCTCGATGGGTTGCGCGAACCGGTCGCGGAACTGGGCGTGGCTGCCGAGCAGGCCCGGGGTGACGATGTTGAAGATGGACCACAGCTCGCTGAGCCGGTTCTCGACCGGGGTGCCGGTGAGCGCGAGCCGCTGCCCGGCCTGGATGGCGCGCATCGCCCGTGCCGTGTGCGTGTCGGGGTTCTTCACCGCCTGCGCTTCGTCCATCACCATCGTGGTCCAGTCGACCTGCTGCAGCAGCGCGAGGTCCTTCGCCGCCACCTGGTACGTGGTGACCACCAGGTCGTGCTCGGCCACGAGTTGCAGGAACTTCGCACCGCCGGGCCGGCCGGTGCCGTGGTGCACCATCACCCGCATGAAGGGCGCGAACTTCGCGGCCTCGGCCTCCCAGTTGCGCACCACGCTGAGGGGGCACACCACCAGGTGCGGCCCGGTGAGCCCGGCGAGGTGGGCGAGCGTGGTGGGGGTCTTGCCGAGGCCCATGTCGTCGGCCAGGCACCCGCCGAGGCCCAGCCCGTGCAGGAACTGCAGCCACCCGAGGCCGCGCAACTGGTACGGCCGGAGCGTGGCGGTGAAGCCGGGCGGCACCACGCCCTCGCCGATCTCGGTGTCGGGCAGGCCGTCGAGCAGGTCGCGCGCCCAGCCGTAGGCCGTGACGGCGTGCGTGGGTGCGTCGGCGTCGGCCGACAGGCCCGCGGTCTCGAGCTCACGTTCGAGCTCGGCGGCCAACGCGAGCAGTTCGAGCGCGCTCATCTCACCGCGCTCGGCGCGGTGCTCGTTGAGGTTGGCCAGCGCGCGGCGCGCCTCGGCACGGTCGAGCTGTACCCACCGGCCACCGACCTCGATGAGGCTGGCACCGTCCTCCGCCGCGCGGCGCAGCACCTCGTCGGGCACCGGCGTGTCGTCGACCACGATCTGCCACTGCACCAGTGCGGTGGCGCCGAACCGCCCGGAGCCGTCGTTGTCCTTCGGGGTGGCGGTGACGCGCGTGGAGGTGCGGCGGCGCACCAGCTTCTCGGGCGCCACCAGCTCCACACCCACCGCGGCCAGCAGCTCGATGCCCTCCAGCGCCGCGGCCGCCTGATCGACCGACACCGTGGCCGTGCGGTCGAGGATCCAGTCGGCCAGCTCGGGCACGGCGGCCACGATGGCGTCGAGCGCGGTGCTGAGCTGTTGCTGCAACAGCGGCACGAACCGGGCCTCGCGCACCAGCGCCTGCGCGGCGGGGGCCGAGCGCTGGGCGTCTTCCGCGGTGCACCATCGGCTGCGATCGTCGACGTCGACGATCTCGAGCGTGAGCGGCCAGTCGCCACCCTCGCGCCCGGGCGATTCGTCCTCGTCGAACAGCAGCATCTCGTCGGCCGGGACCGGCAGGCCCAACCGCAACCGGGCCCGCAGGATGGGCTCGCCGTCGGCTCGGCGGGCCATGGCCGAGAACTCGCCGGCCACGTGCGCCACGGCCTCCATCAGATCGTCGGCCACCTCGAACTGACCGGTCTGCGCGATGAGGCCGCGCGTGACGGTGCGCGTGGCGCGCGCGTGCACCGACCGGATCTCGGGCAGCGGCGGCGCCCAGCCGCGCGCCACCAGCGTGAGCCGCGTGAGGCGATCGACCATGGAGTGCAGCACCACCAGCGGGTCGACCGGCGCCGCGGCGGCCACCGCCGGCGGCATCGCGGCCAGCAACGGTTGCGCGGCCACCACGTCGGGAGGGAGGGGCTGCCACTCGGCGTGCCACCAGCGACCGGTGAGATGGGTGAGCACCGGCAGCACCCGACCCTTCGACACCAACTCGGTGGCCATGCGGTGCACGGCCCCGAACCACGCCACCGACGGGCTGATGCCGTCGTGCAACGCATCGAGCTCACCCAACGACGCGAGCGTGACCGGATCGATGCGCTGCACCATCACGTTGACGCGACCGTCGGGCAGCGAGAACGGCACCACTCGCGTGGAACCGGCGTACCCCATGCCCTGCCGGCGGGCGACGCGCGCGACCTCGCTGTGGAGGTTGCCGCCGTACACGCCACGACCCGGCTGCCACGCGACGGCGTCGCCGTCGAGCCAGCTGAGCTGCAGCGCGGGCGGAGGGGTGCGAGCAGCCATCCTGGCAGTGTACGGACGGGGTGCGCGAGGGTTCGGCGGTCGTCGAGAACTGACGCGCGATCAGGCCGGCGGGCCGCCGCCCCACACCTCGGCCACCTTGGCGTACACGCCCTGGTCGAAGCTGAACTCCACCATGTTGCCGTCGGGGTCGGTGAGCGCGCACACGTAGCCCACCGGGTACGGCTGCTGCTGCGGCTCCCAGACCAGGCAGCCCTCCGCACGGCCGCGAGCCGCGACCTCGTCGACCGCGTCACGTGTGGGCATCTCGATGCCGAGGTGCGCGAACGGTGCCAGCATCGCCTGCGGCCCCTTCGCCCGGTCCTTGTGGAAGCTCACCAGGACCAGGATGAACGGCTTGTCGACCATGTCGGGCTGGCCCAGCCAGGCGCCGTAGCCGGCCTCGTCCTCACGACGGTCGAGCAGACGCAGCGGGGTGAACCGTTCGTACCAGTCGATGGTGGCGTCGATGTCGGTGCACGGGAGCGCCACGTGCGTGAACCGTGCGATCGAGGGCCGCTCCATGCCCGCCACCGTACCCCCGCCCCGTTCCTGTCGGCCGTTCTCCGAGGATTCCCCGGTGTTCTGTCGCGGAGCATGGGTGACACTGATGTCGCGCAGCATTGGTGACAGTCAGGATGCTAGGCGGGGTCGGCGGGGGCCGCCTCTGCGTCGGCCGGTTGGCTGGTAGTAGCGG
>JBDKJP010000003.1:0-14719 GCA_039796575.1 Actinomycetota bacterium
GTGCCGGCCCGGCGCGCCGAGGCCACCGTGAGCCAGCGGCCACCGGCCTGCAGACGCGCACCGACCGCGAGGCGTTCCTCGCGGTCGGTGATCAGATCGATGTAGATGTCGCCACGCACCCCGTGGGGGCGGCCGGTCTTGCCGACCTCGCGCAACATGTGGACCGGCGCCGTCGTCAGTCGACGAAGTCGACGTCGACCTCGGCACCGTCGCGGGTGGCGGCAGCGCGCACGACCGTGCGGATGCTCTGCGCCGTACGACCGCGACGACCGATGACCCGACCGAGATCGCCGGGGCCGACCGTGACCTCGAGCCGGATGCGGCCCTTCGCCTCCGACGCCGAGACCGCAACGGCCTCCGGGTCGTCGACGATGGACTTCACCACGTGCGTCAGCACGGCCGTGGCCGTGGGCGCCGAGCGTTCCTGGATGTCGTCGGACACGGTGCGATTACTTCGCCGCGCGAGCGGCGCCGAACTCGGCCCAAGCGCCCGAGATCTCGAGCAGCTTCTTCACGCGCTCGGTGGGCTGCGCACCGTCGAGGAGCCACTTCACGGCCTTCTCGTTGTCGACGGTGAGCGCCGACGGCTCGGTGCGAGGGTTGTACGTGCCGACGATCTGGATGAACCGACCGTCGCGCGGGGACCGCGAGTCGGCCGCCACGATGCGGTACTGCGGCTGCTTCTTCTTGCCGACCCGGGTGA
Organism: Actinomycetota bacterium; assembly: GCA_039796575.1. Lineage (GTDB taxonomy): Bacteria > Actinomycetota > Acidimicrobiia > Acidimicrobiales > Ilumatobacteraceae > UBA668. Next base: position 704 of record JBDKJP010000003.1, read on the forward strand.
GGCGCAGCTTCACTGCCATGAGACGAGGTGCTCCTTGAGAATTCGAACCACGAGAGGTTATCAATTGAACGGCGGGAAGCCACCCGGTGCGCCGCCACCGGTGGGGAACCCCGGAGGGAGCTGACCCATCATGTCGCCGGGCAGGCCGCCGGGCATGCCGCCGAGGCCGGGGAACCCGCCCCGTCCGGGCTTGCCGGGCTTGCCCTTCTTGCCCTTCTTGCCGGGTCGCCCGCCGGCCATGGCGCCCATCCGCTTCATCATCTTCTGCATCTCCGAGAACTGCTTGACCAGGCGGTTCACGTCGCTGACGGTGGTGCCGCTGCCGTTGGCGATGCGGGTGCGGCGGCTGCCGTTGATGAGCTCGGGCTTGCGGCGCTCGAGCGGAGTCATGCTGCGGATGATGGCCTCGATGGGCTTCAGCTGATCGTCGCCGATCTGTGCGTTCTTCATCTCCTTCGGCATGCCGGGCATCATGCCCATCAGGTTGCCGAGGGGGCCCATCTTCTTCAGGGCCTGCATCTGCTCGAGGAAGTCGTCGAGCGTGAACTCGCCCTCGAGCAGCTTCTCGGCAGCCTTCTCGGCCTGATCCTTCTCGAACGCCTGCTCGGCCTGCTCGATGAGCGAGAGCATGTCGCCCATGCCGAGGATGCGACCGGCCATGCGGTCGGGGTGGAACTGCTCGAACTCGGAGAGCTTCTCACCGGTGCTGGCGAACGCGATGGGCCGCCCGATGACCTCCTTCACGCTCAGCGCCGCACCACCGCGGGCGTCGCCGTCGAGCTTCGACATGATGACGCCGTCGATGGCGAGCGTGGCGTGGAACGCCTCGGCCACGCCCACCGCGTCCTGACCGGTCATCGCATCGATGACGAGGAACGTGTAGTGCGGGTCGATGGTGGCGCTGATCTGGCGCACCTGCTCCATCATCTCGGCGTCGATGGCCAGACGACCGGCGGTGTCGACGATGAGCACGTCCTTGCCCAGGCGGCGGGCTTCCTCGAGGCCGCGACGGGCCGTGGCGACCGGGTCGCCCGGCTCGCTGAACACCGGCACGTCGATCTGGCGACCGAGCGTGCGCAGCTGCTCGACGGCGGCGGGACGCTGGAGGTCGGCACCCACGAGCAGCGGCTGGCGGCCCTGGGCCTTGAACCAGCGGGCCAGCTTCGCCGAGTTGGTGGTCTTGCCGGAGCCCTGCAGACCCGCCATCAGCACCACGGTGGGCGGGCGGCTGGCGAACTGGATCTTCAGCGTCTCGCCACCGAGCATCGCGGTGAGCTCGGCGTTGACGATCTTGACGATCTGCTGGCTCGGGTCGAGCGCCTCGCTGACCTGGGTGCCGACGGCCTGCTCACGGATGCGGGCCGTGACGTTGCGGACGACACCGACGTTGACGTCGGCCTCGAGCAACGCCGTGCGGATCTCTTTCAGCATCTCGTCGACATCGGCTTCGGTGAGGCGGCCCTTGCCGCGCAACCGCTTGACGATGCCTTCGAGGCGGGATGACAGCGAATCGAACATGCGAGGTCCCACGCTACCTGCGCGACCCGACCCCGGACGCGTCACCGGCCCGGCCCCGTGACGGGACCGAGCCGGCTCGCAGGATCGGCGGACGGATCAGCCGATGAACTCGACGGCGGTGACCACGCCGGCCTCGACGGCCACGTTCATCCGCGTCTCGCGGTAGTCCTCGGTGAGCATCTGGCCCTCACCGTCGAGGGTGGACACCCGCAGCACCCAACCGGCGCCCTCGGCCAGCTTCGTGGCCTCGTCGAGCGTCATGCCGACCACGACCTCGGGGATGGTGGGGTCGACGGTCGCCGTGGTGGGGACCACCGAGGTGTCGACCACGACCGTGTCGCCGGGCACCGTGGTCTCGACCGGCACCGTCTCGACCGGCGCGGGCTCGGGCAGGTCGAGCAGGCTCTCGTCGACGGCGATGACGCTGTACTCGCCGCCGTCGGTGCTGGTGTAGGTGTACGCCGGCAGCAGCCACACCGTGCCGTCCTCGTCCCACACCATGGTGAGGTCGAGGCGCACCGAGGTGAGCGTGACGGTGATGTCCTCCATCGGCATCGGCTCGATGACGCAGTCGGCGGCCGGGTCGCACACCGGGGCCGTGATGGCCTGGTCGCCGGCCACGCCGGAAGCGCCACCGCCCTCGGTGGCCTCGGCCGGGCTGACGGCCACGTCCTCGACCGCGCCGCGCGCCATGGCGACACCGCCGCCGTAGCCGAACCAGCCCCACTGGCCGGACTGGTCGTTGAGGCGGGCGAGGCCGGCCTCGGGCGACACGATCGGGTACTCGGCGGCCGTCTGCGGGGTGGCCAGCGTGCCGCTGGCCCACGTGATGGCGCCGTTCTCACCGAAGCCGACGTTCACCGACAGCGGGCTGCGGTGGCCGCCGAGCAGCAGGTAGGCTGTGACGCTGGCGCCCCATTCGTCGGCGTAGACGTCGAACTCGTAACCGTCGGCGTCGAGACCCATGTCGGCCAGCAGCGCCTTCGTGGCGGCGATGGCCTCGTCCTTCGTGGGCACACCGACCGGCGGCACGGGCACCTCGTCCACGCACTCTGGCACGGCCAGCGTGGTCTCGGGCGCAGCGACCGAGGTGTCGGGCGCTGCCGCATCGGTGTCACCGGCGCTGTCCTCGACGGCGACCGGCATCACGCAACCACCGGTGCTCTTCACCGCATTGGTCGGGGCCGGGTTGTACCACCAGCTCGCCATGCCGTCGGTGCTGACGTTGAGGTTGGCGGTGCTGTAGTCCTCGGCACCCACCATCCAGCCGCCGCCCTGATCGGCGGGCAGCTGGCGCACGTCGCCCTCCACGCCGAACAGCTCGGCGAGTGCGGCCACCTTCGCCGCATCGACACCGGCGCCGGCCGGCAGCATCCACGCCGCCCCGGTGGTGCCGAGGTCGGGGTACGTGCCCTCGTAGACGTACGTGATGTTCGCGTACGGCATCATCATCCGGTCGGACATGCCGCCCTCGGCCGTGGCCGCCACCTTGCCGCCACCGCTGGCGCCGGCCCCGATGTGGATGACCGCAGGGCTCTGCCCGGCGGTGGTGCTGTTGGCGGCGTCACCGCAGGCGCTGAGCCCCAGGAGTACGGCAGCAGCGGCGAGTGCGAATCGGCGTGAGCGCAACATGTGAGTTTCCTTCCTTCGTCCCCGTTGGGAAGTGGTCGTGCACCCGTGTGACGACCGGCACCGTCGGGCCGGTTCCCGGAGATCTCAGTTTTCTTCGAACAGGGCGTCGATGAACTCGGCGGGGTCGAACGGCACCAGGTCGCCCATGGTCTCCCCCAGGCCGACCAGCTTCACCGGCAGGCCGAGCTCGGTCTCGATGGCGAACACGATGCCGCCCTTTGCCGAGCCATCGAGCTTGGTGAGCACCACGCCCGTCACCTCCGTGGCGTCGCCGAACTCGCGCGCCTGGGTGAGGCCGTTCTGGCCGGTGGTGGCGTCGATGACGAGCAGCACCTCGGTGACCCGGCCGTTGCCCTTGGCGGCCACACGGCGAACCTTGCGCAGCTCGTCCATGAGGTTGGTCTTGGTGTGCAGACGACCGGCGGTGTCGGCGAGCACGAGATCGATGTTGCGCGCACTCGCCCGCTCGATGGCGTCGAAGATGACCGCGCTCGGATCGCCGCCCTCGTTGCCGCGCACGATCTCGGCGTCGCTGCGCTCGGCCCAGGTGGTGAGCTGCTCGGCGGCGGCCGCACGGAAGGTGTCGCCCGCGGCCATCAGCACCGAACGGCCCTGCGCCTTCTGCTGGGCCGACACCTTGCCGATGGTGGTGGTCTTGCCCACGCCGTTGACGCCGACGAACAGCCACACGTTGGGGCTGCCGGCCTCACCGGGCTCGAACGTGAGCTCGCGGGCCGTGCCCTCGAGGCGGCCACGCATGTCGGCCTGCAGGGCGGCGAGCAGACCCTCGGGATCGGTGATCTCCTTGCTCTTCACCCGGGCCTTCAGCCCGTCGAGCAACTCGTCGGTGACGCGCACGCCCACATCGGCGCGCAGCAGCGACTCCTCGAGGTCGTCCCACGTGTCGTTGGTGATGCCACCGCGGCCGCGGATGCCGAGGAACGCTCCGGTGAACGCGCCGCGGGCCTTCGCCATGCGGGTGCGGAACGACGCACGCTCGACCTCGACCTCGACCTCGGGTTCGACCTCGAGGTCGGTGTCGGCTGCACCGGGCTCGTCGGCATCCTCGTCGTCGCTCGCGGGCGGCGCGACCACTGGTGTGACGGGGGCCGGCTTCGGCTTCGCGGCCGGCGCCGCCGGGGCGGACGGGCGGGTGGTGGTCGGCGTGGCCGAGCGGCTGCGGTTCCAGACCACCGCGCCGATGCCCACGGCGAGCACGACGGCGATGAGGACGATGAGGAGCGTCGTTGACATGGTGCCCCGGAGGCTACCCGTCGCTGCCCTCACTGAGCCGTTGCGCCAGCCACGCGAGCGGGATCGACACGATCATCACGAACGTGGCCATCACGTTCACCAGCGGCACGTTGTTCGGGCGGCTGAAGTTGGCGTAGATCCACACCGGCAGGGTCTCGAAGCCCGAACCGGCCGTGAACGTGGTGACCACGATCTCGTCGAAGCTGAGCGCGAACGCCAGGATGCCGCCGGCCACGAGTGCCGAGCGCATGAGCGGGAACGTGATGTACCGGAACGTCTGGGTGCCGTGCGCGCCCAGGTCGGCACTGGCCTCGAGCAGGTTCGGCGACGACCGACGCAGGCGGGCGACCACGTTGTTGTACGCCACCACCACGCAGAACGTGGCGTGGGCGATGACGAGCGAGTGGAAGCCGAGGCCCACCTTGAACGACATGAACCCGAGGTCGAACTCGCGGGTGAACGTGTTCTGCAGCGCGATGCCGGTGACGATGCCGGGCAGGGCGATGGGCAGCACCAACAGGAACGACACGGCGTGCTTGCCGAAGAACTGGAAGCGGGCCATGGCCATCGCGGCGAGGGTGCCGAGCACCATCGCGATGAGCATGGCCACGAACGCCACCTTGCACGAGTTGAGCAGCGCCTCGCGAGGGCCGTCGGCCTCCCAGGCCAGCTTCCACCATTCGGTGGTGTAGCCGGTCCAGCCCGGCCACGACACCGACTTCGCCGGGTTGAACGACAGGCGGGCCACCACCAGCAACGGCAGGTAGAGGAACAGCAGGGTGAGCACCGTGAAGCCGAACAGTGCGGCGCGGGCGGGCAGGGAGAGCTTCATGTCACAGGTTCTCGAACGCGCCGGCGCGCTTCATGGCGAGCAGGTAGAGGACGACGATGAGCAGCGGCCACAGCGTGTAGGCGGCGGCGAGCGGTTGGTTCGGGGCGCCCAGCGTGGAGTTGATGAGCGTGCCGAACATGAACTTCTCCTTCCCGTTGTTCACCATCTGCGGGACGATGTAGTCGCCGAGGGTGAGCGAGAAGGTGAAGATGGAGCCGGCCGCGATGGCGGGCATCAGCAACGGCAGGATGACCGACCGGAACGTGCGGAACGGCTTGGCGCCGAGGTCGCCCGCCGCGTCGAGCAGCGACGGCGACATGCGCTCGAGCCCGGCGTAGATGGGCAGCACCATGTACGGCAGCCAGAAGTAGACGAGCGTGATGACGATGGCCACGCGGCCGTAGCCGGGGGTCCATCCGAAGGTGGCGTCGAGGAAGCCACCGTCGCCCTTGCCGGACGCGGCGAACTTGCCGCCGCTCGGCGCCACCATGGCGCGCCAGGCATACCCCTTCACGAGGTAGCCGGCCCACAGCGGCATGAGCATCGCGACCATCAGCCCGCGCCGCACCCAGCGGGGCGCCACCTTGGCGATGAAGAACGCGACGGGCAATGCGATGAGGAAGCAGCAGAACGTGACCAGCAGGGCCACGCCGACGGTGCGCAGCAACACCCAGACGGTGTCGCGCACGGCCGGATCGAAGATGTTGAACGCTGCCGAGATGTTGTCGAGCGTGAACTGGTCGCTCGGCTTCTGGGTGACCGGGTCGAGCGCGTAGAACGCGCTGATGACGAGCAGCAGCAACGACCCGACGTAGACGAAGAGCATCCACGACAGCGGCAGCCCGAGCGTGGTGACCACGCCCAGGCCGCGCCGTCCGTGGAATGCACGGTTCACTCCCCTGAGGGGACGGGAGGGCTCGGAAGCCCTCCCGTCCGTCAGGTCGACCTCCGTCAGGAGCGGAGCGTGTTCCAAGCGTTCACCCATTCGGTGTAGGGCACGCAGGTCACGTCGGTGCGCCCGTCGAGGCACTCCTCCGTGGCCGTGGTCCAGTACCAGACGTCGGTCCAGTAGTCCTCGTCCTCGGCATGGAAGGTCTCGCAGTGCTCGGCCATGCCCTCGAGGGTGCACGACACGGCGTTGCTCGGTGCCTCACCGAACCACACGGCCACCTGCGAGTTCGCCCACGGCGACGCGATCCAGTCCATCCACAGCTTCATGCAGTTGGGGTTCGCGGCCTTCGACGAGAGCATCCAGGTGTCGGACCAACCGGTCGCACCTTCGACGGGCTTCACGGCGTCGATCTTGGCGCCGTTCGCCTGCGCGAGGTTGACGATGACCTGCCACGTCGTGCCGGCGAGCACGTCGCCGTTCTCCAGCGAGGCCTGCTGGTCGGTGTAGAGCGCCCAGTACTGGCTGGTGAGCGCGGCCTGCTCCTCGAGGAGCGCGATGGACGCGTCGAACTGCGCCTGGTCGAGTGCGTACGGGTTGGTGATGCCCAGATCGGGCTGCGTGGCCATCAGGTACAGGGCCGCATCGGCGATGTAGATCGGGCTGTCGTAGACCGACACGGCACCGTCGGCCGGGCCGCCCGGCTCGAACATCGCACCCCACGAATCGGGGGCGCCGTCGGCGAAGGCCTCGGTGTTGTACACGAGCAGGTTCGCGCCGCGGCCGTGCGGGATGCCGAACGGCTCGCCGTCCTTGCTGTTCCACGGCTTCAGCTTGAGGCCGTCGAAGATGTCCTCGTAGCTGCTGTACTCGGCCGGATCGATGGCCACGACCTCGTCGCCGGCCATGAGGCGCTGCGTGGCGTCGCCGGAGGCCGACACGCCGTCGTACTCGCCGCTCTGCATCAGCTGCACCATCTCGTCGCTGGTGGAACCGTTCTTCACGTTCACTTCGCAGCTGGTGATCTGCTCGAACGGGGTGACCCAGTCGTACGCGGGATCGGTGGAACCGTCCTCGGCGTAGCCGGCCCAGGCGACGAAGTTCACCTGGCCCTCGGCGGCCGCGAGGATGTCGGGGTTCGGGGTCCACTGGTAGTCGGTCTCACCGCTGCCGGCGGTGGTCTCGGAGCCGGCGGTGGTCTCGGTGCCGCCTGCGGTGGTCTCCGAACCGGCCGTCGTCTCGACGGCTTCGGTGGAACTGGTTGCTTCGTCGTCGCCGCACGCGGCCACGACCAGAGCCATCGACGCCATCAGCGCCGCGGCAATACGGGTCTTCCTCACTCTTGGTCCTCCCCTTGAGCTGTGGTGGTTGCTGCGACCGGAAGTGCCGCGGTTCGCGGCCAGGCCAGGCGGACGGTGCCGCCCATGGCGTCGCCGACGAGCCCGTCGCTCGGCACGTTGGCGAGAAGGTGGCTGCCGTTGTCGAGCTGCACGCGCAGCCGGCACTCGGCGCCGAGGTACTGGACGTCGGTGAGCACGCCGTCGACGGCCACCTCACCGTCGCGGAGCTGGTCGGTGACCAGGCGGATGCGCTCGGGGCGCACGGAATGGGTGGCCTGCACGCCCAGCAACTGCTGGGAGAGCTGGGCGTCGATGACGTTGCTGGTGCCCACGAACCCCGCAACGAACATGGTGGTGGGCGACCCGTAGATGTCGCGCGGGGTGCCGACCTGTTCGATGCGGCCGTGGTTGAACACGGCGATGCGGCTGCTCATGCTGAGCGCCTCACCCTGGTCGTGGGTGACGAACACGAACGTGATGCCCACGTCGCGCTGGATGGTCTTCAGCTCGACCTGCATCTCCTCGCGCAGCTTCAGGTCGAGCGCGCCGAGGGGCTCGTCGAGCAGGAGCACCTTCGGATGGTTCACCAGCGCACGGGCCAGCGCGACGCGCTGACGCTGGCCGCCGCTCAGCTGGTGCGGCTTGCGGCCACCGAACGAACCGAGGCGCACGGCGTCGAGCATCTCGTCGGCGCGCCGCCGACGCTCGGCCTTCGCGACCTTCTTCACCTTCAGGCCGTACTCCACGTTCTCGCGCACGGTGAGGTGCGGGAACAGTGCGTAGTCCTGGAACACGGTGTTGACGTCGCGGTCGTACGGCGGCGTGTTGGTGACGTCGCTGCCGCGCAGCAGGATGGCGCCACCGGTGGGCAGCTCGAAGCCGGCGATCATGCGCAGCACCGTGGTCTTGCCGCTGCCGCTGGGGCCGAGCAGCGAGAAGAACTCGCCCTCGGCGATGGTGAGGTCGACGCCGTCGACGGCGACCACCTCGTGGTCGCCCGACCCGAAGTGCTTGCGCAGACCCACCAGCTGGATGGCAGGCGTGGCACGGTTCTCGTCGTGATTGGTGTGCAGAGCAACGGATTCGCTCACGATGCGCTGGTTCTCCCCATTGGATTCGTCGTCGCGACGCGGGCTCGCAACGATTCATCGAGGCTAGCCGATCGACCCGATCGGCACGATCACGCGCTGGTGGACACCTTCTCGACGATGACCTTCGACGAACCGCCGGGCTGCATGCTGACGCCGAGCAGGCTGTCGCCGGCCTCCATCGTGCGCTTCTGGTGGCTGACGATGAGCAGCTGCGCCTCCTGGCGGAACTCGGTGATGAGCCCGAGGAAGCGGTGCAGGTTCACGTCGTCGAGGGCGGCCTCGACCTCGTCCATCACGTAGAACGGCGAGGGGCGGCTGCGGAACACGGCGAACAGGAACGCCAACGCCGTGAGGCTGCGCTCGCCACCCGAGAGCAGCGAGAGCTTCTTCACGTTCTTGCCGCTCGGCTTGGCCTCGACCTCGATGCCCGTGTTGAGCAGGTCGTCGGGGTTGGTGAGCACCAACTTGCCGGCACCGCCGGGGAAGAGCGTGCCGAACAGCTGGCCGAAGTGGGTGCTCACGTCGGCGAACGCCGCCGAGAACACGGTCTGGATCTCGAGGTCGACGGCCTTGATGACGCGCATCAGGTCGCGGCGCGTGTTGCGCACGTCGTCGAGCTGCTCCTCGAGGAAGCGGTGACGCTCCTGCAGTTCGCTGAACTCCTCGAGCGCCAACGGGTTGATGGGGCCCATCAACCGCAGCTCGCGCTCGAGGTCGCGCACCCGGGCAGCCGCGCCCACGCCCTCGGGCAGGGCGGGCAGCTCGGTGGCCTCGGCCGCGGCGGGCTCGAGGTCGTGGTCGCGGCGCAGCGCCTCGACCGCGCCCTCCAAGCGCATGCGGACCTCGGCCTCGTCGATCTCGACGCGACGAGAACGCTCACGCGACTCCTCGAGCTCCTTCTCGGCGGCCGACCGGCGGCGGCGCAGCCCGTCGAGGCGGGACGCGATGCCACGCACCTCGTCGCTCTGGCGGCGACGGATCTCGAGCAGTTCGTTGTGCCGCACCTCGATGGTGTGGCGATGCGCCTCCACCATCGCGGCGAGACGCTCGACGGCGCCGAGGCTGCGCTCGACGGCCTCACGGCGCTGCGCGGCCTCGGTGCGCGCCACGGCATCGGCCTCGAGCCGGCGCTCGGTCTCCTGCAGCCGGCGTTCGAGGAAGGCCTGGCGTTCGTGCAGCCCGGCGTTGCGCACCTCGAGGTCCTGGCGTCGTCCGGCCAGGCGGGCCGCCTGCGCGTCGAGACGGGCGCGTGCCTCGCCGCGGGCCTTCGCGGCCTCGGCCTCGGCCGCTTCGTCGGCCTCGAGTGCGGGCACCAGTGCCTCGAGTTCGCCGATGCGGGCACGCTCGCGACCGGCGCGCTCGTCGGCGTCGGCCAGGGTGAGCTCCAGCGACTCGATCTCGGTCTGCGCCTCACGGCGCTCGGCCTGGCTGCGGGCCAGGGCTTCGCTGTTGGCCGAGAAGCCGGCGTCGTGCGCGTCGAGCTTGCGGGTGAGGTCGTTCTCCTGCTGACGGGCGGCCTGCAGCTCGGCCTTCGCACCGGCGAGTGCGGTGTCGAGGCGAGCCAGTTCGGCCTGGGCGATGCCCGACCGCTCCTGGGCCTCCTCCAGTGCGGCGGCGGTGGCACCGCCACCTGCGGCACCGATGCGCCATCCGGTGGGACCGAAGCGGTCGCCGGCGGCGGTGACCACCACGGCGGCGGGGTTGCCGATGGCCAGGTCGACGGCATCGTCCCAGCGGTCGACGCGCACCGCACCGCCGAGCACTGCGTCGAGCAGTTCGGGCACGCCGTCGTGACGGCTGCGCACGTGCGGACGCACGGCCGAGCCACCGCTGACCGCGGGCGCCGAGGCGGCACCACGCGCGCCGAGCGCGAGCACCGCGCCGTGGACGTTGTTGGCCTGCAGCGACTGCAACGCCGAACGACCGGTCTGCGGCGACGCCACCACCACGGCCTGCAGTGCTTCGCCCAGCGCGGCCTCCACCGCGGGCTCCCACCCGCTGTCGATCTCGATGAGGTCGAGCAGCGTGCCGAGCACGCCGTCGACGCCGGCGAGGTGCTCGGCACCGGCGCGCGCCCGGGCGCTCTCGAGCGCGAGGTGCAGGGCCTCGGCGCGGGCACGCCAACGCGAGAACTCCTCGGCGGCCTCCTGGCGGCTCACCACGAGCGCGTCGTGCGCCGCGTCGGCGGCGATGCGGCGTGCCTCTGCGGCCTCCACACCACCGACGAGCTCCGCCTCGAGCGTCTGCGCCGATTCGATCTCGGCCTTCAGCCGTTCGCACTCGGCGTCGAGGCGCTCGGCGCGCTGCCGCAGCGAGTCGACGCGGGTGCGCTGGCGGCGCAACTCGCCCTCGGCCCGGTCGAGTCCGCTGCGCATGGAGCGCAGCTCGCCACGCACCTCGGCCGCGGCACTGGCGGCGGACGTGCTGGTGCCCAGCTGCTCGATGGCCTCCATCGTCTCGCGACGTTGGTCGGCGAACTCGGTCTCCTCGGTGGCGAGCGCTTCGGCCTCGGGGCCCAGCGAGTCGAGCTCGGCGAGCACGTTCGCGAGCTCGTCGCGCAGGCGTTGGGCGTCGGCCTCGAGGTTCGCGACGACACCCGAGTCCATCAGCTGGCCACGGTCGCGCTCCATGGAACGGCGACGCTCGACGAGCACGGCGGCGATGCCGCGGGCCCGCTCGCGCAGCTGCTCGACGCGCACCATCTCGTCGCCGAGGTCGGTGTCGCCGCGGGCGGTGAGCTCGGCCTCGGCGGCCATCACGTCGGTGTCGAGCTGCGCGAGCTCGGTGCGCAACGTCTGCTCGGCCTGGCCGAGCGTGATCTTCTCGCCGGCGAGGGCGGTGAGCCGGGCGCGCTGCGATGCGATCTCGCGGCCGGCGAGGAAGATCTGCAGCGCGGAGAGCTCGGCCACCAGGTCGCCGTGACGGCGGGCGGCGTCGGCCTGCCGCTCGAGCGGCCGCAGCTGGCGACGCACCTCCCTGAGCAGATCTTGGACACGCAGCAGGCTGGCCTCGGTGGCGTCGAGGCGACGCTCGGCCTTCTCCTTGCGCTTGCGGTACTTCAGGACGCCGGCGGCTTCCTCGATGATGCCGCGACGGTCCTCGGGGCGGGCGTTGAGCACCGCGTCGATCTGGCCCTGGCTGACGATGACGTGCTGCTGGCGGCCGACACCGGCGTCGCTGAGCAGCTCCTGCACGTCGAGCAGACGACACGACACGCCGTTGATGGCGTACTCGCTCTCGCCGGTGCGGAACAGCGTGCGCGAGACCGTGACCTCGGTGAACTCGATGGGCAGCAGGCCTGCCGAGTTGTCGAGCGTCAGCGTGACCTCCGCACGACCGAGGGCCGGGCGCTTGGCGGTGCCGGCGAAGATGACGTCGTCCATCTTCTGGCTGCGGACGGCACTGGGCGCCTGTGCGCCGAGCACCCAGGCGATGGCGTCGACGACGTTCGACTTGCCGGACCCGTTGGGACCGACGACGACGGTGACGCCCGGCTCGAGCTGGAGCGTGGTGGCGTCGGCGAACGACTTGAAGCCTTTGAGGGTGAGCGATTTCAGGAACACGGCGCCGGTGACCCTACTCAACGTTGGCAGCGGGGGCAGAAACAGGTCGACCGCCCCGCCGACATGACGTGCACGATGTCGGCCTTGCCGCAGGTGAGGCAGCGTTGACCGGCCCGGTCGTAGACCCGGTGGTGCACCTGGAACCACCCGCCCTGCCCTTCGAGGTCGACGTACTGGGTGTCGGCCAGGGTGCTGCCACCGGCCTCGATGGCCTGGGTGAGCACGGCGAGCACGGCCTCGTGGAGGCGGCCGATCTCGCGGGTCGTGAGCGTGTCGGAGATGCGGTCGGGCCGCAGCTTGGCGAGGTGGAGGCTCTCGTCGCAGTAGATGTTGCCGACGCCGGCCACGACGTGCTGGTCCATCAGCAGCGCTTTCAGCTGCCGCCGACGACCGCGCAGGATGGCGCTGAGCTGGGCTTTCGTGAGCCCGTCGGTGATCGGGTCGATGCCGAGGCGGGCGAGGTCGGGCATCTCGACGGCCACGTTGGCGGGGTCGAACACCACCATCTCGCCGAACGTGCGCGGGTCGATGAACCACAGCTCCTGGCGCGGCTCCCCCGCCAGGTGCATCACCACGTGGGTGTGCGGCGGACGCGTGGTGCCGGCATCGGCCACCAGGAGGCGGCCGCTCATCCGCAAGTGCACCATCAGCTCGTCCCCCGAGTCGAGCGGGCAGAGCAGGTACTTGCCGCGCCGGTTGGCGGCGGTGATGGTGGTGCCCGTGAGGCCGTCGACGAGTGCCTGACGCGACGTGCGGCGCACGGTGCGCTCGCGACCGACCTCCACCTTCGTGATGCGGCGGCCGACGATCTGCACCTCGAGGCCACGGCGGACGGTCTCCACCTCGGGCAGCTCGGGCACGGGCTACCCGGCTTCCGGCCGCACCGACTGGTCGGTGAGCGCCAGCCAGGCCTGCTCGGCGGCGGCCTGCTCGGCGGTCTTCTTCGACCGCCCCTCCCCCGTGCCGACGGCCACGCCCTGCACGATGACGGTGGCGAAGAACCGCTTGTCGTGATCGGGCCCGGTGTCGCTGATGACGTACACGGGTGCGGTGTCGTGCTGGCGGGCGGTGAGCTCCTGCAACACGGTCTTGTAGTCGAGCCGGTCGAGGCGTTGCGCGGCCGAGGCCATGCGCGCGGTGAACAGCCGCTCGATGAGCGCGAACACCGGCTCGGGCCCACCGTCGACGTACACGGCGCCGAGCACCGCCTCGAACGCGTCGCTGAGGATGGACGGCTTCGTGCGGCCACCGGCCGCGTCCTCGCCCTTGCCGAGGCGCAGGTACGCACCGAGGCCCACCTCGAGCGCCACCTCGGCCAGCGCCGACGCGTTGACCACGCTCTTGCGAAGGTCGGTGAGCTTGCCCTCGGCCAGCTCGCTGTGGTTTCGGTACGACAGGTCGGCGATCACCCAGCCGAGCACGGCGTCGCCGAGGAACTCGAGGCGTTCGTTGCTCGGCTGCCCGCCCACCTCTGCGCACCAGCTGCGGTGCGACATGGCGCGCGCCAGCAGCTCGGGATCGCGGAACTCGTGGCCGAGCAGTTGCGGGAGCTCGGTGAGATCGGGCTCGGGCAGGACGGAAATGTCAGGATTCCTGGACTTTGGCGTACACGTAGTCGACGGCGTCGCGCACCGTCTTCAGGTCGACGAGGTCCTCGTCCTCGATGCGGAACCCGACCGAGCGCTCGCCGAGCTCCTCCTCGAGCGCTTCGACGAGCTCGATGAGCGCGAGCGAGTCGGCGTCGAGGTCGTCGGTGAACGACTGGCCCTCGGTGATGCCGGCCGGGTCGATCTCGAGGATGTCGGCGAGGTTGGCGCGGACGATCTCGAAGACGCCGTTGCGGTCGAGCGGACCCTGTTCGACGTGGGTTTCTGCAGGCACCTGGGTTCTCCTGGCG
>JBDKJP010000004.1:0-13651 GCA_039796575.1 Actinomycetota bacterium
GCGCGCTCGGTGACGTAGGTGGGCAGGAAGCCGGTGTTGGCGATGCCGACCTCGACGCGCCACAGGCCGTCGGCCAACGCGGTGGCCGACGTGTGGAGCACCTCGAGCTTCGGCGAGCACATCGCCTGGTAGATCGCGAACTCGGCGTGCGGCGCGATCTCGGCCTTCAGCAGCGGGCCGGGGGCGTTGGTCCACACGAGCAGCTCGTTCCAGCCGCCGATCTCGACGGGGCCGAGCTGCGGGTGCTGGAACGGGGTCCAGTCGCGGTACAGCTCGGGGTGGTTGGCCACGGCCCAGCGGTAGACGGCGAGCTCCTCGGCGTCGGTGGGGCCGGTGTACCAGATGTGCGTGCTCGGCTTGGTGCCGGTGACGTGCTGGATGACGTCCCAGAACTCGGTGGTCCAGCCGTAGACGCCGATGTGCTCGTAGGCCCAGTCGTCGCCGGCGCCGCTCATCGTGTCGCTCTGGTCGAACGTGAAGTCCTCGTAGACCGAGTGGTCGGTGTAGCCGGTGAGCGCGCGGCCGCGCTCGCCGAACAGCTTCCACACCCACACGTCGACGGGCGGCAGCTTGCTGTCGGGGCCGGTGCTGCTGGGGCGCAGCAGCACGCCGCCGCTGGTGTGGAACGCGTTGTAGCCGCAGATGTTGGGGCGGGCCACGATGGCGCGCACGAGCGAGTCGATCTCGGGCTCGCTGAGCGGGTGGTCGCCGCTGCCGCGCACGGTGGTGCCCCAGCCGGCGGGGAAGTTGCGGTTCATGTCGAGGCCCTGCGGCGGCGGGGGCAGCGGCACGGTGAAGCCGTCGTGGTCGACGACGTCGCCCTCGTAGAGCATGCGGTAGCGGGTGGTGCCGGCGGGCGCGCCCTCGGCCGGGACGCGCACCATGAGGCGCGGCTCCTCGGGCGACGGCATCCAGCTGCCGTTCGGGTCGGGGATGCGCATGCTGAGGATCTCGCCGTTGCCGTCGATGTCGCGTTCGTGGTGACCCGGGGCGCGGTGGCCGTCGGCCCACGGCCAGTTGCGCACGCTGCTGCGACGCATCTGCGGCGCGTCGGCGAGGGTCCATTCCACGCCGTCGGGGTTGACGCGCGGGGCGATGTAGAACGTGCGCGTGCGCAGCGCCTCGGTGACGTTGTCGACGCTGCCGAAGCCGGTGACGAGGTGGTGAATGATGTACAACGCGGCGGCGCCACCGGTGACCTCGACGGAGTGGATGTTCGCGTCGATCCAGTGGGCGGGCTTGTCGAGCGGTGCACCGGTGCTGCGGTCGGTGATGGTGGCCAGCCACAGGTCGCGCCCTTCGTGGCTCTTGCCGTACGACTCGACGGTCATCAGCGCGGGGTGCGCGGCGGCGAGGTCGTGCAGCCAGGTGGTGTACTCGTCGTAGCGGAGGAAGCGGTCGAAGTCGTAGGTCACGGGCGAGACGCTAGCCAGCGACCCACCAGTGCGCACCCAGCAGTTCGGGCACCAGGACTTCCGTGAGCAACGCCACGAGCGGTCGGTCGTCGCCCGGGTGGCGGAGTACGTACTCGGCGCCGTCGACGGTGGGCGGGCCGACCACGGCGAAGCGGCTGCCGCGGTCGCGCATCCACTGCGCGGCCGCGCCGTCGTACCGGGAGCCGCCGAACAGCAGGGCGCGGTAGTCGAGCGTCTTGGTGAGGTACACGTCGACGTGGCTCCAGTCGCCGGTCTCGCAGCCGTCGGCCGCGCGGCGCGGGCCTTCGCGCAGCATGAGCGCGCCCTGCAGCGCGTTGCCCATGCGTTCGGCGGGGGCGAGCAGCCAGGTGCCGTGGGGGCCGCCGAGCACGTCGGTCATCGCCGGCAGCCAGTCGCCGCGCGTGTCGAGCAGGTGCGCCGAGGCATCGGCGGCGGCGTGCAACGCGTCGGCCAGGTCGGGCACGGTGCCGGCCAGTTGGTGCTCGAGCCGCAGCAGCAGCGCGAGCGTGTGCAGGTAGCTGCGGCAGGCCACGCCACCGGTCTCGGGCTCGGCGTGCAGCAGCACCGTGTGGTCGGCGGGCAGCGTGAGGCCGGGGGTGTTGGTGAGCGCCACGGTGGTGCCGGTGCCGTGGTGGGTGCGCAGCAGGTCGAGCGTCTCGGCGCTGCCGCCGCCGGCGGTGATGCCCACGACGACGAGGTCGGCGGCGGGCGGGAACGACGCCTCCACGCTGGCGAGGTCGGCCACGGCGGTGATGCCCGCGCGCCGCATGCGACGGGCCGCGGTGTCGGCGGCGAACCAGCTCGAGCCCATGCCGGCGAGCAGCACGCGCTGGCCGGCGGTGACGGGCCATTCGATGTCGTCGATGTGGTCGGCGAGGGCGTGCAGCGTGGCGGGCTTGGCCTCGAGGTCGCGCAGATACAGGGCGGGGTCCATTGCGGTCAGCCTTCCAGCAGCGTCGGCAGTGCGGTGTCGGGCACGTACACCCAGTGCGGCAGGTGCGCGGCGGCGTAGCAGTACTCGTGCAGCTCCTGCGCGACGCGCAGGGCGCGCAGCACGTCGTGGTCGACGGCGTGTGCGGTGGTGTACGCCTGCAACGCGGCGTCGACGCCGGCGGTGATGAATGTCTGCACGTCGTCGACGCGGTCGGGGTGGCGACGCTTGACGACGATGCGGCCGACGTGGTCGATGCTCTGCAGCAGGCCGGCCAGGTCGAGCATCGGTGACTGCGGGAGGCGGCGGTCGGTGGCGTCGCTGAGCGGGTTGCCGTCGAAGTCGTTCATCAGCAGTCGGTCGCCGGAGCGGATGAACTGCCCGGCGTGCAGGTCGCCGTGCACGCGGTGCGCGTGCAGCATGCGTTCGCCGCGCAGCGGTTCGAGCGCGTCGCGCAGCTGCGGCTCCCAGGCGCGCAGCCGTTCGCCTTCCTCGCCGGTCACGACGCGCAGCGCCTCGTGCAGGTTCGCGTCGGCACGTGCGTGGTAGGTGCGCGCGCCGACGGTGCTGCGCTGCAGGCCGCCGAGCACGGTGTGCAGGTGGGCGGTCATCTCGCCCATGCGGTGTGCACTGGCGGTGAGGCGTTCGAACAGCAGCGATCCGCGGAGCCAGGCGTCGACGTCGTCGACGAACCAGTCCCAGCCGTCGAGGCTGTCGGGCACGTACTCGGTGACCAGCGCGTACACGAGGTCGTCGTCGGCCTCGACACCGAGGTATGCGGGCATCTCGGTGAAGCCGTGCGCGGCGAGGTAGGCGAGCAGTTCGGCGCCGGGGTGCGGTGTGGGCACCGGCGGCCGCATCCACTTCACGACCACCTGGTCGGCCACCACGACGCTCTCGTTGGTCTGGTCGACACCCATCGCGCGTTCGCCGCGCAGGTCGCGGCCGGTGAGGCGCGACGCGACTGCAGCGGAGCGACCGGGTTCGACCATCGCCGTCACCCTAGTGACCGCACCTGCGCCGGTCGGCTAGAAACAGCGGTCATGGCCAGGTTCCTCTTCATGCCGGAAAGTGCGTACGGACCGACGAACAACTGCATCGGCATCGGCAACATCCTCCGCCAGCGCGGTCACACGGTGATCTTCGCCGCCGAGGCGAGTTGGGAGGGTCGCCTCGAACCGATGGGGTTCGTGGAGGACCTGGTGCATCTCAGCGAGCCCGCGCCGGTCGACCCCGATGCGCCGCCGGAGGCCGCCGGCCAGTTCTGGATCGACTTCATCCGCGACACGTCGCCGGTGTTCCGCACGCCCACCATCGAGCAGCTCACCGGTTTCGTGCAGCCGACGTGGCAGGCGCTGATCGACGGTGCGATGTACAGCCACGAGCAGCTGACGGAGATCATCGCCCGCCAACGCCCCGACGTGATCATCGAGGACAACGTGAACGCGTTCCCGGCGCTCGTGACGGCCGGCGTGCCGTTCGTGCGGTCGATGAGCTGCCAGCCGTTGGAGGTGCAGGGGCCCGACGTGCCGCCCGTGTTCAGCGGTCTGCCGAGCGACGACCGCAGCCAGTGGGACGACTTCCGTGCCGAGTACCGCCGCACGCACCTCGAGATGTGGGGCGCGTTGAACGACTGGGTGCAGTCGGTCGGCGCGCCGGCGTTGGGTGAGCTCGAGTTCATCCACGAGGGCGACCTGAACCTGTACCTGTACCCCGAGGTGGCCGACTACACCGACCGTCGCCCGCTGGGCGCCAACTGGCACCGTCTCGACAGCTCGGTGCGCGCCACCGACGCGCCGTTCGAGCTGCCCGAGCACCTGCGCACCGACGACCCGAACAGCAAGCTCGTCTACCTGTCGCTCGGCTCGCTCGGTTCGGCCGACGTCGACCTGATGCGGCGGTTGGTCGCGGTGCTCGGCACCACCCGCCACCGGTTCATCGTGTCGAAGGGCCCGCTGGCCGACGAGTACGACCTGCCGTCGAACATGTGGGGCGCGGCGCAGGTGCCGCAGACCAACGTGTTGCCGCTGGTCGATCTCATCGTCACCCACGGCGGGAACAACACCACCACCGAGGCCTTCCACTTCGGCAAGCCGATGATCGTGATGCCGTTGTTCTGGGACCAGTACGACAACGCGCAGCGCGTGCACGAGCTGGGTTTCGGGCAGCGGCTCGACACGTACGGGTTCGCCGACGAGGAGCTCACCGGTGCGGTCGACCGGTTGCTGGCCGACGAGGCGCTGCACCGCCGCATGGCCGCCGAGGCCGAGGTCATCCGTGGCCGACAGGGCACCCACCGCGCCGCCGACCTGATCGAGGCCCTCGCCCGCTGAGCGGCACGCCGGTAGGGTTCGAAGGGTGACTCGCAACGATCGTCAGTCGCCCCTCGTCCTCGCCATCCTCGACGGTTTCGGCGACATGCCACCCGCCGAGGACAACGCCGTCTGGCTGGCGCGGGCCCCGTTCCTGCATGCGCTGCTGAACAACCGCTTCGACGGCCGCGTGTACCGCTCGCATCTGCGCGCCCACGGTTCGGCCGTCGGACTGCCCAGTGAGGGCGACATGGGCAACAGCGAGGTCGGCCACAACATCATGGGTGCCGGCCGCGTGTTCGACCAGGGCGCGAAGCAGGTCGAGGAGGCCATCGCCGACGGTCGCATCTGGGGCGAGCCGTGGCAGCAGGTCACGGCGCGCCAGCGGGTGCACTTCATCGGTCTGCTCAGCGACGGCAACGTGCACTCGCACATCCGCCACCTCGACACGATGTTGCGCAAGGCCGCGGCCGACGGTGCCACCGCGCTGGTGGTGCACGCGCTGTTCGACGGTCGCGACGTCATCGACCACACGGCCGAGCAGTACCTGGCGCAGCTCGAGGCCGTGTTGGCCGACATCCGCGCGCAGCACGGCATCGTCGCCGTCGTCGGTTCGGGCGGCGGCCGCATGGCCACCACGATGGATCGCTACGAGGCCGACTGGTCGATCGTGCAGCGCGGGTACTCGGCGCACGCCGCGGGCACGGCGCGGGCGTTCGCGTCGGCGGCCGACGCGCTGGCCACGCTGCGCAAGGAGCAGCCGGGCGTGAGCGACCAGTTCCTGCCCGAGTTCACGGTGGTCGACGCCGACGGCCGTGCGGTGGGAGCCATGCAGCCGGGCGACGCCGTGGTGCTGTTCAACTTTCGTGGCGACCGGATGATCGAGATCTACCGCGCGCTCACCGAGGTGCCGTTCGACGCGTTCCCGCGTGGGCCGCTGCCGGCGAACCTGTTGGTGGCCGGGCTCACCATGTACGACGGCGACCTCGGCATCCCGGCGCTGTACCTGGTGCCGCCGGTGAAGGTGGCGGGCACCGTCAGCGAGGTCATCGCCGGCGCGGGTCTGCGCCAGGCGGCCATCGCCGAGACGCAGAAGTTCGGGCACGTGACGTACTTCTGGAACGGCAACCGCAGCGACAAGTTCGACGAGGCGCTCGAGGACTACGTCGAGATCCTGTCCGACCGTGTGCCGTTCGAGCAGCGGCCGTGGATGAAGAGCGCCGAGACGGCCGACGAGGTCATCCGTTGCGTGCAGTCGGGCGAGTACGACTTCGTGCGCGCCAACTTCGCGGCGGGCGACATGGTGGGCCACACCGGCGACGTCGACGCGTCGGTGGTCGCGGTGGAGGCGATGGACATCTCGCTTGAGCGGGTGTTCGACGCGGTGCGCGACGCACGTGGCACGTTGGTCATCACGGCCGACCACGGCAACTGCGAGGTCATGCACGAGCGCGACTCGAAGGGCAACACGTTGCTGCTCGACGACGGCACGCCCGTGCCGAAGAAGAGCCACACGCTGTCGCCGGTGCCGTTCATCGCGGTCGACTTCGTCGATCGCGAGCTGGTGGTGTCGCCGCGCGACGACCTCGGTCTCGCGAACATTGCGGCGTCGTTGCTGCAGCTGCTGGGTCTTCCCGTGCCGGCCGACTACTCCGAGCCGGCGCTGGCGGTCGACCTCGCCCGCTGAGCCACGGCGTCGGGGATGGCCGGCAACCGCAGCGTGCACAGGAACGTGACGGCCACGAACGCGGCCGAGCCCCACAGCGCCGCGGCGAGCCCGCCCCACAGGTACAGCACGCCGGAGAGCAGCGTGCCCACCAGGCGACCGGCGGCGTTGGCCGAGTAGTAGAAGCCGACGTCGAGCGCGACCTGGTCGTCGTCGCTGTAGGCGAGCACCAGGTACGAGTGCAGCGACGAGTTCACGGCGAACACCACGCCGAACACGACGAGCCCGCCCACCACCGCGACGGTGACGGCCCACTCCCCGGCGACGGCCACCGCGATGGCGGCCGACACGCCCGCCAGCAGCAGCGCCCACTGCTGCGCGGCGCGGATCTCGTCGAGCTCGCGACCGCGGCGGCGCAGCAGTCGCGGTGCCACCGACTGCACGGCGCCGTAGCCGATGGTCCATGCCGCGAGGAATGCGCCGATGCCGTAGTTCGACCAGTCGAGTTGCTCGTGCAGGAACACGGGCAGGGCGACCACGAACCAGATGTCGCGCGAGCCGAACAGGAAGAACCGGGCGAGCGACAGGCGGTTGATGGCGCTGCTCTTCGAGAGGACCGATCGCAGCGGCGCCTTCTTCTTGGCCTTGCCGATGTCCTCGTCGAGCAGCACCACGAGCAGCACGATGGTGACGGCCAGCATCACGGCCATGGCGATCAGCGACTCGTCGTACCCGAGCGACGAGAGCAGTGCGGCGCCGAGGAAGAAGCCGATGCCCTTGAGCGCGTTCTTCGAGCCGGTGAGCAGCGCGACGAGGGTGAACAGCCCGCCGTCGCCGGCGACCGCCTTCACTGCGCTCTTCGAGCTCATCTTGGTGAGGTCCTTCGCGATGCCGCTCAACGCCTGCGCGGCCATCACGTAGGTGACGGTCACCCAGGTGGCCCACCCGGGTTCGGTGAACGTGAGCGCGACGAGCGCCACGATCTGCAGGCCGAGCCCGGCCACGAGGGTTCGGTTCAGCCCGGTGCGCGACCCCACCCACCCGCCGAGCAGGTTGGTGACGATGCCCATCAGTTCGTAGGCGAGGAACAGGAACGCGATGGCGACGGGCGAGTAGCCGAGCTCGTGGAAGTGCAGCAGCACCAACATCCGCAACGCGCCGTCGGTGAGCGTGAACGCCCAGTAGCCCGCGGTGACGAGTGCGTAGTTGCGAAGCCTCATGGTGTGCGTATCCGTCCACGTCACAGCGGATGTTGCGCGCGACGTATAGTGCCCATCATGGCCAACAAGAAGGCGTACCTCGAGCACCTGCGCAACGTGTCGCTGTTCCAGGGTTGCTCCACCAAGGAACTCGAGAAGATCGCGAAGGCGTCGGACGAGATCACCATGTCCGCGGGCACTCTGATCGTCGATCAGGGTCAGACCGGTCGCGAGGCGTTCATCGTCCTCGAGGGCATGGTCACCGTGAAGCGCAACGGCAAGAAGGTCGGCTCGTTCGGCCCGGGCACCGTCGTCGGCGAGCTCTCGCTGCTCGACCACGGCCCGCGCACCGCCACCGTGGTGTGCGAGACCGACTGCGTGCTGCTGCTGCTCGACCAGCGTCACTTCATCGGCGTCATCGACGACGTGCCGGCGTTGGCCCACAAGCTGCTCGCCGCGCTCGCCGGCCGCATCCGCGACCTCGACCGCCAGAATTTCGGCTGAGTCTCGCAGACTCACGCAGCCGGTGATGCCGGCTGCCCCACTGCCGCCAACAGCGCGTCCACCCGACGCGTGTTCGCGCGCACGCCCCACAGGCCACCGATGATGGCCAACGCACCGGCGACGATGGCCAGCCGCCACAACCACACCTGGTTGTCGATCTTCTCGCGCGCCTCCTGAGAGTCGGCGATCGCGGCGTCGATCTCGCCGGGCACCGCGGCAAGTGCGTCGACGGTCTCCTGCAGCGCCGGTGCCGCCTGGTCGAGCGTGGTCGACGCGGTGATGAGCGAGCCCTGCACGAACACGAGGTCCTTCTCGGCCTGTTCGAGGCTGGTGACCAGTGAGTCGACGCTGCCGATGAAATCGACGATGCCGAGCAGTTCGCGCACGCTCTTGCTCACCTCGCGGGTGGCGGCGACGGCGTCGGCGGTCTTGCCCAACCCGTCGCCGACGACGGCCACCACCTGTTGCAGTTCGCTGGCGGAACTGGCGGTGCTGTCGGCCAGATCACGTGCGCTGACGAGCGCGCTCTCCATGCGGGCAAGGGCCCGATCGGTGGCATTGGCGAGCCCGCCGACCGCGATCCACGCGGCGACGGCGCTGAGCGCCACGAGCACCATCGAGACGGCGAGGACGGTGGGGAGGGAACGCCGGGATGACATGGCGGCATTCTGTCCCACGGAAGCGGACGCGAGGGACGCCGCGAACTAGGGTTTCGACTGCACTATGAGCACTCACGACGCACCTGCCGAGACCGGTCCCAAGAAGCCCTGGTTCCGCACGCCGCACAAGATCGTGCTGGCGGTCGGCATCTTCATGGGCCTGTTCACCATGGCCTCGGGCATCATCCCGCAGTTCACCAAGTGGCACGCCACCAAGGAGCCCACCCGCGAGGTGTTCGACGGCATCCCCGGTGCGCTGCAGGTGGCGTTCTACACGGTCATCCCGGCGCTGCTGGTGTGGGGCGCGTTCGCGTTCTCCAACCGCGTGCGCAACTGGGAACGTGGCGCACCCGATCGCCGCAAGACCACGCCGAAGAACGTGAAGAACCGTCTGCGCGACTTCCGCGCCGGTGCGTACATGCAGACCCTGCTGCGCGACAGCGCCGCCGGTCTGATGCACTCGATGATCTACTTCGGTTTCCTCGTGCTGCTCGGCGTCACCACGGTGCTCGAGATCGACCACCAGCTGCCCGAGAGCCTGAAGTTCCTGCACGGCGACGTGTACAAGGCGTACTCGTTCATCGGCGACCTCGCTGGCCTGGTGTTCATGACCGGCATCGTGTGGGCCATCGTGCGCCGCTACGTGCAGCGCCCGTACCGCATCCGCATCAAGACCAAGCCGGAACACGCGCTCATCCTCGGCGTGTTCTTCGTGATCGGCCTGTCGGGCTTCCTGGCCGAGGGCTTCCGCATCGCCGAGCAGGGCATGCCCGACCACGAGAAGTGGAGCTTCATCGGCTACCCCATCGCGATGCTGTTCGACGGCCTGGCCGAGAACACGCTCAGCACGTGGCACCAGATCATGTGGGCCACGCACGTCGTGGCGTTCGCGGCGTTCCTCGTGATGCTGCCCATCACGATGCTGCGGCACATCTTCACCAGCCCGCTCAACATGTACCTCAAGGACCGCGATCGTCCGAAGGGTGCGATGCGCGCGATGCCGAACCTCACCGAGACGTCGCTCGAGAGCTTCGGCGCCAGCGTGGTGGAGGACTTCACCTGGAAGCAGCTGCTCGACACCGACGCCTGCACGATGTGCGGTCGCTGCACCAGCGTGTGCCCGGCGCACGCCACGGGCAAGCCGCTCGACCCGCGTGAGATCGTGCTGAAGACCGGTGAGGTGATGGCGGCGTCGGCCAACCCGGTCGTCACGCCGCCGCTGTCGGTCGACAAGGACATCACCATCTCGGCGAACTCGCTGTTCGAGCGCATCACGGCCGAAGAGGTGTGGAGCTGCACGAGCTGCCGTGCGTGCGACGAGATCTGCCCGGTGAACATCGAGATCCTCGACAAAATCCTCGACATGCGCCGCTACCTGTCGCTCATGGAGAGCAACTTCCCGAGCGAGCTCGGCAACGCCTACCGCGCCATGGAGAACCAGGGCAACCCGTGGGGCATGAACCAGGGCGAGCGCGCCGACTGGGCCGAGGGCCTCGACGTGCAGGTGGTCGATCCGGGCGAGGCGTTCAGCGCCGAGTACCTGTACTGGGTGGGCTGCGCCGGTTCGTTCGACGACAAGAACAAGAAGGTCACCCAGGCCATGGCCAAGCTGTTGAAGCGGGCCGGCATCGAGGTGGCCATCCTCGGCCCGAGCGAGATGTGCACGGGCGACTCGGCTCGCCGGTCGGGCAACGAGTACCTGTTCCAGATGCTCGCGATGCCGAACATCGAGATGCTCGACGGGATGGGCGTGAAGAAGATCATCACCCAGTGCCCGCACTGCTTCAACACGTTGAAGAACGAGTACCCGCAACTCGGTGGCAACTACGAGGTCGTCCACCACACGCAGTTGCTCGAGAACCTCATCGCCAACGGCAAGCTCGACGTGAGCCAGGCGTCGCTCGAGGAGCGGCTCACCTATCACGACTCGTGCTACCTCGGCCGCCACAACGACGTGTACCTGGCTCCCCGCAAGGTGGTGGGCAGCATCAAGGGCATCGAGGTGGTCGAGATGCAGCGCAACGGCACGAAGGGCATGTGCTGCGGCGCCGGTGGTGCTCGCATGTGGATGGAGGAGAACGTCGGCGTGAAGGTGAACGACGAGCGTGCGATGGAGGCCATCTCCACGGGCGCCACGCGTGTCGCCACGGCGTGCCCGTTCTGCTACATCATGCTCGACGACGGTGTGAAGGCCGCCGGCAAGGACGAGGCCGAGGTGAAGGTGGCCGACATCGCCATCCACCTGCTCGACGCCATCGAGGCCGGCGAGCAGCGCCTGAACCACCCCGACGCCCCGCTCCAGCAGCCCGTCGCCGGCGACTGACCCGCCGGGTCGCCCGGCTCGGGCGCGAATCCAGCCATTTCTGACGCATTCCGCACCCACGGGTGCGGGATGCGCCATTTCTGGCACGATTCCCACCCGTGGGTCCGAAACGGGTCAGGCGCGGTAGGTGCGGCCCGAGGCCGCAAGGGCGTCGTCGAGCAGGCGCAGGGCCGACGGGCCCACGCCGTGGAGGGCGGCCAGGTCGGCGCGGGTCCAGGTGGTGAGGTCGTCGAGCGTCTCGATGCCCGCGGCCAGCAGGGCGCGCTTGGCGGGCGACATCACGCGCAGGCCGTTCCACACCTTCGGGTCGTCGGCGGCGGGCACGGGTGGCCGACCTAGAGGGTGTTCTGGTTGTACTTGCTGGCGGTGGCGCCGTGCTGGTTCTGGTACTTGCTCTTCAGGTCGGGGTGGCCGTAGGGGCGCTGGGCCGGCTGGTCGAGCTTCTGGAACACGAGCTGGGCGATCTTCATCCCGGTGCGCAGCAGGATGGGCAGGTTCGACACGTTGGAGAACTCGAGCACGACGGTGCCCTTGAACCCGGGGTCGATGAAGCCGGCGGTGGCGTGCACCTGCAGGCCGAGGCGGCCGAGGCTGCTCTTGCCGTTGACGACGCCGACGATGTCGTCGGGGCAGCCCACGACTTCCGCGGTGTGGCCGAGGGCGAACTCGCCGGGGTGGAGCACGAAGACGTCGCCGTCGGGCACGGAAACGGTCTCCATCAGCTTCGGCTGCTCCTCGAACGGGTCGATGTGGGTGAGGCGGCTGTTGCGCATCACCCGGAACTCGTTGCCGAGGCGCACGTCGACGCTGGCGGGCTGCACGAGCTCGGGGTCGTACGGGTCGAGCAGGATGCGGCCCGAACCGAGGAGGTCGCGCAGGGTGCCGTCGGAGAGGATCACGGGTCGTGACTGTAGTCGGCGGGGTCTGACCTGCAGGAAGGTGGCGGTCGGCGCGCGCTCCGTCGGCGCGTCTTACCGAACTCTTGAGACTTGCGATGTAGGCCGTCTGACCAGGTCATATCCGTCGTTCGTCGTGGTCCTACGACCTGTCTGACATTGACGCACGGTGATGCGAGAACACAGCATGTGCCGGTCGGCGGACAGGGTGGCGGAAACCGACCCTCTCGGCGCATCGGACGGGAGCACGTCCGACCGGGCGTGCCCGGTGCGTCGAGAGGCCGACACCCGTCACCAACAACCCGCCCGCCGGCGTCTCCCAACAGCAAACCCTGATGCCGCCCGGTCGTGGAGAGCGACCGGGCGGCATCACGGGGCGTTGGTCAGGCCGGTGCAGGTGACTCGGCTGGAGCCGGGGCGGTAACCTGGGCGTGCTTCGTCGGCCCGCAGGTCGTCGATGCGGGTGTAGTTCAATGGCAGAACATCAGCTTCCCAAGCTGAATACGCGGGTTCGATTCCCGTCACCCGCTCTGGCCGCATCGCGGATCGTGGCCGTCGCGAGGAGCGCACGGATGACCCCCACGGATGAGGGTGACGGAGTCGGCAGCCACGAGCCGCCGTATCGCCTCCTCGCGGAGATGGCGTCCGATGTGGCGATGCAGATCAGCGCCGACGACCGGGTCGTGTGGATCAGCCCGGCCATCGAGGAGGTGCTCGGCTGGTCGGTCGAGGAGATCGTCGGGACGTCGATCTTCGACCGGATGCACCCGGAGGACGTCGCTCGCGGTCAACGCGCTCGCGACAACGTGATGTCGGGCCAGGTCGTCCGCAACGACCTCCGTTTCCTGTGCAAGGACGGCACGTGGCGGTGGATGTCGGCACGCCTCGCGCCGGTGGTCGACGAGCAGGGTACGGTCGTCGGGCGTGTGGCCGGCTGGCACGACGTGACGGCCGAGTACACGCTGCGCGAGCAGTTGCACGAGCGTGAGGAGCGGTTCCGGTTCCTGGTGGAGAACGCGAACGACGTGGTGCTCCAACAGGTCGAGGGGCGCATCGTGTTCGTGTCGCCGGCGGTGCAGCGCATCCTCGGGTGGGAGCCCGCCGATCTGGTCGGTCGTGAGCTGGCCACCCTCTGGCACGTCGACGATCACGATGCCGCGTCGGCGTTGCAGGCGTCATCGTTGCGGGCCGACAGCACCGACGTCGTGCGCATGCTCCACCGCGACGGGAGCCTGCGCTGGATGGAGATCTCGGCCTCACCCGTCACGCAGCCGGATGGTCGGGCGGGGTCGGTGAGCATCCTGCGCGACGTGACCGAGACGGTGCAGGCCGAACGCGACGCGCAGGAGGCGAGCCTCGCGAAGACCGTGTTCCTGTCGCGCATGAGCCACGAGCTGCGTACCCCGTTGAACGCGGTGCTCGGCTTCGCGCAGTTGTTGCAGCTCGAGTCGCTCACCGAGTCGCAGTCGGCGGCGGTCGACAAGATCATCACCGGCGGAAGCCACCTGCTCGACCTGATCAACGAGGTGCTCGACATCACGCGCATCGAGGCGGGCCGGATGTCGATGACGCTCGAGTCGCTGCCGCTGGTCGACGTGGTGACCGAGGCGATCGATCTGGTGCAGCCGATGGCCGACTCGGCCGAGGTCACGGTCACGCCGCTCGATGTCGCCGCGTGCGACTCGGTGGTGGTGGCCGACCGTCAGCGCGTGGTGCAGGTGCTGT
>JBDKJP010000005.1:0-5400 GCA_039796575.1 Actinomycetota bacterium
GTCACACCCCCGTGCGAGGCTGCTCGCATGGAACCCACCGACCCGGCGGCGCTGGCCGACGCCCACCTCACCACGGTGCTGCACCGCCTGGCCGGGCCGCACGCCGTGCCGCGGGCCGATCAGCTCGATGCCGTCGCCGCGGTGGTGCGGCCGGCGGCCCGCGTGCTCGTGGTGCAGGCCACCGGGTGGGGCAAGTCGGCCGTGTACTGGGCGGCCACCTCGGCGTTGCGGTCCACCGGTGCCGGGCCCACGTTGGTGGTGTCGCCACTGCTGGCGTTGATGCGCGACCAGGTGGCCGCGGCAGAGCGGGCCGGCCTGCGCGCCGCCACGGTGAACAGCACCAACATCGACGAGTGGGACCCCGTGTTCGCCGCGCTCGACCACGACGAGCTCGACGTGCTGCTCATGTCGCCCGAGCGCCTCGGCAACCCACGCTTCGCCGCACGGCTCGACGAGCTGATGGCGCGCGTCGGCCTGGTGGTCATCGACGAGGCGCACTGCATCAGCGACTGGGGGTTCGACTTCCGACCCGACTACCAGCGCCTCGCCCGCGCGCTGCTGCGCACCCCCACGGCCGCGGTGCTGGCCACCACGGCCACCGCCAACCAGCGCGTCACCGCCGACGTCGAGCGGCAGCTCGGCACCGGCACGGTCACGTTCCGCGGCACCCTCGCCCGCACGTCGCTGCGGCTCTCGGTGGTGCCGGGCCTCTCCCCGCTCGAGCGGTACGCGTGGGTGGCCGATGCGCTCGACACCATCCCCGGTTCGGGCATCGTCTACGTGCTCACCGTGGCCGAGGCCGAGAAGCTCGCCGGCTTCCTGCAGACGGCCGGCCATCACGTGCTCCCCTACACCGGGCAGATGGACGCCGAGGCGAGGGTGGAGGTCGAGGAGCTCCT
This sequence comes from Actinomycetota bacterium, assembly GCA_039796575.1. Taxonomy (GTDB): domain Bacteria; phylum Actinomycetota; class Acidimicrobiia; order Acidimicrobiales; family Ilumatobacteraceae; genus UBA668. The sequence goes on from JBDKJP010000005.1 coordinate 900, forward strand.
GCGCCACAACCGGGTGAAGGCGGTGGTCGCCACGTCGGCGCTCGGCATGGGGTACGACAAGCCCGACCTCGGGTTCTGCCTGCACGTCGGCTCGCCGTCCACGCCGGTCGCGTACTACCAGCAGGTCGGCCGCGCCGGCCGCGCCGTCGAGCACGCCGAGGCCGTGCTGCTGTCGTCGCAGAGCGACGAGCGCATCTGGGAGTACTTCGCCACCGCGTCCATCCCCGACCCCGACGACGCGGCGAAGGTGCTGCAGGCGTTGGGCGACGGGCCGCGGTCGGTGGTCGAGCTCGACGGGCTCACCGGCGTGCGCCGCGGCCGCCTCGAGGCACTGCTGAAGGTCCTCGCCATCGACGGCGTGGTCACCAAGGACGGCTCGAAGTGGGCCGCCACGGGCACGCCGTACGCGCATGACGCCGAGAAGTGGGACGCGCTCGCCGCCACCCGCCGCGCCGAGGCCGATCTGATGCGGCACTACGCACACGGCGAGGGCTGCCTCATGCGCTACCTGCAGGAGGCGCTCGACGACCCGTCACCGTCGGCGTGCGGGAAGTGCTCGGTGTGCACGGGCCGACTGCCGGCGCCCGGCCTGCAGCCGAGCCACGAGCGGGTGATGGCCGCACGCCAGTACCTGCGCGGCGACGACGTGGTCATCGAGCCGCGCAAGCTGTGGCCGTCCGGCGTGAGCCGCAAGGGCAAGATCCTCGGGCTGCGCGAGGGCCGCGCCGTGGCGTTCGCCGACGATCCCGGTTGGGCCCAGGAGTTGCAGGCCCTGCAGCGCAACGGCCTCCGCGAGCTGCCGCCCGAGCTGCTGGCCGGTGCGGTCGACACGTTGCGGCGGTGGTCGGCGGTGTGGGGCACGCGGCCGGTCGCCGTGGTGCCCGCGCCGGCGTACGGCGCCGAGCTGCAGACGAACCGCGCGCTCGCCGAGCACCTCGCCGGTGTCGGGCGGTTGCCGTTGCTCGACGTGTTCGACTGGGTGGGCGGGCCCCCGCCGTCCGACACCTCCAGCACGCCGGTCGTCGCGCACCTCGAGCAGTCCATCGTGTGCCGACCCGACGGCCCACTCCCCGACGGGCCGCTGCTGCTGTGCGCCACCACCAGCCGCACCGGGTGGACCCTCACGGTGGCCGCGGCCTGCCTGCACGACGCCGGCGGCGGGCCGGTGCTGCCGCTCGTGGTGCACCGCCGCCCCTGACCTGCTCACTTGCCATGATCGAACAAATGTTCGATCATGGCAAGGTGGACCCCGGCCCCACCATCCTCCATGCCGACCTCGATGCGTTCTACGCGTCGGTCGAGCAGATGCTGCACCCCGAGCTGCGCGGCCGGCCCATCGCCGTGGGCGGCGGTGTGGTGCTGGCGTGCTCGTACGAGGCGAAGCGGTTCGGGGTGTCGAGCGGCATGTCGGGCAGCAGGGCGAAGCAGCTGTGCCCGCAGCTCGAGTTCGTCGGCGGGCACTTCAAGGAGTACCAGCGCCTCGGCGACGAGGTGATGGCGGTGCTCGGCGACTTCACGCCGATGGTGCAGCGCATCTCCATCGACGAGGCGTTCCTCGACGTCACCGGGTCGGTGCACCTGTTCGGCCCACCGGAGGTCATCGGCGCCCGCATCCGCGAACGGGTCCGCACCGAACTCGGTCTCCCCATCTCGGTCGGGGCGGCGCGCACCAAGCACCTCGCCAAGATCGCGTCGCAAGTGGCCAAGCCCGACGGGCTGGTGGTGGTGCAGCCGTCGCTCGAGCGCGAGTTCCTGCACCCGCTGCCGGTCGGGTTGATGTGGGGCATCGGGCCGGTCACCCAACAGAAGCTGGCCGACCGCGGCATCCGCACCATCGGCCAGCTCGCCGAGTCGTCGCCCGACGCGTTGCACTCGCTGCTCGGCAAGGCGCTCGGCGGCAAGGTCGCGGCATTGGCATCCAACGACGACCGCCGTCGTGTGCGGCCCAATGGCCGTGCCGGTTCGGTGGGCGCGCAGTCGGCGTTCGGTCGCCGTGAGCCCGACGAGCTGTTCGTGCGCGAGGTGCTCGGCCACCTCGCCGACCGGGTGGGCGGGCGCCTGCGCGCCAAGCTGCGCGCCGGCCGCACGGTCACGGTGCGCATCCGCTTCGCGGGCATGCGTGCCATCACCCGTTCGCACACCGGGCGGGCGCCGGTGAACGCCACGCTCACGCTCACCGAGATCGCCGAGCGACTGGTGTGGGGTGCGCTCGCGCAGCAACCGGCCGACACGCAGATCTCGTTGCTCGCCATCTCGGTGAGCAACCTCGTCGACCAGGCGTCGCTGCAGCTCGAACTGCCGCTCGACCCGGGCGAGCCCACTCACCATTCGGGTGAGGTGGCCGCCGCCCGGTTCGCGGTCGACCACTCCATCGACGAGGTTCGCCGGCGGTTCGGGCGCAGCGCCGTGGGCTACGCCGGCGTCACGCTCGGCCGACAGCACTCGGTGCCCGACGAGTTCCGCGAGCTCGCCGAGCACGAGCTGTGAGCACCTCGGTCGTTAGCGTCCGGCCATGGACCTCGGCCTGCTCACCCTCGGCGACCACCTGCGCGACCCGATCACCGACCAACTGCAGACGCAGGCCGAGCGGCACCGTCGCCTGGTCGATCAGGCGGTGCTGGCCGAGCAGGTCGGCTTCCGCAGCGTGCACCTCGGCGAGCACCACTTCTGCGACTACATCCTGTCGGCGCCGCCCATCGTGCTGGCCGCCATCGCCGAGCGCACCACGCACCTGCGCCTGTCCACGGGCGTCACCCTCGGGGCGAACCTCGACCCGCTGCGCGTCGCCGAGGACTACGCCACGGTCGACCTGCTGTCGGGTGGCCGGGTGGAGCCCGTGCTCGGTCGGGGCACGTTCTTCCCGCACACGTACCACGCACTCGGCCAGGACCCGAAGCACTCGAAGGCGATGTTCGCCGACCACCTCGAGCTGCTCCTGAAGGTGTGGACCGACGAGTGCGTCACCTGGTCGGGCGAGCACCATCCGCCGCTCGACGGCATCACCGTGCAGCCTCGGCCGCTGCAGCAACCGCGGCCTCCCATCTGGGTGGGCGCCGGCACGTCGCCCGACAGCATCGAGCTCGCGGCACGCCTCGGGTTGTGGCTGATGCTGCCCACGGTGTTCGGCACACCCGAGCTGTTCCGGCCGACGGTCGAGCTGTACGAGGAGCGGTGGGAGGCATACGGGCACGACCCGGCCGATCGCCGCATCGGCTGCTGCAGCCACGCCTGGGTCGACCGCGACAGCGCTCGCGCTCGCGAGCGCTGGGAGCCACGCTACCGCACGTACGTGGAGTGGGTGAACGAGCTGTTCCGCATCTCGACCGGTCTGCCCGACGGCCAGGGCATGGGTGGGTTCGACTTCGACGAGCGGTGCCGCACCATCGCCCTCTGCGGCAGCCCGGCGCAGGTGGTGGACCGCATGGAGGAGATCCGTGACGTGCTGCACCTCGACACGTACCTGTTGATGTTCGACATGGGTGGCATGCCGTGGGACGAGCTCGCGCCCACCATCGAACTGGTCGGCAGCGACGTGATGCCGGCGCTGCGTCCCTGACGTCGACGCGCCGGATGCCGCGACGGGCTCAGGCGCGCTGCAGCCAGGCCTCGAGGCCAGCGATCTCGGCGTCGACGGCAGCGGCCATCGCCTTGGTGAACCGCACGTCCTCGTGCACCGCGTCGACGCGCAGCGCACGGGTCTTCTTGTTCGTGCTGGCGTCGACCTTGCCCACCAGCCGGTCGCCGTAGAGCACCGGGAGCGCCCAGTAGCCCCACTTGCGTTGCTCGGCCGGCTTGTACATCTCGAGCGTGTAGTCGAACTCGAACAGGTCGGCCATGCGTTGCCGGTCGTAGACCAACCGGTCGAGCGGCGACAGCAGCGCGGCGCGACCCTCGAACGGCCGGTCGAGCTGCTCGGGGTCGACGCGCCATTCGCCCGACACGCCGTCGATGGTGGCTGGCTCGCCCACGTCGCCCACGTCGTTCGGTTCGATGGGGCACTCCGCGCCACGGCTGCGTGCGATGCCGAGCGCGCCGAGTCGCCGCTCGTCACGCATCCGCACCGCCTGCGCGCTGGGCACTGCCGACGTGTCGGGGAACACCCGCTCGGCCAGGTCCCACAGACGGTCGCGCCCTTCGCGGCCGGTTGTGACGATCTCGCCGCGCTGCTCCATCAGACCGAGCATCATCACCACGTTGCGGTTGTTGTTCCAGCCACTCGACGCCCACGGCTTCACGCACGTGTCGGGCAGTTCGCGCGACGTGAGCGAGCCCGACTGACGCAGGCGGCGGATGATGTCCTTGCGACAGAAGTCGTTGGCCTCCACCCAGGCTGCGTTGGCCTTCTGGTAGCCGCGCAGCTCGCCCGTCCCCGGCCACTCGCGCATCTCGGCGCGGAACAGCGCGAGGTCGTCGGCCACCCGCAGGTACCCGCGGAGCTCCACCAGACGACGATCGTCGAGCGAGTCCTGCAACTGCTGCGGCCGGTACGACGCGCCGATGC
>JBDKJP010000006.1:0-48644 GCA_039796575.1 Actinomycetota bacterium
ATGGAGAGGCCGTCGCCGTCGGGGAGGCCGAGGTCGAGGATGAGCAGATCGGGTGTCCAGGTGGCGAGCACGACGTCGGCCTCGTGGGCGGTGGCGGCGATGCGTACGTCGGAGAACCCGCTGCCCGCGAGGGCCTCGCGCACCAGGAAGGCCTGCACCTGATCGTCCTCGACGACCAGCACTCGTGGGCCGGGGATGGTGATGTCGTCCGTCACGCTTCCCATCGTGGCACGGTGCAGGCGAACGCTTCCTGATTCCTTCGCCAGGAACATCGGAGCGAGCGGTGTTGATGTGTGCCGACTTGCCGAACGTCAGCTTCGAGGCCAACGCGCGATCGTGCCGCAGGACGGCAACCCGAACGACTGCGTCTCGGCATGTCGACCGGTCGTCGCTAGCCTCGGCGCGATGACCACCGACCAGCTCGAGCACAAGCTGCAGGCGCTCGACGCCGAGCTGCGTCGCCTCGGTCGCGTCGTCGTGGCGTTCAGCGGTGGCGCCGACAGTGCGTTCCTCGCCGCGGTCGCGCACCGCACGCTCGGCATGTCGGCGCACGCGGTCACCGCGGTGTCGCCGTCGCTCGCGGGCGACGAGGAGGCCGACTGCCGTGCGCTGGCGAGCGAGTGGGGCATGCGGTGGACGCCGGTCGTCACACACGAGATGGAGCGCGCGGCGTACCGCGCCAACGACACCGATCGATGCTTCCACTGCAAGGCCGAACTGATGGACGTCGTCGCGCCCATCGCCGCGGCCGAAGGCGCCACCGTGGTGCTCGGCGTGAACCTCGACGACCTCGGCGACCACCGGCCCGGCCAGAAGGCGGCCGTCGACGGTGGTGCCGAGTTCCCGCTCGTCGCCGCGGGCTTCAGGAAGGACGACGTGCGGGCCGCCTCGCGGGCGATCGGGCTGCGCACCTGGGACAAGCCGGCCATGGCGTGCCTCGCCAGCCGCATCCCGTACGGCACCGAGGTGTCGGTGTCGCTGCTCACCCGGCTCGACCTGGCCGAGTCGGCGTTGCGGTCGCTCGGCTTCCGGCAGGTGCGCGTGCGTCACTACGACCGGACGGCCCGCCTGGAGGTGCCGCTCGACGACCTCGCCGCAGTGCTCGAACGTCGTGAGGCCGTCGTCGCCGCGGTGCGCGAGCAGGGGTACCGGTACGTCACCCTCGACCTCGAGGGCTTCCGATCCGGCAACCTCAACGGCTGAGGAATAGGGTCGGCGGCCATGAAGCTCTCCATGGCCATCAACTACTCCGGCGGGTTCAAGGAAGCGGCGCAGCGCGTCGTCGACCTCGAGAAGGCCGGCCTCGACGTCGTCTGGATCGCCGAGGCGTACAGCTTCGACGCCATCAGCCAGGTCGGCTACCTCGCCGCCATCACCGAGCGGGTCGAGATCGCGACCGGCATCCTCAACGTGTACTCGCGCACGGCGGCCCTCATGGCGATGACCGCCGCCGGCTGCGACTACGTCAGCGACGGCCGGTTCATCCTCGGCCTCGGTGCGTCGGGCCCGCAGGTCATCGAGGGCTTCCACGGCATGCCGTACGAGAAGCCGATGGTGCGCATCAAGGAGTACATCGAGTCGTGCCGCAAGATCTGGGCTCGCGAGGAGAAGTTCGAGTTCCACGGCCAGACCGTGAACGTGCCGCTGCCCGAGGGAGAGGGCACCGGCCTCGGCAAGCCGTTGAAGATCATCAACCACCCGCTGCGAAAGGACATCCCGATCTGGTGGGCGAGCCTCATGGGCCTGAGCGTCACCGCCACGGCGCAGCACGCCAACGGCTGGCTGCCCATCTTCTTCGATCCCGAGAAGTTCCACGACGTGTGGGGCGACGAGCTCAAGGCCGGTCTCGCCAAGCGCGACCCGTCGCTCGGCCAACTCGAGATCTCGGCCGGCGGCATGCTCGCCATCGACGACAAGATCGACGAAGAGGCCCGCAACAAGATCCTCGACTTCGCCCGTCCGCAGAGCGCGCTCTACATCGGCGGCATGGGTGCCCGCGACAAGAACTTCTACAACACGATCTGCCAGAAGTACGGCTACGTGAAGGAGGCCATCGAGATCCAGGACCTGTACCTCGAGGGCAAGAAGAACGAGGCCGCCGCGGCCGTGCCGACGCAGATGCTCGAGAACACCAACCTTGTCGGCTCGAAGAGCTACGTGAAGGAGCGCCTCGCTGCGTACAAGGAGGCCGGCGTCACCATCCTGTCGGTGAACCCGGTGGGTGGCGATCCGGTGCAGCAGATCGAGACGCTGCGCGAACTGCTCGACTGAGCCCTCGGTGCGTCAGGGCTCGAGCGACCACAGTCGCACGGGCTCGGCGAACCCCTTCAACTGACGACGGCCTGCGGGATCGAACCGCAGGCCGTCGGCGCGTGCGACCACGGCCTCGTTGACGAGGATCTCGCCCGGGACGGCGGCGTCGACGATGCGTGCCGCGAGGTTGACGATCTCGCCGTACACGTCGCCGCCCGATGCGATGACGTGACCGTGGGCGATGCCGGCGCGACCACCGCCGGCGAGCCGTGCGGCCTGCCGCACGAGCCCGGCGGCGATGGCGCACGCCTCCGCCGGCTCGACGGCGCTGAACATCACCTCGTCGCCGATCAGCTTCACCAGTCGGCCGCCGTGCTCGGCCACGAGGTCGATGCTGGTGGCCTCGAACGTCATCACCAGTTCGAGGAGCTCGTCGGGTGACATCGTCGACGAGCGCGACGTGAACCCGCTGAGATCGACGAAGCCGATGGACAACGGCATCGTGGCGTAGTCGAGCTGGCCCTCACGGGCCCGTCGCACCATGCGCGTCGCCATCTCGAGATGGGCGCGGAACAGCGGGTCGAAGATGCCCCCGGCGAGGTGGGCGAGCTCGATGCCGGCGAGGCTCGCCTTGGCCATCTCCAGCTGGGTGCCGCCGTGCCCCTCCTGGATGGGTGCCTCGACGTCGCGGAGGAACATCGCCCCGGCCGCCTCGGCGATGCGACGCATCGAGTTGCCGACGACCCTGGTGAAGTGGCCCAGTTCGGTGGGGCTGAACACCTCCGAGGCGGCGGCGAAGAGCTGGAACAGCTGCACGTCGCCTTCGCTGTAGATCGGTTCGTCGTCGGTGGCCGGTGGCATGCCGGTCGAGCGGTGCACCGATCGCACCAGGTCGATCGGCAAGCCCACCCCCGCTGCCAGCTCGACGAGCGACAGGCGGCGTCCCGGCCGGAGCTTCCGATCCGCGGCGAGCGCGTTGAGCTGCCCCTGCTCGCACGCCTCGACCATGGCGGCGGTGTCGATGTCCTGCGCCGCCAACCACTCGAGCAGTTCGAGTCGTTCGGCAGCGTCGGGCGCGGCGGGGTCGTAGATGCCGGCGACCTGCCACTCGGCGCGATGGTCCATGGTCCGCAACGTACTTCGCTAGCGTCGCCGCCCATGTCGAACGTTCTCCTCACCGGGTGCAGCAGCGGGTTCGGTGAGCTCGCCGCGCTCACCTTCGCCGATCAGGGCCACACGGTGGTCGCCACGATGCGCACGCCCGGCAAGTCCGCGGCGTTGAACGCCCGGCCCGAGATCGTGCAACTGCCGCTCGACGTGACGAGCGCGGCCAGCGTGGAGGCCGCGGTGGCCGACGCCATCGCACGGGTGGGCACGCTCGACATCGTCGTCAACAACGCCGGCGTCGAGTCGTTCGGCGCGGTGCACCTCTTCAGCGACGAGGAGGTCGCCTGGCAGTTCGACACCAACGTCACCGGCGTCGTGCGCGTCGTGAGCGCCGTGGTGCCGCACATGCTGGCCAACGGTGGCGGTGCCATCGTGAACGTCGGCTCGGTGGCCGGTCGCGTGGGCACGCCCTACGGCGGCATGTACGCCGCCACGAAGCACGCGGTGGAGGCGCTCACCGAGGCGATGCACTTCGAGCTGTCGCACCGCGGCATCCGGGTCACCGTGGTCGAGCCGGGCCAGTTCCCCACCGAGCTGAGCGCGAACAGCGCGACGGTGGCCGCGATGCAGCCGGGCTCCGACGAGTACGAGCGGTTCCAGCGCTATCGCGCCGCGCAGAAGAGCTTGGTCAGCAGCGGGCCGGCCGATCCGCAGCGCGTGGCCGACGCCATCGTGCGTGCCGCCACCGAGCGGCCGGGCGTGCTGCGTCACCCCGTGGGCGACGATGCCGACCTGGTGCTGGGTGCGAAGTCGGGGATGTCGTTCGAGGAGTTCGACACCACGATGCGCACGGTGTTGAACTGGCACGAGTGAGCCGTGCCGGCGCACCGCGTCAGACGGTGCCGGGGAAGTGCGCCTCCACCACGTCGGGGTAGCTGCGCACGTAGTAGTTCCACATCATCTGCCCGAACACCGGTGCGACCTGCCCGCTGATGGCGGTCTCCCCGTCGAGGATCTCGTCGCGCTTGGTCATGAAGCCGGCACCGCGGTGACGAGGGCTGGCGGCCACCGCGTCGCGGATGCGGTCGGGCAGGGGGAGCGGTTCGATGGCGGTGCGCAGGTCGGGGCCGTGGAAGTACGCGGCCGAGAAGCGCGGCTCGGTGGCCACGACCCGGTGGGTGGCGGCGACGAAGTAGTTGCCGGTGAGCGCCTGGAGCATCTCGCCCACGTTCACCACGAACGCACCCTCGGGCGGATCGACGGCGATCCACTGGTCGTCGGGAGCCAACGCCTCGAGGCCACCGATGCCGTGCTGCACCACGAACGTGAGGAAGCCCGCGTCCTTGTGGGCGTTCACGCCCGCCTCGCCCTCGGGGGTTCGTGGGTAGCTGATGAGCTTCGTCAGCGACAGTGGGCGTTCGCCGAACACCTCGCGGAGGTGCTGCTGCGGCAGGCCGAGACCCACCGACATGATCTCCATCAGCTCCCATGCGAGGTCGCCCATGTACTGCAGCCACTGGTTCACCGCGTCGCGGAAGCCGGGGAGCACGTCGTCGGGGAGCCACTGGTTCGGCCCGTCGAGGCGGAGGTACTCGGGCTCCACGTCACCGGGGTAGACGTCGTTCTCGGTGCTCAGGTCGAGTTGTTCGCGGTGGTCGACGCGACCGTTGGTGAGCTCGGCGCCGACCCGCTCCCAACCGCGGAAGTGCGGCGAGTTGCGCTTGTCGATGCGGGCCTTGGTGTCCTCCGGCAGCGCGAAGAACGCCTCGAGCAGACCGAAGTAGCGCTCGACGAACGACGCCGGGACACCGTGATCGGTGATGGTGAAGAACCCGACGCCGTGGCACATCTCGACCAACGCGGCAGCGGCCGCCGCCGGATCGTCACCCGCGCGCCACTGCGTCAGTGAGAAGTTGGGGATGGTCCAGGTCGAGTGCGTCATGGCGGCACCCATTGTGCTCGGCGGGCCCCGCCGCGGGCCAAGCCGGCACATCCGGCACCACGTCGTGCCGGGCCGCGCCGACCGGCTACGTTGTGACCACCCGGTCTGAGGGGGAGGGGAACAAGCCGCGTGGTGTTGCTCGACGTGAATGACGTGACGGTGCGCTTCGGTGGCATCGTGGCGCTCGACCGCCTGAGTTTCAGTATCGAGGAGGGCCACATCTGTGGCCTCATCGGACCGAACGGTGCGGGGAAGACCACGATGTTCAACGTGGTGAGCCGCATCTACCAGCCCACCGCGGGCTCCGTGATGTTCCGCGGCCAGGAACTGCTCGACGTGCCGGCACACGGCATCGCTCGACTGGGCATCGCCCGCACGTTCCAGAACCTGGCGCTGTTCCCGACGATGACGCTCCTCGAGAACGTGATGGTGGGTGCGCACAGCCAGGGGAACATCGGTTTCGTGCGCGGCATCTTCCGCCTCGGTGCGGCGAAGGACAACCGCCGCACCCGCGATTTCGCCGGCGACCTGCTCAACGAACTCGGCCTCGGTCAGCTCGCGTTCCGGCCCGCGGCCGGCCTGCCGTTCGGCACGCTGAAGCGCCTCGAGATCGCACGGGCGCTCGCTGCGCGGCCCAACTTCCTGCTGATGGACGAACCGGCCAGCGGCCTCGCCCATGGTGAGGTCGACGAACTGGGCGAGACCATCCAGCACATCCGCCAGCAGTTCGACCTGTCGGTGCTGCTGGTCGAGCACCACATGAGCATGGTGATGAGCATCAGCGACCGGGTGGTGGCCATGGAGTTCGGCCGCAAGATCGCGGAGGGCACGCCCGCCGAGGTGCAGAACGACCCGCTCGTCATCGAGGCCTATCTGGGGACCACGTCATGACCCTGTTGCGCACGTCCGGCCTGCGCGCCGGCTACGGACCCGTCACCGTGCTGCACGACCTCGAGCTCGAGGTCAACGAGGGCGAGATCGTCGTCATCCTCGGCGCCAACGGTGCCGGGAAGACCACCACGATGCGCGCCGTCAGCGGCACCATCGGCCGTCAGGGCACGGTGGAGCTCAACGGCACCGACATCACCAAGATGTCGCCCGACAACATCGTCCGGCAGGGCGTGGCACAGGTGCCCCAGGGCCGTGGCACCTTCCCCGAGCTGTCGGTGGAGGACAACCTCCGCGCCGGTGCCATCACCCGCCGCGACGGCATGTCGAAGATCGCCGCCGACATGGAGCGCTGGTACCAGCAGTTCCCGCGCCTCGCCGAGCGGCGTGGCCAGCGGGCCGGCAGCCTCAGCGGTGGTGAGCAGCAGATGCTGGCCATCGCCCGAGCGCTGATGAGCCGTCCGAAGCTGCTGCTGTGCGACGAGCCGAGCCTCGGCCTCGCGCCGCTCATCACCCAGGAGCTGTTCGGTGTCATCGAGCGGCTCAACAAGGAGGAGGGCCTCTCGGTGCTGCTGGTCGAACAGAACGCGAACCTGGCCATGCACATGGCGAGCCGCGTGTACCTCCTGGAGACCGGTCGCATCGTCGCCCAGGGCTCGGCCGCCGAGCTCAGCGCCGACGACGCCATTCGCAAGGCATACCTGGGGTTCTGATGGAACTGTTCCTGCAGCGACTCTTCGACGGCCTCAGCCAGGGCAGCGTGTACTCGCTCATCGCGCTCGGCCTCGTCATCATCTACCGCGGCACCGGCCACCTCAACTTCGCCCAGGGCGAGATGGCGCTGTTCTGCACCTACGTCGTCTACCAGTGCGGTGAGTGGGGCCTGCCCATCGGCGTGTCGGTCATCATCGGCATGGGGGTGGGCTTCGCGCTCGGTGCCGCCACCGAGGTCACGCTCATCCGGCCGGTCGCGAAGAAGTCGGCGTTCGCCGTGTTCATCGTGACGCTCGGCCTGTTCCAGTTCCTGAACTGGCTCGACGGCGCCATCTGGAGCGACCAGCCGCTGCCGAACAGCGGCGTCGGCAGCAACCAGCAGTCGTTCCCGAGCCTGTTCCCGAACAAGCCCGACGACTTCATCAACGTGTTCGGTGCCGCCATCAAGCTGCAGTCGATCGGCGTGTTCCTGCTGGTGCTCGTGCTGTTCGGTCTGCTGTACCTGCTGTTCAACTACACCAAGCTCGGCCTGGCCATGAACGCCGTGGCCAGCAACCCCGAGAGCGCCAAGCTGGTCGGCATCCGCACCAACATGGTGCTGATGGTGAGCTGGGGCCTCGCTGCGGCCATCGGTGCGCTCGGCGGCGTGGTGTTCGCCGGCATCAACAGCAACGTCAACCTCGGTCTGATGTTCACCGTGTTCATCTACGCCTCGGCGGCCGCCACGCTCGGCGGCTTCGACAGCCCCGGCGGTGCGGTGCTCGGTGGTCTCATCATCGGTGTCATCGAGAACATGGCGGCCGGTTACGCCGAGGAATGGGTGGGTCAGGAACTGAAGGTCGGCGTCGCGCTGGTGGTCATCCTCGTGGTGCTGCTGGTGAAACCGTCCGGCCTGTTCGGCACGGCGAAGGTGGAGCGCGTATGAAGACGGCACCGTTCACCATCAAGTCCGGCGGCACCGCCAGCTGGGCCATCCGCATCGCAATCGCCGTGGTGCTCGCCGGGCTCGCGCTGTGGATCCCCACGTCGGCCAGCAACGGTCTCATCGACTCGTGCATCACGGCGCTCACGCTCATGGCGTGCGCGATGGCGCTCAACCTGTTGCTCGGGTACACCGGCCAGATCTCCATCGGTCACTCGGCGTTCTTCGGCATCGGCGCCTACACCACGGGCATCCTCGTGGCGCAGTACGGATGGAGCCCGTTCCAGACGTTCGCCGTGGCGTTCGTCGTCGCGTTCGTGGTGGGTGCGCTGGTGTCGCTGCCGGCGCTGCGCATCAAGGGCGTGTACCTCGCGCTCGTGACGCTGGCGCTCGGCCTGGTGTTCCCGCAGATCATCAAGTGGCCCAAGCTCGAGTGGCTCACGGGTGGTGCTCGCGGCCTCGACAAGACGGGCTTCCGCTTCACGAAGGACAACCCGACCTACGAGATCTTCGGCTGGAACCCGTGGGGCACGTTGCGCGGCGAGAACGTCAAGCCGTTCCACTACTGGATCGCGATGGTCATCGTCGTCATCGTCTACCTCGCCTGCCGCGGTGTGGTGAAGAGCCGTGCGGGTCGTTCGCTGGTGGCCATCCGCGACAACGAGACCGCTGCCGCGGTGATGGGCGTCAACCTGGCCGGTACGAAGGCGCTCGTGTTCGGTCTGTCCGCTGCGCTCTGCTCGCTGCCCGGGTGCCTCTCGGCCATCCGCACCGGCAACGTCACCCCCGACTCCACCAACCTCACCGTCGCCGGTTCGATCACGTTCCTCATCGTCATGGTGGTGGGTGGCGCCGGTTCGCTGTGGGGGCCGATCGTCGGCTCGGTGCTCTACGTGTTCGTCACCGAGCTCACCGGCGACTGGAGCGACAAGCAGGCCATCCCGGCCGTGCTGCGCCCGCTGTTCGGCTGGTCGAACACCCCGCCCGGCACCGGCATCTTCGCCGTGCTGCTCATCGTGCTGATGTTCGTGGCGCCGTTCGGCATCGTCGGCATGTACCGGCGTCTGCAGGCGCGGGTCGTGACGGTTGTTCCCAAGCCGGCCGGGACGGGTACCATCGCGGCACCGGCCGCGGCTCCCGTCGAGGCCTGAACCACATACACCACAACCTGAGGGGGAATGGCATGAAGCGAGGCGCATCCGCACGCCTGCTGGCTGCCCTGGCGGCCGGCTCACTACTGGTCGCTGCGTGCAGCGGCGACGACGAGAGCACCGACGGCACCACGGCCGAGACCACCGCTGAGACCAGCGGTGGCGAGACCACGGTGGCCGACACCGGTGGCGAGACCACGGTGGCCGAGACCACGCCGGAGGCCGAGGGCTGGGCCGTCGACACCGAGGCCTGCATCGACCCCGATGCCGCCAACGCCCCCATCGAGGGTGAGGTCAAGATCGGTTCGGCCATGCCGCTCACCGGCGGCGTCGCCGCTGCGGCGTTCGCCCCCGTGAAGGGTGGCTTCGAGGCCTACATCAAGTACGCCAACGAGAACGGCCTCCTCGGCGACATGACCGTGTCGGCCACCATCGAGGACGACCAGTACAACAAGGACCTCACCCCGGGCGCGGTGTCGAAGCAGATCGACGCCGGCGTGCACCTGTTCTCGGGCATCATCGGTTCGCCGAACAACGCCGCGGTGCGCGACACCCTCAACGAGGAGTGCATCCCGCAGCTGAACGCCCTCACCGGTTCGCCGGCGTGGGGCGAGGTGGAGGACTACCCGTGGACCACGGGCATCCTCGTGCCGTACACGGTGGAGTCGAAGGTGTACGCGGCGCAGCTCGCCGAGCTGTACCCCGAGGGCGCCACGGTCGCGCTGTTCTACGTGAACAACGAGTTCGGTCAGGTCTACGCCGACGCGTTCAAGGAGCTCGCCGCTGACTACAACCTCGAGATCGTCGACGAGCAGACCATCGAGGCCACCGACGCAGCGCCGCCGACCTCGCAGATCACCAGCATCGCCTCGAAGGCTCCCGACGTGGTCATGGCCGTGCCGCTGGGCGCCGGTTGCATCGGTTTCCTGACCGAGCTGGCCGCCGCCAAGGCGCAGAACGCCGGTTGGGCCCCCGCCACCTTCATCACCAACACCTGCGCGAGCAGCCTCATCCTCGGTGCCGCCGGTGCGGCCGCCGACGGGCTGTACACGTCGGGCAACCTGAAGGACGTCACCGCCCCGGCCAACGCCGAGGACCCGGCCGTGAAGGAGTACCTCGCGTACATGGAGTCGCAGGGCCTCTCCGACATCGCCGCCACCGCGGCGGCCGGCTGGACCACCGCGGAAGTCACCGTCGCCATCATCAAGCAGGCGATGGAGTCGCCCGAGGGTCTCACCCGTGCGTCCATCATCAATGCGGCTCGCAACTTCGAGTACACGCCGATGCTCGCCCGTGAGGGCGTCGTCGACCGCATGAACGGCGCAGAGGATCCCTTCCTCGCCGAGACGCTGCAGGTGTTGCAGTACGACTTCGAGACCGCCACGTTCACCGACGTCGGCGAGCTCATCACCGAGTTCGAGACCAGCTGACCGCTCGTCCCGTCCAGTACTGAGCAGGGCCCGCCCCACGGGGCGGGCCCTGCCGCGTCCCGGCACTACGGTGAGCGCCGGGAGGAGTCGCCATGGGGGTGTCGCTCGACGCGTTGAGCACCATTCGGTACGAGGTGGTCGAACCGGGGGAGCGCGGCATCGCCGTGGTCACGCTCGACCGGCCCGAGAGCCGCAACGCGCAGAACAAGCGGATGACGTACGAGCTGAACGCGGCGTTCGACGACGCGTGCCGTCGCACCGACGTGAAGGTGATCGTGCTGCAGGCCGACGGCCCGCACTTCTCGAGCGGGCACGACCTGCGCGACACCGAGTCGTTCGACGAGTTCGACGTCGTCACCCCGCACGTTGGCTTCGACGCCCCCGGCCAGGAGGGGCACATGGCGTGGGAGGAGGAGCTCTACTTCCAGATGTGCTGGCGGTGGCGCAACCTCCCGAAGCCGCTGCTCGCTGCTGCGCAGGGCAAGACCATCGCCGGCGGGTTGATGCTGCTGTGGGTGGCCGACGTCATCGTGGCCGCCGACGACGCGCTGTTCAGCGATCCGGTGGTGGGCATGGGCGTGAACGGTGTCGAGTACTTCGGGCACCCGTGGGAGCTCGGGGCCCGCAAGGCGAAGGAACTGCTGTTCACCGGCGACTGGGTCACCGCCGCCGACGCGCACCGGTTGGGCATGGTGAACCACGTCGTGCCCGCCGCCGACCTGCGCACGTTCACGATGGACATGGCGGCGCGCATCGCCACCAAGCCGTCGTTCGCGCTGCGCCTGGCGAAGGAGAGCGTCAACCAGACGCTCGACGCGCAGGGTCAGTTCACGGCGTTCCGTGCGGCGTTCTCACTGCAGCACCTCGGCCACGCGCACAACCGCATCCGCTTCGGCATGCCCGTCGACCCCGGTGCCTTCACCCGCTGACCCACCCTGCCCCGCACCCACCCCGCAGCGTTCTTGTCATGGTCCGACCGGGAAATCCTCGGAAAAGGCGCGACGAGAGCGGGCGTCCGCGGGTCACGGGGTGGTGGGTTGGCCGGAGATCTCGAAGTTGTCGTCGTCGACGATGGTGACGACGAACCGCCACTCGGTGCCATCCTCTGCGACGGCGGTGCAGCCGAACGTGGTGCCGGCAGCGGTGCTCTCGGGCTCGCCGCACTCGGCGTCGGAGAACGACGTGCCGGCCTGCTCGGTGACGCTGTCACCCTCGAGGTAGTCCTCGGCCGACTGCCGGAAGTCCTCGGCGTCGGTGCTGCACGCGGCGAGCGTCGCCGCCAACAGCAGCAGCACGGCGGCCGCGGCACGCCTCACGTCGGCACCAGTGAGGACGCGGTTGACGCAGCGCGAGCCGAACGGGCGCGTCGGGCCGAGTCGATGGTGAGGATGGCGAGGCCGATCCACACGAGCGCGAAGCCGGCCACGCGAGACGGCGGCAGGTCCTCGTCGTAGAGCAGCCAGCCGATGAAGAAGTTCATCGTCGGCACGATGTACTGCATCGGGCCGATGATGCTCAACGGCATCCGCTGCGCGGCGTACGCGAACAGCATCAGCGGTGTCACGGTGGCGAGGCCCGACAGCAGCGTGAACGCGAGCTCGCGTCCGGACGCCGCGTGGGGGATGCTGTCGGCGCGGCCCGACATGGCGATGGCCATCACCACCGCGGGGATGAGCAGGAGGAAGCTCTCGGCCGCCATGCTCTCGACCGGCGTGAGCGGCACCTGCTTCTTGAGGTAGCCGTAGATGGTCCACGACACGGCGATGACGAGCGCCAGCCACGGGACCGAGCCGTAGGAGATGGTGAGCACCACGACCGACGCCACGGCGAAGCCGAGCGCGATGCGCTGGGCCGTGCGGAGGTGCTCGCCGAGGACGAGCACGCCCACCATGACGGTGCCGATGGGGGCGATGAAGTAGCCGAGCGCGGTCTCGAGGACGTGATCGTGCACGACGGCCCACACGTAGGCCGTCCAGTTCGTGGTGAGCAGCAACGCGGCGGCCGCGACGCGCAGTTGCAGCGGGCGGTTGCGGCGCAACACGCGCAGATGCCCCCACCGGCGCGTGGCCGTGAGCACGATGGCCATCACCACCGCGGCGGCGGTGATGCGCCAGCCGATCAGTTCGAACGCATCGAAGCGGTGGAGCTGCTTCCAGTAGATGGTGAGCAGGCCCCACACCATGTACGCGGTGACACCGGCGATGATGCCCTTCTGCTGCTCGGCGTGCTCATTCATCGATGAGGTCCATCACCAGGCCGTGCAGGTCGGCCGCTCGGCGGAACTCGACGCGCGGGTCCTGGTGGAGCGTGTCGTGGAGGAACGAGAAGCTGATGCCCGAAGCAGGGTCGCACCAGTTGAGCTGACCGCCGGCGCCGGCGTGACCGAACGCTCGCGGCGCGTCGGGCATCCAGCGGTGGAGGTGGTAGCCGTCGTTGCCCGCCACGTAGCCCGCGATGGTGCGGTTGGCGGGCACCCCGTCGGTGACGCTGACGCTGGCGTTGCGGATGGTGCCCACGGCGTCGGCCAGCCAGTCCTTCGGCAGCGCATCGTCGAAGTCGTGCAGGAAGTGCTGGTAGATGCGCGCCATCTGGTCGGCGCGGGCCAGGCCGCCGCCGCCGGGGATGGCGGCCGCCTGCGCTCGCGGGTCGTTGAGCGAGAGCAGCATCTCGGGCCCGACGGACGCGACGGGCACGAGGTCGGCGCGGCCGTACGTGGCCACCAGCAACGACGTGTCGCTCGGGTACTGGCCGGTGGCGCGGATGGTGACGGCCGGCGTGCCGGCCGCCTGCGGGCCGAGCACCGCGGCCACGCCCGCGGGGTTGGCGACGCGCTCGTGCACCACGTCGACGTACGAGCGGTCGTTGAGCGTCTGCAGCAGTTCGGCGATCACCCAGTGGGCGGCCACCGGGTGGTACTCGGTGCGCGTGCCGGCCGGCCAGTCGAGATGCCACTCGGCGAACGCTGCACGGCGACCCTCGCTGGTGCCCCAACGGTCGGGGCCGATGGGTGCCTGCGGGAAGCCACCCTGCATGGTGAGGAGCTGCAGCACGGTGACGTCGTCCTTGCCGTGGTGCCCGAACGCCGGCAGGTAGTGCGCCACCGGACGGGTGAGCTCGAGGCTGCCGTCGGCGAAGTGCGGCAGCAGCGCCATGGCCACGAGCGCCTTGGTGGCCGAGAAGATGACGAAGTGGTCGTTGTCGCCGGCCGCACCGAAGGAACGGAAGTCGACGACCTCGCCGTGCAGGCCGATGGCCACCTGCGCCGCGGTGACGTCGCCGCGGTCGACTTCCTGCTGGATGCGATCGTGCAGAGCGTCGAGCCCGGTGCGGGAGAGCGAGGTCATGCCTCCTACAGTACGGGTCACTTCGCACGGGGTGCGAGATGGGGAGGTGCCACATGGCCGACGTGAACGTGCATCGCGTGGGTGAGGTCGACGTCGTCACGATCGATCGTCCCGACGTGCGCAACGCACTGCGCTTCCAGAGTTACGACGAGCTCGAGACGGCCATCCGCTCGACGACCGCGCGGTGCATCGTCATCACCGGCACCGACCCGGCGTTCTGCTCGGGCGACGACGTGCGCGAGGTGATGGGCGGCGGCACCGGCCCGAAGCCCACACCCGTCGCACCTCGGCTCACGCCGGCGGCCGACGCGTTGCTCCACACGAACGTGCCCGTCATCGCCGCGGTGAACGGCGCGGCCGTCGGATGGGGCATGGAACTGGCGCTGATGGCCGACATCCGCTTCGCGTCCCAGCGCGCCAAGTTCGGTGAGCTGTTCGTGCTGCGCGGCCTGTGCAGCGACGTGCCCGGCATGGGTCGTCTGGCGCAGCTGGTCGGGCGCGAGCGCGCCGCCGAGATGCTGTTCACCGGCGACGTCATCGACGCGGCCACAGCCGAGCGGTGGGGGCTGGTGACGCGCGTGGTGGAGCACGAGGACCTGCTGCCCGCCGCCATGCAGCTGGCGGGGAAGATCGCCTCGCGTCCGCCGTTGGCGGTGCAGCAGCTGAAGGCGGGGATGCGGCGCGTGCTCGACCCCGACTGGACCGAGTTCGGCGTGTGGGTGAGCACCACGCTCGGCCAACTGTTCCGCACCGACGACCACAAGGAGGGCGTGCGCGCCTTCCTCGAGAAGCGCGACCCGCACTTCACCGGGCACTGACCACCCGACCCAGAGGGTCGCCGGGGGCGTGTGGCACAGTGGCGCCGTGGGGCACGAGACCATCCACTGCATCGGCGCGAACGGGGTTCGCCTGGTGGCCGACACGTACGGCGAACCCACCGATCCGTCCGTGCTGCTGTTGCACGGCGGCGGGCAGACCCGTCACTCGTGGGGCGGCACCGCCGCCGCGCTGGCGAACGCCGGCTTCTACGCGGTGAGCGCCGACCTGCGTGGCCACGGCGAGAGCGACTGGGACCCGACGGGCGACTACGGCATGGCGGCGATGCGTGCCGACACCGAGGCGTGGTGCGAGGTGCTCGACCGGCCCGCGCTCTTGGGGGCGTCGATGGGTGGCCTCACCGGCATGTGGACCGAGGGCACGCGTGCCGAGGAGGGGCTCGAGCCGGCGTCGCGGGCACTGGTGCTGGTCGACATCGCGCACCGCACCGAGGCGGCGGGCGTGCAACGCATCATCTCGTTCATGACCGGCAACCCCGAGGGGTTCGCATCGCTCGACGAGGCCGCCGATGCGGTGGCCGCGTACATGCCGCACCGGCCGCGACCGAAGAACCTCGACGGGCTCGCTCGCAACCTCCGCCTCGGCGACGACGGCCGCTACCGCTGGCACTGGGACCCTGCGTTCATGTCCGACGACCGTCGGCCGCGGTCGAGCGTGCACATCGACATCTTCGTCGAGCACGCGAGGCGCCTCACGCTGCCCGTGCTGCTGGTGCGCGGCCGGATGAGCGACGTGGTCAGCGAGGACACGGTGCGCGAGTTCCTGGCGCTCGTGCCGCAGGCGCAGTTCGTGGACGTGCAGGACGCGCACCACATGGTGGCCGGCGATCGCAACGACGCGTTCACGCCACCGGTCGTGGCCTTCCTCCGCTCGCTCTGACCTGGCAGGCTGGCGCGCATGGACCTGCGTGTCGCCGCCGACGCCCGAGGGGCCGCCGAGGAGGCGGCCGCGTGGACCGCGGGCCAGCTGCGCAACGCCGTGCAACGCCGCGGCCGGGCGTCGCTCGCGGTGAGCGGCGGTTCCACGCCGGCAGCGATGTTCGCCGCGCTGGCCGAGACCGACGTGCCGTGGCGGAAGGTGACGGTGTTCCAGGTCGACGAACGCGTCGCTCCCGACGGCGATCCGGCACGGAACGCGGCGCTGCTCGCGCTGTTCCCCGCGGCCGCCACCGTGGTGCCGATGGACGTCACGGCCACCGATCTGCACGAAGCCGCTCGCCGGTATGCGGCGCAGCTGCCCGACCAGGTCGACGTGGTGCACCTCGGCCTCGGCGACGACGGGCACACGGCGTCGTGGCCGCCGGGCGACCCCGTGGTGCGCAGCGCGGCGCGGGTCGACCTCAGCGGGCCCTACCGGGGGCACGTGCGCATGACGCTCACACCCAAGGCCGTGAACGCGGCACGTCATCGCCTGGTGCTCGCAGCCGGGCCCGACAAGGCCGTGCCGCTGGAGAGCTGGCTGCTCGACGCCAAGGACCTGCCGGTCGGCGTGGTCCGCTCGTCGGGCACGGTGGTGGTGGTCGATGCCGCGGCTGCGGCACGACTGCCCGGCCTCGGTCGCTAGCGTCGACGGCACGATGGACATCACCGCCACCCCCGAGTGGGCCGAGCTGCTCGCCACCCCCAGCCCTGCGCACCTGCGCACGTTGTTCGCCACCGACCCGGGCCGTGCCGAGCGGTACCTCACGTCGGTCGCCGACCTGCGGGTCGACTGGTCGAAGCACCTGATCGACGACCGCGTGGTGGCGAACCTGATGGCCGTGGCGCGGGCCGCTGGTGTGGCCGAGCGGCGCGATGCGATGTTCGCCGGCGAGATCGTGAACACCACCGAGCAGCGAGCGGTGCTGCACACCGCGTTGCGTGCGCCGGTGGCTGCGACGGTGATGGTCGACGGCCACGACGTGGTGCCCGACGTGCACGAGGTGCTCAGCCGGATGGCCACGTTCGCGGGTCGCGTGCGCAACGGCCACTGGCACGGCGCCACGGGTCAGCGCATCCGCACAGTCGTCAACATCGGCATCGGTGGCAGCGACCTCGGCCCGGCCATGGCGTACCTGGCCACTGCGGCGTTCGGTCAGCGTGACCTCGAGTGCCGGTTCGTCAGCAACGTCGACGGTGCCGACATCCACAGCAACCTCATCGCCCTCGACCCGGCCACGACGCTGGTGGTGGTGAGCAGCAAGACGTTCACCACCATCGAGACCATCACCAACGCGAGCGCGGCGCGCGACTGGCTCACCGCGGCGCTCGGCGACGACGCCGTGGCACAGCACTTCGTGGCCGTGAGCACGAACGCCGAGAAGGTGGCCGAGTTCGGCATCGACACGGCCAACATGTTCGGCTTCTGGGACTGGGTCGGCGGTCGCTACTCGGTCGACTCGGCCATCGGCCTCTCGCTGATGATCGCCATCGGCCCCGATGGGTTCCGCAACTTCCTCTCCGGCTTCCGTGCCGTCGACGAGCACTTCCGCACCGCACCGTTCGAGCAGAACGTGCCGGTCATCATGGGCATGCTGGGCGTCTGGTACCACAACGTGCTCGAGGCCGAGACGAAGGCGGTGCTGCCGTACGCACACGAGCTGCGTCGGTTCCCGGCGTACCTGCAGCAGCTCGACATGGAGAGCAACGGCAAGCGGGTGCGGCTCGACGGCGGCGAGGTGGCCACCACCACCGGTCCCATCGTGTGGGGGGAGCCCGGCACGAACGGCCAGCACGCGTTCTACCAACTGCTCCATCAGGGCACCCGGCTGGTGCCGGTCGACTTCATCGGCTTCGCCCGGGCGAACCACCCGTTCCTCGAGCAGCACGATCTGCTGATGGCCAACCTGTTCGCACAGGGCGAGGCACTGGCGTTCGGCAAGACGCTCGACGAGGTGGTGGCCGAGGGCATCCCGCCGCACCAGCAGGCACACCGGGTGTTCCCGGGCAACCGGCCGAGCACCACGCTGCTCGCCCCGCAGCTCACACCGAAGGTGCTCGGCGAGCTCATCGCGCTCTACGAGCACATCGTGTTCGTGCAGGGCTGCGTGTGGGGTGTGAACAGCTTCGACCAGTGGGGCGTGGAGCTGGGCAAGGCGCTCGCCAACCGCATCACCCCCGAGCTCTCCGCCGACAGCGAGCCGCAGCACGACGCGGGCACCAACTCGCTCATCCGCTGGTACCGGGCCAACCGCGCCGGCGAATGACCGTCAGTCGGTGGCGAGGCGTGCGAACACGGCCTTGAGGTAGCTGCCCTCGGGGAACGTGACGGGGTGATCGACGGCGTGCGCGGTGGTGCGGACGATGTCGAGTGGCCGGTCGGCCTTGGCGGCGGCGTGTGCCACGGTGACCTGGAAGTCGTTGGCCGTGACGCGGCTGCTGCACGAGCACTGCACCAACAGGCCACCGCGCTGCACCAGGCGGACACCGAGGTCGGTGAGCTTGGCATAGGCGGCGAGCGCACGGGTGGTCTCGTGCTGACGCTGCGCGAACGACGGCGGGTCGATGACCACGATGTCGTACTTGCGGCCCTGCTTCACGTAGGTCTCCATCTCGCGGAACGCGTCGGCCGCCACGGCGGTGTAGTTGCAGGCCGCCACCGCAGGGAGGTGCGCGTTGTGTGCGAGGTTGCGCGCCGCCACCTGCAGGGTGGGCGCGCTGAGGTCGATGGCGGTGACCGACGCCGCGCCGCCGGCCGCGGCGTGCACGGTGAACCCGCCCGTGCTGGCGAACACGTCGAGCACCTTCGCCCCTTCGGCCTCGCGGCCGACGAGCATGCGGTTGTCGCGCTGGTCGAGGAAGTGCCCGGTCTTCTGGCCGTGCACCACATCGGCCTCGAACGTGAGCCCGTTCTCGCGGAACAGCACGGGGTCGGTGGGGCACACGCCGAGCAGCGCGTCGCCTTCCTCCAGGCCGTGCAGTGCCTCGGCGGGGATGTTGCGTGCCAGGCGCAGCACGAGCGCCTCGGGGTGGAGCAGCTCGTCGATGGCGGGGAGGAGATCGGCCAGGTGCGGCACCCACGCCGCGGTGTACAGCTTCAGCACCAGCGTGCGGTCGTAGCGGTCGAGCACCAGCCCGGGCATGCCGTCGTTCTCGCCGTTCACCACGCGGTAGCCGTCGGTGTCGCCGCGGTCGGTGAGCGGTGCGCGCACGGCGAGGACGGCCGCCAGCCGAGCCGTCCAGAACGCACGGTCGACCGTGACGGGCCGCCCGTGGTGGAGCACCTTCAGCCGGATCGGGCTCGACGGGTCCCACAGGCCGATGGCCGCGAACTTGCGCTCGCTGTCGAACACCACCGCGAGGTCACCCATCGCGCCGTCGTGACCGGTGGACACGACGGAGTGGTCGTACACCCACGGATGACCGCTGCGGATGTGGCGCAACGCATCGGGCGTGACACGCACCGCGAGCCGCTTCGGGTTGGGGCGGGGGAGTCGATCGACGGAAGCCACGCCTGCAGGGTATTGCTTCCATCGGTGTGACCGTGGTGCTCGTTCCGTACGGCAGACTGCGAGGCATGACGCACGACGCATCGACCATCGAACGGATCGGAGTGGTGGGGGCGGGCCTGATGGGCTCGGGTATCGCCGAGGTGTGCGCTCGGGCGGGTCTCGACGTGATGGTGCGCGAGATCGACGCCGAGGCGTGCGAGCGCGGCCGTTCGCGCATCGTGGGCAGCCTCGACCGGGGTGTGCGCTCGGGCAAGCTGGCCGAGGCCGAGCGCGACGCCGCCATCGCCCACCTCGCGTTCACCACCGACTTCGCCGAGTTCGCCGACCGTCAGTTGGTGGTGGAGGCCGTCATCGAGGACGAGGCGTTGAAGACCGAGGTGTTCCGTGCGCTCGACCGTCACGTCACCGACCCGACGGCCATCCTGGCCAGCAACACCAGTTCCATCCCGATCATGAAGCTCGGAATCGCCACCGAACGCCCCGAGCAGGTCATCGGCATCCACTTCTTCAACCCGGTCCCCGTGTTGAAGCTGGTCGAGCTCGTCACCTCGCTGCTCACCTCGCCCGACACCGCGGGCCGCGCTCAGGCGTTCGCAGCCGACGCACTGCACAAGCGGGTCATCCGCAGCCAGGACCGCGCCGGGTTCGTGGTCAACGCGCTGCTCATCCCGTACATCCTCTCGGCCATCCGGATGATGGAGTCGGGGTTCGCCACCGCCGACGACATCGACACCGGCATGGTGGAGGGCTGCAACCACCCGATGGGCCCGCTGCGCCTGGCCGACCTCATCGGTCTCGACACCACGCAAGCGGTGGCCGAGAGCCTGTACGCCGAGTTCAAGGAGCCGCTCTACGCCGCGCCGCCGCTGCTCTCGCGCATGGTGGAGGCGGGGTTGCTGGGTCGCAAGTCGGGCCGCGGCTTCTACGACTACGCACCGAAGGGCTGAGCCGTGGCCGACGCGCTCGAACGCATCACCAACCTCGTCGCGCTGCTGCTGGAGACGCGCTCGCCGCTCACGCTCGAGCAGATCGCCAACGAGCTGCGCGGCCAGTACCCCGCCGGCGACGCAGCACTGCGTGGCGCGTTCGAGCGCGACAAGGCGATGCTGCGCGAGATCGGCGTGCCCATCGACAGCGAGGTGCTCGCCGGCTCCGACGCGGGCAAGACGGCGTACCGGATCGACCGTCGCCGCTACGAGCTCGCGGAGCTGGAGCTCGCCGACGACGAGCGTCGCGCGCTGCAGATGGCCGTGGCGGCCGCACGTCTCAGCGACGGTAACTTCGGGCTGTTGAAGCTCGGTGCCGACGGCAACGCCTCGAGCACCGTGGTGGCCAATGTGCCCGACGACGCGGCGCTGCCGGTGTTGCGCGAGGCGGCCGCCCAGCACGCCGAGGTCGGGTTCGGCTACCGCGGTCGCGCACGCACGCTGCAGCCGTACGCCGTGCTGCTGCGCGACGGCACCTGGTACGTGATCGGTCACGACCTCGAGCACGTGTCGGTGCGCACCTACCGTGTCGACCGCATCGAGGGCGACGTCACCATCGGCGATGCCGGCGCCTTCGAGCGTCCGGCCGACTTCGACGTGCGTGCCGTGTTCCCCTCCGATCCGAAGCTCCTCGGCGACGAACCGGCCTCGCGTGCCGTCGTGCGCGTCGACGCCCCCCGGGCGAACTGGGTGGTCGGAGCGATGGGGGAGGGCGCGGTGCAGCGCACGTATGCCGACGGGTCGGTGGAGGTGGAGGTGCCCTGCGCGAACCTCGACGCGTTCCGGTCGTGGTTGTTCGGGCTCGGTGCGCACGCCGAGGTGGTGGCGCCACCCGAGGTGCGGGCCGCCGTGGTGGCGTGGCTGCGCGAGATGGCGGTGGCCCGATGAGCGCCCGGCGAGGTCCGCGACCCACTGCCGAGCGTCTGCGTCGGTTGCTGGTGATGTTGCCGTGGCTGATGGAGCGCGGCGAGGTGCCCGTGGCCGAGATGGCCGAACGGTTCGGGCTCACCGAGGCGCAGTTGGTGAGCGACATCGAACTGGTGTCGATGTGCGGCCTGCCGCCGTACCTCGACGAGCTCATCGACGTCTGGATCGACGAGGGCATGGTGTC
The DNA here is from genome assembly GCA_039796575.1 of Actinomycetota bacterium. Lineage (GTDB taxonomy): Bacteria > Actinomycetota > Acidimicrobiia > Acidimicrobiales > Ilumatobacteraceae > UBA668. The sequence goes on from JBDKJP010000006.1 coordinate 21,115, forward strand.
GACCGGTGTGCCGCGGGTGTTCACCAAGCCGTTGCGGCTCACCGCCCCCGAGGGCTTCGCGCTGCTGGCAGCCGCCCGCGTCGCGATGCAGCTGCCGGGTGCCGAGGCCGACGGCCCGCTCGCGAGGGCGCTCGAGAAGCTGGCGGCGGCGTTGGGCGACGTCGTGGTGGTCGATCAGCCGCAGCCACCGGCCACCGCCGACATCACCGCCGCCGCCGATCGCGGCGCCCGGCTGCGCGTCACGTACTGGTCGGCCACGGCCGACGGGGCGAGCGAGCGGGTCATCACGCCGCGGCGCGTGTTCCTCGATCGCGGTCGCTGGTACGTGATCGCCGACGACCACCGCAGCGGTGAGGAGCGCACGTTCCGCATCGACCGCATCGAGCAGTGGACGCCCACCGGCGAGGTGGACGAGCCGCGCGCGGTGGCTGCGCCGGCCGCCGACGAGTGGTTCCTCGACGACGACCTGCGCACCGCGCGGCTGGAGCTGCCGGCGTCGGCGGCGTGGGTGGTGGAGCGCTATCCGGTGCGTGCCGTCGAGCACGCGGGTACGCGGCTGGTGGTGGAGCTCGCGGTGACCGACGAACGGTGGTTGCGTGAACTGTTGCTGCGCCTCGGCAGCGAGGCCGCCGTGCTGTCGCCCGACGAATGGCGCCACCTCGGTGCGGACACCGCGGCCACGTTGCTGGCGCGCTACGAGGGTGCCGGCAACGACGCGAGCTGATCGACGGTGGTGACGCCGTGCGCCTGCAGCAGGTGGGGCAGCACGGCCGCCGTGGCATCGGCATCGGCGAGGGCGTCGTGCGGTCGCACGAGCTCGACGCCGTACCGGGTGCACAGGTCGGCGAGACGGTGCGACTGCGTGCGCTGCGGGTCGAGCGCCCGCGACATGCGCAGCGTGCACAACGGCTGCTCGATGGGGATGGCGACGCCGTGCTCGGCGCCGGCCTTCTGCAGGAACCGGGTGTCGAACGACGCGTTGTGCGCCACGAACCGGGCACCCTCCATGCGGCGCGCCAGTTCGTGGAGCACCTCGGGCCCTGGCGGTGCGTGGCGCAGGTCGCGCCGGCGGATGCCGTGGAGCTTCGTGGGGCCGACCCGGAAGAACCATCGCGACCGGGGCGCGAGCAGGCTGCTCCACCGGTCGAGCACGACACCGTCGCCGTCGACGACCACGATGCCCACCTGCAGCACGTGGTCGCGACGCAGCGAGAGCCCGGAGGTCTCGACGTCGACGACCGCGAAGCGCTGGCTGCTGACCGGACTGGACATGCGGCTCACCCTAGATCGGGGGTGTGACAACTCATCCGACGGCGGCCATGCCCGAGAGGAGCGTCTCCTTGTCGAAGTAGTCGCGCCACAGGGCGATCTGCCCGTGACGCACCACGAAGAGCCCGGCCACGGGCAGGTCGAGCCACTGGTCGCCCTTGCGGAACCGGTCGAGGCGCTCGTTCATGACCACGCCCTGATCCAGGTTGCCCGACGCCACCTCGTGGTGCACCACCCATTCGACCGCGTCGAACATCGCCATGAACGGTGCGAGCGTGGCCTGCACGGCGGCCCGTCCGTGGACCTTGCCCATCGGCACGTTGTCGTACTCGACGTCGTCGGTGAGGTGGCTGAGGGCGTGGTCGAGGTCGAGCTGCTCGACGGCCCGGATGAAGCTGTTCACGACGTCGGTGGGCATGTGCCCACCGTAGCCGCGGTCAGCCCTGGTGGGCGCGGGCGCGGACGCCGATGGGCGCCGACACCGTGTAGCCGGCGAGGTGCCGGTCCTCTTCGCTCTCGCCGGCCCAGAAGCCGTACTCGTGGTGCTCGCGGGCGAACGAGCGGCACGTGTCGAGCACCGGGCACGCCATGCACAGGCGACGGGCGCGAGCCTCACGGCGCGCACGGGCCTGGGGCCGCTCGGCCTTGGGCGGGAAGAACAGGTTGGTGTGCCCCTTGCAGGCGGCCTGCTCCATCCAGTCGACCTCGGGGACGGGTGTGGGGGGGAGGGGCAGCGTGTGCACTGCAGCCATGGCGGGGACCTCCGGGCTGGTCGTTGTCGACATCGGTGGGGCGGCACATCAGTGTTTAGCACTAAATGTGATTTTCATACTAAAGCCGAACGTGCCGTTGTCAAGCACTTCGTCACCATCGCCGTCCTGGATGGGTGCGGCGACGGAATTCCCGTCAGAGCAGCTCTGCCGCCAGGCTCGCCACGTTGCTGCGCTCGCAGGCGGTGAGCGTGACGTGCCCGAAGCACGACTGCCCGCCGAACGCCTGGATCAGCACGGCGAGTGCGTTGTTCGACTCGCCGAGGTACGGCGCATCGATCTGGCTCGTGTCGCCCGTGAACACCACCTTGGTGCCCTCGCCGACACGGGTGAGCACCGTCTTCAAGGTGGTGGGCTCGAGGTTCTGCGCCTCGTCGACCACCACGATCTGGCGGTGCAGGCTGCGGCCCCGGAGGAACGTCACCGACTCGAGCGACAGCTGGTTGCGGCCGACGAGCTCGTCGACCAGACGGTGTGCGTCCTGCGCGCTGCGCTGATCGGTGAGCGCGACGATGGCGTCGTGGATGGCCGACATCCACGGATCGAGCTTCTCGTCGAGGCCGCCGGGCAGGAAGCCGACGTCGGCCCGGCCGACCGGCACCAGTGGGCGGTAGACGGCGAGGCGCTCGTACCGGCGCTGCTCGACGACCTGCTCGAGCCCGGCTGCGATGGCGAGCAGCGTCTTGCCCGTGCCGGCGCGTCCGTCGAGGGCGACCACGCTCACGTCGGGGTCGAGCAGCAGCTCGAGCGCGAACCGCTGCTCCTTCGAGCGGGCGCGCAGTCCCCATGCCTCGGGTGCCGCGTGGGGCAGGAGGCGCAGTTCGTCGTCGACCCGTCGAGCGAGCGCCGACTGGGAACCGCTGCGCAGCACCGCGAACCCGTTCTCGTGCAGGCCGGCCGCGTCGGGCAGCACGGTCGCGTCGACACCGCCCGCCGTGTACAACGTGTCGATGGTGTCGTGATCGGTCTCCATCGTCATCCAGCCCGCGTGGCGCGTGACGGCGCGCCGGCCTGCGGGATGGTGCTCGGTGGCCTCGAGGCCGAGATGGGCGGCCTTGATGCGCAGCGCGGCGTCGTTCGACACCATGCGCGTGGGCGCGTGCATCGCCTGGCCGAGCGCCGCGCCGATGATGCGGTTGTCGGGCACGTTCGGGTCGAGGCCGTGCTCGATGAGCAAGTGCTTCTGCACACCGTTGATCTCGACCTGCAGCGTGCCCGCGGCGGCGGGGTCGCCGATGCTGAACGGCGTGGCGAGCGAGCCGCCGGCCCGGATGCGGTGCTCCTCGATGGTGCGCAGCGCAGTGCGTGCGGCGCGGCCGACGTCGTCGGGTCGGGTCTTGAGGCTGTCGAGCTCCTCGATGACGGTGAACGGGATCACCACGTCGCACCCGGCGAAGCCGTCGAAGCAGCCGGGGTCGCCGACGAGGACCGAGGTGTCGAGCACCACCCTCGTACGCACACCTCCCTCCTGCGGATCGTGATCAGCACGGGTGGGCACGAGGTCGGTCAATGCGACTCCAGTTCCGGTGAGGATGATCCGTCCGATCGGGCGGACGGTGCAGTTGTAGCGCAGGCCGTCGCACGGGTGGTGGATGGCACGGAGTGTTCACACCGCCGACGCATGCGGAACAGACTGTGGTCATGTCGGACTGTGTGTTCTGCGGCGTGGTGGACGGATCGGTGGACGCGTGCGTGGTGTGGCGCGACGACGCGACGGTCGCGTTCCTCGATCGCTCGCCGGTGTTCAAGGGGCACGTGCTCGTCGTGCCGCGCTCGCACGTGGTGACGCTGCCCGACCTTCCCGCCGGTTCGATCGAACCGTTCTTCGCGGTGGTGCAACGCATCGCGGCGGTGATGCCCGACGCGCTCGAGGCACACGGCGCGTTCGTCGCGATGAACAACGTCGTGAGTCAGAGCGTGCCGCATCTGCACGCGCACGTCGTGCCGCGTCGACGCAAGGACGGCCTGCGCGGCTTCTTCTGGCCGCGCGAGAAGTACGTCGACGACACCGAGATGCAGTCGTACGCGTCGCGGTTGCGTGAAGCGCTCGACGGAGCCTGAGTGCCGCGCGAGTGGCGCGCGACACTCGTTGCATTTGCAACAACGAGAATGCTTGTAATTGGCGCGCGAAACGGGTTCGATACGCGGACGTAACACGCAGTTACACAACCGAATCCGATACCCGGAGGTATCAAGTCAAAATGACCAAAGCAGAGCTGATCGACGCAGTGGCCAAGGAAGCCGGAGTCAGCAAGGCTGACGCCGAGAAGACCGTTGGTGCGTTCTTCGACATCGTGACGAAGGCGGCCAAGAAGGGCGACAAGGTCGCGTGGCCGGGCTTCGGCTCGTTCAGCACGTCGAAGTCGAAGGCCCGCACCGGCCGCAACCCGCAGACGGGTGAAGCGGTGAAGATCGCGGCCTCGACCCGCATGAAGTTCACCTCCAGCTCCACGCTGAAGGCTGTGCTCAACCCGAAGAAGAAGTAAGTACCCCAACACCAACCAGGAAGGAAGACCAGTGGCAGCGAAGAAGGCTCCGGCCAAGAAGGCAGCTCCGGCCAAGAAGGCCCCGGCGAAGAAGGCCCCGGCCAAGAAGGCCGCTCCGGCCAAGAAGGCTCCGGCGAAGAAGGCCGCTCCGGCCAAGAAGGCCGCTCCGGCCAAGAAGGCAGCGCCCGCCAAGAAGGCCGCTCCGGCCAAGAAGGCAGCTCCGGCCAAGAAGGCAGCTCCGGCGAAGAAGGCCGCTCCGGCGAAGAAGGCGCCGGCCAAGAAGGCTGCGCCCGCCAAGAAGGCGCCCGCCAAGAAGGCAGCCGCCAAGAAGAAGTGACCCTCTCGAGGTGTCAGCGAGCGGGGGGCCTCGGCCCCCCGTTCGTCGTTTTCCGGACCACTCCGCGACGATGTCGCGATGGACCAGATCTGTGACGACCTCCTCGCCGAGTGCGACGCCCTCGACGCGGTGGTCGCGTCGATCGACGAGGCGCAGTGGGACGCGCCCACGCCCGCCGCGGGATGGTCGGTGCGCGACCAGATCAGTCACCTGTGGTTCTTCGACGTGCGCGAGGTGATGGCACTCACCGATCCCGACGCGTTCGCTGCCGACATGCGCGAGCTCTTCGCCGCCGGCGGCACCGAGGCGTCGGTGGCCCCCGGCCGCACGATGTCGGGCGCGGCACTGCTGCAACGGTGGCGCGAGGATCGCGCCCGCCTCGTCGACATCGCGCACACGGTCGACCCGGCGACGCGCGTGCCGTGGTACGGACCGGCGATGGCCGCCCGGTCGGCCATCACCGCCCGCGTGATGGAGACCTGGGCGCACGGGCAGGACGTGTGCGACGCGTTGGGTGCCACGCGGGTGCCGACGGCGCGCCTGCGGCACGTGGCGCACATCGGCGTGCGTGCCCGGCCGTTCAGCTACATGATCAACGGCCGCGAGATGCCCGAGGCGCCGGTGTACGTGGCGCTGCGCGGCCCCGATGGCGACACCTGGGAGTGGGGTGAGCCGGGACCCGATCGGGTGGAGGGCGACGCCCTCGACTTCTGCCTCGTCGTCACCCAGCGTCGCCACGTCGCGGACACGTCGCTGCAGGTGGAGGGTGCTGCGGCGGTCGACTGGATCGGCATCGCGCAGGCGTTCGCGGGCGAGCCCGGCGGTGGCCGGGCACCCGGGCAGTTCACCTGAGGCCCGTCGAGGTCGTACGACCCAGGTCGTAGTCGAACTACCCCATCCGACCCATCGACCGCTGACCGGCGACCCTGCTGACGGGGGGCACCGTCGGCGCACGATGACGGCATGGAATCTTGCACCCACAACGAAGTGGCCGGCAAGCACCTGCATCGGGGACTGATGGCGGTCGTGTCCCTGGTGTTGCTGCTCATCCCGCTCGGGCTCGCCGCCCACACCGAGGCCGTCGGCACCGCCACGGTCACCATCGACGGAGGACTCACCCCCAAGGTCATCAACGTGCAGGTGGGCACGACGGTGACCTGGCAGCTGAGCGACGCCGACAAGCACCGCATCCGTTCGCTCTCGGGCCCCGTGTCGTTCGACTCCGGGGGCCTCGCCGCGGGTGGGTCGTACTCGTTCACGTTCAACACGGTCGGCACCGTGAACTACGGCGACGACGAGAACAAGAACATCGACGCCTACATGGGCTCGGTGGTGGTGTCGAACACGGCACCGACCACCACGACCACCACCCCCACGTCGCCTCCCGGCACCACGGTGCCCGGCACGCCCACCACCACGCCGGCGGCGCAGACCGTCACGGTGCGCCTGGCGAACCGGGCGTACTCGCCGTCGTCGATCAGCATCTTCGTCGGTGACACCGTGCAGTGGACCAACGCCGACAAGGACCCGCACACGGTGACCGAGCGCGGCTTCTCGTTCGACAGCGGCACCTTCCAGCCGGGCTCGTCGTGGAAGCGCACCTTCACCACGGCCGGTACGTTCAGCTACTTCTGCGACCTCCACCCGAGCATGGTGGGCGTGGTCGCCGTCGCGAACCGCTCGACGGGTGGCACGCTGCCCCCGCCGCCGCCTCCCCCCACCGTGCCCACCACGCCGCCCACCACCGTGGCACCCGGCACCGGTGGCGGCACGGGTGGCACGGGCGGTGGCACCGGCGGCACCGGCTCGGGCACGTCGGTCACGATGGCCGACTTCAGCTTCAGCCCCGCCGTCCTCACGGTCGACCAGGGCGCCACGGTCACCTGGACCAACTCGGGCCTCGCCCGCCACACCGTGGTGGCCGACGACGGGTCGTTCCGCAGCGCCGACGTGCGCTCCGGCCAGACGTTCAGCAAGCAGTTCACCACGCCCGGCACCTACACCTACATCTGCGACATCCACCCGGAGATGAAGGCCACCATCGCCGTCAAGGGTGCGGGTGGCACGCCGCCCCCGCCGGCGCCGCCGAGCACCACGGCCCCGCCGGTGACGGCACGTGGCGACGTCACGATCGCCGACTTCAACTTCGCACCGAAGACCATCACCATCACGGCAGGCCAGTCGCTCACGTTCGTCAACACCGGTGCGGCCCGGCACAGCGCCACCGCCCGCGACGGCTCGTTCGACACCGGCCTGCTGCCCCGTGGCCAGTCGGCCACCCGGTCGTTCCCCGACGCCGGCACGTTCCTCTACTTCTGCACGCTGCACCCGAACATGACCGGCACCGTGCTGGTGAAGGGCGCCAACGGTGAGGCCCCGCCGCCGCCGGTCGAGCGGGTGGCCGCGGTCGCGAAGGACGGCGACGTGCAGATGCTCGACTTCGACTTCACGCCGAAGCGGCTCACGGTCGCCGCCGGCGGCTCGGTGGGCTTCGTGAACGGTGGCGTGGCGCCGCACACCGCCACCTCGAAGGACGGCACCTGGGACACCGGCATCGTCCGCTCGGGCGACACGCTGCGCCTCACGTTCGACACGGCCGGCACCTACACGTACTACTGCACCATCCACCCGCAGATGGTGGCCACGCTGCTGGTCACCGGCGCCGACGGATCGGCGCCGCCGCCCGAGTCGGCATCGGCCACCCCGGCCGCACCGGTGACGCCGTCGAAGGTGGACGTGAAGGTGCTCGCCGACACGTTCGAGCCCGCCGACGCACGGGTGGCGGTGGGCGGTTCGGTCACGTGGACCATCGACAGCATCAGCCCGCACAGCATCGCCGCCGACGACGAGTCGTTCACCAGCGATCTGCTGCACAAGGGCGAGAGCTGGACGTTCACGTTCGACCAGCCCGGCACGTACGGCTACCACGACGGCCTGACCGGCGAGATGGTCGGCTCGGTCACCGTGGTGGCCGACCCGGCATCGCTCGAGACGGGTGCCGCCGCCGACGGGTCGAAGGCATCGGTGAACATCATCGACCTCGACTTCGACCCCCGCGAAGTCACCGTGGCACAGGGTGCCGAGGTGACCTGGACCAACATCGGCCAGGCGCCCCACACGGTGACGGCGAAGGACTCGTCGTGGAGCTCGGAGCTGATGCAGAACGGTGACACCTTCTCGAAGGTGTTCGACACGGTCGGTCGCTACGAGTACCTCTGCAACCTCCACCCGAACATGGTGGGCACGGTGATCGTCACCGACGCCGCTGGAGTCGCGCCCGCTGCCGAGGTCCCCCAACCTGCAGCAGCGCTGGTCGACCCGGGACGCGACGGGCGAGGGGACACGCCACTCGTCCTGCTGGTGCTCGGTGCCGCGGTGGTCGGCCTCGCCGCCTTCCTGATCGGGCGCCGCTCGGCGCACGGTACGGCGGCGGGTGTCTGATCACCACGACCTCTGACCGCCCAGCGGGGGCGGTCAGAGGTCGGCGATCTGCTTGAAGACCTCAGCGAACTCCACCCCGTGGCGGGCACCGAGGCCGCCGAGCCGGTGACGGATGCGTGCTCGGAACGCCGCGATCTGTTCCGGCTCGACGGCCTTCATCGTGCTCTCGAACTGGCTCTCGTGGGCCTCGAGCGCGTGGAGCTTGGTGTCGACGAAGCCGGTGACGTCCTCGACGTGGTCGGGCTCGTCGGCCTCCCACAGCAGCAGCACCTCGGGACGCCAGTGGGGCAGGCGGTGCTCCTTGAAGAAGTGCGGGTCGCGCGCGGCGACGATGCCGTCGCACGCGAGCAACCCGGCGTGGCGATGGTCGGGGTGGAGGCGGTAGCGCTTCCACGGGTCGTGGCCGAGCACCACCTGCGGGCGCAGCAGGCGGATCACCCGCGCCACCTCGCCGCGCAGGGCGAGCGTGCTGTCGAGCTCGCCGTCGACCTGGCCGAGGAACACCACCTCGCCCGCGTTCGAGCCGGCGAGACGCCGTGCGGCCTCGCGTTGCTCGACCTGTCGCTGCGCGGCGAGCGCCGCCACGTCGGCATCGGGGTTCCAGGTGCCCTTCGACCCGTCGGTGAGCACGAGGTGGTGCACGGTGCAGCCCGCCGCGGCCCACTTCGCGAGCGTGCCACCGCACCCGAACTCGACGTCGTCGGGATGCGCGCCGATGGCCAGCGCCGACGTGGGCGTGGGCAGGTCGCGCGAGGTCAGCGGGGGAGCGGTGTCGGGTTGTCCCGGTTCGTTGGCAGCCATGCGGGGAGCACTTCCTGCACCCGAGGGTGCGACAGGTCGGAGGGGATGTCGATGTCGAGCGAGAGCAACGGGTCGCGGCGCACCTCCACCGCGAGGCCGGAGCGGACGGCGTGACGGAGGTGCCGGTGGAACGAGCCGGCGCCGTACGCGAACTCGAACGGCGCGTCGGTGGGCAACGCGACGACGTTGGTGCCGTCGCGTGCCGTGTCGGGGACGAGCGTGATGGTGCCGGACCGGCCGAGCGTCGGGAGCGCGTCGGGGCGGGGCAGGTCGCCGTGGGCGACGATCGCGTGCCTGATGCCGCGCTCGCGCAGGTCGGCCACGCTGTCGGCGACAGCGGCGTTGAGGCCCACGCCGGGGTGCCAGAGCACGATGGCACCGTGGTCCGTCGCCCACTGGGCCACACCCTCGTCGTCGCACGCCACGTACACGACCCGCTCGCCCGCAGCGGCGAGCACCCGCTCGGCGGTCCACCGGGCGAGCGCGTGGCGTTCGGCGGGTGACAGCACGGGCGCCAGTCGCGCCTTGGCATCGGCGAATGCCTTCACCGGCACCAGCACCACGGGATCCACGTCGGGCATCGTAGAGGCACGGTGGCGCGACCTACGCTGTCGCCATGCCGATCAACGTGGGGGTGGTGGGGGCCGGCTCGTGGGGCACCACCGTGGCAGCGATGGCGGCGGTGAACGCGCCGACCGTGCTGTGGGCCCGTCGCCCCGAGCTCGCCGAGCAGATCAACACCGAGCACGTGAACGGCGACTACCTCGCCGCGTACACGCTGCCCGAGCAGTTGCGGGCCACCAGCTCGTTGGAGGAGGCCGTGCGCTTCGCCGACGTGTTGGTGATGGCCGTGCCGTCGCACGGCTACCGCGACGTGGCGGCCGAGGCGGCCCGCCACCTGCGGCCGTGGGTGCCGGTGGTGAGCCTCACCAAGGGGCTCGAGCGGGCGTCGCGCAAGCGGATGAGCGAGGTCACCCGTGACGAGATGCCGGGCCATCCGGTGGCCGTGCTCACCGGGCCGAACCTGGCGAAGGAGATCCTGGCCGGGCAGCCCGCGGCGAGCGTGGTGGCGGTCGACGACCCCGACATCGCTGCCGAGCTGCAACGCATCTTCGGCCGACCGAGCCTGCGGGTGTACACCAACACCGACGTCGTCGGCTGCGAGGTGGGCGGTGTGGTGAAGAACGTCATCGCCATCGCCGCGGGCATGGCCGAGGGCATGGGCTTCGGCGACAACACGCGCGCCACGCTCATCACCCGCGGTCTCGCCGAGATGACCCGCCTCGGCATCGCGATGGGCGGGCAGGCCACCACGTTCGCCGGTCTGGCCGGGATGGGCGACCTCATCGCCACCTGCTCGTCGAAGCAGAGCCGCAACAACATGGTGGGCTTCCAACTCGGACAGGGCACACTGATCGGCGAGGTGCTGGCATCCATGAACATGGTGGCCGAGGGTGTGAAGAGCTCGCCGAGCGTGCTCGATCTCGCCCGCCGTCATGCCGTGGAGATGCCCATCACCGAACAGGTCGTGGCCGTGTGCCACCAGGGTCGCCCTGCCAAGGAGGCACTTGCCGCCCTGATGCAGCGCACCCGCAAGAGCGAGATGGAGTGACACCCGCGATGGGCGAGACAGTGAGCACCGGAGTGCTGGGTGGCCGGTGGCGCGCCACGGTCACCCCGTGGGGTGGCATCGAGCCCTGGCCGATGGACGAAGGTGCGCAGCCCGTGTCGCTCGACTGGCACATCGCCGCCGACGACCGCTGGCACAGTCCCGTGCGCGAAGCCGCGGTGCGCCAGACACGCGTCGAGGGCACCGCGGTGGTGGAGACCCGGGTCAAGATCCCCAACGGCGACGCCGTGCAACGCGTGTACTCGGTGCCCGACCACGGCGGCCTCACCGTCATCGAGATCGAGAACGAGTCGCCGCTCGCCATCGTCGTCGCGTTCACGCACGGCGACCTGCTGTCAGTGCGTCCGCCGTCGGCGCCCATCGAGGGCATCGATCTGCCGGCCGGCAGCGTGGCCTTCCCGCTCGGCCACCACAGCACCCTCACCGTGGCGCTGCCGCACGACGGTCGCGGCGCCGGCACGCTGCCCAGCGGGCTCCCGCCGCTCGCGGGCGTGGTGCGCGGATGGTTGTCGATGGTGGAGCGCGCCGCCCGGTTGCTCATCCCCGATCCGCTGCTCGCCGAGCGACTCGTGAGCCTGCGGTGCGAGCTCGCGCTCGGCGGGCCCGAGCACCCCGACGACGACCCGGTGGGCTTCCTGCTCGGCGTGAGCCAGCTGGTGCGGATGGGCGAACAGGCCGACCCGTGGCTGCCCGACGTGGCGGCCGCGCTCGAGGCGGCGGTGAAGGCCGGGCCGCACGACTGGGCGTTCACGGCGGCGCTCGACGCGGTCGACGTGGTGCTCGCCGCTGCCGGCGATCGCCGCGCTCGCGGCGACCTGGCGAAGGTGCGTGCCGCGGTGCCGGCGGTCGACGACACGCCGGTCACCCCGCCCACCGATCCGTCACGGCTGCTCGCCTGGGCCGAGCGGCGGCTGGTGCTGCCGGCGGCCGACGGTGCGCTGCTGCTGCCCGGCGGCCTGCCCGAGGGCTGGGCGGGCGAGCACTTCGAGGTCTACGGCCTGCCCAACGGTGCGGGTGGCACGGTGTCGTTCGCGGTGCGGTGGCACGGCGCTCGGCCGGCGGTGCTGTGGGAGCAGACCGCACCCGCTGCGGCGCTGCGCTCGCCGGTGCTGGCACCCGACTGGGCGGCGGCCGACCTGAAGGGCGAGACCCTGTGGCCCGAACCGGTGGGGCTGGTGCCGCTGCCGCCGCCGGCAGAGGGCGAGTCGTTCAGCTGATGTGCGACGTGCTGGTGGCGCTCGCGCCGGTCACGGCTGTCGGCGCCACCGTGTTCGCGAAGAACAGCGACCGGCCGCCCGCCGAGGTGCAGGTCGTGGAGTGGTCCCCGCCGCGTCGCGACACGGCGCCGGTGCGCGCCACGCACATCGAGGTGCCGCCGCACCCGGGCGACACGCTCGGCTGCGTGCTCTCACGGCCGGCGTGGGGCTGGGGTGTGGAGCACGGGGTGAACGAGGCCGGCGTGGCCGCGGGCAACACCACCGTCTACACCACGCTCGACCCGCGTGGCGCGGTGACGGGGCTCACGGGCATGGACCTCGTGCGCCTCGCGCTCGAACGCGCCGACACCGCGGCACGGGCGGTGGAACTGATCGTCGAGTGGATCGGTCGGTTCGGACAGGGCGGCAGCGGCCACGATCCGGCGCTCGTGCCGAACGGTCGGCCGTACTGGAACGCGTTCCTCGTGGCCGACCCCTCGGCGGCGTTCGTCATCGACACCAGCGGGGCCGAGTGGGCCGTCGAGCAGGTGGCCGACGTGCGGGCCATCTCGAATCGCACGTCGATCCCCGAGTTCGACGCCGCGCACCGTCACCCGCGCCAGCCGGTCGACCGTCTGGTCGACCCGCGGTGGCACGCCTCCACTGCGATGCTCGCCACGCGGCCGGTCGAGGTGGCCGCGGTGCAGGCACACCTCCGCTCGCACGACTCGTGCGGCGAGCCGGGCTGGAGCGTGTGCATGCACGTCGAGGGCGTGGAGCACACCACGGCGTCGATGGTCGCCGAGTTGCGCGGCGACGGCGGCTCCACGCTGCACACGTGCGTCGGCAACCCGTGCGAGCAGGAGTACCTGCGGTTCGCGTTCGCCGATGCGGCTCAGGCGTTGGCGGCGGCGTCGCGCTGACGCAGCGCCTCGAGCATCGCGTCGAGCTTGGCGCGCACGGCCTCGGTGATCTCCTCGTCGGCGTTGCCGTCGGCGTCGATGCGATCACGGATGAGCGCCAACTGCACCGGCGGCTCGGCCACCATCGTGGCGCCCATGAAGCCGAGGATGGGCGTCAGGTTCTCCTGCGACTTCGCGCCACCGCTGCGACCGCCCGAGCTGAGGAACGCGACCACGGTGCCGGCGATGGCCCGGTCGTCGGGCGGACGGGTGGCCCAGTCGAGCGCGTTCTTCGCCAGCGGGGTGGGGCTCCAGTTGTACTCGGGCATGCCCACGAGCAGGCCGTCGGCCTCACGCAGGGTCTGCCACCACCGCTGCACCGCGGCCGGCGGATCATCCTCGAGGTCGGGGTTCATCCACGGCAGCTGGTCGATCCAGTCGAGCCACTCGATCTGCAGCTCCGGCGGCGCGATGCGCTGTGCGAGACGGACGAGGGCGGTGTTGGTGGAGCCGACGCGGAGGCTGCCGCTGAAGGCCACCACGCGGTACGTGGACGGCATGCGGAGAGTATGGCGGTGGATCAGGGTTCGAGCACGACCGTGTCGCCGATTGCGATGCCCCCGGGCTCGAGCACGGTGGCGTACATGCGGCTGACCGGGCCGCGCTCGTGGTGCATCCGCTCGAAGTCGCCACCGAGGAACCAGTCGGTGTTCTGGTAGCAGGGGAGTGCGTAGGCGCTGATCTCGCAGAGCACGGTGCCGACGCGCAACCGAACCCCGGCCCGCACGTCGGCCCACTCCAGCCCGCGCACGGTGATGTTCTCGCCGGCGAGGCCCGGCGCGATGGGGTGCCCTTCGGCCTGCAGCATCTCGATGACCTCGAGGCTCCACAGGCACAGCGCCTGCCACGGCCGCCCGTGGTGCACGCGGGTCTTCTGGCTGTCGCCCTCCACGCCGCGCCAACCGACCTGCACGGCGTCCACCGGCAGCTTCGGCAGGCCGCCCTTGCTGACGTTGAGCTGCACCACCTCGCCGGTCGCGGTGGCCGGGAGTTGGCCGGCGGCGCGGAGCACGGGCGACGCCGCGAGCCAGGCGGTCCACGTGCGTTCCAGGTCGACCGCGAGGTCGCCCGTGAGCTGCGGACGGAGGTGCTCGATGACCGACGCGTCGCGCCCTTCGCCGTACAGGTCGAACAGCACCTGTGCGTTGTGCACGGTGCGCTGCGCGTCCGTCTCGCTGAACGAGTAGGGGCCGATGGTGTGCATGACGACACCGTAGGCTGGCCGGGTGACGACCGTGGAGCACGATTTCGCCGACCTGAAGCTCACCGAGTGGACCTCCTGCGGCGGGTGCGCTGCGAAATGGGGTGCCTCGCTGCTCACCGGCCTGGTGCGCGAGATGCCCGCCGGCCTCGACCCCAGCCTGCTCGTCGGTCTCGCACCGTTCGACGACGCCGCCATCTACCAGGTGGCCCCCGACGTGGCGCTCGTGAGCACCACCGACTTCTTCCCGCCGCTCGTCGACCACCCGGCCGACTTCGGGGCCATCGCCGCCGCCAACGCGTGCAGCGACGTGTTCGCCATGGGCGGGCGTGTGGTCATCGCCGTCAACGTGGCGGCGTTCCCCGAGCACTTCCCTCGTGAGGCCATCGTGGCCATCTTCGATGCGGCCGCTGCTGTCGTCGCCGAGGCGGGTGGCACCATCGCCGGCGGCCACACCATCCGCAACCCCGAGCCCATCTTCGGCCTCGCCGTGCAGGGCGTGGTGCACCCCGAGCGCGTGTTCCGCAAGGGTGGCGCCCAGCCGGGCGACGTGCTCGTGCTCAGCAAGCCCGTCGGCACGGCGCTCACGCTCAACGGCGGCACCCCCGACGAGAAGGCGGCTGCCATCGCAGGGATGCGCATCGTGAACCGTGCTGCCTCCGAGGAGCTGCAGGCGCTGGGCCAGGCGGTGCACGCGGTCACCGACGTCACGGGCTACGGCCTCGCCGGCCACGGCTGGGAGATGGCCGAGCGTGGCGACGTGCAGGTGGTGGTGCACACCGACGGCATCCGCGCCTACCCGGGTGCACGCGAGGCAGCGGCACGTGGCGTGCGCACCGGTGGCGACCCGCGCAACCGCGAGTACGTGGCGGCCCACGTGCACAGCACGGCCACGCCCGAGGGCGAGGCCCTGTGCATGGACCCGCAGACCAGTGGCGGGCTCCTTGCGGCGGTGCACCCGTCGGTGGTCGCCTCGTTGTCGCCGATGTGGTGGACCGTGGGCGAGGTGGCCGCCGGTCCCGCCGCCCTGCTGCTGCGCTGATCGCCCATGGCCGGTCCCGCGCCCACCCGCACCATCGAGAAGGAGCTCTGGGCCGTCGGCCACGACGTGGTCGTCGGCATCGACGAGGTCGGTCGCGGCGCGTGGGCCGGTCCGCTGATGGTGGGTGCCGCGGTGCTGCCTCGCGACAAGCGGGTCAACGGCGTGCGCGACTCGAAGATGCTCACCGAGGCGAACCGCGAGAAGCTGTTCGACCGCGTCGCCGGCTGGTGCGACACGTGGGCGGTGGGCGCGGCGAGCCAGGAGGAGTGCGACGAGATGGGCATGGCCGACGCGCAGCGGCTGGCGGCGCGCCGTGCCGTCGAGGCACTCGGCGTGAGGCCCGACGCGGCGGTGTGCGACGGGAAGTGGAACTTCCTCACCGGCATCGTGCCGCACGTCGAGATGCGGGTGAAGGCCGACCTGCACTGCCTGCCGGTCGCGGCGGCGAGCATCCTCGCCAAGGTCACCCGCGACCGCATCATGCGCGAGATGGCGGCCAGCTACCCGCACTGGAGCTTCGACACCAACAAGGGCTACCCGTGCCCGCTGCACAAGACCGCGTTGCAGGGCTACGGGCCGAGCGCCATCCACCGGCGCAGCTGGGTGTTCATGGACCACTACGTGCCGTGGCCCGGTGTGCCGAAGTACGTCCGACCCGAGCAGCCGACGCTGTTCTGAGCGACAGGAAGACATGCGCGTGAACGACCACGACGTCGTCGTCATCGGTGCCGGCCTCGCCGGGCTGCGCTGTGCCACCGACCTGGCGGCGGCGGGGCACGACGTGGTGGTGCTCGAGGCGCGCGACCGTGCGGGCGGACGGGTGCACAGCCACACGTTCGCCGATGGTCAGGGGTGCGAACGCGGCGCCGAGTTCATCGACGGCAACCACACCGAGGTGCTCGCCTTGGCCGAGGAGCTCGGGCTGGCACTCACCACCCGCGACAACCGCCTCGACGCACGGGCCACCCTGGTCGACGCCGGCGGCCGTGCCGTGCCGATGCACCTGCACGCCACGCTCGGACCCGACTGGGAACGATGGGACGCCGCCGTCGCCGCGCTGCGACCGACCGACGAGTTCGAGCACGCCACGCTCGGCGACCTGCTCCACTCGCTCGGCCTTTCCGTGATGGCCCGCGTGGTCATCGGCCGCGACATCCGCACCGAGTTCATGCTGCCGCCCGAGGAGATCAGCCAGCGCTTCGCCGCGCAGGTGGCGGCCAACCAGGTGCCGGCGCTGCGCGAGCGCCACCGGGTGGTGGGCGGCAACCAACGGCTCGCCACCGGCCTCGCCGAACGGCTGGGCGAGCGGCTGCGGTACGGCACGCCCGTCGCCGAGATCGATGCCGATCGCGGCGAGGTCCGTCTCGCCGACGGGGGCGTGCTGCGCGCCGGTGCGGTCGTGGCCGCGGTGCCGCTGCCGGTGCTGTCGCGCCTCTGGCCCGCCATGCCGCTGGAGCTCGGCGCCGTGGCGTACGGCGTGGGCGGCAAGGTGAGCGTGCAGTTCTCGCGCCGCATCTGGCGCGACTACGGCCGCAACGGCCTGGTGCTCTCCGACCGTGCGTGGGGCCACCTGTGGGAGACCACCGACGACCAGTCGGGTGACGCCGGTGTGCTCACCAGCCTGATGGCGTCGCACGACGGCGCAGCGTTCGTGGCGCTGCCCGAATCGGTCGATCGCATCGTGCAGGAGATCGAGCGGCTCTTCCCCGGCGCACGCGGCCTGGCGGGCGAACGCGTGCACACCGACTGGACGAACGACCCGTGGAGCCTCGGCGCGTACACCTGCTTCGGCCCGGGGCAGTGGGCGGCGTCGCAGCTCGCGCTGCACGAGCAGCACGGCCGGATGTGGCTGGCGGGCGAGCACGCCGACGAGTTCGCCGGGTTCATGGAGGGTGCGGTGCGCAGCGGTCGTCGGATCGCTGCGGCCATCACCGGCTGAGTACCGTCGTCGGGTGATGCGTTCCCGCCCTCGTTCCCTGCCCGTCCTGCTCGCCACGCTGCTCGTCGCCGGGTTGCTCGTCGCCTGTGGCGGGGGTGACGACACCGCGGCCGGCGACACTGCGGCCGTCGACACCGGCGCACCCGAGACCAGCGCACCGGCGCCCACCGACGCACCGACCACCACGGAGGCGCCGACCACCACCGTCGCCGCCGTGGGGCACCTGCGCGGCACGGCGTACACCTTCAACACACCCGACCCCATCGCCGGGGCCACCATCAAGGTGGTCGAGCTGCCCGACGTCTCGGCCGTCACCGGCGCCGACGGCAGCTACGAGCTCGAGGTGCCCGCAGGCGCCACCGTCACGCCGTACATCGAGGCGGAGGGCCACTTCGGCATCCACCACCAGACCTTCACCGTGAGCGACGACGGCGACGGCCTCGAGCTCGACGGCGTGAACTTCCAGACGCCGTCGACACCCATCTACGACGGCCTCAAGGCGCTCGTCGGTGGGTTCACCGGCAAGGACCCGTTCGAGGGCGGCTGCGTCATCGTCACCACGGTCGGCGACCCGCGCATGGTGGGCATGTCGTTCGACGAGTTCATCGAGTTCCACCCGCACGGTCTGGCCGGCGCGACGGTGGCCATCGACCCGCTGCTCGCCACGCCGATCTACTTCAACGACGACGTGCTGCCCGACCAGGCACAGCAGACCACGTCGATCGACGGCGGCGTGCTGTGGCCGAACGTGCCGCCGGGGGAGTACACGCTCACCGCGACGCTCGAGGGGCACGAGTTCGCCACCGTGCACGCTCGCTGCGAGGACGGCTGGGTGGTGAACGCCAACCCGGTGTGGGGCCTGCACGCCACCTCGTGACGGCGGCGCCCGCCGGCACGGGGCGGGTCAGGCGGTGACGCTGATGAGGAACACGCCCTCGGGGTTCATGCTGCACACACCCGACAGCTCGCCCGGCTGGGTGAACCGCATCGCCAGCGACTGACCGGCCGTGACGAAGAACGGGCCGATCATGTAGTCGCGGCCGTCCTGGTTGGTGATGCGGATGGACTCGCCCACCTTCACGTCGAGGCGCTGCGGCATCAGATCGACCTTCTGCCCCTGGTCGATGCGCACGCTGGTGCCGTACGGCACGACGTACTCGTAGGTGGCCTGCTCGTCGTCGCCGAGCGCACCCCACTGCGCCTGCGCCGCGCCGGTGTCGTCGCTGCCGCAACCGGTGAGGCCGACGAGCGCGCCCGGCAGCACGGCGGTGAACAGCACGGCGGTGAGGAGACGGCGGAGCGACATGGGTCAGGCCTTTTCGAAGAGGATCTCGAGGTCGGTGGCGATGGCGTCGGCCTTCAGACCGAACGGCCACTGCAGCACCACGTCGCCATTCTGGTCGACGACGTACAGATTGCCACTGTGGCTGACCTCGACCTCGCCGGCGGCGTTCTCGGTGACGGTGAAGCTGGCACCGAACGCCTTGCCGACGGCGTCGAGCTGGTCGGCGTCGTCGGTGCGCAACGCGTGGGCGCCCGGGATGAAGCTCTGCACGTAGTTGGTGAGGATGTCGCCGGTGTCGCGGTTCGGGTCGACGGTGATCATGGCCACGTCGACCTGTTCGGCCTGGTCGCCGAGCTGCTTGAACGCCTTCTTCACCTCGGCGAGCGTGGTGGGGCACACGTCGGGGCAGTACGTGTACCCGAAGTACACGACGAGGTAGCGGTCGGGCTGCGACACGAACGTGAAGTCGCTGTCGCCGTTGCTGGCGTCGGGCAGCGAGAGCGCGCCGACGGTGGGCGGCGGCGTGAGCTGGTAGCCGCTCAGCACCTTGGCCTCCTTGTCGTCACCGCAGGCGACGAGCGGCAGTGCCAGTGCGGCGAGCGCGAGGGCGGCGTGGCGGAACTTCACGGGGTGCTCCCATTCGAGACGTCGGGGAAGTGCTCGGCGATGGCGTCGCGGAGTTCGTCGGCGGTGAACGCACCGGCGTGCACCTCCACCACCTTGCCATCGGCGTCGATGAACGCGGTCGCGGGCAGGCCGGTGACGGCGAACGCATCGGACAGCTCGCCCGACGGATCGGTGAACTGCTCGTAGGTGACGCCGAGCTCGGTGGCGAACGCCTCCGCATCGGCGGCCTCGTCGGCCACGTTGACGCCGATGATGCGCACCGCGTCGGTGCCGGCGGCCACTTCGTCGAACGCGGGCATCTCCTTGACGCACGGCTTGCACCACGTGGCCCACATGTTGAGCACCACCGGGGTGCCCTCCATCTCGCCGAGCGTGTGGCTGCTGCCGTCGGCGGCGGTGAAGGTCACGTCGCGGGTGCTGTCGCTGCCGGAGGTGGCGCTGCCGCCGCACGCGCTCGCGAACGCTGCAGCCACCAGGAGGAGGCCGAGCCGAGGAAGGGTCGCGAGCGCGTGACGACGGCGAACGATCACGGCGCCTCGTCGAGCACCGGGACGTCGATGACGACGTCGCCGGCCTTCTCGAAGGTGAGGGTGACGGAGATGGAGGTGCCGACCTCGAGCGGTGCGGCGAGCTCCATCAGCATGACGTGGTAGCCACCGGGCTCGAGCACGAGCGGCTCGCCGGCGGCGATGTCGATGCCGTCGACCTCGCGCATCTCCATCTCGCCGCCCATGGCCATGGTGGTGTCGCCACCCATGGCCATCGTGGTGTCGGAGCCCATGGCCATCGTGTCGTCGGTGGCCATGACGGTCTCGTGGATCTGGGCCATGCCGGCCACGGAGGCGTCGACCTTCACGTCGACGAGGCGGTCGGCCTCGGGACTGGTGACGGTGAAGTACAGCGCGCCGTTGGCGGCATCCATCGGGCTGGTGCGAGCCCATTGCCCGCTCACGGTGAGCTCGGCTGCCGAGCCGGCGGTGGTCTCAGCACCGGCGGTGTCGGCGGAGTCGGTGCTGTCGTCGCCGCAGGCAGCGGCGCCGAAGGCGAACAGGCCGACGGCAACGGTGGCCGCGAGGGCGCGACGAGGACGGGGGGTGGTGGTGTTGGTACGCATACCCTTCATGTCGCCCAGTCTCGTCACCCAGTTCCCGTGTCCAGGGGTGACAACGGACACGATTCTATGGGACGAACGTCCTTTCCCCAGGTCAGCGGGACGGTGTCACACCCGCTGGCTACGGTGACGTTCGTGGACGTCGTGGAGGGTCGCTGGCAGGTCGAGCAGGTGTTCGCCCTCGCGCCACGCCCCAACTCCATCGCCGCTGCCCAACCGTTGGCGGTGCCCACCCGGTGGGTGGCCACCGGGTGCGACCACCAGGGGGTGTGGGGCCGGTGCGTCGGCAGCGGCGCCGAGCCGTACGACGTGGTGGTCGACCACACCCGCGTGCGCATGCACTGCGCCTGCGCCAGCCGCGTGCGGCCGTGCAAGCACAGCCTGGCGTTGCTGCTGCTGTGGGCCCGAGGTCAGGTGGCGCAGGTCGCGTCGCCGTCGTACGCCCGCACGCGCCTCGAGGGGTGGGCAGCGGTCGACGAGTCGTCGGCGGTGCCCGCGTCGTCGGGGCCGCCGTCGGCCGCTGCCCCCGCACCGACGGGCGCCGGGTCGGCCGGCACTGCGCCGTCCGGCACTCCGCCCACGCTGCCCGACCCGTCGGGTCGCGACGAGCGGGTGGCCCGCATGATGGCCGGGTTGGTCGAGCTCGACCGATGGCTCGACGACCGCATGCGCACCGGGCTCGCCGATCCGGCGTTGGCGCAGTACCGCACGTGGGACCAGCTCGCTGCCCGTCTGGTCGACGCACAGGTCGGCGCGCTGTCCAACCGCGTGCGCCGCCTCGCCGGTTTGGTGGGTGCCGGCCCCGACTGGCACCAGCACGTGCTGGCCGAGCTCGGCATGCTGCACCTGCTGGCCGATGCGGGCCGTCATCTGGGCACGTTGCCGCCCGGCCTCGCCGACGCCGTGGGCCTGGCCATCGGGTGGCAGATCCGTCAGGCCGACGTGCTGGCCGGCGTGCCGTCGACCGACGAGTGGGTGGTCATGGGCCGCAGCGACGTGCGCGAAGACCGCATCGAGGTGCGCCGTACGTGGCTGCGGGGCCGCCGGTCGGGCCAGTGGGCCATGGTGCTCTCGTTCGCCGCGTACCGGCAGACGCTCGACGCGTCGTTCACCGTGGGCACGGCGGTTCACGCCGATCTCTTCCGCTATCCCGGTGCGCTGGCGCTGCGCGCGCTCGCCGGCCCGCGCCACTCCGCCCCCGAGCCCGCACTCGACGTCGAGGCCGGCTCGGTGGCCCAGGCGGTGGCCGAGGTCGGGCGGTGCGTGGCGCTCGAACCATGGGTCGATCGGCTGCCCGTCTGCCTGCGCGCCGCTCCGACGCGTGCGGCCGGCCGGTGGGTGCTCACCGACACCGAGGGGTCGCTCCCCATCGCACCCGGCGCGCCGGGCATCGCCGCGTTGCTCGCGTGCAGCGAAGGCCGTCCCGTGCCCGTCACCGCCGAATGGACCCCGTACGGGCTGGTGCCGCTCACCGTGCACCTGACCGACCGCGCGGTCGACATCGGGCCGGTCGCCGACTCGTCGTTCGTGGGGGCCTCGGCATGAGCCCCGTGCAGGAGTACTGGGACCAGATGGTCACGGTCGCGTTGCTCGGCACCGACCGGCGCGAGCCGCCTGCCGCGCCGCCGGGCGGCCTGGCCGACCTCGCCGCCGACCAGCCGTTGCCCACCGCGTCGCAGCGGTTGCTGCAGCAGGTGGCCGCCACCGCCGTGGTGCGGCGGGCCGGCGTGCAACCCGGCCCCGTGGCGGAGGTGGTGGCGCCACCGGACGCCGACCCGCGGCCGCTCACCCCGCCGTCGGCCACCGCCACCTGGCACCGCGTCGTCAGCGACTGGCCGGTGCTCGAGGACGAATGGGTGCTCACCGTGGTGCGCAACGGGCACCGCCTGGCACCCGAGCTGGTGCCGCCGCTGCTGGCCCGCCACCGCGCCGACGGGGTGCGCCACGCACGCGTCCGCGCCGCCGCCGGCCCGCTGGCCGACTGGATGATCTCGTGGTCACCGCGCCTCGCCTGCACCTCGAAGCAACGGGTGGTGCCCGAGCTCGTGGCCGAGGTGCCCGAACTGCCCATCACCCCCGATCTGGTCGGCCTGCTGTCGGCACCGCCTGCCCGGGTCGCCGAGGTCGTCGCCGGCGGGCTCTCCTCGGGGGCCCTGGCCGTGAGCCATCGCCCCGTGCTCGTCAACCTCGTCGCGCGGGTGCAACCCGCCGCGCTCGAGCCGCTCGCCGTCGCGCTCGACCGCGTCGACCCGTCCCGGTCCACCATCGGCATCGCGCTCGCCCTCGCCGACCTGGCCCGTCTCCGTCACCACCTGCTCACCGAACTGGAGCCCGCATGACCTCCCCGACGCCCTCCGTGTTGCGTCCGCACGCCGAGCACGAGTTCGCGCACGAGCTCGCCGCGCTCGCCGCCGCCGACACCCGTGAGCGGCCACCGAGCTGGCGCCTCTCGCCGTGGTCGGTGGTCACCTACGTGCTCGGCGGGCAGCTGCCCGACGGCACGGTCATCACGCCGAAGTACGTCGGTCAGCGGCGGCTGGTCGAGATCGCCGTGGCCACGCTCGCCACCGACCGGGCGCTGCTGCTGCTCGGCGTGCCGGGCACCGCGAAGACCTGGCTGAGCGAGCACCTCACCGCGGCCATCAGCGGCGACTCCACGCTGCTGGTGCAGGGCACCGCCGGAACGGCCGAGGAGCAGCTGCGCTACGGCTGGAACTACGCCCGGCTGCTGGCCGAGGGCCCGTCACCCGCGGCGCTGGTGCCCAGCCCGGTGTACCGCGCGATGGAGCGTGGCGCCATCGTGCGCGTCGAGGAGCTCACCCGCATGCCCAGCGACGTGCAGGACGCGCTGGTCACCGTGCTCAGCGAGAAGACGCTGCCCATCCCCGAGCTCGGCGGCGAGATGCAGGCCGTCCCCGGCTTCAACCTCATCGCCACCGCCAACGACCGCGACCGCGGGGTCAACGACCTGTCGGCGGCGTTGCGTCGACGGTTCAACACGGTGGTGCTGCCGCTGCCCGCCGACGCCGACGAGGAGGTCGCCATCGTCGAGCGCCGTGTGGCCGAGCTGGGCGCCGCGCTGCGCCTGCCCGACGTGCCGTCCTCCGATCTCGAGATCCGCCGGGTGGTCACGGTGTTCCGCGAGCTGCGCAGCGGCGCCACCGAGGACGGCCGCACCAGTCTGAAGGTGCCCACCGGGTCGCTGAGCACCGCCGAGGCCATCAGCGTGGTCACCAACGGGGTGGCGCTCGCCGCGCACTTCGGCGACGGTCGGCTCTCGGCGGCCGACGTGGCGGCCGGCATCGTCGGCGCCGTCGTGAAGGACCCCGTCCACGACGCCATCGCGTGGCGCGAGTACCTCGAGGCCGTGGTGCGCGACCGGCCCGAGTGGTCCGAGTTCTACGAGGCCTGCCGCGAGCTGTGAGGGCATGACCACCGACGTACGCCTCCTGGGCATCCGCCATCACGGTCCGGGCTCGGCCCGGTCGGTGCTGCGCGCCCTCGACGAGCAGCAACCGTCGGTGGTGCTGGTGGAGCTGCCGGCCGACTGCGAGGCCGCGCTGCAGTGGGTGGGGCACGAGCAGCTCCGTCCGCCGGTGGCGCTGCTCGGCTTCGTCGCCGATCAGCCGCAGCGTGCCGCGTTCCTGCCGTTCGCCGAGTTCAGCCCCGAGTGGCAGGCGTTCGAATGGGCGCGCGCCCACGGCGTGCCCGTGCGCGCCATCGACCTGCCGTTGGCGCACTCGTTGGTCGAGGCCCGCGACGACACGCTGCAGCTGGCCCATCCTCCCGTGGCCGACCCGCTGGCGGCGTTGGCCGCCGCGGCGGGCGACCCCGACCCCGAGCGGTGGTGGGACGACGTCGTCGAGCACCGCGGCGACGGTGCCCCGGCGTTCGACGCCGTCGCCGCCGCCATGACCGCCGTGCGCGGCAGCGGCGATGCCGCCACCGTGCGCGAGGCCCAGCGCGAGGCGCACATGCGCAAGGTGCTGCGCGCCGTGCTGGCCGACGGCCACGAGCGGGTGGCGGTGGTGTGCGGCGCATGGCACGTGCCGGCGCTGCAGCAGCCGCTCCCGCCGGCGAAGGCCGACGCAGCGGTGCTGAAGGGCCTGGCGAAGGTGAAGGTGGGCGTCAGCTGGGTGCCGTGGACCCACCGTCGGCTCGCGGCCGCCACCGGCTACGGCGCAGGCGTGCCGAGCCCGGGGTGGTACCGGCACGTGTTCCGGCATCCGGGCCCGGCGGGGGTGAGCACCTGGATGGTGCAGGCCGCGCGGCTGCTGCGCGAGCGCGGCATGTCGGCGTCGCCCGATCACCTCATCGCGGCCACCCGCGCCGCCGGCGCGCTCGCGGCGCTGCGCGAACGCCCGCGCCCGGGTCTGACGGAGCTGCTCGACGCGGCCGATGCGGTGATGGCCGGGTCGTCGGGTCTGGCGCTCATCCGTCGCGAGTTGGTGGTGGGCAATGCCATCGGCGACGTGCCCGACGAGGCACCGCAGGTGCCGCTGGCGCGCGACCTCGCCGCCCAGCAACGGTCGGTGCGCTTGAAGCCGTCGGCCGACGTGCAGCAGGTGGAGCTCGACGTGCGCAAGGCCAACGCCCGTGCCCGTTCGGTGCTGCTGCACCGGTTGGCGGCGCTCGACGTGCCGTGGGGTCACCTCGACGACGGCCGAGGCTCCAGCGGCACGTTCCGCGAGACCTGGTCGTTGCGGTGGGAGCCCGAGCTCACCATCACGCTCATCGAGCGGTCGGCCCACGGCACCACGGTGCGCGCCGCGGCTGCCGACCGGTTGCTCGAGCGGTCGCACCGCGCCACCGCACTGGCCGACCTGGTGGCGGTGCTCGACCAGGCGTTGCTGGCCGACCTGCCCGAGGTGGTGCAGCCGGTGGTGGCGGCGGTCGAGGCACACGCGGCACACGACCCCGACGTGGTGCAGGTCATCGATGCGCTCGGTCCGCTCGCCCGGGCGCTGCGCTACGGCGACGTGCGCGGCACCGATGCGAGCGCGTTGCGGCGGGTGTTCGACGGGTTGGTGGTGCGCGTCGTGGCGGGCACGCTCATGGCCTGTCGGTCGTTGGCCCCCGACGCCGCGGCGGCCATGGCCGAACGGCTCGCCGCGGTGCAGACCTCGCTCGCGCTGGTCGACCACGGGGCCCGGCGCGCCGAGTGGCCGGCGGTGCTCACGCTGGTGTCCGAACGGCCCGACGTGCACGGGCTGGTCCAGGGCCGTGCCACGCGGTTGCTGCACGACGGTGGCAGCTGGAACCGGGCCCGGGTCAGCGCCCGCGTGTCGCGCGCCCTGTCGGTCGGCACGCCGGCGGCGGTGGGTGCGGCGTTCGTGGAGGGCTTCCTCGCCGGCAGCGGCACGGTGCTGGTGCACGACCGTGAGCTGCTCGACGTCATCGACGCCTGGGTGTCGGCGCTGCCGCCCGATGCGTTCACGGCCACGGCACCGTTGCTGCGGCGCACGTTCGGTGCGTTCGAGCCGGCCGAGCGACGCCAACTCGGCCTGCTGCTCGACGACCAGGTGCCCACGGCCGCGTCGGGCTTCGGGGGCGACGTGCACCCCGAGCGTGCGGCCGCGGCGCTCGTCACCGTGCGGCAACTGCTGGGGGTGGGGCAGTGAACGAGCAGGCCGGTCGGGTGAGCGACCTCGAACGTCGGCGGCGCTGGCGGATGGTGCTCGGTGGCACCGAGGAGACGGAGCAGGGCGAGCAGGGTGTCACCGGCCTCGGGCTCGAGGGCGACGACGCGCGCATCGACGCCGCGTTGGCCGCGGTGTACGACACCAAGCCCGGCCAGCGTCGGGGTGGTGGGCGTGCGGGTGGTCTCGGCCGGTCGGCGCCGTCGGTGGCGCGGTGGCTGGGCGACATTCGCCGCTACTTCCCGTCGTCGGTGGTGCAGGTGCTGCAGCGCGACGCCATCGAGCGGCTGCAGCTCCGCCAGTTGCTGCTCGAGCCCGAGATGTTGCAGGCCGTCGAGGCCGACGTGCACCTCGTGTCGCTCATCGTCGAGCTCAACCAGTTGCTCCCCGACGCCACCCGGGTGAGCGCCCGCCGCGTGGTCGCCGGTGTGGTCGACGAGATCCAGCAGCGCCTCACCGCTCGCACGAAGCAAGCGGTGCACGGCGCGTTGGCACGGTCGCAGCACACCCGTCGGCCGCGGCCGGCCGACATCGACTGGGGCCGCACCATCCACGCCAACCTGCGGCACTACCTGCCCCAGCACGGCACGGTGGTGCCCGAGCGGCTCGTCGGCTACGGCCGGCGGCAGCGCAGCCTGGCCCGCGACGTGGTCGTGGCCATCGACCAGTCGGGCAGCATGGCCGAGAGCATGGTCTACGCCGCAGTGTTCGGCGCGGTGCTGGCCTCGATGCCCGCGCTGTCCACCCACATCGTGGCGTTCGACACCGCGGTGGTCGACCTCACGCCGGTCGCGCACGATCCGGTCGACGTGCTGTTCGGCGTGCAGCTCGGCGGCGGCACCGACATCGCCCAGGCCGTGGGCTACTGCCAGCAGCTCGTCACCCGCCCGGCCGACACGTTGGTGGTTCTGGTCACCGACCTGTTCGAGGGCGGCAACGCGGCGTTGCTGCACGACCGGGTGGCGGCGATGGTGCAGGCGGGCGTCACCGTGCTGGTCTTGCTGGCGCTCAGCGACGAAGGTGCGCCCGCGTACGACCATCACCAGGCCGCCGAGCTCGCAGCGCTCGGCGTGCCGTCGATGGCGTGCACACCCGATGCGTTCCCCGATCTGCTGGCGGCCGCGCTCGAGGGTCGCGACCTCGCCCGTTGGGCCAACGAGCACGGCCTGCACACCGCGGTCACGCCCGCCTGACACGTCATCCCGTCCGGCCGCCCTACGATGCCGCGCGTGGAGCACGTGGAGATGGTGGGGCAGACGGCGTCGACGGTCGGCAAGGCGCTGTCGCCGCGCAAGGGGCTCACACCCGAGCGCGGTGCGGCCATCGTGCTGTGGCTGGGCGTGGTGCTGGTGGTCATCTCGGTGGTCGGCGGGCTGCTGAACACCTTCCGGAACAGCTCGTTCTCGTACGTTCCGACGGGAGTCGACGTCGGCCTGCTCGACCGCGTGCAGATCTTCGTGCAGTCGTCGATCACCCAGGTGGCGTGGTCGGCGTTGGTGCTCGCGCTGGGCATCGCGCTGCACATCTGGGTGCGTCGCCCTGCAGCGGTGATGGCCACCGCGCCAGCGCCGACGTTGCCGGAGATCGACGAGTCGCCCGTGGCGTTGCCGCAGCCCGGCACCGGTGCCATCAGCATCACCCCGGTCCCGGCGGCCGACGACGACTTCTGGCGCCGCTGACGTTTCCGTTGGGTGCTTTCGTGCGGCCGAGGGGCGCCCGAAAGCACCCAACCGGTCAGCGCGCGATGTGGACGGTGCCGGCGGCGCCGTCGACCGTGACGGTGTCGCCCTCGCG
>JBDKJP010000007.1:0-2511 GCA_039796575.1 Actinomycetota bacterium
ACCTCCATGCGTTCGTCGGGGATCGGGTTCCCGCACCGTTCGCAGCGGCCGTAGGTGCCGTCGTCGAGTCGCGCCAGCGCGGCCTCGACCGCGGCCAGTTGCTGCACGAGCTGACCGTGCACGGCCACGTCGGTGAACCGTTCGATGGCGATGCTGGTGCCCTCGCCGACGCGCTTGCCGAACGAGATGCCACCGCTCGGCACCGTCGCCCCGTTGCGCAGGGCCTCGGCCCGCGCGTGCAACTCGTCGCGCAGCGCGACGAGCAGTTCGCGGGGCGAGGCCGTGTCGCTCATGCGACCTTGCTGATGACCTCGTCGCCGTAGCGGGCGAGCGCGCCCACCGGGTCGGCGTAGAACAGGAACGCGGGCAGGATGACGCGGTCGGTGCCGATGTCGGCGAGTGCCTTCACCTCATCGAGCGCCCGAGCACCCACGGCCCCGCGGCCGCCGGTGGTCATCTCGATCGCGTCGGGGTCGCGGCCGTGCTCCACCGCGGTGCGGCGCACCAGGTCGAAGCTGCGGGCGAGCTCCTCGTGCGAGCCCTTGCCGGGGAAGAAGCCGTCGCCCAGCCGGCCGGCGCGCTTGGCGGCGATGTCGGTGTGGCCGCCGATGTGCACGGGGATGGTGCCCTGCACTGGCTGCGGTCGCGAGATACAGCCCTCGAAGTTCGTGAACTCGCCGTGGAACGACGCCTTCTCCTCGGTCCACAGCGCGCGCATCGCGCCGACGTGGTCGTCGGTGCGGCGGCCGCGCTCGGCGAACGGCACACCGATGGCGTTGAACTCCTCCTCCAACCAGCCGACGCCGATGCCCAGGATCATCCGGCCGTTCGACAGGTGGTCGAGGGTGGCGAGCTCCTTCGCCAGCACCACCGGGTTGCGCTGGGGGAGGATGAGGATGCCGGTCGCGAGGTTGATGCGCGAGGTGGCCGAGGCGAGGTACGACAGCCAGATCAGCGGGTCGGGGATGGGGAAGTCCTCGCCGCCGGGCATCTTGCCCGACGGGTCGTAGGGGTAGGGCGAGTCGTAGCCCGACGGCACGACGACGTGCTCGACGGTCCACAGCGACTCGAATCCGGCGGCCTCGGCGGCCTGCGCGAACTCGACCGCGGCGGCGGGGTGGGCGAACGGGCCGGTGTTGGCGAATGCGATGCCGAACTTCATGGGTGTGGACCTCCGGCCCGCAGTCTGGCATTCCGGTGGTTGACGGTTCGCCGTCGGAGGCGGGACCAAGGTCCCTGGCGACGACCGGGGTGAATCCATGAGTCTGTGACTGTGCGACTGGAGATCACCCGGCGGGCGGAGCTCGCCATCCGTGCCCTGGCCCTGCTCGGTGCCGCCGACGGGCGGATGAAGGCGGCGGCGCTGGCCGATGGGTTGAGCACCACGGTGGGGTTCGTGCCGCAGGTGGTCGGACCACTCGTCAAGGCCGGCTGGGTGGTGTCCGACCCGGGCCCCACCGGCGGCTACCGCTCCACGATCGACCTCGCCGACGTCAACGTGCTGCAGGTCATCGAAGCCGTCGACGGCTCCACCGATGCGGGCCGCTGCGTGGTGGCCGACCGGCCGTGCCAACCCGATCATCCGTGCGTGCTGCACGAGGCCTGGGGGCGCGCTCGCGCCGAGCTCATCGGCTCGCTGTCGTCCACCCCGGTGTCCGTGCTCGACGCGGCGGTGCCCCGGTGAGCGCCCGACCGGACGTCGAAGCCGAACGACACGCGACCGAACGGTCGCCGTGGCGCGTGGTCGCGCTCCCGAGCGAGCACGGCGGCTGGGGCCTCACGCTCGAGCCCGTGCTGCTCGGCTGGCTGGTCGCCTGGTCGATCGCCGGCGCCGCGCTCGGGGTGGCTGGCCTACTCGCGTTCCTGGTGCGCACGCCGCTGAAGCTCGTGTTCATCGACCTCCGCCGCCACCAGTGGCAGCAGCGTTCCCGGCTCGCAGCGATGGTGGCGTCGGGGGAGTTGGTGCTCATGGCCGCGCTCGCGGTCGTGGCGGTGTGGCGGTCCGGGTGGGCGTGGGCGGTGCCGGCGCTCATCGCGGCCCCGTTGGTGGCCGTCGGTTTCGCCTACGACATCCGCAGCCGAGGACGGCGGCTGGTACCGGAGTTGTGCGGTGCCATCGGCATCGCGGCGTCGGCGGCGGCCATCGTGCTCGCCGCCGGGCACGGCGCTGCGCTGGCCGCCGGCGCGTGGCTGGTGCTCGCGGCCCGCTCGGTGGGCGCCATCCCGTTCGTGCGCGCGCAGATCATGCGGCTGCGTCGCGGCGAGGGGCCGGTGCGGCAGAGCGACGCCGCGCAGTTCGTGGCCGTCGGCATCGCTGCCGCGGCGGTGGTCGCGACCCGCGAGGTGGTGCTGGGTGTCGCAGGTGTGGTGGCGCTCGGAGTGCTGCAGGCGGTGGCCGTGCGCCGGCCGCCGATCGCAGCGAAGCAGTTGGGCCTGCGGCAGATGGCATTGGGCTTCGGCCTGGTGCTGCTCACCGCCGTCGGCGTGTGGACGTGGTGAGCGCAGTGCTCG
>JBDKJP010000008.1:0-21411 GCA_039796575.1 Actinomycetota bacterium
ACGGCCGGGTCGCTGCCGAGCGCATCGGCGAGGCCGGCGCGTTCGAGCACGTCGCCGTCGAACCCGATGATGACCGCGCCGACCGGACGGCCCTTGCCCTCGACCAGTGCGTTGGTGGCGAGCGTGGTGCTCAGCGACACCAGCTCGATGCGCTCGGGCGACACGACGGCAGCGGCGAGCACCGCGTCGATGGCGCCGCAGATGCCGGTCGACAGCTCGTGGTGCGTGGTGGGCGACTTCGCCTTGGCCACCACGGTGCGGGTGGCCTCGTCGTAGAGCACGGCATCGGTGTACGTGCCGCCGGTGTCGATGCCGAGGAGCATCGGGGCAGGCTACAGAGGGTTCACCGCCGCTGCGATCGCGGCGAAGCACGACATCTCGGCCACGTCGACCTCCGCCATCGACGGCTGCGGGCGCGACGCCAGCTTCACCACCACCACGCCGTGACGCCGATCGCCCCACACCCATTGCCCGTGGATGCCGGCCGCCATGTAGCGAACGCCGTCGGGGTCGGCCAGGTACCACTGGCTGCGGTACGCGGCGCCGGGCGGGAGCATGTAGTCGAAGTCGCTGCCGGCCCACGCCGCCGGGTCGCCGCCCACGAGGATGTCGTCGATCCACTCGCGCGGCACCACGCGTCGACCGTCGGCCACGCCGCCGAGGCGCACCAGCTCGCCGACCCCGCCGAGGTCGCGCATCGTGGCAGACAGCCCGCCGCCCGCCCGGGCCAGGCCCATCCGGTCGACCGTGACGTCGGCGTCGCACTCCGCACCCATCGGCGCCCACAGCAGTTCGGTGAGCAGCTCGGCGTACGGCGCGTCGCCGGCTCGTTCGAGGATCCAACCGAGCAGATCGCAGTTCGGGGTGAGGTAGCGGAACCGTCGGCCGTGCGGTGCGTCGCCGCGGCCGATGCTCAGCAGGAACGAACGCAGGTCGGTGGGCGCCGACGGGTCGCGCGGCGGATGCCAGCCGACGGCCTCGCGGTAGCGGGCCATGTGCCCCTCGGGATCGCCGTAGGCCTCCACGTACGCGAGCGAGGTCTGCATGTCGAGCACCTGCCGCACGGAGGCGTCGGCCCACCCGGTGCCACTCGCCTCGGGCAGGTACTGCAGCACCGGCGCATCGGGGTCGAGGTCGCCGGTGCCGACCAGCACGCCGGCGAGCAGCCCGGTGACCGACTTCGTGACCGAGAACGACAGGTGCGGCCGCGTGGCGGTGAGCCCGTGGAAGTAGCGCTCGTGCACCACCGCGCCGTCGTGCAGCACGAGCAGGCCGTCGGCATGGCTCCCGGTCATCCACGCGTCGAGCCGACGCACCGTGCCGTCGGGCGTGGTGAACTCGAGCGCGTCGAGGTCGAATCGGCTGCGACGCACGGGCAGCCGGTGGTGATGATCGGGGTGGCGCCCGACCCTGGCCGTGGGCACCACCTCGCGGGCGTGCTGCACGCCCCACTGGTTGTGCGGGGCGGTGAGCCAGTTCGCCATGGTGATGGTGCCCTCCGGGCCGGAACGCGCAACGGCTGCCATCGCGGTGACACTACGCA
The DNA here is from genome assembly GCA_039796575.1 of Actinomycetota bacterium. Classification (GTDB taxonomy): domain Bacteria; phylum Actinomycetota; class Acidimicrobiia; order Acidimicrobiales; family Ilumatobacteraceae; genus UBA668. The sequence continues at coordinate 1,544 of JBDKJP010000008.1, forward strand.
CCACGATGGCAGCCGTCCGTCAGCGGGCGGGTTGGATGGTCGGGCTCAGCCGTACCAGGTGTCGAACCAACCCTCGAGGTCGGTGGAGTACGGGCCACTCACGCCGCAGAAGCCGACCTGGCCGTCGCCGGCGGTGATGAGGTAGTCACCGCCTTGCACGAAGTCGACACCGTCGAGCGCCACGGAGGGCAACCCTTCGGTGGTGAGCACCACCTGGTCGGCGTCGCCGTTCTGGTACCACTTCGTCACCTCGAGGGTGACGGTGCCGGCGCCGATGTCGACGACGGTGCCACGGAACGCCGAGGCCTCGGGCGACGGCTGCTGATCGGAGACCGGCAGGCACATCTGCGTCAGCGGGTCGCTGGCACCGAGCGAGAAGCTCACCGACGTCGGCGCGGGGTCGTCGCCACGCATCGCCACGAAGGCGAACGCACCGACGGCGGCGACGCCGAGGGCGCCGAGTGCGGCGAACAGCGCCCGCCGCGGACGACGGGCCGGGGCGGGCGGGGCGGGCGTGACGTTCACGGGTTCGGGTTGGGTCTGCATGATCTGCTCCATGAGTGCGGCGGCCCGGGGGCCGTTGGCCGGATCGACGGGAGCGTCCGCAGCGGGATCGAGGCGGCGCAGTCGGTCGTGGATGTCCTCGGGGTTCATGTCGCCTCCTTCGTCTCGAGCGGGGTGTTCCCAACCCCTCTGTGTCCGGCACCGGCCGCACTCTTTCTCGCCACCGCATCGGCCAGTCGCCGTTTCGCACGATGCACCCGGATGGCTGCCGCGTTCGCGCTGATGTCGAGCACCAATGCGATCTCGCGAGGCTGCAGCTCCTCCCACGCCCACAGCCGCACGATCTCGCGGTCGTCGGGGTCGAGCTCGTCGAGCGCGGCCCACAGCAGCGGGTCGGGGTCGCCGGGTGGCGCGTCGCGCTCCCCCATCAGCCGATCGACCACGTTCGTCTGCCGCTGGTCGCTGCGTCGGCGGTTGGCCAGGCAGCGGCGGGTGATGCCGTAGCACCACGGCAACGCCAGTCCGTCGGGCGCCTCGTCGAGCCGACGCCACACCACCAGCAACGCCTCGGCCACCACGTCGTCGGCCGCAGCCGGGTCGATGCGACGGCGCGCGTACCGCTGCAGCGGCTCGTAGACCTCGCGGAAGATCGCCTCGAATCTCGTCCGACGGTCGTTCATGCGAGGTCCATGTCCGGCACGGGCGCGATCCTTTCAGCAAATGGCCGCGGTTCTGACCGGCCACCTTGGTACAACTGTGTCAGTGACCACGACGACCGAGGCTCCCACCCGGTTCCGATGGGATCGCCTCACGTACGCGTCCGCGCTCGGCTACTGCATGTTGGTCGCCGGCCTCAGCGTCGGCGTCGTGCTGGGCGAGATCCGCGAGGAATTCGAGCTCAACGGTGTCGTTGCCGCGCTCCACGGCAGCACGTTCGGCATCGGCCTGCTCGCCGCGGGCGTGTGGGGCGTGCCGCTCGTCGACCGCATCGGTCGACGCCGGGCGTTGCTCGCCGCCGTCACGGCCATCGGGCTCGGCGTCACCCTGTTCTGCCTCGGCCCGGCGTGGCCGATCACCCTGTTCGGCACCGCGCTGTCGGGCGGCGGCGGCGCGCTGCTGGTGATGGTGATGCCCGGCATCATCAGCGACCACCACGGCGAGCACCGTGCCACCGCGTTCGCCGCAGTGAACGGGGCACCCGGCGTGGCCGGTCTGCTGTTCAGCCTGCTCATCGGCGCAGCCCTCGGCGCGGGCATGTCGTGGCGGCCGCCGTACCTGTTGCTCACCGTGCTGTTCATGGCGGTGCTCGCCGTGGTGGCCTGGCCGGTGGCGGTGCCCGAGGCCGAACGTGCCGGCTCGTTCTCGCTCGCGCCACTGGCACAGCCGAAGGTGTTGCGCCCGTGGCTGCACATCGTGAACGCGGTGCTCACCGAGTTCACCGTCGGCATCTGGGCCGTCACCTACCTGCACGAGGTGGGCAAGGCGTCGTCGGGCCTCGCGGCAGTGGTCGCGAGCGTGTTCGGCATCATGATGTTCGTGGCGCGCATGGTGCTGCCGCGTCTGCTCGTCCGGTTCGGTGCGGCCACCGTCTCGCTGAGCTTCCTCACCATCGGCAGCGGCGCGCTGGTGATGTGCTTCGCCCCGGGGCTGCCGGCGAAGGTGCTCGGCCTCACCATCGTCGGGTTCGGCGGCGGGCCGCTCTACCCGCTCACCGTCGACGCGTTCTACGCCAAGGCGGGCGACGAGCTCGACTCCGTGAGCATGGGCGCGTACTGCGCACTCGCATCGGGCGCGGCGGTCACCCTCGGCCCGCTTGCGATGGGCGTGCTGGCCGATGCGGTGGGCCTGCGTTGGGCAATCCTCGTGGTGCCGGCATTGGCACTGCTGGGTGCCATCACGCAGCGTCCGCGCCGCGCCGTCCGTTCATATTGACGTCATCAATATCGTGCTATGGTCGGCTCCATGAAACTTGGAGCGTTCTTCTTCGGTGGCGTCGAGATGACCGATGCCGGTGCCGGCCTTCCCAACCCGATGGACCGTCGGTACGACAACCAGGCGTGCTGGGACGCGACGATGAAGTACGTCGACGCCGCCATCGAGGCCGACCGCCTCGGCTACGACAGCTTCTGGACCACCGAGCACCACTTCCAGTACGAGGGCTACGAGGTCATCCCCAACGGTCTGCTCATCAGCACCTGGATCGCCGCACACACCAAGAACGTGCGCTTCGGCGCGATGTTCAACGTGGTGCCGCAGTGGAACGCGCTGCGCCTCGCGGAAGACTTCGCCACGCTGCACAACCTGAGCGGCGGCCGCGGCATCCTCGGCGTCGGCCGCGGCACGGTGCCCCGTGAGATCCTCCACCTCAACGACTTCCACGTGTCGATCGGTTCGCACGACAACCCCGACCAGGCGGCCGACGACGCGAAGAACCGCGAGTACTTCGAGGAGCAGATGGACATCATCCACCTCGCCCTCAACCAGGAGTCGTTCAGCTACAAGGGCAAGTACTTCGAGCTGCCGGTGCCCGGTATCCCCGACCGCGGCGAGACGGTGCAGGAGCTGTCGCTCGTGCCGCGCCCGCTGTACCCGTTCGAGACCTGGCAGGCGGCCACCAGCCCGCCCACCGTCGAGTACTGCCCGCGCGTCAACCACGGCGCGGTGTTCTGGAACCAGAACCCGGCGTTCATCAAGCGCATGTGGGACCGCTACGGCGAGGTGCACGAGCAGCACCACGGCCCCGGCCTGCCGGTGTCGGCCCAGCGCATGCTCGTGGTGAGCGTGCGCATCGAGGACACCCACGAAGAGGCCATGCGCACCGCCCGCAACGGCCACGACGAGTTCTGGAAGTTCCTCGGCCCGTACGGCTGGAGCCGCGGCTACATGGGCGAGGACGGCAAGCCCGTCGGCCCGGGCCTCATCCCCACGCTCGAGGAATCGATGAAGCAGCGCACCATCCTCGTCGGCACCGCCGAGGAAGTGGCCGAGCAGGTGCAGGACCTCAAGGACCTGCTCGGGTTCGAGTACCTCACGCTGTTCCCGCACCTCGTCGGCGACCCCTACAGCAAGGCCGTCGAGCAGATGGGGCGGTTCATGAACGACGTCGTCCCGCTGGTGCGCTGACATCACCCCCGTCACGCCCACGGCGCTCGGCGCCGCCATCCGCACGCGTCGGCTGGCCGGCGAGCTCACGCTCGTCGCGCTCGCCGAGCGTTCGGGCCTGTCGCAACCGTTCCTGTCGCAGGTCGAGAACGGTCGCGCCGCGCCGTCGATGGACTCGCTGTACCGCATCGCCTCGGCGCTCGACACCACGCCGCAGGCCCTGTTCGGGGAGCGCCCCGATCACACGGCGCGAGTGGTGCGCGCCGACGACCCGGGCACCCCGTCGATCGACACCGCGGGCGAGTCACTGCGGCGCCTGTTGCTGCCCGGCGACACGCCGTTCCACGTGGTCGAGCTACGCGGCCTGTCGACCGAGTTCCTCGATGCCTGGACCCACGAGGGGTTCGAGGCGCTGTACGTGGTGCGCGGCCCGGTCGACGTGGAGATCGACGGCGCCATCACCACGCTCGTGACGGGCGACTTCATGTCGTACCCGGCCGACGCGCCGCACCGCTACCGCTCCCCCATCGGCCCCGAGGCCTGCCTGCTCCTGGTCGAGACGCAACTCCACGCCCCGCAGCAGGGCGCCCACTCCACCGAACCCTGACCCACGCATTCTTCATCGCGGGCAGGATTTCCGGCCGATACGGCCCGATTCCCTACCCACGCCGAGAGTGCCGACTTAGGCTCGGCGCATGGATGTGCCCGTGGTGCGACTCGAAGCGTGGACCGGGCCGTGGCCCGACGACGACAAGGACGCGAACCTCAAGGCCGACGTGGCCCTGTACGCGAAGGTCGACCCGTTGCGCACGGTGCGCGGATTGTCGACCGCGACGAACGTGCCCGAGGGCGCCATCGTGCGCTGGGTGCTCGCACGGTGGGCCAGCGAGGGTGCGAGCGGGCTGCTCGAGCTGGGTCCGACGATGACCCGCCGGCTGCAGGCCGTGTGCACCGATGCCGAGGCCGCGGACGACGACGAGGCGCGGCTCGCCGCGTACCACCAGTTGCGCCAGATGATCAGCTGGCTCAACCACCCGCTCGACCACCCCGAGGTGTACGACCTCGACTGAGGGACACGGCCGGGCGACGGCTCAGTCCTGGGTGCGTTCACTCCAGGTGAAGTTCGGGGCCCGGCGTTCGACGAACGCGGCCACACCCTCGGCCGGGTCGGGCGCTGCAGCCACCTCACGCGCCCAGCTGGCGGCGAGGTCGGCCGGCACCTGGCCGTGGGCCAGCACCGCGGCCACCATCTCCTTCGTGCCCGCCTGCGTGAGCAGTGAGCGCGCGGCCAACGTGGCGCACAGCTCGGCGAGCCGCGCCTCCACGCCGTCGGCCGGCAGCAACTCGTCGACGAGACCGATGCGGTGCGCCTCACGCGCATCGATGAGGTCGCCGGTGTAGAGCAACCGCTTCGCCGCCGGGCCGAGCAGGCGCACGGCACGCTCGAGCGAAGCCGGCGGGTAGGCGATGCCGAGCTTCGCCGGCGTGATGCCGAACCGCGAGCCCTCCACCGCGAGGCGCAGGTCGCAGTCGATGGCCAGCGCGGCGCCGCCGCCGATGCAGTCGCCCTGCACCACGGCCACCACCGGCTTCGGCAAGGTGCTGAGCGCGTGCTCGGCGGCCATGTTGACGTCCATGAACCCGGGCACACCGGCCGGCCGCTCGGCGAGGAGCTCGGTGATGTCGGCTCCTGCGCAGAAGTGATCGCCCTCGCCGCGCAGCACCACCACCCGCACTCGCGGGTCGTGTGCGAGCTGGTGGCAGGCCGCGCCGAGCGCCACCCACATGTCGTAGGTGACGGCGTTGCGCTTCGCCGCACGGTGGAGCGTGATGGTGCCGACCGAACCGTCGACGGTGACGCGGAGGTCGTCGGTCACCCGCGCACCTGCGCCTCGAACTCGGCGAGGCGGGCGAGGAACCGATCGGGCTCGACGAGTTGCGGGTAGTGGCCGAGCTCGTCCCACACCTCGACGGTGGCGGTGGGCACCAGACCGGTGAGCCACTCGGCATAGCCGGGGCCCGGGTCGATGCCGTGCAGCGAGAGGTACGGGACCGTGATGGCACCGGCAAGCGCGGCCACCGTGGCGTCGAGCTCCTCGGGCGTCGCGTGCAGCACGGCGTCCCAGGTGGCCAGCACGACGTCGCGGTTGGGCGTGCCGCGCAGCGCGGCGAGGCGATCGCGTTCGTCCTCGGGCAGCGGGCCGTTGAGCATGCCGAAGATCATCGCCAGCGCGAACTCGAAGTCGGCCTGCGTGCCCTCCAACGACGTCTGCACCATCTTCAGGTTCTCCTGGAAGTCGGCGAGCCGCAGCGGCTGGTCGACGTTCAGCACACCGGCGCACGGCGCGATGGCGGCGAACGCGCTCACCACGACGCCACCGAGCGAGTGGCCGACGAGCAGCGGCCGCTCGATGCCGAGCGCCGCGGCGGTCTCGACCACATCGGTGGCGTAGCTGATGGGGTCGTACGCGTCGCCCTCGTCGCTCTCGCCGTGCCCACGGAGGTCGACCGCCAGCACGTAGTGGTCGGCCGCGAGGCGAGGCAGGAGCGGGTCCCACATGTGGCGGTTCTCGGTGATGCCGTGCACCAGCACCAGCGAGGGAGCACTGACGTGGCCGATGAGTTCGTGCGCGAGCTGCATGGGCGCAGGCTAGGCCGAACAGTAGTGTTGCCCGGTACCCCCAACGACGGAAGGAGCGCTCGATGCGCACCCGTACCCTCATCGCCGCGGCCAGCATCGCGGCGCTCACCCTGCTCGCTGCATGCGGCGACGACTCCAGCAGCGACTCGGCCGGGGGCGACACCACGGCCGCCGCGGCGGAGACCACCGCCGGCGACACCGACAGCACCGAGGCATCGGGCGGCACCGGCGACTTCACCGAGTACTGCGCGCTCATCCAGCAGTACATGGACGACAGCGACTCGATGGACGCCGTGTTCAACGCCGACCAGCCCGACCCGGCGGCGATGGAAGAGGCCTTCACCACGATGCAGGGCCAGCTCCAGGACCTCGCCGACAAGGCCCCTGACGAGATCGCCGACGACGTGAACCTGGTGAACGACGCCACCACGCAGATGATCGAGCTGTTCGACAGCTTCGACTACGACGTCACCAAGCTGGCCACCGACCCGGACGCCATCGCCAAGTTCCAGGAGCTCACCGCGAACACCGACTTCAACGACGCTGCCAGCCGCCTCGACGAGTGGGGCGTGGAGCAGTGCGGGTTCTCGAGCTGACATGCGACGTCTGATCACTGCGCTCGCCGTCGTCGCACTCCCGCTCGCGCTGGTCGCGTGTGGTGGTGACGACGGCGGCGCGGTGGCCGGCGACACCACGGCGGCCGCCGACACCGACGCGACCACCGGCGACACCGAGACGGTCACCTCCGACACCGGCCTGCAGGCCACCGGCGAGCACGCCGACGAGGAGTTCTGCGTGTTCCAGGAGAACCTCAACGCGAGCGACTCGCCGTTCGACGACCCCGATGCCACGCCCGACGACTTCGAGGCGTACTTCGACGAGGTGGTCGACCCGGCGCTCGCCAAGCTCGTCGAGACCGCCCCCGCCGAGCTCGCCGACCAGGTGGCCATCCTCGCCGACGGCCTCGGCAAGGTGGGCGACGTGCTGCGGGCGAACGACTGGAGCATCGACGCGGCGTTCAACGACCCCGAGCTCAATGCGCTCAGCCAGAGCGAGGAGTACAACGCGGCCGGCACTGCCGTCGACGCGTACTGCGGCTTCTGACGCTGGTTGGGTGCTTCCGTGCGGCCCAGTGCCGCATGGAAGCTCCCAACCGATTCACTCGGCTACGATGGTCGTAACGAATTCCTACGACTCTCGGAGCCAACCATGACCTCGCTCTCCGAACAGGCCCAGCGTCACCTCTGGATGCACTTCACCCGGCTCGGCTCGTTCGCCGACCACGAGGTGCCGGTCATCACCCGCGGTGAGGGCTCCTACGTGTACGACCAACACGGCAAGCGCTACCTCGACGGCCTCTCCGGCCTGTTCACCGTCCAGGTCGGCCACGGTCGCACCGAACTGGCCGAGGCCGCCCGGGCCCAGAGCGAGACGCTCGGCTACTTCCCCGTCTGGTCGTTCGCGCACGAGCCGGCCATCACGCTCGCGTCACGGCTCGCCGAGTACGCGCCCGGCGACCTGAACCGCGTGTTCTTCACCCCCACCGGCGGCGACGCCGTGGAGACCGCCATCAAGATGGCCCGCCAGTACTGGAAGCTGCGCGGCCAGCACGGCAAGACGAAGGTCATCTCGCGCTACCTCGCCTACCACGGCACGTCGCTCGGCGCGCTCGCCCTCACCGGTGTGCCCTCCATCAAGACGCCGTTCGAGCCGCTGATGCCGGGCGCCATCAAGGTGCAGACGCCGTACCGCTACCGCTGCAACGACTGCATGAACCTCGGTGCGTGCACGCTGCGCTGCGCCGACGACCTCGCGCTGCGCATCGAGATGGAAGGCCCCGACAGCATCGCGGCCGTGTTCATGGAGCCGGTGCAGAACACGGGCGGCGCGTTCACCCCACCCGAGGGCTACTGGGCACGAGTGCGTGAGATCTGCGACGAGTACGACATCCTGCTCGTGAGCGACGAGGTGATCAGCGCGTTCGGCCGCTTCGGCGAGATGTTCGGCAGCCTCCGCTACGGCTACCAGCCCGACATGATCACGTTCGCGAAGGGCGTCACCAGTGGCTACGCCGCGCTGGGCGGTGTGATGATCAGCGACCGGCTGGCCGAACCGTTCCTCAACGACACCACCACGTTCCTGCAGGGGCAGACGTTCGGCGCCCATCCCGTGAGCTGCGCCGTGGCCAACGCGAACCTCGACATCTTCGAGCGCGACGACATCTGCGGTCACGTGCGCGCCAACGAAGGCCGCTTCAAGCAGCTCATCGAGGGCCTGCGCGACATCCCGCTCGTCGGCGACGTGCGCGGCGACGGCTACTTCCTCGCCATCGAGCTCGTCACCGACCAGGCGGGCCGCGGCTACTTCTCCGCCGAGCAGGCCGAGTGGCTGCTGCGCGGCTATCTCTCCCCTCGCCTGTACGAGGCCGGCCTCATCTGCCGCGCCGACGATCGCGGCGAGCCCGTCATCACGCTGTCACCCCCGCTCATCGCCGGGGACGAGGAGTTCGACTTCATCGAACGCACGCTGCGCACCGCGCTCACCGACGCCAGCCGCGAGTTCGCCGCGCGGGAGGGCCGTTGAACGGCTCGCAGCTCGACGACACCGACCGGGCCATCATCGAGCTGCTCCAGGGCGACGGCCGGATGCCGTTCACCCGCGTCGCCGCCGAGGTCGGCCTCACCGAGGGGGCCATCCGCCAGCGCGTGCAACGGCTCACCGACGCGGGCGTGATGCAGATCGTCGCCGTCACCGACCCGATGTCGGTGGGGGTGCGACGCGTCGCCATGATCGGCGCCCGCGTGCAGGGCGACGCCGAGGTCACCGCGGTCGCCGTCGCCGAGATGCCCGAGGTCGAGTACCTGGTGGCCACCACCGGCCGATACGACCTGATGTTCGAGGTCGTGGCCGACGACGACGCCCACCTGATGCGACTCCTGTCCGGGCTGCGCAGCCGCGACGACATCGTCGAGGTGGAGGCGTTCACCTGCCTGAAGCTGTTCAAGCAGGTGTTCAGTTGGGGCGCACGCTGATCGGCACCATGATGGAGACCATGCAGCACCTGTCCGTCCAGCCCGAGGTGGCCGCCGCGGTCGCCGAGGGTCGCCCCGTCGTCGCGCTCGAGAGCACCATCATCAGCCACGGCATGCCGTTCCCGCAGAACGTGGAGATGGCCATCGAGGTCGAGGGCATCGTGCGTGCGCACGGCGCCGTGCCCGCCACCATCGCGGTCATCGACGGCGTGTGCCAGGTGGGCCTCTCCCCCGAGCAGCTGCACCACCTCGCCACCGTCGGCGGCGTGGTGAAGGCCACCACCCGCGACCTGCCGTGGCTGATGGCCACCGGTCGCACGGGCGCCACCACCGTCGCCGCCACGATGCGCCTCGCCGCGCTGGCCGGCGTGCGGGTGTTCGCCACGGGCGGCATCGGCGGCGTGCACCGCGGCGCGGCCGAGAGCTTCGACATCTCCGCCGACCTCACCGAGCTGGGCATCACCCCGGTGGCCGTCGTGTCGGCGGGCGTGAAGAGCATCCTCGACATCGGGCTCACGCTCGAGCGGCTCGAGACGCTCGGCGTGCCGGTCGTGGTGAACGGCAGCGACGAGTTCCCGTCGTTCTACAGCCGCACCAGCGGCCATCCCGCGCCCCGCCGCCTCGACGGCCCCGCCGAGATCGCCCGCCACCTCCACGCCACGTGGAACCAGCTCGGTCTCACCACCGGCATCAGCATCGCGAACCCCATCCCGGAGGCCGACGAGATCCCCGCCGCCGAGATCGCCACCCACATCGAGGCCGCGCTCGCCGACCTCGAGGCCAACGGCATCGACGGCCAGGACGTCACCCCGTTCCTGCTGAAGACGGTGGTCGAGCGCACCGAGGGACGCAGCCTCGTGGCCAACCTCGCGCTCGTGCGCAACAATGCCGCCACGGCAGCGGCCATCGCGGTGGAGTACGCCAGACTGCAGGGATGAGACGTCTCGCCGCCCTCACCGTCGCCGCCCTCGCACTCGCTGCCTGCTCCGACGGGGGGCCGACGGCCGACACCACCACCGCAGGCACCGAGGCCGTCGACACCACGGCCGCGACCAGCACCACCGCGGCGGCCACCACCACGACCGAGCCGCCGTCCACCTACGCGGCCACCATCGACGAGCTGCTCGCGCTCGACCGCCCGATCGTGCTCGCACACACGGCCGGCGAGGACGAGTTCCCGGCGAGCACCCTCTACGGGTTCGGTGAGAGCGTGAAGGCCGGCGTCGACATGCTCGACCTGAACATCAACCTGACCAAGGACAACGAGCTGCTGGTGCAGCACGACGACACGTTCGACCGCAACACCGACGGCACGGGCGCGGTGGTCGATCTCACCGCGGCCGAGGCGTGGGAGCTCGACGCGGCGTACTGGTTCACGCAGGACTGCGCCGACTGTCGCGACCGGGCCGAGGCCGACTACCTGTGGCGCGGCATCCGCACGGGCGAGAAGGAGCCGCCGTCCGGCTACACCGCCGACGACTTCGCGCTGCCCACGCTGCGGCAGCTGGTGGAGCGCTTCCCCGACATCCCGCTGAACATCGAGATCAAGGGCGAGGGCGACATCGCGCTGCGCACCGCCGACGTGCTGGCCGCACAGCTGAAGGAGCTCGGCCGCGCCGACGCCAGCGTGGTGGCCTCGTTCTCCGACGACGTGGTCGCGTACTACCACTCCATCGACCCCGACACCGAGGTCTCCCCCGGCCTCAACGTGCTCACCGGATGGGTGCTCGAACGCGCGCCGATCCCCGACGGCATGCGCATCCTGCAGCTGCCGCCCGAGTTCTCCGGGTTGCAGGTCATCACCCCGCTGCTCGTGGCCGACAGCACCGCCGCCGGCTTCCCGATCTGGGTGTGGCCGAACGACCGCGACCTCGAGAACCTCGAGAGCTACCGCGACTTCCTGCGTCAGGGCATCGTCGGTCTGAACATCAACTTCCCCGCACAGGGCGTGCAGGCGGTCGACGAGTTCGTCGCCGCGAACGACGTACAGGCGGCGGCATCGGCGGGGTGCGACACCGAGACCCCGCTCGCCGCCGGCGAGACCACCGAGGCACTCACCGCCGCCGGGCTCGACGGCACCTACGTGCAGCACCTGCCACCCGCGTACGACGGCGCCACACCGCTGCCGTTGGTGCTCGGCCTGCACGGCTGGTCGCAGCCGGCCGCGCTGCTCGGCCAGCAGTCGCAGCTGCCGGCCATGGGCGATCGCCACCGCTTCGTGACGTTGCTGCCCGACATCACCCGACCGGTGCCGCTGTGGGACACCGCGCTCGACAGCGCCGACGTGGAGTGGATCACCGCGCTGCTCGACCAGGTGGGCACCACGCTGTGCATCGACACCAACCGCGTCTACGTGGCCGGCATGTCGAACGGGGCGATGATGACCTCCACGCTCGCGTGTGTGCTGTCCGATCGCGTCGCCGCCGTCGCACCCGTGGCCGGCGTGCGCGACCCGGAGGGATGCGAGCCCGAGCGCCCGGTGCCGATGATCGCGTTCCACGGCACCGACGACGAGTACCTCGCCTATGAGGGCGGGTACGGGCCGAAGGTGGCGGCACTGCCGAACCCCGACGGCACCGGCACGCTCGGTGACTCGTTCATCGCGGGCGGCAGCGATGCCGAGCCCGTGCCCGACCGCGTCACCGCGTGGGCCGACCGCAACGGCTGCCTCGCGGCGCCGACCGAGGAGCCGGTGGCCGACGACATCCGCCTGCTGTCGTCGATCGACTGCGTGGAGGGCGCCACGCTGCTCTACACCGTCGTCGGTGGCGGGCACTCGTGGCCCGGCAGCGCGTTCGACATGGCGATCCCCGACCTCGTCGGGCCCACCACCGCCACCATCGACGCGACGGCGCTGATGTCGCTGTTCTTCGGACGGTACGCGCTCACGCCGTGAGCACCGTCAGTCGACCATCGACTGCAGGTGGCCGGGGATGGTGAACGACGGCCGATCGCCGTGCCGCTCGTAGCCGACGAACCCGGTGAGCACCTTGCGCGAGAACCACGCCACCATGCGCTGCACACCCTTGTCGCGCATCTGGTGCACCGACATGAACCGGCTGGCCTCGCGCCAGAAGCCGACGAGGAACCGGGTCCAGTTCGGCTTCGGCACACCGAGCAGGTCGGCGGTGTGGTCGCCGATGTACAGCCGCATCAGCGCGACCGGGAAGCCGTCGAGGCCCGGCAACGGCTGGAACGACTTCACCAGCTTCAGCAACGCGGCCGTCATCCGACGGCCCTGCTCGCTCGGGAACTCGTTCAGCTCGCGGATGATGGGCTCGATGCGATCCATCTCGGCGCGGTCGAGGGGCAGCGCCGCCGGGTCGACGCCGAGCAACCACCCGACGACGTTCCAGAGGTGGCAGTAGTCCTCCGCGCCCTGCGGGTCGTACGCCACGTTGAGCTTGTCGAGCACGTGCAGCAGCGACGAACTGAACGACAGCATCGCGCCCAGCATGTGCTGCTGGTTGATGGGTGCTCCCCAGTTGGGGTCCCACCGCGGCCACACCGATGCATCGCTCGTGCGCGGGATGCGACCGTCGTGGCGGATGAGGTGGCGCACCCCGGCGTGCATCAGTCGCACCATGCGACAGGTGTGGTACCCCTGCGCGCCGGGCTCGAGCGCGCCGGGCGTGGTGACGTCGAGCACGAACTGGGCCGACTCCATGACCCGTCGATTGGCGTCGGTCTCGAGACGGGCCGTGAGCGCCAGCACCTGCACGCCGTCGTGCGATGCGTAGGCCAGCGGGAGCGACGAGAGGAACAGGCCGAGGCCGAGGTGCACCCCGTAGTCGGCGAAGAACGCCGCACCGTTGGTGAGACGGTCGTGGTCGACCCAGTCGGGCAGCGCCGGTTGCTCGGCGAGCCATGCGGCGATGACCGGGTCGCTGTCGTCGGTGGCGGCGTAGCGGGCGCCGAGCGAACCGTGGAACAGGTCGGCAGCAGGGCGATCGATGAACTCCTCGGCCAACGCGTCGGCGACCGGGTCGGCCTCGCCTCGCATCTCCTGCAACCGCGGGGTGCTGATCTGTGCGGGCACGACGGCCTCTCCTCTCCCGGGACGGCACGGGCTCCTGAGCCCGTGCGACCCTAGTTCAGCTAGGGTCCACCGGGTACGGGTTGGGAGCGAGGTCGAGCGGGAAGGGCGGGTTTGGACATCGTCGAACAGAGCGCAGCGACCGTGCGTCCGTTCGGTGTCGTGACGTTCCTGATGACCGACATCGTCGGTTCCACGCCGCTGTGGGAACGTGCACCGCACCTGATGGACATCGCCCTGCAGCGGCACGACGCGCTCATCGACGAGGCCGTCCTCGCGCACCGCGGCTTCCTGCTCCGCCACCGCGGCGAGGGCGACAGCACGTTCAGCGTGTTCCAGTCCACCGCCGACGCAGTGGCCGCCGCGGTGGAGGCGCAGCGCCGCCTCGCTGCCGAGCCGTGGCACGAGCTCACGCCGATGGCCGTGCGCATGGGAGTGCACTGCGGCGAGGTGGTCATCCGCGACGGCGAGTACCACGGCCGCACCATCAACCGCACGGCCCGCGTCCGCAGCCTGGCGGGTGGCGGGCAGGTGTTCCTGAGCGGTGCCGCGGCGCAGATGGTGGCCGGCGAACTGCCCGAGCGCACCGAGCTGCGGTTCCTGCGGATGGAGGTGCTGCGCGGCATCGAGACCGCGGAGGCCATCCACGAGGTCGTCGACCTCACCCGGCCGCTGCCCGAGGTGTCGGTCTCCGACGACGGCGTCGACGACACGGCGCCTGCGTCGCTGCCGGCGCCCGTGGCCGCCACCCTGCCGCGCTTCTTCACCGGCCGCACGGATCACACACGCCGACTCCAGGCGCTGCGCGACGAGGCGCTCACCGCCACCCGCGTGGTGCTGCTCGGTGGGGAGCCCGGCGCCGGCAAGAGCACACTCGCCGCGGTGAGCGCCCGTGATGCGCACGCCGCCGGCTGGCAGGTGGCGTTCGGTTCGTGCGACGAGGCCGCCCGCGTGCCGTACGAGGCCGTGCGCGACCTGGTCACCACGCTGGTCGACCGGGCGCCGCGCGCCCTGCTGGCCGAGCACACGGTGCAGCACGGCGGCGAGCTCGGACGCCTGACGCCACGCCTCACGGCGCGCCTCGGCGCGATGGGGCCGCTCGACTCCTCCGACATCGACACCACGCGACGTCTGCTGGTCGACGCGGTGGTCGACCTCGTCACCCGGCTGGCCGCCGCCGGGCCGCAGCTGCTCATCTTCGACGACATCCAGTGGGCCGACCGGAACACGCTGCACGTGCTCGAGGCGCTCGCTGCGTCGTCGACGCCCGGGCTGTTCGTCGTCTGCACGTACCGCGACGGGCACGCCGAGCGCGGCGACTTCGGCGGCTGGTTCGCGCGGCTGTGCCGGCTCGACGGCGTCACCGCCCTGTCGGTGCGCGGCCTCGGCGGCGACGAGGCACTGCAGTTCGTGGAGCAGGCAGCCGGCCACCCGCTGGGTGCCGAAGGCCCGATCATCGCCGACTACCTCATGGCCGAGACGGGCGGCAACCCGTTCTACATGGTGGAGGTGCTGCGCCTCCTGCGGCAGGAGCGTGTGGTGGCCACGGGGCCCGACGGCAAGTGGCACCTGCAGGGCGACCTCGCCGGCGTGTCCACGCCGCACTCGGTGCGTGCCGTGCTGGAGGAACGCCTCGGTCGGCTGGGCAGCGACACCGTGCGCATCCTCGAGGCCGCCGCCGTGCTCGGCCGCGACTTCGACCCGCTGGTGGTGGCCGAGATCATCGGCAGCGACGAGCTCGGCGTGCTCGACCGCCTCGAGCCGGCAGCGACGGCGTCGCTGGTGCGCGAACAGGCGGCCGGCACATACGAGTTCTCGCACGCGCTGGTGCAGCACACCCTGTACGACACCATCGGCGCCACCCGGCGCGGTGCGCTGCACCGCAAGGCCGCGCAGGTCATCGAGGGGCTCGCCGGCGCCACCCCGCCGGCCGCCATCCTGGCCGACCACTGGGCCCGCACCGGTCGCAACGACCGGGCCGAGGTGTGCCGCTGGGCGCACGTCGCGGGGTTGGCCGACATCGACGCCCTCGCGCCCGAGGACGCCGTGGTGTGGTTCGAACGAGCGCTCGCCTCGTGCGACGACCCGGCCCGCCGACTCGACGTGATGATCGAGCTCGGCAAGGCGCAGCGATGGCTCGACAGCAACACCTTCCGCACCACGCTGCTCGCCGCCGCGTCGCTGGCCGAGCAGCTCGGCGACGGGCCGTCGCTGGTGCGGGCGGCGCTCGCCAACCACCGTGGTGGCGCCAGCCGGGCCGGCGAGGTCGACCGCGAGCGGGTGCCCGTGCTCGAGAAGGCGCTCGCCGTGGTGGGCACCGCCGACAGTGCCGACCGCGCACTGTTGCTCGCCACCATCGCCCAGGAACGGTCGCAGGGCGACGAGATCGAACGGTCGATCGCGCTCGCCGACGAGGCCATCGACGTGGCCCGCCGGGTCGGCGACGACTACACACTCTTCCTCGTGCTGCTGCGCGTCACCGAGGCGACGCGCATCCCCGCCACCCTCGACCGACGCCTCATCGCCACCCGCGAACTGTTCGACATCGCCGAACGCCTCGACGACCCGGTGCAGATGGGCTTCGCCGCGGTGCGCGACATCCGCACCAAGTTCGAGGCCGCACGCTTCGACGACGTCGGCCACGCGTTCGAGGTGCTCGACGCGGTGTCGCACTTCGACCCGTTCGTGCAGCACAACCACGCGTCGCTGCAGGCGGTACGGGCGCAGATGGGCGGCGACCTCGACACCGCGCTGCACCACGCCGAACGGGCCCGCCGGCTCGGCCTCTCCGAGAACGACGCCGCGGCGGTGTACGTGGCCACCGCGTCGATGGTGCTCTGGGACATGGGCAGGCTCGACTCGATGCTGCCGCTGCTCGAGCGCATCCAACGCGACTTCCCCGGCGTGGTCGGCTTCCGCCCGTCGGTGGGTCTCGGCCTCGTGTCGGCCGGCCGCGACGACGAGGCTCGCGCCATCCTCGCCGCCGACGCGGCGCAGCAGTTCACGAACCTGCCACTCAACCCGCTGTGGGCGATGACCATCTCGGTCTACGCCTCGCTGTGCATCGAGGTCGGCGACGCCGACGCGGCACGCACCCTCTACGACCTCATGGCACCGCAGCGCGGCCGGGCCAACATCAGCGTCGTGTCCGCCAACGGCCTCGTCACCGAATCATTGGCGGCGCTGGCCGTCGTGGCGGGGATGCACACCGAGGCACTCGACGACGCGCTCGAGGCACTCGATCAGGCCAACCGACTGCACGCCCCCGTGTCGGCCACCCGCACCCGTCTCACGCTCGCCCGCTGGGCGACGGCCACCGGCGACACCGCACGGCAACGCTCCTACGCGGCAGAGGCGCTGGCCGAGGCCGAACGGTTGGGCATGCGCCGCGTGGCCGACCAGGCCCGCTCCCTCCTGGCGCCGGTGACGACATGAGCGACAGCCACCGCCAGGCCACGGCGGTCAACATCGTCGTGCGCATCCGCCGGTTCGGCCACACCTGGTACCGGCTGCTGTTCCTCGCCGCGCGGCACGTCGCCTGGGTCACCGCGGCCATGCGCCGCCAGCAGTTCATCCACCACTGCCACTGGATGCTGCTCCCGAACCGGGTGCTGTGGTTCGAGAGCAACTACGACGGCGACGTCGTGCGCTACATGGACACGTTCGCCCGCATCATGCCGTGGCGGATGCGGGCCGCATGGACCCCCACCGTCGGGTTCCCCGACATGTTCCCGCCCGCCGGCTTCCACCAGTGGACCATCGACAACGCGTACGAGACCACGTCGTACTGGTCGGCGTACCCCGACGCCACGACCCGCCACGTCGGGCGCGCCCTGCGCGTGCTCGACGCCGCCGAAGCCCTGCCCGCACACGACGCCGACATCACGCCCGACGAGTTCGCCCGCGCGTGGCAACGGTTCGTGGCCGACACGCAGCTGGACCTGTGATGCCCACGCAGCTGAGCATCCTCCTCCCCGTGCTCGACGGCCACGCGCCGGCATTGCTCGACGTGCTGCGCGCCATCCCCGTCGACGGCGGGCCGTTCTCGAAGGTGCCCGGCACCCACAACGGCCGCTTCGCCCTCATCGACACGTCGCCCTCGCCCACGGCACGCATGCGCGCCGGCGGGTTGAAGGGACCGATGCTGATGTGCTCCGCCACCATCGACGTCGAGCCCGCCGCATGGTTGCGCTCGTTCCTCGACGCGCTCGGCCCGCTCGCCGAGGCCGTGTGGTCGCACTGTCCTGATTGGTCGCTCACCGTGGATCGTGTCGCGTTCCTGCTCGAGCACCGCGTGCACCCGGCGCTGGAGTTCGCCACCTGGGACGCACCGGTCGACCGCATCCAACGAGCACTCGACGTGCACCGTCGGCTGTCGGCGCTCGCGGTGCGCATGCAGGCCGCCGACCCCGCCGAGCTGCTGGCCGCCTACCGAGCCGAGATGGGCGGGTGAGGCGGCCATGATCCGCGTCGTCCGCTGGCCGTTCGCACGCGAACGCCGGCAGGAGCTCGACCCGGTCGACGTACAGGGCAACGTGCTGCGCGCCTACGGCCATGCCACCGCGGCGTACGTGTTCGTGCACTTCCGCGACCCCGCGGGCGGACGCGCGCTGCTGCGCGCCTCGCTCGGCGAAATCACCCACAGCGACACGTGGGCCGAGAAGCCCGACGCCACGCTCAACGTGGCGTTCACCCACGACGGCCTCGCCGCACTCGGGTTGCCCGAACGGCTGCTGCGCTCGTTCCCGACCGCGTTCCAGCAGGGCATGGCCGCGCGGGCCGAACTGCTCGGCGACACCGGCACCTCGGCACCCGACCACTGGGAGCCCGGCCTCGGCACCGGCGACGTGCACGCAGTGTTCAGCATCTACGCCTCCGGCCCCGCGGCGCTCGACACCGCACTCACCCGGCTGCGCGGCTGGTGCACACTGCACCGCACCGACGAGGTGGCCGTGCACGTGGCCGACCGCCTGCCCGACCGCAAGGAGCACTTCGGGTACGCCGACGGCATGGGCCAGCCGGCACTCGAGGGCAGCGGCGACCCGGTCCGCGGCGCCGGCGACCTCGGCACGCTCGGGCACTGGCGAGGACTGCCGAAGGGCGAGATCTTCTGCGGGTACGTCGACGACGACGGCGACCCCTCGCCCGCGCCGGCCGGTGCACTGGGGCTGGGCAGCACGTTCATGGTGTGGCGCAAGCTGAACGAGGACGTCGCCACGTTCCGTACCTGGACGGCCGAACAGGCCGCACGCCACGACCTCGATCAGGAGTTGCTGAAGGCGAAGCTCGCCGGCCGCTGGCCCGACGGTTCCCCACTGGCGCTGTGCCCGCACGCGCCCGATCCCGAGATGGGCCTCGACCCGACGAAGGTGAACGACTTCGACTACGCCGACGACCCCGACGGCATGCGCTGCCCCGTCGGTGCGCACATCCGCCGGATGAACCCGCGCACCAGCCTCGGTTTCGGCGACGCGCTGTCGTCGCGTCAGCGAATCGTGCGCCGCGGCATCACGTACGGGCCGCCCCTGCCCGACGGTGTCACCACCGACGACGGTGCCGACCGCGGCATCTACTTCATCGCGTTCATGGCCGACCTCGAGCGCCAGTACGAGTTCATCCAGGCCAACTGGGCCAACACCGGCGACGGGGTGAACGTCGGCAGCGACCGCGACCCGTTCATCGGACGGGCACCGGGCGACCACAAGTTCACCATCCCCGGCGTCACCCCCACGTTCCTGCACCCGCTGCCCGAACTGGTGAGCACGAAGGGCGGCGAGTACCTGTGGGTGCCGTCGTTGCGAGCGCTGCGCGCCATCGGCGAGGGAACGTTCGAGCGGGCGCCCAGCTCGTTCCGCAGCCCGCGTCCGGGCACACTGCGCGAGGTGGGCCAGCGGATGCTCGGCATCGGCGTGGGGCTCGCCGTGGCGCCGCTCGCCTTCGTGCTGTCCTACGCCCGCGGCAAGCGGCCGGTGCACGCCACCGGCGTCGGCTATCACGCCACCGTGCGCCTCCACACGCCCGACGACGAACTGCTCGACGGCACCGTGCTGCAGCGCCCCGGCGTGTACGCCTCGGTGGTGCGCCTCAGCCGTGGGTTCAGCCGGCCCTTCACGAAGCCCGACGTGCACGGCGTGGCCGTGCGCATCATCGACGCGGGTGGCCCCGGACGCCATCAGGACCTGCTGCTCGCCACCGCCAAGCCCGGGCGCAACGGCCACGAGGCCACCAACCGGTCGCTGCGCTACGAGGCCCGGGTGACCTCCACGCTGCGGGTGGCCATGCCGGGCGCCCCGATGGTGGTGGGCGCGCAGTCCGACGCCCCGATGCCCGACGACGCCGTGGTGCACGCCGGCGGTGCCACCGGTACCGAGTTCACGCTGTGGGTGCAGTTCACCGACGGACTGCGCCGCGAAGTGGGCACCGTGACGCTCGGCGACCCGCTCGACGCCGACGAGGCCGAGGCGCTGCACTTCACCATCGCCAACGACGACGGCGGCATCCGCCCCTACGGCGTGCTCAACGACGCACGAGTACTGGTGTACCGGGCCAGTGC
>JBDKJP010000009.1:0-20876 GCA_039796575.1 Actinomycetota bacterium
CGCGACACCGCAGTGCAGGACGCCGATCTGATCCGCACGAAGGTGAGCCTCATCCCGGAGTCGGTCACCGAGATCCGCGTGGTCGACATCGTGGGCCTCGACAAGCAGGCCGACGGCGGCATGCACGTGCGGTCGACCGCCGAGGTCGGCCGGTTGAAGGTGCTCAAGCTCGAGAACAAGGGCAAGGCCAACAAGCGCGTCCGCGTCGAGATCGTCGACGCCTGAGAGGCCGCGGCCGTTGCGTCGTCAGTCGCCGGGACGGGCGAGCGTGACGAGCGCGCCGAGCACGAGCGCAACCCCGACCACCGCGGCGGCATCCAGGTGCTCGTCGAGCAGCACGACACCGAGCACGGTCGCCACGCCCGGATCGCTGAGCAGCAAGGTGGCGGAGTGGCCGGGGGAGAGGCCGTGCATCCCGCGGATGGTGAGCACGTTGCCGAGCGCCATGGTCATCACGCCGAGGTAGATCGCCACGACGATGCCGGCGGGCGTGAGCGCCCATGCCCACGAGTGCGTGAGCGCGAACGGTGCGAGGACCACCGACGAGAGCAGATACGCAGCGGTCGCGAGCTCGGCCGGATGTTCGCCTCTGGTGAGCTCGTACTTGTTGATGATCCAGTAGCAGGCGACCAGGGCCCCTGCAGCGAACGCCATCAGCGCACCGGTGGCGTCGTCGACGGTGAGCTGTGTCCAGGATCGCAACGTGAGCCCGACGAGGGCGATCAGCGTGGCGAACGCCCATCGTCGGCTGGGCCGTTCCTTCAGCAGCACCCACCCGAGCACGCCGGCGACGAGCGGGATCGTGCCGGTGATGAGCAGGGTGGTGATCGCGACACCGGCTCGTTCGGCGGCGGTGAAGAACAGCAGCTGGTACGCCGCCGTCCCGACCGCTGCGAACCAGATGGTGGGCCGGCGGACGAGCGCGAACACGTGCCGGCGGGATCCTCCGAGCATCGGCATCAGCGCGAGCAGGAGGAACGCGCCGATGGCGATGCGCAGCAGGCCGAGCGCGGCCGGCGAGGTGGAGCCAGGCGCATACGCGGCGGCGACCCCGGCGGTGCCGAGCAGCGCGCCACCGAGCAGCACCTCTGCCGCGGCACCGGGGTGTCGGCGACGGGCCGCGTCCGCCGTCGGCGCCGGGCCGCTGGTCGCGAGCGTCGGGTCGGCGGTGGTTCCGGGCATGACGGTCACGGTACGCCAAGTGCCGCTGCGCTTCTTTGCGAATGTTGCACTCGTTCCCGCGCTGTGCGCAACATTCATTCGTGGATGACATCGATCACGCACTGCTGTTGCAGCTCATGCAGAACTGCCGCCAGACCAACACCGAGCTGGCCGATCGGGTGGGCCTCACGCCGGCGCCGTGTCTGCGTCGCATCCGTCGCCTCGAGGAGGAGGGGATCGTCCTCGGCTACCACGCCCATGTGCAGCCGGCGGCCATCGACATGGGCTTCGCGGTGCTGGTCGACATCGAGCTCAGCGGGCACGATCAGCCGACCGTCCAACGCTTCGAGGACGCTCTCATCGCCCTCGACGAGGTGGTCGAGGCGCGGCGCATGTTCGGTGCCCCCGACTACCACGCTCGCATCGCGGTGAAGGACCTCGCCGCGTACGAGCAGTTCCTCTCGAACAAGCTGATGGCGCTCCCGGGGCTCGCTCGACTCCAGTCGCGATTCCCGATGAAGACGTTGAAGGACGCCAGCTCGCCGATCGGTTGAGGAGGGCAGTCAGCGCAGTCCGTCGATGATGAGCCACAACCCGAACGCGACGAACAGCACTGCCGCGCCGATCTTGATGACTCGCTCGGGCAGGCGGGCGCCGAGCTGCTGACCGACGATGATGGCCAACGCATCGGCGGCCACCATGCCGAGCGTCGAACCCAGCCAGGTGCCGACGAGGCCGTGGCTGGTGGCGAGCGTGATGGTGGCGAGCATCGTCTTGTCGCCCAGTTCGGCCAGGAAGAACGCGAGGCCCACGGTCCAGAACACCGAGCGGGTCGACTGCTCGGCGCGGGCTTCGTCGTCGTCGTCGAGCTCGTCGCCGCGCAACGTCCACGCGGCGAACCCGAGGAACGCGATGCCGGCCACCACGGAGATGGCCTTCGTCGGCAGCGCCACCCCGGCGGCCGCCCCGACGAGCACGCTCACCAGGTGCACCAGTGCCGTGGCCGCGGTGATGGCGAGCAGGATGGTGATCGCCTTGTAGCGAGCGGCGAACGTCATCGCCATGAGCTGGCTCTTGTCGCCGAGCTCGGCCACGAAGATGATGCCGAAACTGATGAAGAACGCTTCCACGGAACCTCCGTCGGGTGTCCGGACGAGAGGCCGTGTGGGGACCGTCGACCGGACATCGGTGTGATGTCGGGTCGAAGGTCTTGCTCGCCCGCCGCAGCGGACCCGGGGACCGGGGCTCATCACCCAGTGTGTCGATCTCCCGGCGTGGAGCTACTCCCCTTCGCCTCGGCGAACGCTATCAGCGTGGTGATGCGAACGGAGATTCCCGGATCATCGTGAACGCGGTGCCGTCTCGGTGCAGCAGCTCGAACCCGAGCGACTCGTAGAGGCGGCGGGCCACGTCGTTCTCGTCGTCGACGCTGAGGCTCATCGCCGGGTTGCGCTCGAGCAGGTCGACCAGCACACGGCGGCCGATGCCCTCACCGCGCCGGTCCGCGACCACCGCCATGCCGAGCTCGGGCACGTCGTCGCGCACCCAACCCCAACCGGGGTCGTCGCCGGTCATGTACCGGCAGTAGGCGGCGGCGAGGTGGAGGCCCGACTCGTCGACCACCACCTGCGCGTCGTCGCCGGGCACGCGGCCGAAGTCGCGCAGGTAGTGCGCGAGGGCATGGTCGTCGAGCACGTCGCGGGGGAGCGGGTCGTGACCCTCGCGCACGTGGATGGAGAGGTACAGCGATTCCCACAGGAAGGGGATGTCGGCGGCCTGCCACGGCCGGCTCGTCCAGCCGGGCGGCGGCAGGTCGAAGGGGTCGTAGCCGTCGAGTTCCTCGGTGGTGGGTGGCTGCCACGGACCGGCGGCCCACTCCTCGACGTCGTCGAGGGGGATGACGGTCTCGCCCGGCTGCGCGTTGCGGCGTTCGAGCCGCCGGCGGAGCTCGTCGAGCGGGACGTCGAGGTGCACGAGCGACACGAGCACGCCGTGCGTCCGGCACCAGTCGCGCAGCGTGTCGCGCTCGCTGCGCGCCCACGTGCCCCACTCGATCACTACGTCGCGGCCCTCGAGCAGCAGGTGCTGCGTGGTGACCCACTGGCTCGCCTCGAGGTGGGCACGCAGCCCCGCGTCCCACAGGGTGACGCCCATCGACGTCATCCACTCGTCGGGGCACATGCGCACCGCGCCGTGGGCGGCGGCGATGCGTCGCCCGACGGTGGTCTTCCCCGACCCGGGCAGACCGCACAGGATGATCAACCGTGCCATCGGCACACGGTACGTCGACGGTGCGGTCCCGTTGGGGCGAATTCCACCCGCGTTGCCTACTGTCGCGTGCATGAGCGAGGCGGTTCGTGAGGCGGAAGCATTCCTGGCGGCGCACTGGTCGCCCGACGTCGACCCGGTCGCATGGCGGGCCCTCGTCATCGACGAGCGGTGGGCCGCATTGCGCTGGCCGTCGGAGTGGTTCGGGCGCGACCTGCCCGACGACGAGGCGAAGGCCGTGGAGGCCGTGTTCGCCGCAGCGGGTGCCCCCGGCCCCGGCCAGGATGTCACCAACCTCTGGGCCGGCACGATGCTCGGCTATGGCAGCGACGAACTGAAGTCGCAGTTCATGCGTCGCCTGCTGATGGACGAAGTGGCGATGTGCCTGCTGTACAGCGAGCCCGGCGCCGGCTCCGACCTCGCGGCCATCCGCACCACGGCCGTGCGCGACGGGGACGAGTGGGTGGTGAACGGGCAGAAGGTGTGGACCAGCGGCGCCCGCGACGCCGAGTACGGCATGCTCATCGCCCGCACCGACTGGGAGCAGCCGAAGCACCGCGGCATCACGTTCTTCTGGTTCCCGATGCGCCAGGACGGCGTGGAGGTGCGACCGCTGCGCCAGGCCACCGGCGACGCCCGGTTCAACGAGGTGTTCATCACCGACGCCCGCGTGCCCGACACGAACCGTCTCGGCAACCTCAACGACGGCTGGCGCGTGCTGCAGACTGCACTGTTCTACGAGCGCGTTGCGATGGGCGGCTCGATGATCGGTGCGGCCGGTGGGGCGCGCGCGTCACGCAACGCGCCGCGTGGTGCCACGGCAGCGGCGCACGGCTCGATCCCCATCCCCGACATTTCGCTCGTGAAGCTGGCACGCGAGATGGGAAAGGCCGACGACCCGCTGGTGCGGCAACAGCTGATGCGCCTCCACTCGCGCCGTCAGGTGAACCAGTGGAACGGCGAGCGCGCGAAGGCGGCCGCCGCAGCGGGCAGCTCGTCACCGCTGGCGTCGCTCGGCAAGCTGTTCATGGCGCAGATCCTGCACGAGGCCGGTCACCTGCAGGGCGAGCTGCTCGGCATGTCGGCGCTGCTCGACGGCGACGAGTTCCCCACGCCGCGCGACCACAACTACTCGCAGCTCAACGCGTACTTCTTCTCGATCGGTGGCGGCACCGACCAGGTGCAGCGCAACATCATCGGGGAACGCATCCTCGGTCTGCCGAAGGAGCCCGAGGTCGATCGCGAGATCCCGTTCAAGGACGTGCGGTCGAGCGGCGCAGCGTCACCCAGGTGAACGACTGCTCGCCGCCGCTCGGCGTGTGATGCACCTCGGCCGACTGCTCGATGCACTCGAACGCGTCGGCGAACGCGGCGGCCAATTCGTCGGCCGACCAGCGCCGCACCGGGAGGCCCGAGCACGCCGTGGGTCCGTCGGGGGCGAACGTCGCGAGCACCAGGTGCCCGCCCGGCTCGACCGCAGCTGCGGCGAGCGCGATGTAGCGCGTCTGGTCGACCTCGTCGACGAGGAAGTGGAACACGGCGCGGTCGTGCCACACCGAGTACTGCTGCGTCGGGCGCCAGTCGAGGACGTCAACGGCCACCCAGTACACCGGTGCGTCGTGGCCGAGTCGTGACGCGGCCTCGCGCAGCGCGATGGGGGACAGGTCGAGGACCGTGATGTCGGTGTGCCCGGCCTCGAGCAGGTGGTCGACCAGCCGGGAAGCGCCGCCACCGACGTCGACGACCGGCGCGGTCGGCGGGAGGTGCAGCGCCTCGATCCGGTCGAGCGAGGGCTGTGGCAGGTCCTGCGTCCACGAGCGGTCCTGCTCGCTGCGGGTGGCGAAGATCCGGTCCCAGTGCTCGGCGGTGGGTGCACTCATGAGGTCATTATACCCCCTGGGGTATCTGAGAACGATCGTGCGGATCGCGTCAGGTTGCGCGCGGGGCGTGACCTTCGACCCTGGACGGTGACGCCGACCATCTGCGAGCGTGGTGCCGTGACCTTCGATCCCCGACGGATGCTCACCACATGATCGCGCTGCTCATCGCCGGCGCCATCGCGTTCGCCGCCTCGCTGTTCGGCACCGGGCTCCTCGAACGGTTCATGCGCGGCCACGGTCGCAGCCAGCCGATCCTCGAGCTCAACGCCGAGAACCACGTCGTGCCCCAGCACCAGCACAAGAAGGGCACGCCCACGATGGGCGGCATCGCCGTGATCGTCGCGGCCGCCCTCGGCTACCTGCTCGCCCACATCCGTCGTGGCGTCGTGTTCTCCAACCAGACGCTCATCGTGTTCGCGGGCGTGCTGCTGATGGCCGGCATCGGATTCGTCGACGACTACATCAAGGTGCGCAAGAAGCGCAACAAGGGCGTGCTCTGGAAGCTGAAGGGCTACATCACGCTCGGCGTCGCGTTCGGCATCGCGGCGGCGCTCGTCGCGTTCACCGACATCGACACCCGGTTGTCGCTCACCCGTGCGGAGCTCCCCGGCTGGCAGATCGGTCCGGTGGCGTGGGTGCTGTGGGCGGGGCTCATCATCTTCGCCACCACCAACGCGGTGAACGTCACCGATGGGCTCGACGGCCTGGCCGGCGGGTCGGCCATGCTCGGCTTCACGGCCTTCGCGATCATCGCGTTCCTCGCGTTCCGCACGCCCGACGTCTACGGCAGCGTGGTGAACCCGTACGACCTCGCCGTGTTCGCCGTGGCGTTCGCCGGCGCGTGCGGCGGGTTCCTGTGGTGGAACGCCGCACCAGCGCGCATCTTCATGGGCGACGTCGGCGCGCTCGGCCTCGGCGCCGCGCTCGCGTTGCTGGCGCTCACCACCAACACGCAGCTGCTGTTGCCCATCATCGTCGGCCTCAACGTGATGGAGATCGGCTCGGTGGCCATCCAGATGATCGTGTTCAAGGCCACGAAAGGGCAGCGGCGGGTGTTCCGCCTCTCACCCGTGCATCACCACTTCGAGATGGTGGGTTGGCCCGAGACCACCGTGATCATCCGGTTCTGGCTCATCTCGGGCATCTTCGTGGTGCTCGGCGTCGGCATCTTCGTGGCCGACTTCACCCATCAGGTCGGTGGCTGAGCCCCGCCGACGGGCGTGCGCGCCGTGGCCACCAGGCCGGGGCCCGTGTGGGGGAACCAGCGCTGCACCTTGCGGAACGGCCAGGTGCCCAGCTGCGCCGCGACGGCGGTGAGCGAACGCGACGGCTGCAGCAGCCGGCCGCTCGCACCCGACCGTTCGCCGGTCGACACGTCCGCCGCGGCGCCGAGACGGCGGCGGGCGATGACGTTGCGCCCGGTCTCGAGCACGTACCCGAGCGGCGTACCGAACTGCCGCACCTCGATGTCGACGAACCCGGCCGCGTGCAGCTTCGCCCGCATCACGTCGGGGTCGTACCGGCGGCAGTGACCCACGAGCTCGTCGGCCGCGCCGTAGCGGTGCTGCCACGCGGGCGTGGACAGCACCATCCGTCCACCTGGCCGCAGCAGCCCGGTCCAGGCTGCGAGCTCGTGCTCGTCGTCGTCGATGTGCTCGATGACCTCGAACGACACGAGGAGGTCGAAGCGCGCGTCGGCCGGCAGTGCGGTGCGGTCGCCGTGGAGCACTCGGCCGCCCTGTGGGGTGACACGCGCCTGGGCCACCTCGAACGACTGGCGGTCGGGCTCCACGCCCACGTACCGGTGGTGCCTCGCGAGCCGGGCGCCGAAGCCGCCCTGGCCGCACCCCACCTCGACCACGTCGAGCGGCCCGGAGGGCAGCAGCGGTGCCACGGCGTCCCACCGCAACCAGGCGTTGGGGCTGAGCGGCGGCAGCGGCACCGTGGGCGTCGTGTTGGCGGCAGCGGTGAGCGCGTCGTGCAGCGGCGCGGTGACGGCCTTCGGTGTGAACGCGGCCTTCGCGAGCGCGGCCGCGGCGGCGCGCCGCTCGGTCAGCAGTGCGCGACCGGCCGCGAGCGAACGGAGTGCGTCGGCGAGCGCGGTGGGGTCGGCGGCGGGCACGAACGTTGCGGCATCGCCGAGCAACCGGCGCTGCGGTGCCGTGTCGGAGGTGACGATCGCGCACCCTGCTGCGGCGCCCTGGAACACCTTGTTCGGCACCACCTGGACGGCCTTGCGGCCGTCGCCGAAGATGCCGAGGCACACGTGGTGCGCGGCCACCTCGGCCGGCAGTTCGTCGGACCGAATCCAGTCGACCCATCGCACGCGGTGGTTCGCGGCAGCGGCAGCCTTCGTGGCGGCGAGGTCCTGTCCGGTGCCGATCATCGTGACCTCGATGTCGTCGTTCGCCAACTGGGCCAGGGCCGCGCCGATGGACGGCGCGCCCTGCAGCGGCGTGTAGAGGCCGAAGAACACCACGCGCAGCGGACCATCGTCGGTTGCTGCGGTCTGCCGCCACCACGCCGACGGTGCACCAACGGCCACCACGACGCCACGGCCACGGTGCGCCTCGGGGAGGTCGGCGAGGTGCTCGTCGGTGTCGACCACCACCACGTCGGCGCGGGACAACGCGAGCTCGTCGAGGAAGCGCAGCAGGCGCTGACGAGCGCCGCCGCTCACGCCGCGGTCGGTGGCCGTCTCGCTCGCCCCGATGAGGTGGTCGAGCGCGATGGGCACACCACGGAACAGCCGCTTCGCGAGCACGACGTCGAAGTGGCCCAGGTACCCGACCACCACCACGTCGGGGCGTGCGGCACCCTTGCGGTGACGCCACCCGGCTCGCACGAGCTGTGCCCAACGCGTGGCGATGCGGAGCGCGAGCAGCGGCAGGCGCCAGGGCTGGCGCAGCAGCGACACCCGAGCGGCGGTGTCGAGCCCGAGCGGCACGTTGCACTCGATCACGTCGTGCCCGTGGTCGACGAGCCCGTCGCGGAGCACGGCGACGCGCGGGTGCGACGCCGTGTCGTACGTGCCGAAGAAGAGGACTCGCATCCGCTCGACCCTACCCAGCGTCGTCGGTGGTGGCACGGCGGGCACGCACGTCGCGGAGCACGCGTGGCAGCCCGGCGGCGAGGCTGAGGCCGACGTCGTTGGCGATCATCAGCAGTCGCGAGATGAGCGCCACCGAGATGGCCTCCGGCTTGCCGATGAGCGCACCGAGCGTGACGACGAGCACCGCCTCACGCAGGCCGGCGCCGGCCGGCAGCGGCAACGCCGCAATGCCTGCGACCCACGCGAGCGCGAACGAACCTGCGACGAACACTGCATCCGATGCCGAGGCACCGAAAGGACGCGCCAGCACCCACGCGTGGAGACCCAGGGCGGCCCATCCGAGCGCCGTCCACGCGAGGGCGCGGGCGGTGACACCGACGTCGAGCGACGGCAGGCCACCCGCCGGTACCCGAGAGCGCAGCAGCCGCCGCCACAGGCGCTGCGAGCCGCTCGGGTGCACGAACGCGACGCACAGCAGCAGACCACCCACGACGGCACCCACCGCGGCGACCTGCATCCATCCCGACACCGGATGCGTGAGCGTGCCCACCGCGAACACGCCACCGACACCCACGCCGGCCACCAGCGCGAATGCGTACGAGCTGAGCACCACCGAGCGGGGCACGTTGCTGCGCGTGCCGATCTCGCTCTGGATGACGGCCGGCCACACGCTGCCCGGCACGTACTTGCCGAGCTGGCTGCAGAAGAACATCGTGCGCGCGTCGTGGCCCGCCAGCGTGTCGACGTGCAGGCCGTGGAGGATGGTGCGCCATGCCCGGAACAGCGCCCACGCGGACACCAGGCCGGCGACCACGGCCACGACCAGGTCCGTGATGCGCAGCGTGCGCAGGGAAACCTTCACCTCGGACCAGGTGTCGTGCAGGGCGAGCCACGCGAACACGATCACCGCCACCACGAGCACCGCCACGAGCGCACGCTTGACCGCGGGGGAGAGGCGAACGCGACTCATCCGCACCGAGCCGTCGCATCGATCACGGTGCCGAAGTGTAGAGCTGCCCCATCCCCGTTCACCGACATGTCATAGTTCCGGCATGAGCCGGAAACGCGCCCCCGCCAGCGTGGGTGGATGACCATGGCACCGCTGCGCACCCACGACGGCATGTGGGACGAGCTCGTCGACGCCGACGGTCGGCCGCGTGCCGCCGCCGCGAGGCTCGTCGACCAACTCGAGACGCTCGGCATGGCCGAGCTGCAGCAACGCCAGGACCTGGCCGAGCTCGACATCGTGGGCATGGGCATCACGTTCACCGTGTACTCCGACGGACGCGGCATCGACCGTGCCTGGCCGTTCGACATCGTGCCGCGCGTCATCGGCGCCGACGAGTGGCGCCGCACCGAGGCCGGGTTGAAGCAGCGGCTACGGGCGCTCAACATGTTCATCGACGACCTGTACCACGAGCAGCGGGTGGTCGCCGACGGTGTGTTCCCCGGCGAACTGCTCGAGCACTCGGTGAACTTCCGTCCGCAGTGCCGTGGCGTGTCGCCCAAGTACGGCGTCTGGGCGCACATCTGCGGCAGCGACCTCGTGCGCGACGCCGACGGCACGATGTACGTGCTGGAGGACAACCTCCGTGTGCCGTCCGGTGTGAGCTACGTGCTCGAGAACCGGGCCATCTCCAAGCGGGCGTTCGCCGACCTGTTCGCGCAGCAGAGCATCCTCCCCGTCGACGGGTACACCGACGAGTTGAAGCGCATGCTCGCATCGCTCGCGCCCGACGGCGTCGACGACCCGACGGTGGTGGTGCTCACGCCCGGCATCTACAACAGTGCGTACTTCGAGCACTCGTTCCTCGCGCAGCGCATGGGCGCCACGTTGGTGGAGGGCGCCGACCTGGTGGTCGGTGACGACGACTGCGTGTACATGCGCACCATCGGCGGCCGCGAGCGCGTCGACGTGATCTACCGCCGCATCGACGACATGTTCCTCGACCCCGAGGCGTTCCGGCCCGACAGCGCGCTCGGCGTGCCCGGGCTGATGCGGGCGTGGCGTGCGGGCAACGTGGCCATCGCGAACGCGCCGGGAGCCGGGGTGGCCGACGACAAGATGGTCTACGCCTGGGTGCCCGACCTCATCCGCTACTACCTCGGCGAGGAGCCGCTGCTGCCGAACGTGCCCACGTACCGGTGCCTCTACGACGACGAGCGCCGCTACGTGATCGACCACATCGAGGAACTGGTCGTGAAGCCCGCGAACGAGAGCGGCGGCTACGGCCTCCTCATCGGCGACCGTGCCACGCGCAGCGAGATCGACGACACCATCGCGGCCATCGAGGCCGATCCGCGCAACTGGGTGGCGCAGCCCATCCTGCAGCTCAGCACCGCGCCCACGCTGTGCGACGGCGTGCTCGAGCCGCGTCACGTCGATCTCCGGCCGTTCATCCTCAGTGGCCGCCAGCAGTACGTCACCGCGGGCGGGCTGACACGTGTCGCGCTGCGCCGAGGCTCGCTGGTGGTCAACTCCTCGCAGGGTGGCGGCAGCAAGGACACCTGGATCGTGGAGCACTGAATGCTGCTGTCACGAGTGGCCGACAACATCTACTGGGGCGCGCGGTACATCGAACGCGCCGACGACACCGCGCGCGTCGTCCGTTCGTTCACCGAGGTGCTGCTCGACCTCCCGGTCGGGGTGGCGAGCAGTTGGGAACCGCTGCTGGCCATCGTCGGCAGTCGCGAGGCGTTCGACGCGGGGCACGCCCGCGCGAACGAGAGCGACATCGTGCGCTTCCTCGTGGCCGATCCGCACAACCCCGGCAGCGTGGTGTCGAGCGTGGCGAGCGCCCGCGAGAACCTGCGCACCACCCGCGAGATCCTGCCGCGTGATGCGTGGCAGACCGTGAACGACCTGTACCTGTACACCCAGCGCGACGCCGAGAGCGGCGTCGACCGCCGCACCCGGGCGCGGTTCCTGTCGCGGGTGGTCGGCGAGCACCAGCGGCTCGACGGCGTGCTCGCCGGTGCGATGCAGCGCGATGAGGCGTACGAGCTGTACCGGCTCGGCCAGGTCGTCGAACGCGCCGACATGACCACACGCGTGCTCGGCGTGCGCGCTGCCGCACTGCTGGCCGCACCCGACTACGCCGACGACTACGACGAAGTGCAGTGGATGGGCGTGCTGCGGTCGCTGACTGCGCTGCAGATGTACCAGCGCGCCACCCGCGGTCCCATCGTGGGCGGCGGCGTGGTGGGGTTCCTGCTGTTCGACCAGGAGTTCCCGCGCTCGGTTGCCGGCTGCCTGCAGCGCGCCCGCGCCGCGCTGCTGCGGTTGCCTCGTCCCGAACGCACGCTGCCCGCGGTCGATGCGCTCGACGAGGTGCTCGCCGGGTTGCCCGCGCTCGCGGGCGACGGGGCACTGCTCGACCAGGCGATGGACCGCCTGCAGCTCGGTCTCGCCGCGCTCGACGCCGCGGTGTTCGACACCTTTGTGCGCGCCGACGACTGATGCGGGCATGATGGTCGAATGAGCTCCGACGTGCTCCGCTACGCACCGGCACCCGGTCGCTTCGACGAGGTGTTCGAGGCCGACGGCAGCACGCGGCCCACGTGGCAGGCGGTCACGGCCGCGCTCGGTTCGTTCGAGCCCGCCGTGCTGCTGGAGCGGCGTCGCCAGGCCGACCGGCTGCTCGATGCGCAGGGCACCGGCCACCTGGTGCACGAGATCTCGCTCGCCACCGACCGCCACGGCGTGTCCGCGGCGCAGCGGTCGGTGAGCCACCCGTGGCGGCTCGACCCGCTGCCGTTCGTGCTCGATGCCGACGAGTTCCGCCGGCTGGC
Source organism: Actinomycetota bacterium (assembly GCA_039796575.1). Taxonomy (GTDB): domain Bacteria; phylum Actinomycetota; class Acidimicrobiia; order Acidimicrobiales; family Ilumatobacteraceae; genus UBA668. Next base: position 12,154 of record JBDKJP010000009.1, read on the forward strand.
CGACGGTGCCGCGCAGCGGATGCGTGCGCTCGATGCGCTGCTCGCCGACTGCTACGGCGAACGTCGGCTCGTGGCCGACGGGCTGCTGCCGCTCGAGCTGCTGCACTCCACGCCGGCGTTCCGCAACCGCACCGTCACCGGCACGCCCCGGTCACCGTGGCTCACGCACTACGCGGTCGACGTCGTGCGCGACGCCGCCGGCGCGTGGCAGGTGGTGCACGACCTGACGGATGCGCCGAGCGGCCTCGGCTACTCGTTGCTCAACCGCACGGTCCTCGCCAGGGTGCTGCCCGATGGGTTGCGTTCGCTCGGCGTTGCCGCGGTGAACGACCACGCCGACGTGCTGCGCCGTGCGCTCGTGGCTCGCGCCCCGATGGGCCGCACCAGCCCCAGAGCGGTGGTGCTCACGGCGGGCCCGGCCGACCCGACGTACGTGGAGCACAGCTACCTCGCCACCCGGCTCGGCCTGCACCTGGTGGAGGCCGCCGACGTGGTGATGCGCGCCGGCCGGCTGTGGCTGCGCGTGCTCGACGGCCTCGAGCCCATCGACGTGGTCTACCGGCGCGTCGCGGACGCCCGGCTCGACCCGCTCGAGCCCGGCCACCTCGGCGGCGGCGCCGGCGTGCCGGGCCTGGTGTGGGGCGCCGAGGGTGGCGACGTCACGTTGGCCAACGAGTACGGCAGCGGCCTGGCCGAGTCGCCCGAGCTCGCTCCCCACGTCGCCGACGCGGCGCAGCACCTGGTCGGTGAGTCGCTGTCGCTGCCGTCGCTGCCGGCCGACGCATCGCTCGCCACCTCGCCCGTGTTCGCCGGCGACCAGGACTTCCCGTTCGTGTCGTGCCCCGTGGTGCTGCGCCTGCAACTCACCCGCGTGGGCGACGAGATTGTGGTGCTGCCCGGCGGCGCCGGTCGCGTGCTCGCCCCCGGCGATCACCCGGCGCGCCCCACGGCCCAGGTCGTGAAGGACGTCTGGGTGCTCGGTGCCGGACGACGTCGCCCCGTGGTGGCGGCCGCCGCACCGCCGCAGGTCGACTTCGGGGGCAGCGTGCCGAAGCGCGTCGCCGACGCGCTGTACTGGATGGGCCGTGCTGCCGAGCGCAGCGAGGTCGCCACCCGTGCGGCGCGTGTGGTGACCGCGCAGTTGCTGCAGGACCCGACGCTCGCCGACATGGCCGACGGTGCGTGGGCCGGTGGTGCCGTGTCGTTGCTGCGCGCGGCGCAGTCGGCACCGTCGCTGCTGCCGCTCGACGGCCCCGCCGCCACGGAACGCCTCGAGGCCGAGATCGACGCGACCTGCATCGCTGCCGCAGGTCAGCTCGCGGCCATGGTGCAGGAGGCCACATCGGTCCGTGAGTACCTCAGCACCACCACCGGCCGCGTGCTCGGGCGGCTCGCCCGCCTGCACCCGTTGCTCGCCGGCGCGTCGTCGCAGGCCGACGACCTCGACACCGTGCTCGTCGACCTGGCCGCGCTGAGTGGGCTGATGATGGAGAGCACCGTGCGTGGCCCGTCGTGGCGGTTCCTCGACCTCGGCCGTCGCCTCGAACGGGCGCTCGCCGTGCTCGGCGCGGTCGAGGCCGCGCTCGCACGGGCCGTGCCGCCGTTCGCCCAGCAGCCGTTGGCCGACGCGGTGCTGGGTGCGAACGAGAGCCTCGTCGCGTACCGCCGTCGGTTCCGTAGCGACGTCGACCTCCGCGCCGTGCTCGACCTGTTGCTGCGCGACGACGCGAATCCGCGCAGCCTCGCCTACCAGCTCGACCGGTTGCGTGAGCACACCGCGGGTCTGGCGTGGCCGGAGGGTGCGGCGCTCGTCGAGGCGGCCAGCGTGCAGGCACTCGCACCCATCGACGATCGCGTCGTGAACGGCCGGGTCGTCGACCTCGATGCGTTCGTGGTCGGCGTGCGTGGCCCGTTGCTCGAGCTCGCCCAGGCCGTGGTGCACCGCTGGTTCGCCGATCCGGTGAACCCGACGCTCGTGCAGGGGCGTCGGCCGTGACCACACGCTTCCGCGTCGTGCACCGCACCGTGTACGAGTACGGCCAGCCGATGGCGGACGGATTCACGGCCGCGCACCTGGCGCCGCGTGCCACGCCGTGGCAGGCCGTGGTGGCCGCCGACATCGAGGTGCAGCCCGTGCCCGACGAACGCGACGACACCGTCGACGAGTTCGGCAACGCGGTCACCCGGTTCGCGGTGCACCACGCACACTCGTCGCTCGACATCGCGTCCACCGTCGTGGTCGACGTCGAGCCGCAGCCCGTCCCGGTCGGGTCGTCGCCGTGGGAAGCGGTCGTGCAGGCCGCCCGCGACGCCCGTGGCGAGCTCGCGGTCGACCTCGGCCCCTACCTCGCCCACACCGCTGCAACGCCCGCCGATGCCGGCCTGGGTGTGCTCGTCGCGCCCGAGTTCACGCCGGGTCGCCCGGTCGTCGATGCCGTCCGCGGGTTGTGCTCGCGCATCTTCACCGAGTTCGCGTTCGACGCCGGCTTCTCCGACGTCAGCACCCCGCTCGACGCGGTGCTCGGCGCCCGCCGGGGCGTGTGCCAGGACTTCGCGCACGTGGGGTGCGCGTCGCTGCGCAGCATCGGTCTGCCCGCGCGGTACGTGAGCGGTTACATCGAGACCGTGCCGCCACCGGGCCAGCCGAAGCTCGTCGGCGTCGACGCGTCGCACGCCTGGTGCTCGGTGTGGGTGGGGGAGCACGGGTGGCTCGACTTCGACCCCACGAACGACCAACTGCCGCCGCTCCGTCACGTCACGGTGGGGTGGGGTCGCGACTACGACGACGTCGCACCGGTGCGCGGTGTTGTGATCGGCCCGGGTGGCGGCCAGACGCTGTCGGTGTCGGTCGACGTGGTGTCCGAAAACCGCCAGTAGCGAGGCGGCCGACGCGGCACACTGGTGCCGTGCTCCTCGACCACGACCAGTGCTACCGGGCCATCCAGTCCAAGGACGCCCGCTTCGACGGGTGGTTCGTGACGGCCGTCCGCACCACCGGCATCTACTGCCGCCCGTCGTGCCCCGCCATCACGCCGAAGCGCACGAACGTGGAGTTCTTCGTGGCTGCCGCCACGGCCCAGTCGCACGGCTACCGGGCCTGCAAGCGGTGCCGCCCCGACGCGTCGCCCGGCTCGCCGCAGTGGAACACGCGGGCCGACGTGGTCGGTCGTGCGATGCGCCTCATCGCCGACGGCCTCGTCGACCGTGAGGGTGTCGGTGCACTCGCTGCGCGGCTCGGCTACAGCGAACGCCAGGTGCACCGCCTGGTCGTCGCCGAGGTCGGCTCCGGCCCGCTCGCCCTCGCCAGGGCGCAACGCGCCCAGACCGCGCGCATCCTCATCGAGACCACGTCGTTGCCGATCACCGAGGTCGCGTTCGCGAGCGGCTTCCAGAGCGTGCGGCAGTTCAACGACACCGTCCGCGAGGTGTACGCCGCGTCGCCCACCGACCTGCGCGGTCGTGGCCCGGGCGCGCCGTCCGACGGGTCGCTCAGCGTTCGCCTCGCATGCCGTGAACCGTTCGACAGCAGCGCGATGTTCGACTTCCTCGCTGCACGCGCCGTGCCCGGCACCGAGCACGTCGAGGGCGCCACGTACCGCCGCTCACTGCGGCTCGCGAAGGGCAACGGCGTGATCGGCATCACCGTCGCCGGTGGCACCGTGTCGTGCTCACTCGTGCTCGATGACGTGGCCGACGTGCAGGCCGCCGTGCAACGCGCCCGGCGCCTGCTCGACCTCGACGCCGACCCGGCGCAGATCGACCAGCACCTCGCCGCCGACCCGCTGCTCGCACCGCTCGTGGCGAAGCGGCCCGGGTTGCGGTCGCCCGCACATCCCGACGGCACCGAACTGCTCGTGCGGGCCGTGCTCGGCCAGCAGGTCAGCGTCGCCGGCGCCCGCACGCTCGCGTCGCGACTCGTGGCGGCGCACGGTGAACCGCTCGACACCCCGGTGGCGGGCGTGACGCACGTGTTCCCGTCGGCGGCCACCATCGCTGGGCTGTCACCGACCGACTTCGCGATGCCGCGGGCCCGCGGCGCAGCGCTCATCGAGGCGTGCGCACAGGTGGCCGACGGCCGCATCGTGCTCGACGCCGGCAGCGACCGCGAGCACACGGTGCGTTCGCTCGAGGCGATCCGCGGCATCGGGCCGTGGACCGCCGGGTACGTGTCGATGCGCGCACTCGGCGACCCCGATGTGTTCCTCCCCACCGACATCGGAGTGCGCAACGCGCTGGTCGCGCTCGGATGCGACGGCTCGCCACGGGCCGCCGCCACCGCCGCGGAACGTTGGCGGCCCTGGCGTTCGTACGCACTGCACCATCTGTGGGCAAGCTTGTGAAGGAGACGACGATGGAAGCACTCAGCACCACCACCATGGACACCCCGGTCGGCATGCTCACGCTGGTCGCCAGCGAAGCGGGCGTGCGCGCCGTGCTGTGGCCCGACGAGCGCGAGGGGCGGGTGCCGTTGGCGGCGTCGAGCGGCGGCAGCGCCGCGGCCGACGCCGTGCTCGACCTCGCGGTGCAGCAGCTGCGCGAGTACTTCGCCGGCGAGCGACGCGAGTTCGACGTGCCGCTCGACCCGGTGGGCACCGAGTTCCAGCAGCGGGCGTGGGAGGTGCTGCGCACCATCCCCTACGGGCAGACCATCTCCTACGGCGAGCAGGCGGCGCGTCTCGGCGACCGCAACAAGTCGCGAGCGGTGGGCGCGGCGAACGGCCGCAACCCGATCAGCATCATCGTGCCCTGCCACCGGGTGGTCGGCAGCACGGGCAAGCTCACCGGCTTCGCAGCCGGTCTCGATGCGAAGGAATGGCTGCTCCACCACGAGCAGGGCGGCCAGCTGCGGCTGGCCTGAGCCACCTCAGCCGCGGTTGGCGGCGCGGGCCTGCTGCTCGCGACGGGCGCGGGCCTCGGCCTGCTTCTTCTCCTTGGCGGCCTTGCGCTTCGCCTTCAGCTCGGCGTCGGCCTGCGGCGCCGGGAGGAGCGTGGTCTCCACGGCCTCGGCCGGCGGGAGCTGCAGCGTCTCGTCGTGCTTGAGCACGCGGACGAGCATCACCGACGCAGCGGCCTCGCCGGCCACCGAGCTGGCGAGCATGAGCCGGGTGGTGCCCAGGCCGAACTCCTCGATGAGGGCCGGGGTGGCCTCGAGCAGCTGGGGCTCGGTGGGGTTGTCGGAGTGGTCGCCGAGGAGCTCGATGCACTTCGCGAGGCACGGGTCGCACAGCACGGTGGCGAGCTGCTCGAGCTGACCGGTCATGCGGCCGCGAGCGGCGGTGGCGCGCAACGCCAGCGTGCGGGCCGCCGGATCGTCGAAGCCGCCTTCCTTGGCGCCGCAGATCTGGTCGATCGCATCGCGGTGGTCGTCGGGCAACGAGGCCACGAGGGCCTCGAGCTCGGCGTCGGTGAGGGCGGCAAACGCACGGTCGAGCAACGACAGTGCCTGCAGGCGGTTCTTGAGCTGGCTCATCGGGCTACGAGGCTACCTGCGCCGCGGCGTTCTCGGGTTCTGGGATGGTGGCGGCCCGGGTTTACGCTCCCCGCATGGCACTCGTGTTCACCGAGGCCGAGTTGATGCTCGACCACCCCGACCTCGCCCCGCACGTCGTGGCGGGCGCCACGATGCACGGCGGGTTCCGGCCCGACGGCAGCTACCAGCCGCCTCGGGCGCTCGTCCGCGAGCCGGCACTGGGGGCGTGGGAGGCAGCGCTCATCGCTCGCGGCGGTGCACCGCTCGCGGCCGACTCGTCGCTGCTCGGCGGCGTCCGGCTGCCGAACGTCGAGCAGTCGCGCGTGCTGCTGCGCCACGGCCTCGGCGAGACGTTCTGGAACTCGCTCACCATCACCGGCAAGATCGAAGCCCGCGGCCGTCTGCTCGCCGACATCGAGTTCCCGGCACTGCAGCCGCACATCGTCGACGACATCAGCGAGATGGGCATCGGCCACCTCGGCAAGGGGTTGCTGAAGGCGCACGGGTTCGACGAGGGCGGCGTGCCGGGCATCGGTGCGCACGACGCGATGTGGTTCGCCGCGCGCGACCTCGCGTTCGGCGCCGGTCGCTACCCCGACGTCGACCCGCCGGAGAACATCTCGCGCCCGGAGGCCGGCACCCGGTTCATGCCCGAGCTGCCGCCCGAGATCGAGGGTCTGCTGTCGCTGTTGATGAACCTGCTGGTCATCGAGTTCCGCGCCGAGATCGGGTTCGCGGCCACGCAGGCCATCCTGCGCACGCCCGACCTGTTCGTCGACCGTCGCGCCCAGGCCGAGGAGGCCGCCGAGATCGTCGGGCGCATCCGCGCCGACGAGGAGATCCACGTCAGTTCGCTGCGGCTCTACCTCGGCGAGTGCGCGTCGGTCACGTTCCGCACGCTCGACGGTGGCACCGTGCCGGGCAGCGAGCTGATCGACCGGTTCTGGGGCGGCCTCGTGCGCTGGGCCACCGTCGACCAGCCGGCGCTGGTCGCCGACCAGCAGCGTGCGCTGCTGCACGAGCGGGTGATGGCGCGCCCCGACGGTGCCGCCATCTGGGCCGAGTTCGAAGCCGCCGCCTGACCCGACTACTCCGTCGCCGACCGAGGCTTCTGGGTGTGCTGCGTCCCGGTTTCCGGGACGCAGCACACCCAAAAGCGATTTCGGGACGAATCGCGCCCAGAAGCCCGGCTACTCGTCGACGAACGTGACGGGGAGCTCCTGGGTGACGGGGAGGTCGTCGGCGGTGGCCACGAGCTGCTCGGCGGGCGCAGGGGCGAGCACGTCGCGCACGTAGCTGGCAACGGTCTCCTTCATGCCGACGTCGCCCCCCGCCTTCTCACTGATGAACCAGCGGTGCTCGAGCACCTGGTGGTAGATCTCCGCCGGCTCGAGCTTGTCGACCAGGTCGTGGGGGATGGCGGCGATGGTGGGCTCGAACCGGTCGTCGAGCCAGCGGGTCGCCGCCATCGACTCGGTGACCTTCTTGCCCGTGCGCTGCTCGATCACCGCGCCGTAGCGACTGATGTCGTTCAGCAGCCGGCGCGCCTGGTTCTCCTCGGCGTGCAGACCGGTGAGCGACCGCAGCCGCTGCTGGTGGAAGCCGTGCTCCACCACCCTCGGCACCATGCGCAGACGTGTGCCGCCACCGGTGCTGACGAGCTCGAGCTCGGAGGCGTCGAAGCCGAGGTCGTGCAGCCGGCGCAGGCGCTGGTCGACGCGGAACGTCTCCATCGCGTTGAACTCGTCGACGCCGGTGAGCTCGTTCCACAGCGCGGTGTACGCCTGCTCGATGGCGAGCGCGGTCTCCACCGGGTCGATGCCGTCGGCGAGCAGGCCGCCCATCTGCAGGTCGAGCAGGTCGCCCGCGACGTTCTCGGTGGCGATCTGGAGGTCGAGCCGGCGCTGGCCGTCGGTGAGTGACGGGTGACGCTCACCGGTCTCCACGTCGATGATGTACGCCGACAGCGCGCTGGCGTCGCGTCGGAACAGCGTGTTGCTCAGCGAGCAGTCGCCCCAGTAGAAGCCGCTGAGGTGCAACCGCACGAGCAGACCGGCGAGCGCGTCGAGCACGCGCTCACCGAGGTACGGGATGCGCAGGCCGCGACCCGACAGCAGCACGCGGTAGGGGAGCGAGTAGTCGAGGTGGCGGGTGATGAGCAGGCCGTCGGCCTCGTCGTCGCGGCCGGTGACCACGCCCACCACTTCGGCGGTCGGCAGGCCCGCCTCCGACAGCTCGCGCAGCAGACGCCACTCACGCTCGGCGAGGTCGTCGGGGAGCTCCTTCACGACGTACGTGAGGTCGGCGGTCTCGACCATGCGCACCTGGTGACGGTGCAGGCCCATCACCTTCTGCATCCCGTCGATCTGCCACTCGGAGAGCGGCTCGGCGAGCGGCCAGCGCACGACGCTGGTGTGCTCGGTGGGCTTGGCGAGTTGCAACCTCACGACGTGGAGTGTGGCACGCCCGTGCTCGAGCGTTCGACGAGCGTGAGCGGCATGGGGTGGTGGGCGACGGCGGTGAGCCCTTCGAGATGGTCGAGCAGCACCCGCGCGCCGGTGCGGCCGATGGCACGCACGGGCTGGCGCACGGTGGTGAGACCGATGGCCTCGCTGACCGTGTGGTCGTCGAAGCCGACCACCGACATGTGCACGCCGGGGGTGAGGCCGAGCTCGCGAAGCGCTTGCAGTGCGCCGAACGCCATCTCGTCGCTCATCGCGAACACGCCCGTCGGCGGCTGCGGGCGACGCACCAGTGCGTGCATCGCGAGGCGGCCACCCTCGATGGTGAAGCCGCCGTCCTCCACCAACTCGTCGGGCAGCGGCACGCCCGCGTCGGCCAGCGCGGCGCGGAACCCGGCGGTGCGGTCGTTGGGCACGTCGCGGGCCTGCTCGGCGTAGCTCTTGCCGCCGATGACGCCGATGTGGCGGTGCCCGAGGCGCACGAGGTGGTCGGCCGCCATGCGCGCGCCGGCGATGTTGTCGACCGACACCGACGTGACGGCCCGCAGCTCCTCGCCGAGCACCACCACCGGGACGTCGAGCGTGGCCAGACGCTGGGCGCCCTCCTCGCGACACATCACGTCGACCAGCAGCACGCCGTCGACGCGTTGCCGGAAGCGGGTCTCGCCCGCCAACATGCGTTCCCTCGCGCCCGGGTCGGCGGTGCCGATGAGCAGGTCGTAGCCCGCCTCGGCGAACACCTCCTCCACGCCCGCCACCACTTCGCCCGTGTACCAACTGGTGAGCACGGG
>JBDKJP010000010.1:0-55704 GCA_039796575.1 Actinomycetota bacterium
TGCAGCTGCTCGACCTGCGCGGTCGGTGGCGCCTGGCCGACCGTCGCCGCGTGGCCACCACCTACGTCACGTTCGTGGTGGGCGTCATCGGGTTCCAGCTCCTGCTGCCCAGCTCGCTCGCCCCGTCGTACGACGACGCCGGGCTGCACCAGGTGTGGCGCAAGCTGCAGGGCGCGTACCGGTTGAACTTCGCCGACCAGCTCGGCATCCCGGGGTTGCGCGGCGTGTGGCTGCTGCTGGCGGTGCTGCTCGTGCTCGCCGGCATCGTGGTGCGGTTGTGGCGTGCGCCGTCGATGGACGCGCCGTTCGTGGTGGTGGCCGTCGGCTCGATGACCATCGCCGGCATGATCCCCGCCGTCTCGGGCCGGTACCTGATGACCGCCACGCCGTTCGCCGTGTACTTCGCGGCGCAGGCGCTCGCCGCCACTCCGCTCCCCCGCCACGCCGGCCGCTGGGTGGCAGTGGCCGCGCTCGCGCTGCTCACCACGTACCACCTGCCGAAGGTGGCCGACGCGACCGAGCAGATGCGCGACCTGCGCGCGAAGGGCCTCGACCTCGCCGACGGGCCGGAGCAGCCGTATGCGCAGGCGGCCTGGCAGGCCGTGCGCACGTACACCCACCAGGACGACGTGGTGGCCTTCTTCAAGGTGCGCGCCCTCACGCTGTACACCGATCGCCGGGGCGTGCAGTCCACGCCGCTCGACGTGGTGCAGCAGCGGGCCGACTACTTCCTCATGCGTCGCGGCTTGACCAGTGGCCAGCCGCTCGTGTCGGAAGCCGAGGGCACCGACCTCGGGTGGACCGTGGTGTGGAGCGACGACGACTGGGTGTTGTGGAAGGTCGGGGCGGCACCGGGGTGACGACCCTGCGAGAATGGCGGGCGCATGACTGCTCTCGACGAACTCGTGGACCTGCTCGATCTGGAGAACATCGAGGTGAACATCTTCCGAGGTGTGTCGCCCGACGAGAACCGCCAACGCGTGTTCGGCGGCCAGGTGGCCGGGCAGGCGCTCGTGGCCGCCACCCGCACGGTGGAGGTGGGCCGCCACGTGCATTCGTTGCACGCGTACTTCCTGCGCCCCGGCGACCCGACCGTGCCCATCCTCTACGAGGTCGACCGCATCCGCGACGGCAAGAGCTTCAGCACCCGCCGCGTAGTGGCCATCCAGCACGGGCGGGCCATCTTCAACCTGCAGGCCAGCTTCCACATCCCCGAGGACGGCCCCGACTACCAGCCGCCGATGCCGCTCGACGTGCCGGCGGCCGACACGCTGCCCGATTTCAAGACCCGCATGGCGCCGTACCGCGAGCGGATGGGCGAGTGGTACGACCGGCCGCGCCCCATCGATCTGCGTCACATCGACGGTGACCCGTTCAGCCGCCAGGGCAAGGTGTCGTACGGCCAGAAGGTGTGGCTGCGCGCCGACGGCACGCTGCCCGACGACCCCACGCTGCACGCCTGCATCGTCACCTACGCGAGCGACATGACGCTGCTCGACACCACGGTGCTGCCGTTCGGCCTGTCGTGGGAGACGCCCGGCATGCAGATGGCGAGCCTCGACCACGCGATGTGGTTCCACCGTCCGTTCCGTGCCGACGACTGGTTGCTGTACGACCAGCACCCCATCTCCACCGGCGGCGCCCGCGGCCTCGCGGGTGGTGCCATCTACACCGCCGACGGCCACCTCGCCGTGAGCGTGGTGCAGGAGGGCCTCGTGCGGGTGGCGCAGCGATGAGGCGCACCCTCGTCGGGACCGCCGTCGCCGGCGTGCTGCTGCTGGCCGCGTGCTCGAGCGAAGAGGAGGTGCTCACCTCCACCACCGCGACCACGGTCGCCGACACCACCACCGAGACGGTCGCGCCAGAGACCACCACGGGCGACACGTTGCCCGAGCGCACACTGCCGCCCACCACCTCCACGACACCGCTCACCGAGGGGTCGGTCACGTTCACTGCGTTCGCCGACGGCATGGTGCGGCCGGTCGATTCGGCCACGCGCGACTACGTCACATGGGTGGTGGCGCAGCAGGACGGTCGCATCGTGCCGTTCACGGCCGGCACCGTGGGCGAACCGTTGCTCGACCTGTCCGATCAGATCACCTCGGAGAACGAGCAGGGGCTGCTCGGGCTGGCGTACCACCCCACTCGGCCGTTCCTCTACGTCGACTACACCGACCTCGCCGGCGACACGGTGGTCGCCGAGTTCGCCGTGAACGACGACGGCTCGATCGATGCCGCGTCGCAGCGCACGGTCATCACCGTCGACCAGCCGTACGCGAACCACAACGGCGGCAAGATCACGTTCGGCACCGACGGCATGCTCTACATCGGCCTCGGCGACGGCGGCGCCGGCGGCGACCCCGAGCGCCGGGCGATGGACCTCTCGTCGCCGCTCGGCAAGATCCTGCGCATCGACCCGCTCGGCTCGGGCTACCAGCCGTACTCGGTGCCGCCCGACAACCCGTTCGTCGGGGTCGACGGTGCACGTCCCGAGATCTGGTCGTACGGGCTGCGCAACCCGTGGCGCTTCGCGTTCGACCCGAGCACCGACGACCTGTGGATCGGCGACGTCGGCCAGGGCGACTGGGAAGAGGTGAACGTGGCGCTCGCCGCCGACGGCGGCGGCCGTGGCGTGAACTTCGGGTGGAGCGCACTCGAGGGCACGCACCCGTTCAACGCCGACCAGTCGGGCGAGGGCTCGCAGTTGCCGATCTGGGAGTACCAGCACGGTGACGACGGCTGCTCGGTGAGCGGCGGCACCGTCTACCGCGGCAACGCCGTCCCGTCACTCGTCGGGTGGTACGTCGTCACCGACTACTGCTCGGGCAAGGTGTGGGCACTGCAGGCCGACGGCACTGTCGTCGTGCTCGGCACGGTGACCGGCAACCCCAGTGCCATCGTCACCGGGCCCGACGGCGAGCTGTACGTGCTGGCCCACTCCGAGGGCGTGGCGTACCGCATCGACCCGGCCTAGTACGACAGTCGCGCGACTTTTCCCGCCCGCACGCCGCGTGGGGCGTAGGGTGCCGACCATGAGGGGCCGACGGGTCGTCCCGGTGCTGCTGGCACTGGCGCTGGTGGGCTGCTCGAGCGACGTCACCGACACCGCGCCCACTGCGCCGGCGTCGAACGCGCCCGACACGGTGAGCGACTCGACCGAGGCGAGCGCCACCACCGACCCGTCCCCGACGGATGAACCGACCACGAGCTCGACGGTGCCGACCATCGACGACCTCCCGGCGACGTACTCCACCGCCGACCTCCCGCTCGACGCGACGTGCGCGATGACACCGGTGCCCGCCGATGGCCAGACCACGTTCGTGTTCGAGGGCAAGCTGTGGGCGCTGGATGGCGCCGGTGCGTTCAGCTGCCTGGCCGACCTGGACGGCCGCAACCCGAGCTGGATCCAGTGGAGCCCCGACGGCGACGAGGTGGTCATCGGTCCCGATGTGCTGCTGCGCGACGACGGCCGGTTCGTGGAGACCGGCTACTTCCCCGACAACCGCGCGCTGCGTTGGTCGGAGCCCACGGGCAAGGCGCTCATCGCACCGAACGCGCAGACCGGCAATCTCATCTGGCGCAACGCGCACGACAGCAGTGACCGCATCGACGTCTCGTTCATGGAGCGCACCACTGCCGCCGTGTACCACCCGGCCGGAAAGCACATCGTGGCGGCCGGCCAGGGCGCCGACGGGTTGGGCGAGGGCATCTTCCTCGCCAGCAACCGCGGCGCGAACCCCACACGCCTCGGTTCCATCGAGCACGGCGAAGTGACCGGGCTGGCGTTCGATCCCGGTGGCGACTCGTTCACGTTCCTGCACACGCACCCCGACGGCACCACCGAGGTGCACCGTTACACGCTGCCGTTCAATCAGCTCGAGACGCTCGCCGTGTACACCGGCGAATCGGCCACAGGACTGGTCACCAGCTCGTCCGACAACGGCGCGGCCGCGTGGGTGGTGGCACACAGCACGAACGGCAACCGCGTGGAGCTCATCACTGCGTCGCGCTTCGAGCCGGTGCGCATGGCGCTGCCCACCGAGTCGGTGTTCACGCCACTGTCGTGGCTGCCGGGCGACCGGCTGCTCGTGGGCGCGCAGCCGGTCGGCGCGACGGGCGCCGAGGCGTACGACGTGTGGCAGTGGTCGAACGGGCAGTCGACACGCGTGATCGACGGCGTGCAGGCGGCCGCGGCGCGAGCGCCTCACGCCCCCTTCGTGGAGCTGAACATCATCCCCGGATCGGGGTTCGGTTGATGACCTCCATCTCCGGCCGGTCGGCCGGGCACCACCACTGCACTCGCTGAGCCCGAGACGCGTCAGGCGACGCGTTCGAAGTGCACCTCGCGACGCTCCGGGTCGGCACGCACCAGCTTCACCCTGCACTCGTCGCCCGGGTGCAACCCCTTCGCCTTCACCTTCGCCACCACGCCGATCTCGGTGAGCTGGATCTTGCTCACCTCGTCGTCGTCCTCCACCACCACCGCCGGGTAGGTGTGGCCCTCCTGGCCCTCCAGCATCACCGCTTCGGCGAGGTCGATGACGGCGCGTTCGATCTGGTTGCTCTTCGATGCAGCACGCGCCATGGCGGCAGGCAGGTTCGGCAGCGCGGCCTGCACCGCCTCGGGCACCTCGCGACCGTTGGCGACCGCCAGCACGGTGGCCACCACGTACCGATCGGCCAACCGACGCAACGGCGCCGTGGCGTGCGCGTAGGTGGCCGCGACGGCCGAGTGCCACGGCACCACACCGTCGGTGTGCGTGACGTACTCCGCGCCACCACCGGCCCGGCGCACCGCCAGCATGAACGCGGCATGACGCGGGTCGTTCGCGTCGAGCGTGCGCGCGTACACCTCGAGCGGCTGGTGCTTCGGCCAGTCCATGCCGAACGCGTGCGCCGTGTGCCGCAGTCGGCGCACCGCACGTTCGTCGGGGTCGGGCATCACGCGGAACAGGCCGACGCCGGCGCCGACCATCGCCTGCGCGACGGCGAGGTTGGTGGCCAACGAGAGCGCAGCGTTCGCGGTCTCGCTGGCCAGGCGCGGCCGGAACGAGAGCTTGTAGCCGTGCGTGTTGCGTTCCACCACCTGCTCCGGCGGATCGACCGGTGCCGCGCCACGCGCCACCTCGGCGGCCTCCACGCGACGGGCGAACTCGGCGAACTCGGGCGGCAGCTCCGACGGCTGCACCGTGTCGTACGCCAGCTTCGCCCGGGTGCGCACCACGGCCCGTTCGGCGCCGTCGAGGCGCGCGGTGCCGTCGGGGCCGACACGCACGTGGAACACCACCGCGGGCCGTGGACCGTCGGGCAGCAGGCTGGCAGCACCCTCCGAGAGCACCGGCGGATAGAGCCCCGCTCTGCCATCGGGGAGGTACAGGGTCATCGCGCGCTGCCAGGCCTCCGTGTCGATCGGGTCGCCGTCGCGCACGAACCAGTTCACGTCCGCGATGGCGTACTGCAACAGCAGATCGTCGCCGGCGGACGACAGCGCGAAGGCCTGGTCGAGGTCGGTGCTGGTGGCCGGGTCGAGCGTCACGAACGGCACGTCGGTGCGATCGACGTGCTCGGACGGCTCGCGCCGTGCCGCGTCGTCGGCGGCCTGCAGCACCGCGTCGGGGAACTCGAGCGGCATCTGGAACTGGTGGCGGATCTGCGCGATGCCCGCATCGTGTGCGTGCGTGGTGTCGCGCAGCGACCGCATCAGAACACGACGGGGATGTTGCGCGGGCCGCGCACCTGGCCACCCGCCCAGGTGACGAGCGCGGGGTCCTTCAGCTCGAACTCGGGGATGCGGGTGATGAACTCCTCGATCGCGACACGCAGCTCCATGCGGGCCAGGTTCGAGCCGGCGCAGCGGTGAATGCCGGCGCCGAACGCGACGTGCCGGTTGTTCTCACGGTCGAGGATCACCTTGTCGGGATCGGGGAACTGATCGGGGTCGCGGTTCGCGGCCGGGAAGTTCATCAGCACGCGGTCGCCCGCCTTCATCGGGCAGCCGTTGAACTCCACGTCGTGCGAGAGGCGGCGGGCCATGGTGACCGGCGCGTACGCACGCAGCAGCTCCTCGATGGCGGTGGACCACAGGTCCTTGTCGGCGCCGAGGAGGCGGCGACGGTCGTCGGGGTGCGTGGCGAGGTGCCACATCGACGAACCGATCGACGACCACGTGGTGTCGATGCCGGCGATGAGCAGCAGGGCGCACATGCCCATCACCACTGGACGCTCGATGGGCTTGCCGTCGTGCTCGGACTGCAGCAGCTCGCTGATGAAGTCGTCGGTGGGGTTGGCGATGCGCTCGTCGAGCGCGCCGTTGAGGTACTGCAGGATGCCGGTGATGCCGCGCATGCGCCGCTCGGCGTCGTTCGCGAACTCGAGCACGTCGCGCACCCACTCGGTGAACGTCGACGACATCGACTCGGGCACGCCGAGGATGTGCGCGATGACGCGCACCGGGATCTGCTGCGCGTACTCGGCCGCAGCATCGACCTCGCCGCGGGCGAGGAAGCCGTCGACGAGCGTGCGGCACAGGTCGCGGGTGAACACCTCGTACTCGGCCACGCGGGCCGGGCTCATCGTGGGCAGCACCAGTCGGCGCGTCCAGGTGTGCAGCGGCGGGTCGCTGCTGATGGGCGGCAGGCCGGCGGCCAGCAGCGGCGGCGGGCCGTCGGGGTCGCCCACGCCGGCCGGCGGGGGCACCACCGAGATGCCGTTGCCCGACGGGAAGTCGAGGATGTTGCGGGCGATCTCGGTGACGTCGTCGTACTTCGTGGGCAGCCACGAACCGCCCCAGCGCTCGGTGCGGGCGATGGGGCACTGGTCGCGCAACTCGTCCCAGATGGGGAACGGGTTGTTGATGTACTCCGGGTCGAAGATGTCGTAGTCGGTGGCCCAGTCGCTCACCGGCGGCGTGGAGGGCTGCGTGTCCGTCATGTCACACAGACTGCCAGAAGTGTGGCGGCCACTGCATGTCGAGCGGTTCAGGGACGGCGGGCACCCATGAACATGGTCTTCAGCGCGTCGTAGTGCTCGATGCAGTGCCCCGCACCCATCACGACCGCCTCGAGCGGCATGTTGCTCATCTTCACCGGCACCTGGGTCTCGCGCTCGATGCGCGGCGCGAGGCCGCGCAGCAGACCGCCGCCACCCACGAGGTACATGCCGCGCACGAGGAAGTCCTGCGCCAGCTCGGGCGGCGCCTTCGCCAGGCAGCGCACCACGGAGGCGATGATGCTGGACACCACGTCCTCGATGGCGAAGCGGATCTCCTCGGGCGTGAGCACCACGGTCTTCGGCAGGCCGGTCATCAGGTCGCGACCGCGCACCTCGGCCTGGCTCTCGTCGTCGGTGGGCGCCGCCGAACCGATGGCCATCTTCACTTCTTCTGCCGTGCGCTCGCCGATGGCGATGCCGTGCTCGCGGCGCACGTACGCCTGGATGGCCGCGTCGATGTCGAAGCTGCCGACGCGCACCGCTTCGAGCGCCACCACGCCGCCGAGGCTGATGACCGCGGTCTCGCTGGTGCCACCGCCGATGTCGATGACCATGTTGCCGACCGGCTCGTCGATGGGCAGGTCGGCGCCGATGGCGGCGGCCATGGGCTGCTCGATGAGCTGCGCATCGGCCGCACCGGCGCGGCGCGCCGCGTCGGTGACCGCACGGCGTTCGACCTCGGTGATGGCCGACGGCACGCAGATGACCACCTTCGGCCGCGTGAACCGACTGACGCCGACGCGCTGCAGCAGCAGGCGGATCATGCGCTCGGTGATCTCGAAGTCGGTGATGGCGCCACCGCGCAACGGCCGCACCGCGACGATGTAGCCGGGGGTGCGGCCGATCATCTGCCACGCCTCGCGGCCGGTGGCCAGCACCTCACCCGTCTGCCGGTTGAGGGCGATGACGGACGGCTCGTTGAGCACGATGCCGCGGCCCTTCATGTACACGAGCGTGTTGGCCGTGCCGAGGTCGATGGCGAGGTCGCGTGCCATGGTTCAGTTGCCCTGGCCTTCCTGCTGGTTCGAGTCGGGGGGCCGCACGCGGTCCATCACTTCGCGACGCGCCTCGGGCGACAGCGCGTCGATGTGGCGGCGGAAGCTCGCCACACCCGGCTCCTGGTGCGGTTTGCGCATCACGATGACGAGCACCGCGAGCACGACCACGACGATGGCGACGAGGACCCAGATCACGTGCGGCCGCCACCTGCGGTGGGCACCGTGGCGGGCGCCACCGGAGCGTGCGCACCCGTGCCCCAGTCGGCACCGTCGGCCCACACCTCGTGCTTCCAGATCGGCGCGCTGGCCTTCAACGCGTCGATGGCATAGCGCGCCGCCTCGAACGCCTCGGGCCGATGCGGTGCGCTGACGCACGCGAGCACGCTGCTCTCCATCAGGTCGAGCCGACCGACGCGGTGCAGCAGCGCGACACGACCCGTGTG
Organism: Actinomycetota bacterium; assembly: GCA_039796575.1. Lineage (GTDB taxonomy): Bacteria > Actinomycetota > Acidimicrobiia > Acidimicrobiales > Ilumatobacteraceae > UBA668. Next base: position 8,432 of record JBDKJP010000010.1, read on the forward strand.
CGGCCAGCGGGCGCGGAGCTCGCGTTCGATGGCCTCGAACGCCGGCACAACCTGCGACTCGTAGGCCTCGTAGGTGAGGTGCTGCACGTCGGTGCGCTCACGACCGTCCTCGTCGACGGCATGGTCGCGCACCGTGCCGCTGAACAGCACCACCGCGCCGCACTGCGGCTGGAGGCACCAGTCGTACACGTCGCCGACCGGCAGGACCGACTCGGTGAGACCGAGCCACGAGTTGCCGTCGGCGGGAGCGTGCACAATGCCGCATGGTAGCCGTCGGCGGTGCGAGTGCCACGATGCCACCGTCACCGCAGGTCAGCCGCGCGATGCCCCTTGTGGTCGGTTCGTCACTAACCTGCCCCCTTCGTGGACCGGAGTGAGGGAAACGACGACGAGCTGTATCCCCGCGCTCCCCTTCCCGCGCACGAACGCCAATGGCGCCACCCGAGCGAGATGGGCCAGCAGGCGTGGGCCACCAGCGAGCCGCCGCTCACCATCGGGCGCGGCCTCACCGCCGCCACCGGCGCCATCGGCAGCCTGCTCGCGCTGGCCGTGCTGTGGACCATGCTGCCCACCCACGCCGGGCGCAGCGCCGGCGTGAGCGTGCGCTCCACGGTCGCCACCGTCGGCACCGCCGACAGCTCCTCGTCGCTGGCCGCCCCCAGCACCACCGACCCCACCTCCACGGCCGGCTCCGACACCACGGAGGTCGAGGGGCCCACCAGCTCGGTCGACGCCGGCACCGGCAGCACCACGGCACCCGCGGTCGACCCGCTCCCCACCTATGCGGTGTCCGTCGGCGAATCGGTCGAACCGGTCGCGGTGGCCGTCGCCGTGAACAACGGGTCGCTCATCATCACCACCGCCGCCGCGGTGAGCGCCGACAACACGGTCGAGTTGCTCCTGCCCGACGGCGGCACCGAGGAGGCCCGTGTCCTGCTGGTCGACCAGCGGTCGGGGTTCGCGGTGCTCGCGCACGACACCGAGGTGTCGCTCACCTCGTTCACGGTGGCCACCGAGGTGGCACCCGGCGACGAGCTCACGTTCTACGGCGCCGAGCACGTCACGGCCGTGGTGCAGGACGACGGCACCATCGAGACCACCACCACCGACCCCGCCGCACCGGTCGCCGAGCTCCCCGAGGGCACGCCCGTGGTGAACCAGCGCGGCGAGCTGGTGGCGTTGTGCTCGCACGCCGACGGCGACGCCACGCTGCTGTCGCTGGAGCGGCTCGACTCGCTGCGCCGTGCGCTCGCCGACGGTGCCGCCGACACGGTGTGGATGGGTGTGGTGCTCGACGCCGCGGCCGCCGACCTGCGCATCACCTCCGTCGACACGAAGGGCCCTGCGGCCGTCGCCGGCCTGCGTGAGGGCGATGTGATCGTCGCCATCGACGGCGTGCCCGTGGCCGACGTCAGCGCCGTCGGTGCAGCGCTGGCCCCGCACCAGCCGGGCGACGTGCTGGTGGTCGACGTCCTGCGCAACGGCCTCCCCGTCAGCGTCAGCGTCACCCTGGCCGCACCCCGAAACTCCCTCTGACAGCGGGGTTTCTGGGCGTCGTTCGTCCCACGTCGGCTTCTGGGCGTGTTCCGTCCCGGAAACCGGGACGGAACACGCCCGGTTGCGACGGTCAACCGACGCCGACGAGCTCCATCTCGGGGGCCTCGTCCATCGGGGGATGCCCCGACGGGCCGTCGGCGTCGCCGCGGGCGTGACGATGCACGAGCCAACGGCCGACGAGCAGTGCGATGTCGAGCACGAGGAACAGCACGACGCCGACCAGCAGCCACGGCCGGTGGGTGATGGTCTCGGTGGCCGCGAGCGTGTCGCCGTCGCGCGTCACGAAGCCGTGCCAGTGCAGCTCGCCGAACGTCGGTGCCGGCACGTCGACCCGGATGGTCTGCTCCCACGTCTCCCCCGCACCCAGCGGTTCGAGGCCGGAGAAGTCGAACGACGATGCCACCTCGTCGGCACGACGGCCGACGTCACCCGAGACCGTGATGCCGGTGAGCGTGACGGTGGAGCGGTTCTTCACCGTCACCGTCACCTCGTAGCGGCCGGGGCCGCCGAGCTCGTGGCGCAGCGACTCGCCGAAGCCCGAGGTCACGTCGTCCACGCCGAAGGTGACGGCGAGCGTGTCCTCGATGGCCGCACCAGGGCCGGCATCCTCGATCTCACCCATCGGGTGACCGGAGAGGTTGATCGGCACCACCGACACCTCGTCGGCGTTGCGACTGGCCACGCGCACGATGCACGGGCACGGCACCGGCGGCGCGGCGATGCCGAACTGGGCCGTGGTCGCCGTGCCGTCGCCGTCGAGGCGAAGCCCCTTGCTCGCCACCATGTTGCAGTCGGCCGAGCCCCGGCGCGCTTCGTTGCCGCAGACCGAGATGGTGACGACGCGCGCCTCGAACCCGTCGATGGTGACGATGACGCGATCGTCGACCTCCACGTTGGCGCGGTCGAGTTCGGCGTGGGGGCCGACGAGGATGGACCCGGCGACGGCAGGTGCCGCGAGCCCGACCACCGCGGCTGCGGTGGCGAGCAGCGCGAACGCCGAGCGAACGACGACGTGTCGGTTCACGCGTGCTGCGGCTCTCGCTGATCGACATCGGCGCCGCTGACATCGGGCGCCGCGGCGGCGTGGCGGCGCAGACGACGCACCGCCAACCAGCCGAACACCATGGCCAGCAACACGAGCAGCACCGCGAGCGGCGGCGCGAACACGGTGTCAGTGCTCGACACCGACACTGCGTCGGTGACGTCGTCACCCGTCGGCGTGATGGTGACCTTCGCGGAGTTGATCAGCAGCGCAGGCACGTCCTCGAGCTCCACGGTCATCGTGACGCGTTGCCCGGGCAGCAGCTCGGGCACCTCACCCATCGGCACCTCGACCGTGCCGAGACCGAACGGGCCCCCGACCTCGACGGTGCCCTCACCGGCGAGTCGGGTGTTGCCGCGGTTCTCCACGGTGAACTGCACAGACGCCGACCCGGCGAGCGGGTTCACCGACTGGTGATACGTGGTGTCGACCCCGGTGATCGCCAGCTCGGGGCGCACCGGGCCGTTCACGCGCAGGTACAGGCGGGTGCCGGTGCGACGGTCGAGCACCACCGAGTTGCCACCCTCGCCCGTACCGAGCGTGGGGCTCGAGGCGAGCACGGCGCCGGCGTGATCGCCGGCCGTCGCCTCGGCCGGCACAGTGATCGTGATGGGGATGGTCACCTGCGTGCCGGGCGGCACTGAGATGTTCTCCTGCTCCACCTGCACCCACGACCCGACGTCGGTCGGGTCCTGGTCGCCGGGGAGGATGTCGAACTTGCCGTCCTCGGTGTTGAACGCATCGGTGGCGTACACCCGGAAGATCAGTTGTTCGTTGCTGTAGTTGTAGAGGGTGACGGCGTCCTCGATGACGGTGCCGGGATCGGCCTCGTAGGCGAGCTCGGGCCGGTTGCCGGCGGCATCGGGATCGTCGTTGCCGGCAGGCGTGAGCGCCCAGCTGTGCACGACCTCTTCGCCGGGCTGCACGCCGTCGGTGTCGATGGGCGCCGGGGCGGGGTCGGTGGGAGTGGTGGAGGCGTCGACCCGCGCGGTGGGTGCGGCCACGAGGGCGCACGCCACGGCAGCGAGGACGACGAGCGAGCGACGGGTGCGGAGTTGCATGTGCAAGGTGCTTTCGGTGGAGAACGCCGTGAGCGGTGTGGGACGACCGAGGCCGTCCCACACCGCCGTGGGCATCAGGGGGTGATGATGTGGTCGACGATCAGACGGCGCTGAACGTGAGGATGCCGGTGTAGGTACCGGCCCGGACCGAGCTCGGGATGAGCAGCTTCAGGCGGGCGTCGAGGGTGGTGATGCCCAGGCCGCTGCCGGCCGGAGCCGACGCGAGCACCTTCGAGGTGCCCAGGCCAGGAGCGTTCGGGTCCACGCCGGCACCGGGGTTGACGACCATGTTGTAGGTGGTCGAACCGGTGACGCCGCTGGAGACCGAGGTCACCTTCGGGGTCCAGCCGAGGAAGTTGCCGCTGAACGAGGCGCCACCACCGGCGACCGTGAAGTCGCTCATGGTGCCGTTGAGGGTCCAGCCGTTGTCGAGGTCCGAGGTGTTCACGATGGTGATCTGGTTCAGACGACCCTGCGCCGTGTAGTAGTTACCGGCGAGCGGGCCGCTGGTGACCAGACGACCGGTGCCCATGTCGACACCGCAACGCGTGGCGTAGTTGGCCGGCTGCGGGTACGGGTAGTCGTTGAACAGCGGGTCCGCCAGACCGTTGGCCGGCGAGCCGGCGTTGATCACGATCGGGGCCGTGCCCGTGCCACCCACCGCGGTCTCCGCAGGGAGCGCCACCGGGAACGCACCGGCGACGGCGGCCTCGGCGTCGAGCGCACCGTAGACACCGCAACGCTGCGTCAGCACCAACGCTCCGGCCGGACGGACGACGGTGATCTGCTGCTCGATGACGGCGTTGCTGAGGGCCGTGGCGGTGACCACGTTCGACAGCGTGCCGACGTACGGCGCGGCGTACAGGGCGGTGATGCGGGCGTAGTACACCGTGCCGGCGGTGAGACCGGACTGGGTGTAGGTGACGGCCGCGGCGCCCACCGTGAACGGCGAACCGACGATCGGCGAGGCGAACGCCGCATCAGTGGCGATCTCCAGGCGGTAGCCGGTACGGGGCTGGCTGTCGATCGGAGCGGTCCAGTCGACCTTGATCGCCTCGGGCTGACCCTGCGCGGCCAGGTTCGTCACGGCGGGGAACGCACCCGGGGCGACGAGGGCCGACACGGTGTTGGAGGTGCTCGAGCCCACCGAGTTCGTCGCGGTGACCACGACGTCATAGGTGGTGCCGTTCACCAGACCGGTGAAGGCGAACGAGGTCGCGCTCGTGGCGAGCGTGATCGTGGTCGCCGCACCGCCACCCTGCGGGGTGGCCGTGGCCGTCAGCGTCGTGAGGGCCGGGGTGGCCGCCGCGAGCGTGAACGAGCCGTTCAGCGTGGTGTCGCCACCGCTCGCCGACGTGATGTTCGCCGGGGCCGGGGCCGCGCCGAACGCCACGTTGAACGTGGTCGCACCGGTCGATGACACCGTCACCGGGGTCTCCCAGTAGCGGGTGGTCGCACCGGCCAGGGTGCACGCATAGCCGACGTCGTACGAACCGGCCGGGACCGTGAGGCCCGCCGGGAAGGTGTACGTCGGGATCGGCGTGAGCACGCCCGAGGTGACGGCCGTGGTGCGCTGGATGACCGGCGAGCCCGCCGAGAACAACGGCTGCGTGAACGTCACACCGGCCGGGGCGATGGGGCCACTCGCGTTGTACGTGAGGGTGCCGGCATCGACCGAGCTGGGGACCATGAACGTCTGCCAGCGGTAGCCACCCGAGGCGGAGTCGCCCTGGCAGGCCGCACCGGCGGGCGGGGTGAGGCTGAACGTCGCGGTGTTCGCGAACGACAACGGGGACAGGGTGTTGGTGCCGTCAGCGGGCGACCCGGCCGGCAAGGCCGAGGCATCCGTGCTGACGAGACCAGCCACCGCGACGGCCAGGATGGCCGAACCGGCAGCGAGCTTCTTGAGCTTGATGCTCATGAGGGTGTGGTTCCTTTCGGAGTGCGGTACGAGGTCGAGGACGGGTCAGAGCTGACCGGTGAGGAGGCTGCCCTTCGTGGCGGTCGAACCGCACGAGGGGTGCACGAGGAAGCCGAACTTCTGGATCACGGCGGTGTTCGAGCACAGCGACGAGGTCGCACCGACGAACATGCTCTTCAGGTCGTCGTTGCCGAACAGGCTGGTCACGACGGCGGTGGGGAACACGTTGTAGACGCTGCGGCCGAAGGTGGCGGCGTTGAAGAACGTGGCGCTGGGCGCCAGGTTCGGGGCGGTGCCGGTGATGGGCGAACCGAGGTTCACGCCGGCACCGTTGTCGCTGATGGCGCCGATGCCGACGTTCGCGGCGACCGGGTCACCGCTGGCGGCACCGTTGGCCTTGGCGATGTACGCGCCGGCCGAGAAGCCGATCACGACCTGGCTGTCGGCCTCACCGGCGACCGCGGCGAGGGCGTCGCCACGGGCCTTGAGGTCGGCTGCGTTGTTCTCCTGTGCACGGGCGCCGATGCCGAGCAGGTTGTTGCACAGCGTCGTCGCCGTGTTCTCCTGCGCGGTGGTGGCCGTCGTGACCGTGTTCCAGAACGAGAACGTGCCCGAGCCGGTCTGGATGCCGCACGGCACCATGCGAACGCCACCGATGACCTGCGGGCCGGTGGTGAACAGCGAGGTGAGCTGCGCACGGGTCAGCGAGGTCACGGGGGCCGTGAAGCCGGCACCGGTGTTCGCCTTGTAGTAGCCGAAGCTCACGCCGTCACGACCGAACGGGATGTACGTGAGGTCGGTGCCGGTGTCGCCGGCGGCCGGGCCGCTCGACGAACGGGCGAACTCGACCAGACCCGACACGTCGACGGGACCGGTGGGGTTGCAGCTGGTGTCGGTGCTGTAGTTCGTGCCGTCGAGCGAACGGCTGAGCGCGCGACGACCCTCCGATGACCCGTTCGGGCGGTGCATCGTGGGCGCACCGAGCTTGGTGGTGATGCAGGTGCCGCTCACGCCTGCGGGCGCCAACGCATCGAACGAGATGAGCTGACGAGCACCGGAGGCAGCCGAGCTCTGGATGGGGGTGTAGTTGACGCCGTTGCTGAAGCCGGCCATGGCGTTCATGACGTCCTGGGTGGTGTCGGAGCCGACGCCCACGGCAGCGGTGAACTGCTTCGGGTCGGCGGAGGCCGAACCGGACATGATCGCGGAGCCGATCATGGCCGTGGCGGCGACCGCGAATGCGAGTCGCTTGGTGGTTGCTGAGGTCAGCATTGGTGTACTGGGTCCCTTCGGGTCTGGCGGATCTGGCGTCCGGACTCCTCCCCGGACGAGAGCACTGTGACAGGGCGATCTGACGGGCGATTGGCGTCCAAATGAACGCTGTACGACATGCTCAAGGGTTCATCTTTTGGACACGCAGTGGTTGCCGTGCGGCATCGACCAGGCCACCTCCGATCGGCATCGGTCTCGGCACGAAACCGTCGTCGACCAGGTACGACGTGTCACATCAGGACGGTGCTGCGGCGCGCTCGACGACAGCCGACGTCGGGTTCAGGATCGCGTCGGTCGTCACGCACCGCGGTCAACCCGACGCTTGCGAGCGCTGCTTCCGAACGCGCCGACGACGGCGAGCGCCGAGCTCGCCGTCGTTCACCCATTGTTCGGATTCAGCCGAAGCGACCGGTCACGTAGTCGAGCGTGCGACCGTCCTGCGGGGCGTTGAACATCGCATCGGTGGGGCCGTGCTCGACGATCACACCGGGCGTGCCCTGACTGGCGAGGAAGAACGCGCAGTGGTCCGATACGCGCGCAGCCTGCTGCATGTTGTGCGTGACGATCACGATCGTCACCTCGTGCACGAGCTCGATGATGGTCTCCTCGATGCGACGCGTCGAGGTCGGATCGAGTGCCGAACACGGCTCGTCCATCAACAGCACCCGCGGCTTGATCGCGAGCGCACGGGCGATGCAGAGGCGTTGCTGCTGACCGCCCGAGAGGCCGCCGCCCGGGGAACGCAGGCGGTCCTTCACCTCGTTCCACAGCCCCGCCTTGCTGAGGCACGACTCGACCAGCGCGTCCTTCACATCGACTCTGGCCTTCGTCCCGGTGAGCCGGAGGCTGGCGAGCACGTTGTCGTAGATCGACATCGAGGGGAACGGGTTCGGCTTCTGGAACACCATGCCCACCTCGCGGCGAGCATCGGTGAGCTTGCGGTTCGCGTCGTACAGGTCGTGCCCGTCGAGCAGCACCTCGCCGGCCATCGCGGCAGCGGGGATCATCTCGTGCATCCGGTTGAGGATGCGCAGGAACGTCGACTTGCCACACCCCGACGGCCCGATGAGCGCGGTCACCTTGCCGGCCTCCATGTGCAACGACACACGATCGAGCACCTGATGGTCACCGAACCATGCCGAGATGTCGCGGGCATCGAGCCCGGCGAGACCGTCCGGTGCACCGGGCAGGCCGAGCGGCTCGACGGGAGCCGGGGCAGCGACGAGCGGTGCCAGCGACGCCGACGACACGGCCGACGCCTCGGCGATCACCAACGGCACAGGACCCGTGTCGGGATCGGGCGGCGGGAAGGACGCCATCGGCTCCGCGGCCAGCGACGCCGGCACCGCCGATGCCGGCTCGTGCGCCGGTGCGGTGGCCACCACGGGGCGACCGTTCGCACCCTCCTGGTGGCGCACGTCGACGCCCGGCAACCGGCCGAGGACCTCTCGGAATCGGTCGACCTCGTCGGCCGGCACGGCCACGCCGAAGTCGGAGATGCCCGGCACGTCGAAGATGGTCCACGGCGCGTCGGCACCGTGCACCACCGCGGCGAGATCCGTGACCAGCCAGGCCCACGCGATGTCGCCGTCGGTGGCGAGCACGCGCTGATCGGTGATGCGCACCGTCGCCGAGTGCAGCTCGGCGATCACGGCATCGGGGCGATGGGCATCGCCCTGCACCACCTGCACCACCGCCGATCCGGGGAACGACGCGAGCTCCCGCTCGGCCTCCGACGGGCGGGACGGCGCACTGTCCCACGACGTACGCATTGGGTCGACGGTCACGACGATCGGCTCCTCAGGGCTCACAACAGGTTCGGGAGTAGACGGGCGGCTTCACCGGATACAGCGAGACCGACGAGCAACAACAACGGGAGGAACACCACCCAGGCCTGGGCGCGGCCCCAGCGGTGCCACGCCCACACGAGGCCGATGCAGAGCACGATCAGTGCCTGCAGCCAGAGCGCGAGCGCCCACAGCGTGGAGGTGTCGGCGGCCATGATCTTCTCGTTCGCCGGCAGGCCGACCGCGGTGACCGGACGCGGCGGGCCACCCACGGCATCGCCGTCGAGCTCCGCGTCGACGCGCACCACACCGTCGGGCAGGTACGGCCGGCCGCCGGCGGTGACCAACATCAGCCGCGACTCGTCCGCCGCCGGCGGTGGCGGCGCGGGTTGCCCTTCGTAGCGGACACCGATCACCGAGTACTCGAACACGCCCTGGCTCGTCGTCACCGTGATGCGGTCACCCTCCTGCAGCGAGGCGATGTCGGCGAAGGGTCCACCGAAGGCGGCGCGGCGACCCATGATCACGCTGGTGCCCACCTGGCCGGGCAGCGGGGTGTCACGACGATGGCCGACACCGTCGAACAGCACCCCGGCAGTCGTGCCCTCCCCCACCACCTCGTCGATGCCGAGGACACGGATCTCCAGGTACGCCACCGGCGCACCGAGCTCGAGCAGACGATCCTGCGCGTCGGCCGGACCGATCGGTGCCACACCGTTGGCGAGCTGCGACCGGAACTCGTCGAACATCCGTCCCTGTGCCGCGCTGTGCTGGAAGCTGCTCACGATCGTCAACTGCAGCAGCAGCGTGGTGCTGAACACGCAGACCAGCACCAGCACCAACCGGATGAGGTGCAGGCGCGGCGACAGCGGCGGTGCGCTGTCGCGGCTGACGGGAACGGCACTCCGCCCGCGGCGCGACCACCAGCTGGTGTCCGACCAGGAGCTGCGAGCCGAAGCGGCAGCGACGGTCATGCCGCCCCGTAGGGGATGACCTTGAGCGGCCGCGCGAGCAGGATGGCCATGCGGCCGAACACGAGCAGCAGCACACCCCACACGACGATCGGGATGGGCGACGGTCCGGTCACCGGCAGCGAGCCACCGTTGTCGAAGCCACCCGAGCCGGCCCCGGAGTCGACGAGGAACGTGGTGTCGGTGCGGTCGGTCGTGGTGGTGTCGCCGGCCACCGTCGTCGTGGCACCGGCCACGGTGGTGGTGGCGCCCGCCGCGGTGGTCGTGGTGGCACCGGTAGCCGTCGTGGTCGGTGCTGCGGTCGTGGTGGGGGTGGTGCCGCCCGCCACGGTCCAGGTGATGCCCGACGGGCTGTCGCTCGGCGTCACCGCGAACGTGAGCACCACGTTCCAGTACTTGTCGACCTGGTTCGGGCCGGGATTGCCGAGTGTGCACGCGAAGCCGATGTTGTAGCTCCCGGCCGGCACGACGGTCGGCCCGCTCGAGCCGAACACGGCGAAGTTGATGGTGGGCATGCCGGTGATGAGGCCGCCGGACCCGGGCGAGGTCTCCACTGCCGTGGTGCGATCGACGATCGGCGTGCCGGTGGTCGAGAACAACGGGAGGCGAAGTGCGGCACCCGTGCCGGCAGGGGCAGGGCCGTTCGAGTCGAACGTGAGCGTCGCCGGGCTCACCGTCGACGGCACGATGTACGACTGCACTCGATACCCGCCGGTGGCACTGTCGCCGGTGCACGCCGCGCCGGTGGGCGGCGTGAGCGAGAAGGCCGTGGCGCTACCACCGCTGGTGAGCACAGCACCGATCGTCGGTCCGCTCGGTACCTGCAGCTCGAGGGTGCCGGCGTTGACGGCCGCGGCGGATGCGCCGCGGTCACCGAGGCCGGCGAGGCCGGCGACGAACATCACCAACGACAACGCTGCGCCCGCGCGGGCGAGGTCGCGAGCCAGACGGCGGCGTCGAGGGGTGAGGGTGGACATGTCGACTCCTGTGGGGGGTGCGGGATCGGGGGGGGCGTGGGCAGCGGGTCAGGACCGGCGACCGGCAACGATGGACTGCAGGATGCGGTCGTGCCACGAACCGTGACCGGACGAGTGCTTCGGACGAGGGGTGCACCGCTCGGCACCACGGTCGCGCTCGTGGCGGTCGTCGCCACGGCCACGGCACTCACGCGGCGGCTTCGGCGGCTTCGGCGCCTCGACCTCGTCGTCGTCGATCGTCGTCGACGGCGCACCGGGCGTCGTGGTGGTCGTGGCCGCAGCCGTGGTCGTCGTAGCCGCAGCCGTGGTCGTCGCCGCCGTCGTCGTGGTCGTGGTCGTCGCCGCCGTCGTCGTGGTCGTCGCCGCCGTCGTCGTGGTCGTCGTCGAAGCAGCAGTCGTCGGCACAGCCGTCGTCGGCACAGCCGTCGTCGGCACAGCCGTCGTCGGCGCAGCAGTCGTCGGCGCAGCAGTCGTCGGCGCAGCCGTAGTGGTCACGGGGGGCGGCGGGGTGCCCGTCACCCACGTGATGCCCGACGGCAGGTCGGCGGGCGTCGTCGCGAACGTGAGCTGCATGTTCCAGAAGCGATCGACCTGCGTGGCCGAGGGATTGCCCAACGTGCAGGCGACGCCCACGTTGTAGGTGCCGGGCGGCACCACCGTGGGGCCGCTGGCGCCGAACACCGCGAAGTTCACCGTGGGCAGGCCGGTGATGAGACCGCCCGACGTCGGGCTCGTCTTCACTCCGGTGGTGCGGTCGACGATGGGCGTGCCCGTGGTGGCGAACAACGGCAGACGCAGCGCGGCACCGGTGCCGGCGGGCAGGGGGCCGGTCGAGTCGAACCTCAACGTCGCCGGGTCGACCGATGCCGGCACGATGTAGGTCTGCACCCGGTAGCCATCGGTGGCGCTGTCGCCCGTGCAGGCGGCACCCGCCGGCGGCGTCAGCGAGAAGGCCGTCGCGCTGCCGCCCGCCGTCAGCACGGAGCCGAGGGTGGGGCCGCTCGGCACCGTCGGTTGCAGCGCACCCGCGTTCGTGGCAGCGAACGTGGTGCGGTCGATGTGATGCCAGGCTTCGCCGATGCCGACGAGCGCGAGGGCCACGCCGACGGCAAGCGTCGCTCGCAGCATGTCGCGGAGCGATCCGCGGGCGGGCTCGGTGGGGGTCATGACGGCTCCTTGGAGACGGTGGTGGTCGCCGCAGCGCGGCGCTGCCGGAAGTGGGCGACGACGCCGATCGCGAACGCGACCGCGGCGACGAGGATGAGCACGGTGGAGATGGGGAACGAGTCGTTCGACGCAACGGTCGGGCTACTGCTCTCCACGTCGGGGCCGCCCACCACCGACCAGGTCAGCTGTGCGGGCTGATCCGACTGGTCGGCCTCGATGACGATCTCGGCGTCCCAGAACTTGGCGGTCTCACGATGCAGGGTGCAGGCGAGACCGATGCGATACGTGCCCGGCGCCACGGTGCCCACGGGGAACAGCGCAAGGCTGAACAGCGGGACGTCACCGATGAAGCCGGGCTGGCCGGCCACCTCGTTGGCACGGGTCAGTTCGTTCACGAACGGCTTGGTGCGTTCGTCGTACAGCGCGTAGTGCTGCTCGCCCTCCGGGCCGATCACGCCGTACTGCAGCGTGGTGACGTCGACGTCGGCCGGCACCATGAACGACTGCACCCGCCATTGGTCGTGCAGGCTGTCGCCGGGGCAGGTGGCCGCGTCGGGCAGACGCAGGCTGAACACCGCGGCGCTGCCGCCACGACCCACCTCTTGCTGACGGTCGTTGCCATCGATCACGACCACGTCGCCGGCATCCACCGGCGCGTCGACCGACGCCGACACCGGGAGCGCCGTCGTGGCGGCCGCCACGGCGGCAGCGAGCAGGACCGCGGCCCCTCGGAACACGATGCGGACGTTCACGCTGCCTCCATCGCGTCGGCATCGGCGTTCGGGCCCGAGGTCGGCATGCGACGCGGACGCTTGGTGATCTCCAACACACCGAGCGCCGAGGCCAACGCCAACGCGCCGAGGCCAGGCACCGCATACCGACTGCGGGTGAGATCGAGCACCGGCGTGAGCACCGACGGAGTGGTGTCCTCGGGCTCCTCACCGGTCTGCACCGTCGTCGACGTCTCGTCGGCCACCGTGGTCGCGGTGGGGGTGGTGTCGGGCGGGAGGGTGTCGAACGGCTGCTCGACGTCGCCACCACCGCCGAACCCGCCACCACCGCCACCGCCGCCACCGAACGTGGGTTGCGATTCCACGGTCGTGGTGGTCGTGGTGGTGGGCGGCGCCACCATGTTCACGATGGCGCCGGCGGCAGCCGCCGACTTCGCAGCGAGTGCCTCGGGAAGGGGCGCGTAGCCGCGCGGCAACTGCCCCAACTCGAGCCCGGCCACCTGGCCGGGGCCGACCGCATAGTTGACGAACGCGGCGTAGTCGGCGCGGGCGGCCTTGTCGAGCCGCAACGGTTGGATGGCGGCGTACGTCACCGCGGTGAGCGGATAGGCACCCGCCGCCTGCGAGGTCGGTGCCGGCTCGAGCACCGCACTCTCCGACTTCGCCTTCATCGACGCGGCACCTGCAGTGAGCCCCGCGGTGTCGGGAGCCACGAAGCTGCGGGTGGCACCGTTGTCGCCGGCGCGGCTGAGCCGTGCCATCTGCAGGCCGTACTGCGCGGCCGACGGCGTGTCGGTCAACGCCAACATGCCACGTCGGCCGAGAAACTGCGGCAGCTCTCGACTCCACACCTCGCTCGCCGCCTGCGCGAACGGGTTGTCGACGATGCGCGCACCGTCGGCAGCGGCACGGGCGATGCGGGCCCCATCGGCCAGACCGCGGGTGTACGGCATCCAATCGGTGCCACACAGCAACGGCGGCACCACCGCGCCGCCCACGCCGCGCGCCGGGCCCTGGTAGCAGTACGGGTCACTCTTCGGGAACGTCGACGGCAGCGGCGCTCCGAACGGGATGCCGGTGGGGTTGGCGTCAGCCTTCGTCGCGTACTGGGGGTTCACCTTCATGCCCCACTCGTCGGCCGCACCGGCGAGCCAGGCCGCGGCCTCGGGGTCGGCCAGCACGTACTCCCACACCTGCAGTGCAGCGTCGGAGTTGCCGGCAGGGAGCTGCAGGCTCGCGAACGTACGGGTGTCGGCGATCTGCAGCAGTTCGAACTCGGGATTGAACCGCAGGAAGTCGGGGTCGAGCCCCATGTGGGCAGGATTGGCCTTCGCCCATGGGTAGCCGGCCGGGCCTTGGATGTCGACAGCGCCGGTGTACGACTGGGTGAGCAGCTTCGCCAGCAGGCGCGGGGTGAGGTTCATCTCCGCGACGCGCACACCCGCGAGTTGCTGCTCGTCGGCAGGGGCATCGGTGCGCGGGTTGCGCTCGATGTTGAAGCCGATGGTGAGACCCGAGACCGTGATCGGTGCGTAGACCACGGGGTTCGACGGGTCGAGCACCGTCGCGTCGATCGGCCGCTGCACCACCACCATGCCGGGTGCTCCCTCGGCGCCCGAGGTGAGCTGCTGACGCGCCGCCGCATCGCTGACCGGCGCGTACGAGTACGGCGGCAGCGTGCCACCGGTGCACAGCAGCGGTTGCCAGCTCGCCACGGCAGCGAGTGCGAGTTCGCCGCCGGAGAGGCGGCGCTCCTCGTCGGCCAGGTCGCACGGTGAGTCGACCGGGTTGAACGACAGCGGGATGGCGATGCGGTGCTGCCACGCACTCGGCGCGAGCGGCGACGTGGCCACGCCGAACTGCTCGGCGCTCTCGGCGAACGGCGTGCCGGCGTTCTCGTCGATCGCGGAACCGCGGGGCACGATCACGATCCAGCACTGCGGCACCTTCTTCGAGCCGTCGGTCAGCACCTGCACCTTCTGGCCGCAGCCGAGGCCCGACGACTGCACGCCGGTGTGCACCTCGAACAGTTCCGCACCCTTGCCGTCGAGCCCGGTCGAGGCGCCGGCGATCTCGTTGGTCGTGATGATGTTGTAGAACGGGTTGAGCCAGAAGTTGCCACCCTGCACCGACGGGTTGAACATCGGATCGGTCTGGATGTCGACCTTCTCGCCGGTGACCGAACGGAACGGCAGCCACACGTTGGTGGTACGGCTGTCGAGCACCCCGACCGCCGGATCGAAGTTGCCCCAGTCCGAGCGGGAGATCACTCGGCTGAGCGCGAACCCGCTCGGGTAGAGACCGCCGGGAAGACCGCCGTAGGTACCCGCGACCGCACCCTGCACGCACTGCTCGGGCGGCGGGCCGGGGTTGCCCGACACGGTGCCGTCGTCGTCACCCCAGCACTGCATGATCTGCAGGTACTGCGCACCGAAGCGTCCGGGCCCGGCCACGGTGGGGGTGCCGCCGGTCCAGGTGATCGACACCGCCTGGTTGGTGAGGCTCGCGGTCTGGTTCACGGTGATCGACAGGCCGGCGTACGGCCCACGGCCCTGCACGGTCACGGCCGACGGTGTGGCGGGCAACGAGGTGTCGACACCCTGCTGGCCGGCGGTGGGCACCGCCTCGGCGGCAGGCACCATGAGCAGCGCGATGCCCAGGATGGAGAGGGGCGCAGCGAACCAGCCCGGCGTCAGGAAGCGCCTCACGAGGCACCTCGACGGGAGAAGTGGCGCCATGCGAGCGCCGGGCCCAGCACCAGCGCGAGCACGAGCAGGATGACGAGCGCCACCAGCGCGAACGACGTGCCGAGGCCGGTCGAGAGACCGAGCGTGGTAGGCGTCGCGCCGGCGACATCGGGGCCGGCGGCCATCTCGGGGTCGGGCCCGCCCGACTGCACGCACTCACCGGTGTCGGGGTCGATCGGGCAGTCGCCGCCACCACCGCCGACGCCGCCGTTGTCGAACGGCACGGTGTCGCCCGGGGCGAGCGTGTCACCGGGGGCCAGCGTGTCGCCGGGGGCGAGCGTGTCGGTCGTCCCGCCGCCGGTGTTCCCACCGCCGGTGTTGCCGCCACCAGTGCTCCCACCGCCGGGGTTGCCGCCACCGGTGTTGCCCCCACCGGTGTTCCCACCCCCGGTCGACCCACCGGCCTTCACTGCCGTCGGCACGTTCGAGAGCCCGCCGGTGCCGTTGGGGCACTGGGTGGTGCCGCCCTTCTTGTCACACGCCTGCGGCTGCGGTGCGTTATTCGCCAAGAGGTTCGTGCCGTCGGGCGAGAACGTGGGGTTCTTGCACTGTTTGATGTCGATGTTCTGCACGACGACGCCGGGGATCTTCTTGATCTGGTCGAAGCTCGCCAGCACGAGGTTCGCCGGCATCGGCGAGTAGCCGAGCGACGCCGACTGCTGCTGCGCCTGACACATCGCGTAGTACGCGAACGCGCCCAGGGTCTTGCCCTTGGCCTCGTTGAACTGACCGGCCACCTTCGTCGGCAGGATGAGGTACGAGTACGACGACAACGGGTAGTTGCGCGGGTCGGTGTCGGCGTACACGCCTTCGAGCTTCTGCGTCAGGTACGTCTCGGGGTTCGCCTCGTTGGTGTCGATCTGGGCCTTCAGCAACGACACGGCCACGTTCTGGGGCGTCGGCTCGGTGTAGTAGCCGGCCCGGTTCAACAGCTTGGCCACGGGGAACTGGGCGCCGAGTGCGTACGAGTAGTTCACGTAGCCGATGGCACCTTCGGCGAATCCCTGGCTCACGTACCCCGACACGCCGAGGTCGCCCGACTGGGCGATCATGCCGGGGATGGTCGGGTAGAACGACGTCTGGCCGCAGGCGGGCGCTCGGCCCGACCGCTTGCAGTAGTCGTTCCACAGAGCACCGTGCTGGCCGATCATCCAGTGCGTGAACTGCGCCGTCGAGCCCGAGCCGTCGGATCGCACCACCGGCACCACCTTGCGCGCCGGCAGCACGAGACCCGGGTTGTCGGCGGCGATGGCCGGGTCGTTCCACTGGGTGATCTTCCCGGTGAACAGCTTCACCACGTTCTCACCCGACAGGCGCAGGTTCGTGACCCGCTTGCCGTTGATGTTGAGGTTGTACATGAACGCCGTGCCGCCCGCCGTGATGGGCATGTAGGCGTAGCTGCCCTTGGCGGGGTTCTCCGGCGCCGAGCCGTCCTCGGGGCGGAACTGGAACGGGATGTCGGAGGCGGCGAAGTCGACCGTGCCGTTCAGGAAGTTCTTTCGGCCCGCGGTGGAACCGCTCGGGTTGTAGTCGACCGTGATGCCGAACTGGCGCACGTTGACGCGCATCGCGTCGATGGCGTTCGCGGCCCACGACGAGCCCTCGCCGGAGATGCGCTGGTACCCGCTGCTGGCATCGGCGGCCGGCGCGACGCCACCCACCAGCGACATGCAGCCGACCAGCACGCCGACCGACAGCAGGGCTCGCAGAGAACGACGGATGGTCACGACATCACCTCGGAATGGTCGGTGTCCTGATCGCGCAGGGCGCGCGCGTCGAAGCGACGAACGTCCTCCGCAGAACGCGCTGCGGTGCGACGCGCGCCCCGCTTGGAGAGGCGGCCGGCGGGTCGGCCACCGAGGATGCGGGCGAGCGTGAACAGCACGAGCACCAGCAGCATCAGCACGGCTGCGGCACCGAAGCCGCGGGCCACGAGGTTCTCCTGCGGCGACCGCACCAGCTCGTACGCGGCCAACGGCAACGACACCATCGGATTGGCGCGGGGGTTCAGGTTCATCGTCGACGTGAAGCCCGCCGTGAGCAGCACAGGAGCGGTCTCACCGATGCCACGCGCCACACCGAGGATGACCGACGTGGTGAGACCCGACCGAGCGGTCGGCAGCACCACGTGCCAGACCGTGCGCCACTGCGGGGCGCCCAGCGCGGCAGCCGCTTCACGCAGGTTGCCCGGCACGAGCCGGAGCACCACGTCGGCGGAGCGCACGATGATGGGCAGCATCATGATGCTCATCGCGATCGCGGCAGCGAGGCCCGAGCGCTCGAAGCCGAGGATGAGGATCCACGTCGCGAAGATGAACAGGCCGGCGAGGATGGACGGCAACGCGGTCATCGCCGTCACGACGGTGCGCACGAGGCCGGCCCAGCGCGACCCGCTCTCGGTCATGTACACCGCGGTGGCGAGCGCCAGCGGCACGGTGATGACCAGTGCGATCAGCGTCATGATGAGGGTGCCCGCGATGGCGTGGAGGATGCCGCCGACCGTGAGCGGGTCGAGCGGTCCGGCGACGCTCATGTCCTCGGTGTAGAAGTTCGCGTGGCGCAACGCGCTGAACCCCTTGACGAGCACGAAGATCACCACGGAGAACAAGGCGAACAGTGCGGCTGCGGCACAGGCCGCGAGCAGCAGGGTCATCACCCGATCGACGATGGCGGTGGTGCGCTCGGTGAGCGACACGAGCACCGTGTACGTGGCCAGGAAGACCAGGAAGAACACGACCACGAAACCGAACTTGCCCGACAGTGGGGTCAGGCGGCCGAACAGCAGCATCGTGGTGGCGAACGAGCTCGCGAGCGCGCCGACGAACACCAGCACCGCATCCCGAGACACGCCACCGATGGCGCGACGCGCTGGTGCCGGCGTGCGGCTGTCGGGCCGCGCCGGGAGCACGGTGCGCGGCGCCTCGGTCGCGTCGGGCGACGCGGCCGGCGGGGACTCCAGCGCCATCGTCATGCTTCGCTGTCCGCCCCGGAGCGCGACCGCGCCACGAACCACGACGCGGTGAAGTTGATGACCAGGGTCACGGCGAACAGCGCCAGACCGGCTGCCATGAGCGCCGAGAGACCGAAGCCCGAGGCCTCGCTGTACCGCAATGCGATGAGGCTCGACACCGAGTTGCCACCTGCCTCGAGCACGTGGAAGTTCACGTCGAAGCGGGGCGAGATGATGAGCAGCACGGCGATGGTCTCGCCGAGCGCGCGACCGAGGCCGAGCATCGTGCCGCCGATCATGCCGCCGCGACCGAACGGGATAGCGACCACGCGGATCATGCCCCAGCGCGTGGAGCCCAGCGCGTAGGCGCCCTCACGCTCGCCGGGCGGCACCTGCGAGAACACCTCGCGCATCACGACGCACTGGATAGGCATCACCATCATCGCCACCACCACGCCGGCGATGAACGTCGACGCGGTGTACACCGACGTGCTCGACAGCGGGTCGGTGGGGTCGGAACCGCTGACCTCGAAGAACGGCAGCCACCCGAGCCAGGTGTTGAGCCAGCGGGCCACGCCGACGAGGTGGCCCTGCAGCAGGAACAGTCCCCACAGGCCGTACACCACGCTGGGCACGGCGGCCATCAGGTCGACCAGCGCCACCATGGTCGAACGCACCTTCGGCGGCGCGACCTCGGTGATGAACAGCGCCGTCCCCGTGGCGAGCGGCAACGCGATCGCGACGCCGACGATGGCGATCAGCACGGTGCCGAGCAGCACCGAGGCGATGCCGAACTGGCCGCTGTCGGGCTGCCACTCGGTGGTGGTGAAGAAGCTCAGGCCGGCCGACGACAACGCCTGCCAGGCCTCGTTCGACAGGAACACACCGACCGCCACCATGATCGCCAACACGACGATGCCGCCCAGCGACACGCCGCCGTGGAACAGACGGTCGCTGCGTCCGCGACGCGACTCGAGCGGTCGCGGCGTGGGCGCGTCGCCGAGCGGCGTCTCGGGGATGGTGGTGAGCACGTCCATGGTCACGCGAGCCAGGCGGCGAGCACCACGAGCACGATCGCCGTGGCGACGCCCAGCAGCAGCACATCGGGGTGACGGGCATGACGCCAGAAGCCCTGCTTCACCAGTGCGGCCGGCGGGGCAGCGATCGCGTACGGCACGTACGCGGGTGCCGGTGGGACGTGCTGCAGGCGCTGCTCGACGATGGAGGCGAACACCGTGGCGAACACCTTCGCGAACGCCTCGGCATCGATGGAGACGTTGATCTGCTGGGGTGGCGGTGGCGGCAGGGTCTGCCGAGCGAACGGCAACTCGGGTGCGTCGGCGGCGGTGAGCGCGATGGGGGCGACCCGCACCTCGGTCGACTGCAGCACCTCGACCTGCTCCTCGACGAGGGCCACGACCGGCTCCTCGACGAGGGCCACGACCGGCTCCTCGACGAGGGGCTCGACCGGCGTCGGCACCTCGTCCTCGGCCCACACGGGCTCGGTGTCGTCGAACGCCGCAGCCTCGGCGGCAGCGATCACGGCGGCCTCCGCAGCAGCGCGTTCGGCGACCGCCTGCTCGGCAGCGGCACGGATGCGATCGGCCTCGGCGTGCGCCTCGGCGACCGACCTGGCGGCATCGGCACGTGCGGCGTCGATGGCCTCGGCGAACGACCGCGTGCGCTCCTGCACCAGCGGCGAGAGGCGATCGCGCAGTTGCTGCTTCGCGGCATCGTGGTCGACGTCGACGTACTTCGACTCGGCGTCGGCGGCCTCCTGCAGCGTGGCCCTGATCTGCAGCGTCAGCATCGCGATGCCGGCGCGCGGTGAGAGTGATGCGTTCGTGGGCTGTTGGACGTCAGCGGACATGGTGTTCCTCATCGGGATCGGTGTCGCCGGCCCGGCGCGCCTCCGCGAGGACGCGGGCCACTTCCGCCTGTGCGTCGGCCTGGATGTTCGCGATGGTGGTCTGATGCGTGCGGTCCAACTGGGCGAGCATCTCCTGCGCCTCCGCGAGCTCCACGCGGAGCGCCTCCTGGAGTGCTCGATCCCGTTGCGCCAGGCGCGCACGGGCCGACTCCAGCCGCTCCTTGGCCGTGACCAGCTCGGTCTGCAGCCGGGCGAGCTCCGCGGTCAACACCGCGTCGTCGCTCGTGAGGTCGGGCTTCGACGTGCCGGGCTCGTGCCCGTTCACCGGGCTGCCGTTCACCGGGCTGCCGTTCGCAGTACTGCCGTTCAATGCGACCATCGCTCCTTCACCCCACCAACGCCAACACGAGTGCGAGGCCCGACGTCACGGCCGACACCGGGAACACGACGCGCCACCACAGCCCGCGCACCGAGAGCCGACGTTCGTCGGTCGCGACGGCCGGCTCGGCCGACCAGAAGTGCTGGAAGTGATCCGCCGCGGGCGGCGCCTCTGCCGTGGTCGCGGCGGCAGCCGCGCGCTCGAGGCGGAACAGCACGTCGCCGTTGTCGGCACGGTCGATCGAGGGCGCCACCGCCGGCACATCGAGCGACGCCGTGAGGCGAGCGAGCGTCGCATCGAGCGTGGCGGGCGAGGCACCGTCGAGCGCGTCGAGCAGTGCGGCGGGGAGCAACGAGGTCTCGGGTGGCACCGGGACGGTGGGCACCGGCGCTTCCACGGTCGCGGCAGGCTGGCTGCCGGCGATCTCGCACGCCTCGATGTGCGCGAGGTGCAGCCGCATCGCAGCGCGCGCCCGTGCGTCCTCCACCAACGCGCGGCCTTCGTTGCGTTCCCGCTCCCACCACTCGTCGAGCAGACCCCGTAGCTCGCGCTCGGCGCGCGCACCGTCGGCCTCGGCCGGCTCGAAGGCGTCGTTGATGATGTGCTCGAGCGCTGCCGTGTCCTGCTGGGTGCGCAACGCGAGCACGCTGAGCGCGTGGAGTGCGGAACGGGTAGTGCGTTCCACCGTGCCGTCCGGGTCGTCGAGATCGACGTGGCGATCACCGGCCACCGGCGGCGGGAACGCACCGACCGCGACGTTGGCGACCGCCGCGGCGAGCACCACGTTGGCGTGCTCCTCGGTCTCGGCGGCGATGCGCGCCACCTCGGCGTCCACCTCGGCGCGGCGCTCCATGATCAGCCGTTGTGCATCGAAGAACTGCCGGGTCAACCGGCACTGGATGGCCGAGATCTGTGCGAGCTGGCCGTGGCCGTCACCGATCTCTCCGCGCGCGGTCGCGAAGGCGTGGAGGAAGCGTGCCTGCTCCTGCTTCACCGTCGCGAAGAAGCGCGCGACGTCGGCATCCAGGTCGATGCCGGGGGCTTCGGTGGGCGTCACCATCGGGGTCGCGAGCGGTGGATTCATGCCCTTCCGACAGTAAGAGGGCAGGGTGACGGTCACATGAACAGCGAATGATCGCCGCTCGTCACCGAGATGAAAGCCGCTGCGTCCGGGAACCGACCGCGCGTGGACCGCTACGTGGAGTGGCTCAGCGGATCAGCGGCGACGCAGCTGCGCGCGACGCACGAGCTTCGCGGTCACACCGAGTGCGACGACGATGCCCGCCACCAACGCGCCGAGCGACAGCTCCTGGCGACGCTTGGGCGTCACCATGGTCCACCACTTCGCCTCGGTGCCCTCGACGTACGCCTGCTCGTTGGTGACGGTGGGGCGCCATCCGGCCGCCTTCAGCCGGTCGTTCGCCACCAACCACGGCCACCGCGTGTAGCTGCGCAGACCGGGCGGGATGGGGCCGCGCTGGAAGCGCCAACGGAGGTCGGTGATGACCTCGCTCGCCCGATCGGGCAGCTTCACGCGCGGCACGGCGCCGGCCAACGAGCGGACGCGCTCGCCCTGCACCCACCCGTCGGGGGCGACGTTGAAGACACCGTCGAGGTTCGACTCCACCGCGAGCACCACGGCCGACGCGAGGTCGTCGAGGTGCAGGAACTGCGCCGGCGGGTCGTCCTCACCCATGCGCTGCCCCATGCCGGCGGCGAGCGCGCTGGCGAGGCCGCTCGTGCCGTCGGCCGCCATGCTGATGACCGGACGGAGCACCGTGGCCGTTCGACCCTGGCCGCCGAGCCGCCACTCGTCGACGAGTTGCTCCACGGCACCGAGCTGGCGGGCGTAGGCGAACTCCACGTCGGGGCGCAGCGCCGCGTCCTCGGTGAGCGGCACCGGGTTGTTGGCCCACGCGCCGTAGACCATGGCCGAGCTCACCAGCACCACGTGACGCAGGTGCGGGCAGTCGGCCAGCGCCGCGCCGAGACCCTGGAGGGCGCTCTCGCGACGGCTGGCGCGGGCATCGGCGTCGTGCGCGCTCAACCACACGAGCACCTCGCACTCGGCGGCGTCAGCCGCACGGGCCAGGTCGCTCGCGAGCAGCCGGCGCAACACGCGCGCACCGAGGCCGCTGGTGCCGTCGTTCACCCAGACGGGCACGGTGCGAGTCACGGTCGCCATGCCTGCTGACGCTACCCGCTCCGGCAGCCGTAGGCTTCGGCCATGGCAGACGGTGACCATCCCGCCGGTTCCGGCGACAACCCCTTCGCCAACCTCCCGATGTTCGGCGAGTTCGCGAAGATGCTCGGCAACCAGGGCCCGTTGAACTGGGACGCGGCCCGCCAGTTCGCCGCGTTGGCCGCGGCCAACGGCGCGAGCGAGCCGAACGTCGACCCGACGGTGCGCATCCAGATGGCCGACCTCGCGCGCATCCTCGAGATGCACGTGCGCGACCTCACCGGCCTCGACACCGTGTTCCCCGAGATCACCCCGGTCGGTCGTGGCGTGTGGGCGCAGCGCACGCTCGAGGCGTACCGCCCGCTGTTCACCGAGCTCGCCGTGTCGCTCGGCCAGCGTCCCGCCACCGACGGCGACGAGGCCGACGCCGACCCGATGGCCGCGATGATGTCGGGCCTCACCCAGATGATGGCCCCGTCGCTGATGGGCATGGCGGTCGGCTCGATGGTGGGTCGCATGGCGCAGCGCACGTTCGGCCAGTACGACCTGCCCATCCCCCGCAACGACACCACGCTGCTGGTGGTGCCGGCCAACATCGATCAGTTCGCCGGCGACTGGAGCCTGCCGGTCGACGAGATGCGGCTGTGGGTGCTCGCGCAGGAGCTCACCGGCCACACGTTGTTCTCCATCGGGTCGTTGCGCGACCAGCTGGCCGGCATGGTACGCCAGTACGTCGGGGCGTTCCGGCCCGACCCGTCGGCCGTGGCCGACCGGCTGTCGTCGCTCGAGCTCTCCACGTCGGGCGACCCCACACAGGCGATGCAGCAGCTGTTCAGCGATCCCGCCGTCCTGCTCGGTGCGGTGCAGTCGCCCGCGCAGGTGGCGCAGCAGCCGCTGCTCGACGCGGCCGTCGCCGCCGTCGTCGGCTACGTCGACTACCTCGTCGACTCGGTGGCCGTACGGGTCATCGGTGGCGATGCACTGCGCATCGCCGAGGCCGTGCGCCGCCGGCGAGTGGAGGTCACGCCCGACGACATGTTCGTCGAGCGGCTCCTCGGCCTGCAGCTCACCAACGAGCAGGTGCAGCGCGGCAAGCAGTTCGCCGGTGGCGTGGTCGACCGCGTCGGCGAAGCCGGCCTCACTGCGCTGTTCGCGAAGCCCGACGCACTGCCCACCCCGGCAGAGCTGGAGGCACCCGGGCTCTGGATCGCCCGCCTCGAGCTCTGAACCTGGCCCGCCTCAGCGGGTGGGTGCGGTGGGCGGCGGCAACGGCCGTCTCGGCGGCACCGGCGGTGAGCTGCGAGGACGACGTGGTTGCGGCGCGGGCGCGCTGCGACGACGCCGGCCGCTCCCCTGCACGTAGAGCACCACGCCGGCAAGGCCCATCAGGCCCACCACCAGGAATCCGGCGGCACCGGGCAGGGTGAACGCCACCGGTGGCAGGCCGGCCAGCACCCAGGCCAACTGGAACCGGGTCTCGAACTGCGCGAACGCACGGCCCTGGTTCGCGTCGGGCGCGTCGCGTTGCACGATGGAGTCGAACGCCAGGCGGCCGACCGACGACGAGAAGTTCACCACGAACGCCAGCACGACGGCCGTGCCGAGCCCGCCCGTGATGGCGGCGAGGATGCCGGCCGCGGCGATCACCGCGAGCGCAGCGGTGAGCATCTTCTGCTCGCGCAGCCGTCGCCGGAGCATCGGTGCGAGCACGTTGCCCGCCATCGAGCCCATCACGCTGGCGCCGGCCGCGAAACCGAACGCTGCCAGCCCGAAGTCCTCGCGCAGCCAGAACAGCAGGTGGAACGTGAGGAAGCCGATGCAGGCGCGGATGCACATCATCGCCACGCTCGCGGCACGAATGCCCCGCGAGCGGAGCTCCGCCTTCTCCTCGCGCTGCGCCGGGTCGGCCGCGACGACGTCGGGCGGCAGACGTCGCGCCGACACGGTGGCCAGTGCGAACACGATGATGCCCAGCACCAGTGGCACGGTGGTGCTGGCCTTGCCGAGCAACGTGAGCGGGCCGATGGCCACGGCCCCGACCACGCCGCTCATCAGGCTCAGCTTGGAGTTGGCCTCCACGAGCTCGTGGTCGCTGCGCACCACCGACGGCACGAGCGCGCTCTTCGACACGGCGTACGTCTTCTGCATCACGAGTGCCACGAACACCAGCGGGTACAGCAACAGGTCGTCGACGTGCGAGATCATCAGCAGGTACGTCAGCGCGCGGGCGACCGCGGTGATCTGCATCACCATTCGCCGGCCACCCGGGATGCGGTCGACGGTGGGGCCGATGGCGGGTGCCACCACCGCGAACGGGGCGGCGCTCACCAACAGGTAGAGCAGCACCTTCGGCCGCTGGGCATCGGGTGACAGGCCGAGCAGGAACGAACCGGCCAACGCGCCGTACATCGCGGCGTCGCCGATGGCCATGAACGCGTGCGTGCGCGCCAGCCGTTGGAACGGCGAGACGTGGACGGGCGCCGACGCGCGCGGTTGGGTCACGACGGCATCGTACGTGCCGTCCGGGTCACGCCTTCGGACGCTCGAACTTGTAGCCGAGACCCCGGATGGTGACCAGCCGCAGCGGGTTGGCGGGATCGTCCTCGATCTTCGACCGCAGTCGCTTGACGTGCACGTCGAGCGTCTTCGTGTCGCCCACGTAGTCGCTGCCCCACACCCGGTCGATAAGCACCTCGCGGGTGAGCACCCGGCCGGCGTTGGCCATCAGCAGGTGCAGCAACTCGAACTCCTTGAGCGGCATCGCCACCTCGGCGCCGGCGAGCACCACACGGTGCTCCTCCGCGTCGAGCGACAGGTCGCCCACCACGAGCGCGCCCACCGCGACCTCCGGCTCGATCGGCGTGCCGGTGCCATGCCGGCGCATCACCGCGCGCATGCGTGCGACCAGTTCGCGCATGCGGTACGGCTTCGCCACGTAGTCGTCGGCGCCGACCTCCAGGCCGACCACGGTGTCGATCTCGGCACCCTTGGCAGTCACCATGATGATCGGCACCTGCGAACGCTTGCGGATGAGCCGGCACACGTCGATGCCGCTCATCTTCGGCAGCATCACGTCGAGCAGGATGAGGTCGGGGGTGACGTCCTCGAACTTCATCAGCGCGTCGGCGCCGTCCATGGCGGTCTCGACGTTGAAGCCCTCACGCGTGAGCCCGATCGTGAGCGCTTCGACGTAACTGGCCTCGTCCTCGACGACGAGCACGGTGGGGCGGCCCTGGACTGCCATGGTCTATTGCTCCTGGAGGGGGATTCGGAGGGTGAACGTGCTGCCTTCGCCCTCACGCGACCGCACCGAAACGTCGCCACCGTGGTTGGTGGCGATGTGACGGACGATGGCGAGGCCGAGACCGGTGCCGCCGGTGTCGCGGCTGCGGGCGCGGTCGACGCGGTAGAAGCGCTCGAAGATGCGGTCGATGTCGCGCGCGGGGATGCCGACACCCTGATCCGACACCCGGATGAGCAGGTCGCCCTCGCTGATCTCGGCATCGAGACGAACCACCCCACCGCGGTTGCTGTACTTCACGGCGTTGTCGACCAGGTTGCTCACGGCCGACACGAGTTGGAGTCGGTTGCCCTGCACCATCCGTCCGTTTGCTTCGCCCACCTCGAGGACGACGCCGAAGCTCTCGGCCGTCAGGCGGTGACGGGCCGCGGCGTCGGCGAGCACCGCAGTGACGCTCACCGCTTCGCGTTCGCCCTGACCGCCGAGCTCGATGCGCGACAGCTCGAGCAGGTCGTCGATGGTGCCCGCCGCACGGTGGGCTTCGTCGACCAGCTTGCCGGCGAGGCGACGGGTGAGATCGAGATCGTCGCTGTCCTGCAGCGTCTCAGCCAGCAGCGCCAGCGCGCCGACCGGGGTCTTCAGTTCGTGGCTGATGTTCGACACGAAGTCGGTGCGCACCGAATCGAGGCGGACGCGTTCGGACAGGTCGTCGATGGTGACCAACGTGCCGCCGTCGGGCAGGGGCACGGCGCGCACCAGCAGCACGCGCATCGGCGGGCCGAAGAGGCTGACGCGATCTTCGACCACCTCGCCGCGCAGCGCCGCGGCGGTGAGCCGTTGGATGGTCTCGTTCACCAGCAGCTCGGCGTGACCGCCGAGCGCCGCCGCTCGGTTGCGCAGCACGGCCGTGCCGTGGTTGTCGGTGATCACCGTGCCCAACGGCACCGAGTCGAGTGCCGACCGGAGCCGTTGCAGCTCGGCACGCGCCGTCTCCAGCTCCCGTTCCGTCGTGTCGAGCTCGTGCCGCAGCCGACCGTCGTCGGTGGCGCGGTGGAACAGGCTCACGGCTCCTCGGTCTCTCCAGGTGTCACCACGGCGTCGAGGTTCTGGTCGAGCTCGACCTTGGCACGCTTCGGCTTCGAGTGGTCAGGCACCTTGCCGGTCACGATATAGAGCACGCGCTCACCCATGTTGACGGCATGGTCGCCGATGCGTTCGTAGAAGCGAGCGACCATGGCCAACTGCACCGCCACCTGCAGGTCGATGCGGCCGGCGGCCTGGCTCTCGAAGATCGCCGCAATGAACTGCTTCTGCAATGCATCGAGGTAGGCGTCCATGTCGTCGAGCGCCGCAGCCTTCGCAGCGTCGTTCTCCTGGAACGCCTCGATCGCGTGAGCGAACAACGTGGCGCTCTGTTCGCCCATTCGAGCGACGATGCCGCGCAGCTTCGGGTCGAGGTCGTGGCCGTAGATGCGACGAGCGGCCTTGCAGATGTTCGCAGCGAGATCTGCACTGCGCTCGACCTCGGCGATCATCTTCAGGAGCGCCAGCACCTGGCGGAGCTCCGATGCGACGGGTGCCTGGAGGGCGAGGATCTGCACGCAGTGCTCCTCCACCTCCACCGCGTGGGCATCGATCTCGCTGTCGCCGCGGATGACGTCCTCGGCGGCCGAAAGGTCGCCGTCGAGCAGCACGGCCGTGGCTCGCGGGATGATCTCGACGACTCGCGCCGCGAGCAGCGCCAGCTCGTTGCGGGCGTGGTCGAGGCTCTGGTGGTAGTTCTTGCGCAGCTCTTCCATCAGCCGAACCGTCCCGTCACGTAGGCCTCGGTGCGTTCGTCACCGGGCGTGGAGAAGATCTTCGAGGTCACGTCGTACTCCACCAGCACGCCGGTGCGGCGGTCGCTCTCGGTGTTGACCTCGGTGGTGAAGAAGGCCACCTTGTCGCTGACGCGGGCGGCCTGCTGCATGTTGTGGGTGACGATGACGATGGTGTACTCGTGCTTGATCTCCTGCATCAGGTCCTCGATGCGCGCCGTGGCGATGGGGTCGAGGGCCGAGCACGGCTCGTCCATCAGCAGCACCTCGGGTTCGACGGCGATGGCGCGGGCGATGCAGAGACGCTGCTGCTGACCACCGGAGAGACCGAGCCCGCTCGACTTGAGGCGGTCCTTCACCTCGTCCCAGAGGGCAGCGCCACGGAGCGACTTCTCGACGATGTCGTCGAGCTCACCCTTCTTCACGCCGGCCAGCTTCGGCCCGTAGGCGACGTTGTCGTAGATGCTCTTCGGGAACGGGTTGGCCTTCTGGAACACCATGCCGATGCGCCGACGCACCTCCACCGCGTTGACCTGCGGGTCGTAGAGGTCGACACCGTGGTACTCCACGGTGCCCTCGACGCGGGCCGACGGGATGAGGTCGTTCATCCGGTTGAAGCAGCGCAACATGGTGCTCTTGCCGCAGCCAGAGGGACCGATGAACGCCGTGATCTCGTTCTTGCGGATCTGCAGGTTCACGTCGCGCACCGCACGGAAGTCGCCGTAGTACACGGCGACGTCCTTGGTGGAGAACACGTCGGGCGGCTGCGTCGCGATGGCGGCGTCTGCGCTCATCGGGCTCTGCTCCTTCACAGTGGTGGGATCGTCGTTCATGGTAGTGAGGTGGTCGCTCATGCCTGCCGCCGCTTCTCGAAACGGTTGCGCAGCAGGATGGCGGCGGCGTTGAGCACGAGCACCATCACCAACAGCACCACGATGGCCGCCGCGTTGAGGTCCTCGAAGGTGAGGCCGGTGATCTTGCCCGGCTTGTTCACCTCGTTGGCCCACCCGTAGATGATGATGGGCATCGCGGTGAACTTGCCCTGCAGCTTCTCCACGATCGTCTGACCAGCCGGCTCGGCGAGACGCCCGGTGATCGCACCGATGAGCAGCAGCGGCGCCGCCTCACCGAGCGCACGGGCCACCGCCAGCATGGTGCCGGTGAGGATGCCCGGCGCGGCGTACGGCAACACGTGGTCGCGCGTGGTCTCCCACCGCGTGCCGCCGACACCGAACCCGGCCTCGCGCAGCCCGCTCGGCACGGCACTCACCGATTCAGCGGTGGTGATGATGATGATCGGCAGCACCAGGAGCGCCAGCGTGATGCCCGCGGCGATGACGCTGCGGCCGCCGGTGACGGGCTCGAGCGCCTGCACGAACACGACCAGACCGAGGATGCCGTAGACCACGCTCGGCACGCCGGCGAGGTTGCGGATGTTGAGCTGGATGAACGACGTGAGCTTCGACGGCTTCGCGTACTCCTCGAGGTACACGCCGGCAGCGATGCCGACGGGGAACGCGATGATGACGACGAACGCCGCGATGACGAGCGAGCCCCAGATACCCTGGCTGACGCCCGCCTTGTCGGGGCTCGATGCCAGGTCGTTGGTGAGGAACCCGGTGCTGCGCTTCTGGAACACCGGGATCGCCTGGGTGATGACGTCCCACATCAGGATGGTGAGGGTGAACATCGCGGTGAGCAGGCACAGCAGCAGTGCCGCTGCGAACACCATGCCCTTCACGTCGCGCTTGCCGCCGGTGAGCGCCGCACGGACGACCGAGGCGCTCGACTCGCGGATCGAAGAGGTGACAGCCATGGTTCGCGCCTCAGTACTTGTTCCGCACGCGGGCGACGAGTCGGTTGGCGAGCATGTTGAGCGACAGCGTCATCAGGAACAGCAGCGCGCCGACGAAGAACAGGCTCTGGAACGCTGGACCCACGCCGACCACCTGGTCGCTGCCCTGCGCGAGCTGCGCCATCGCCGAGGTCATGGGCAGGCCGGGCTCGCGGGGGTCGAGCACGCGTGGCGCCGAGCCGATGCGACCCGAGGCGAGTGCGGCGACCATCGTCTCGCCGACGGCACGCGATGTGGAGATGATGAGCGCCGCCACGATGCCCGACACGGCGGCGGGCAGCACCACCTGCACCGTGGTGGTCACCTTGCGAGCGCCGAGCCCGACGCTCGCTTCACGCAGCGAGGAGGGCACCGAGCGGAGGGCGTCCTCGGAGATCGAGGCCATCAACGGGGTGACGAGGATGCCGATGGCCACACCGGTCACCAGCAGGCTGGTGGGTTGGGTGGTGCCGAAGAGGGGTTGGATGAGATCGGGACCGAGCACCCGGAGGGCGAAGAAGCCGAACACCACCGAGGGCACGCCTGCGAGAATCTCGAGCACCGGCTTCAACCACTTGCGGACACGAGGACTGGCGTACTCGCTGAGGTACACCGCGGCACCGAGGCCGAGCGGTGCGCTCACCACCACCGAGACCATCGACACGATGAGCGTGCCGATCACGATGGTGGGAATGTCGAACCGACCCTGGCGCGGGTACCAGCCGGGCGCCTCGCCGCTGTCGATCAAGGCGCCGAGGCCCACCGTGTCGGAGAGCTCCTTCAGGAACTGCCACGCCTCGGTGAAGAGCGTGCCGATGATGAGCGCACTCACCACGATCGACGTCACCGCGGCGGCGAACAACACCACCTTCATGGTGCGCTCGCGTCGCATGCGACGGGGATTGCCGCGGAAGTCGCCGATGGTGAGCATCGGCGGGCGCGGCGACAAGGACGGTTGCATGAGCGAGAAGATCCTCCACGATGGGACCGGGCCGAAGGCCCGGTCCCATCCTAGGAGGGGGACGGGTCAGGCCTTGCCGGCTTCCCACGCCGCAGCGGAGGCGGCCTGGCGATCCTCGGGGAGGTTCACGTAGCCGGCTTCGGTGACGGCGGCGATGCCGTCGGCGCTGAGGTAGACGTCGACGTACGAGGCGACGGCCGGGTTCTCGGCGAGGGCGGTCTTGCTGACGTAGAGGTACAGCGAGCGGCTGAAGCCATAGGTGCCGTCGGCGATGGTCTCGGCGCTCGGCGCCACGCAACCGTCACCGGTGTCGATCTCGATGGCCTTCATGCGCTCGGCCTCGGCGGCGAAGAATGCGTAGCCCACCCAGCCGAGGCTGGTGTCGCTGGCCTCGATGCCCTCGACGATGACGTTGTCGTTCGGGCTGGCCGTGTAGTCGCTGCGTGTGGTGTCCTCGACGCCACGCTCCTCGGCGATCTTCTTGATGGCGAACTCCACGAACGTGTCGTAGGTGCCGCTCTCCGAGCCGGGGCCCGTGATGGTGAGGGGCGCGTCGGGCAGCTCGCCCGAGGTGCTGCCGAGCTCGGTGGCCAGCGCGTTGGCGTCGGCCCAGCTGCCGAAGCCCTCCGACTCGGGACCGACCAGCGCGTACAGCGCCGGCACGTCGAGGCAGGTGACTGCGCTGTTGTTCGGGCTGGTGGCCACCGTCAGGCCATCGATGGCGACTTCGATCTCGACGTACTCGATGCCGGCCTCGGCGCACGACGCGGCTTCCTCGTACTTAATCTTGCGCGAGGCGTCGGAGATGTCGGCCTCGCCGGCGCAGAACTTCTTGAAGCCGTCGCCGGTGCCGGGGCCCTCGACGGTGACGGCGAGCTCGCCGCCGCTCAGCGAATCGGCGAGCTCGGCCACGAGCACCGAGATCGGCTCGACGGTGGACGAGCCGGTGACGAACACTTCGCCGCCGGCGAGCTCGCCGCCGGTGGCAGCCGTGGTCTCGCTGCCCGCAACGGTGGTCTCGCCGCCCGCTGCTTCAGTGGTGGGGGCGTCGGTGGACTCGCCCGCGCCCTGGTCCTCGCCGCAGGCGGCGATGACGAGCGAGGCGGCAACGAGGCCGGCGATCACGAATCGCCGCTTCTGGATGTTCACGTGTGGTTCTCCTTGGGGATTGGAACAACACATGGCAAGGTAAACAGGCCAGGTGACCGCCGACCGATGAACAGGTGAACGGCAGGTGAACGACCTGCGAACCTTACGAACGCGACACGCGTTGGCGTTCGTTCACCCAGCGATACAGGCGTTCCTGCGCATCGCCGGTGTCGAACTCGGCCGGCCCGAGCCGGTGCCACACGCCGTCGCTGTCGAGCTCGTGGCGCACGATGTCGTCGGCCTGGTCGAACTCGAGCACCTGGTCGAGCCAGGCGCGGTGCTTGGGATGCACGACGGGCACCATCACCTCGATGCGACGGTCGAGGTTGCGGCCCATCCAGTCGGCGCTGCCGATGAGGAACAGCGGCGAGTCGTTCTCGCCGTGCTCGAAGCGGATGATGCGCGAGTGCTCGAGGTAGCGCCCGAGGATGCTGCGCACGGTGATGTTGTCGCTGAGGCCCGGCACGCCCGGTCGCAGGCAGCACAGGCCGCGCACGACCAGGTCGACCCGCACGCCGGCGCTGCTGGCCCGGTAGAGCGCCTCCACCATGCCGGGGTCGGCGAGCGAGTTGAGCTTTGCGGTGATGCGGCCCTCGGTGCCGAAGGTCATCTCGTGCTCGATGAGGTCGACCAACTGCGTGCGCATGTCGCGCGGCGCGACGAGCAACGACTGGAACTCGATGGCCCGGCTGTAGCCGGTGAGGTGGTTGAACAGCTGCGTGACGTCGGCGCCGACCTTCGGGTCGCAGGTGAGGAAGCCGACGTCCTCGTACAGCCGCGCGGTCTTGCTGTTGTAGTTGCCGGTGCCGATGTGGCAGTAGCGACGTAGGCCGTCGTCGTCCTGACGCACCACGAGCGTGCACTTCGCGTGCGTCTTGAGGCCCACGAGGCCGTACACCACGTGCACGCCGGCGCGCTCGAGCGCGCGGGCCCAGCCGACGTTGGTGGCCTCGTCGAAGCGCGCCTTCAGCTCCACCAGCACGGCCACCTGCACGCCGCGCTCGGCAGCCCGGATGAGATGACGGGCGATGGGGCTGTCGCCACCGGCGCGGTACATCGTCATCTTGATCGACTGCACCTTGGGGTCGTCGGCCGCCTGCGCGATGAAGTTCTCGACGCTGCTCGAGAAGCTCTCGTACGGGTGGTGCACCATCAGTGCGCGTTCGCGGATGACGGAGAAGATGCTGCGGTCCTGTGCCTCGGCCCGGTAGATGCGCCCGGCGGTGAGCGGCGGCCACGGCGTGTCCTTCAGCGCCGGCAGGTCGAGCCCGTGCAGTTGGAAGAAGCACGTCAGGTCGAGCAGCCGCCGGTGGTGCGACACGTCGGCCGACTCCACGTCGAGCTCGCGCACCAGCAGCTCGAGCATCTCCTCGCTGATGCCCTCCTGCACCTCGAGCCGCACCGCGCGACCGAAGCGACGCTTGCGCAGCTCCATCTCGACGGCGGCCAGCAGGTCGTCGGCCTCTTCCTCCTCGAGCGTGAGGTCGGCGTTGCGGGTGACGCGGAAGAATGCGTGCTCCTCGACGACCATGCCCACGAACAGCTGGTGCAGCTGCGCGGCGATGATCTGCTCCACGGGCACGAAGCGCTTGCCGTCGGGCAGCGCCACGAGGCGCGGGAACACGTTCGGCACCTTCACGCGGGCGAAGCGACGCTCCCCCGTGTCGGGGTCGCTCACCATCGCGGCCAGGTTGAGCGCGAGGTTCGAGATGTACGGGAACGGGTGCGCGGGGTCGACGGCGAGCGGTGTGAGCACCGGGAAGATGCGCTGCTCGAAGTACGCCATCAGATGCAGATGGTCGCTGGTGCCGAGGTCGCTCCACTGCACGAGTTCCACGCCGCGCTCGGTGAGCAGCGGCAGCAGATGATCGAGCGCGACGCGCTCCTGCTCGACCACGAACCGCTGCACCTCGGCGGCGATCTCGTCGAGTTGGGCCTGCGGCCCGAGGCCGTCGGGTGCGGGCGTGGCGATGCCCGCGGCCACCTGATCCTTCAGTGCGGCGACGCGCACCTGGAAGAACTCATCGAGGTTCGACGACGAGATGGCACAGAACTTCAGCCGCTCGAGCAGGGGGATGCCCTGCTCCTCGGCCAACGAGAGGACGCGCCGGTTGAACGCCAGCCAGCTCAGCTCGCGGTTGAGCAGCCGTTGCAGCGCGGATCAGCCTTCCGCTTCGACGATGCCCAGGTCCCACTCGATGGAGATGCGCTCGCGCTCGGCGTCGCGCACGATGCGCTCGCGGTTGCGGCGGAACTGCGGGTCGTCCTTGGGCAGCAGCACCAGACGAGCCAGCACGCGGGCACGGAACTCCTCGAGGACGGTGCGGTCGCCCCAGTCGCCGTAGACCTCCCAGTGCGGGGAGACCGGGCCGAGGTACGCGATGCGAGCGTGGGCTCGCGGTTCGAGTGCGGTGTCGGTCATGGTGGTGCTCCTGCCGGATCGGCTCGCCGGAACGGTGGCGAGGCGGCCCGTGGAGTCTAGCGGGCCATCCCGGAGGCCCGCCCGACCAGGAAATTCGTTGCACCGCGCCCGTTTCGGGGCAGAACCGTGCTAGACCGTTCCGAACTTCGGGAACCACACCACCGGATGCGGCGTCGTATGCAGCAACGATGATGTGGTCGTCGAGGCGAAGGGCTTCGTGCGGGCGCACCACCGAGCCGATGAGCAACCCCCATGTTCACGGCACAAAGGAGACGCAACCCCATGTACCAGAGCACCCCTGTCCCCGACTCCGATTCCGCCACGGCGTGGATGGCCGAGGGCAACTGCCGCAACTACCCGCCGGCGGTGTTCTTCCCCAGCGACGGCGTCGGTGTCGACCGTGCCCGCAAGATCTGCAACCAGGACTGCCCGGTGAAGGAGCAGTGCCTCGACTACGCCATCGACAACCGCATCGAGCACGGCGTGTGGGGCGGCTGCAGCGAGCGTGAGCGCCGGCGCATCATCAAGCGTCGCAAGCTCGACGTCGCGGCCGTCTGACCCGCCTCCCCCATCACTCGCAGAACGCGCAACGACGCCGGTGCCCGAAGGCATCCGGCGTCGTTGCGCGTTGCGAATGAACTGGTGGCGTCAGGCCTGGCCGTCGGCCTTGGGGGCCTCGGCGGTCTCGCCGGCAGCGGCCTTCTGGCCCTCCGACAGACCTTCCTTGAACTCCTTCTGCGCCTTGCCGATGTTCTTGGCGAGCTTGGGGAGCTGCGAACCGCCGAACAGCAGCAGCACGACGAGAAGGATGATGCCGATCTCGGCCGGAGAATCGAAGAAACCTGCGAACATGCGGACAGACTAGCCCTCTCGGTCGGACTTCGCGGGGCGCGGCGGATTTTCCGCCGAGCAGCTCGACCGAGGTGCGCGGTCAGGCCGAGGTGCGGCGTGCGGCCTGCGCGCGCTGGCGACGCAGACGGCGGCGCTCACGCTCGGAGAGCCCGCCCCAGATGCCGAACTTCTCGCCGTTGACGAGGGCGTACTCGAGGCAGTCGGTACGGACCACGCAGCCACGGCAGACTTCCTTGGCCTCACGGGTGGAGGCGCCACGCTCGGGGAAGAACAGGTCGGGGTCGACACCGAGGCAGTTCGCCTCGTCCTGCCAGTTGCCCTTCGGTTCGGTGTTCAGTTCGATCTGCATGTGGGCGGCCTCCCTGCGCTAGGCCCTCGGGGTGCCGGCTGCTCGACACCCCTGTAATTACATGGGTGTCATTGTCCACTATCACATCACCTTCGCGCAAGAGGACATTTCGTGAAGGTCCTGACAAGGGTTTTCGCGCGAATCATGCGGAGCGGCGTCCGCCTCGGCCACGCGCGAGCTGTCGCTTGTGCTCGATGAAGTCGACGAGCACGTAATCGCCGAGCGTCTCGGGGTTCGTGAAGAAGGCGCGACCCCGGTTCACGGCGGTCAACTGCTCGACGAAGCTCTTCAACCCGTAGTCGGCGTCGAGCATGAACGTGTTGATGCGGATGCCGTCCTTCGTGCACCGCGCCGCCTCGCGCAACGTGGCCTCGATGGTCTCCTGCACGGGCGGGTAGTTGAAGAACACGTCGCCCCGCGGGGTGATGTGGGCGGTCGGCTCGCCGTCGGTGATCATGATGATCTGCTTCGTGCCGGTCTGGCGCGACAGCATCTGGCGGGCGAGCGTGAAGCCGTGGTGCATGTTGGTGCCGTACGCGAAGTCCCAACTCACCTCGGGCAGTTCTGCGGCAGTGAGCGCGTACGCGGTTTCGCTGAACCCGACGATGCCCATGAAGTCGCGAGGGAACTGCGAGGTGATGAGCGCGTGCAACGCCATCGCCACCTTCTTCGCCGGCAGGAAGTTGTCGCGCATCGGCATGCTCATCGAGAGGTCGAGCATGAGCACGGTGCTGCTGCGCGTGAGGTGCTCGGTGCGCTCGATCTCGAAGTCGTCGGGCGACAGGCGCACCGGGGTCTCGGGACCGTTGCGACGCACCGCGTTGCGGATGGTGCGGTGGAGGTCGAGTTGGAACGGGTCGCCGTACTCGTACTGCTTGGTCTCGTACGTGCGCTCGTGGCCGAAGCCGAGCTTTGTGGTGGCGTGCTGCCCCGTCTTGTCCTTCGCCAGCCGCGAGAACAGGTCGCGCAACGAGTTGTTGCCGATCTTGCGCAGGCCGCGTGGGGTGAGCTCGAGCTTGCCGTCCTTCTGGTGGATGAGCCCGCTCTCCTCGAGCATCTTCGTGATCTCGGCCAGCCGTTCGAGCGAACGTGCCGCATCGTCGCCGAGCAGGTCGCGCACGCGGTCCATGTCGGCCTCGGCGAGTGCGCCGGGCGTGGTGGCGTTGCGCATCAGGTTCTCGAGCTGGTCGAGCTCGCCGAGCTCCTGCATGGTCTGCATCGCCTGCGCCATGCCCATCGGGTCCTGGCCCTGGAAGTCGTACGACTGGCCCCAGCCCTGCTGCGGGAACATCGACTGCAGGTTGCGGCCGAGCTGATCCATCTGCCAGCGCAGGTCCATGTCGTCGAGCAACTGATCGCTGAGTTGCTGCAGCTGCGCCCGCTGCTCGGGCGTCATCGAGTTCATCATCGCCTGCATGGCCGCCATGCGCTGGGCCATCTGCTCGAGCAGCTCCTCGAGGCTCTGCGGGTTCTCGGGGAAGAAGTCGCCGTGCTGCTGCATGAACTGCTCGAACCCGGGGTCCTCGCCGCGCTGCTGCCGTTCGATCATCTCGTTGAGCGCGGCCATCATGTCCTTCATGCGGGCCATGTCCTCGGGGGTCATGTTCTGCACCGCCGACGACATCTGGTCGACCGCCTGCTGCATCAGTTGCTGACGGAGCTGGTCCATCAACTCCTCGAAGCGCTGCCGCGCGTCGTTGCTCTCGAAGTCGTACGCCGACAGCTCGCGCACCCGGCCGGCGAGGTCGGGCGGCATCATGTCGAGCCGGAAGTTGCGCTCGGCCGCGGCGTCACGGGCGTGCTGGGCGCGACGTTCGTCGCCGCTGCGTTCGGCATCGGCGGTGGCGTTCTCGATGGCGTGACGTTCCTCGTCGAGGATGTCGTCGAGTGCGTCGGCGATCTCCTGGTACACGCCACCGAGGTCGAAGTTCTCGAGCCGCTGCTGGCGCTGCTCGCGCAGTTGGCGCATCAGGTCGCGCAGGCCCTGGATCTGCTCGCCGTTGCGGTCGGTCATGCCCTGCTGCAGCATGCGTCGCAGCGCGGCGTTCACGTCGCCGTGGTACAGGAGGTCGTCGGTGATCTCGTCGAACAGGCTGTCGGCATCCAGGTCGAAGCCCTTCTGCGTGCCGTCCCAGGCCGAGTAGGTGAACCGTTGTGCCATGGGCGAACGCTACAACCACCGGCGACGCCGTGATCGATCGTGAACGGCGGATGAACCCGCTTGTGAAAGCGCGCACGAGCGTCGACCCTGGTGGTACCGTTTTGGTCGATGCGAGTCCCTCGAACGTTCGCGTTCGTCGACCTCTCCGGGTTCACGAACTACACGGCGGCCTTCGGCGACGACGCGGCCGGACGCCTGCTCAGTGCGTTCCGCTCGCTCACCCGCGAGATCGCCAGCGAGCGCGGCGTGCGCATCGCCAAGTGGTTGGGCGACGGCTGCATGATCGTCTCGGTCGAGCAGGAGGCGTGCATCGCCTTCGCGCTCGAGCTCGAGCACCGCTCGGCCGAGGTGTGCGCACCGCTGCAGTTGCGCGTCGGACTCGCCACCGGGCACGCCCTGCTGTTCGAGGGCGACGACTACATCGGTTCGGCCGTCAACATGGCCGCCCGTCTGTGCGACTCGGCCGGCCCGCAGGAGGTGCTGCTGCCCACGATGCAGCTCGAGCGACTGCCCCAGGGCGTGGAGGCCGCCGGCCAGCACGACATCGAGCTGCGCGGGTTCCCCGGGCCCATCAACGTGGTCGAGCTGAGTGGGCGTCCGGTGCTCGCCGCATCGA
Organism: Actinomycetota bacterium; assembly: GCA_039796575.1. Lineage (GTDB taxonomy): Bacteria > Actinomycetota > Acidimicrobiia > Acidimicrobiales > Ilumatobacteraceae > UBA668. Next base: position 46,448 of record JBDKJP010000010.1, read on the forward strand.
ACGACACGGGCGAGCTCTGGACCCGCACCCCGTTCAACGTCTGACCGTCGCGTGATGCGTCTGCGCCGCACGCGCACGCTCGTGGCCGACGACCATCAGGTCGAGCCCGTCGACGGCGGGTGGGTCACGTCGGTGCGCGTCGTCGCGCCCGGCCAACCGGCCCGCAGACTGGTGCTGCGGTTGCACGACGAGGTCGCGACGCCGCACGGCGACACACCGATCGACACCACGGCCACGCCGTTCCTGCCGATGCTCACGATGCTGGCCGGCGCGGTGGGCGCGAGGTTGCGACTCGAGGCGCCGGTCGACGCGGGGGCGCTCGACGGCGCCGCACGTGCCGCAGGGTTGCTGCGCGAGTGGTTCGACTGGCCGGCGCTGACGGTGTCGGCGCCCACCACCACGCTCCCCGCCCTCCCCCATCGCAGTGCCGCGCTGTTCTTCTCGCGTGGGCTGGATTCGACGTGGTCGCTGTTCCGCGGTGGCACCCCGGTGCACCACCTCGTCGCCATCGACTGGGAGGACGCGCCGCTCGCGAGCGACGGCACGCGCGCCATCATGCGCGGCACGAAGGCCGCCGCTGCCGACCTCGGGCTGCCGTTGCACCGGGTGAGCTCCAACTACCGCCAGTTCTCCGACGCGGTGATCGGCTGGGACGAGGCCGTGGGCCCGACGCTCGCGTCGTTCTCGCTGCTGCTCTCGCCGCTGGCCGACCAGGTCATCATCTCCGCCACGTTGCCCGGGCACCTGATGCGTCCGAAGGGCACCCACCCCGACCTCGATCCGCTCTGGTCGTCGTCGGTCACCGCCGTGCGGCACTTCGGTGTCGATCTCGGGCGCTGTGACAAGGCCGCCGCGGTGGCCGACGAACCGTTCGTGCAACAGTGGCTGAAGGTGTGCTGGGAGCGCGCCGGCGACGGCAACTGCGGCATGTGCCCGAAGTGCCAGATGACGATGAGCAACTTCGAGGCCGTCGATCGCCTCGGCGCGGTGGCGGCCCGGTTCGATGCACCGTTGTCGGCCGAGGTGGTGCGAACCTTCGGCAAGGTCCACGTCGCGCCGGAGAACCTCGCCGATGTCGTCGAACACCTCCCTGACGGCGAGCTCCGCCAGGCATGGTGCGGTGTGGCGGCCCAGAACGGGGTGCAGCCGGGATGAACCAGCCCCTTCGCGGTGCGGTGCTCGACGTGCGCGAGCCGAGGCTGCTCGACGACGTCGCGCTCGCCGCCGAGCTCGGCCTCGCGGTGGTGCGCATCGACGTGCCCTGGGCCGAGGCGCAGCCGCGCGCCGGAGCCTTCGACGGCGACGTGTTCGAACGGGTGCACGGCGCCGCCCAGGCAGCGCGTGCCGCAGGGCTGCGCACCTGGTTCCGGCTGCTCCAACCCACCGTGCCGTGGTGGTTCGAGAACGAGGGCGGCTTCACCGACGACCGCACCGCCGGCCACTGGTGGCCGCGTTGGGTGGAGCTCGCGGCCGAACGCCTGGGCGACGTGGCCGACGGTTGGGTGCCGTTGGAGGCGCCGCTCGGTGTCGCCGACCGGTTGATGCCCGACGACCCGCGCCGTCACGGCGAGGTGATGCACACGCTGGTCACCGCGTGGCGCGACGCGTGGCGACTGCTGCACGGCCCCGCGCCGGTGATCGCCTCGCTCGACGTCGCCGTGGTGCGACCCACCGACGACACGCCGCCCGCGCGCGAAGCCGCGCGCCGGCTGGACAAGCTGCGCTGGGGCGTGTGGTTCCAGGGCTTCGCCGACGGCGTGGTGCGCATCCCCGGCCGCGCCGACCGCGAGCTGCCCGACCTCGCCGGCTCGGCCGACGTGATCGGCCTCGCACTGCGTGGCGACTGGGAGACATGTCTCTACCGGGCCGCCGAGTACGGGCTCGACCGGCCGCTCGCCCTCACCGCCAAACCGACCGGCGACACCGACGCGCAGCGGTCCAGTGCCATCACCGCGATGTGGCGGGAGACCCACCGCGCCGCAGCGCAGCTCGACGTGACGGCCGTGCTCGCCACCCCGTTCGCCGACGCGGAGGGCAACCTCGGCATCGTGACGCGCGACCGCGAGTTGAAGGACTCCGGCAACGCGTTCCTGGTCGACTGACGGTCGCGACGCGTGGGTAGTGTCGACGTGATGGGGGTCTTCGTCGTCGGGATGCATCGCTCCGGCACGTCCACGTTGGTGCGCATGTTCGAGGCGGCGGGGTTCCACGCCGGCGAGGAGGCCGACTTCCACCCACCCACCGAGCACGACCCCGAAGGGCATCGCGAGCACATCGCCCTGTGGGGCACCGACGAGGCCGTGCTCGCGTACATCGGCCGCAGCTGGGACGATCCCGTCGGCATCGACTGGGATGCGCTCACCGACACCCAGCGCGCCGACGTGCTCGGCGCAGTCGTCGCCGCCGCGCCGGCGTTCACCCACACCGAGCCGTGGGTGGCCAAGGATCCCCGGCTCTGCCTGACGCTCCCGCTGTGGGCGCACTGCGTGCCCGGTGCCTCGGCGGTGTTCGTGCACCGCAACCCGCTGGAGGTGGCCGAGTCGCTGCGCGCCCGCGACGGTTGGCCGCTCGCTGCCGGGATCGCGCTGTGGGAGGCCTACGTGCGCGCTGCACTCCGGGGGCTCGCCGTCCTGCCCCACGCTGCCGTCGACTTCGACGCGCTGCTCGAGCAACCGGACGCCGAGGTGCAATCCCTGCTCGAGCGGCTGCACGCCGCCGGCGGCGTGGCAGCACCGTCCGGAGGCTCCGCTCCCCCGCCCATCCGGCCCGACCGCGTCCGTCACCGGCGCACGACGGACGAGACCGCGGCGCACCTCAACCCGGCACAGCGCGACCTGCTCGACGCCGTGCACCTCCGGGTGGCGGACCACCCTGACGCGGACGCTGCGTGCCGCGCCGCCGCGGCGACGCCGGTCTCCGAGTCGGCCGCCGACCTGCTCGCGGTGCTGGCGAAGCAGCGACGCGACGCGATCGCGCTGCACCACCGCGTCGGCGACGTCGACTGACCGGTCACTGCGATTCGCGGCGCGGCGGCACCAGCGCCGCCGCGACCGCGACCGCGACACCGATCGCGACGGGCATCACGGTCGGCGTGCGCCACACGTGCACCGCACCCACACCCGCCCAGAGCGCGAGCCACGGGAACAGCACCGCTCTGAAGCGCGTGCGGGCGTGCACCGCGCACATCGCGACGTAGGCGGCCACCACCGGCCAGAGGAGCTGCAGCGTGACGTCCGAGCCCGCAGCGACACCGCACGCAGCAGCGCCGATCAGCGCGGGTGTGCTGATGCGCAGCACGGCGGCGACGGGGCGGCGGACCGCGGACGGCATGTCGGGCCAGCCGCCCGACGCGGGCAGCAGGCGTTCGCGGGCGAACGTGTCGGCGCCGGCCATCGACACGAGGCGGTGGCCGATGCCGACCACCATCCGCGCCGGAGTGCCGACACCGCCGAATGCGCGCCGAAGGGCACCCTGCGGCGAGGCCGGCGACCAGTCCCCGAGCACGTCGTCGACCGCGACCTGCACCGTGGTGGCGGGATCGCGTTGCTCGCGTGCCATCACCCGCAGATTGAACGCGAGCGTCGTGTCGACCGCGAACAGCCCGTACCGGCGGCGGTTGCGCAGGGCAAGCAGCACCAGTGCGACCACGGTCGGCACGAGGATGCCGAGCACACCCGACCACGCTGCCTGGCCCCCACGGGCGAGCGGCAGCACGGCCAGCACCACCGGCAGCACGAGTGCGTCGATGCGCACCACGACGGCCGACGCGGCCACGACGCCGAACCACCACGGCGACACGCCGGTGCCGCGGTCGGCCACCGTCAACAGCGCGAGCACGATCGCATGGTGCAACGCGAGCGGCACGTCCGGCCAGATGCGACCGGCGAGTACCCATCGGTCGGGCAGCAGCGCCAGGGTCACGCCACACACCCACGCCACCTCGGCGCCACCCACCCGGGCCGCCGCCGACGCCGCCACCGCCACCGTCGCGACCGCGACGACGTGCTGGAGCAGCCGAGTACGCCGCTCGTGGCCGTGGAGTGCCCGGACGAACCAGATGAAGCCCGGGACGCGCACGAACAGCTGCGGTGCCGTCGGGTCGTCGGCAGCCGCTCGCTCCAGGTACTCGATCTCGTCGCCCATCGGTCGGGTCCAGCCGGCCGCCGACGCGAAGGTCGCCTGCACGATCGCGGCCAGCACCGTGGTGCCGCCGATGGCCCACCACTCGGCGGTGGTCATCGTCGCACGAGCGTCGCGAGGTGGTCGGCCAGGCGCAACGCCAACGCCACCACCGTGAGCGTCGGGTTCGTGGGCCCCGACGTGGGGAACACCGCAGCGCCGCAGACGTGCAGGTTGTCGGTGCCGAACACGCGACCGTCGCGGTCGACCACACCGGTCTCGGCCGTCGCGCCCATCCGGCACGTGCCGGCGGGATGGAACCACGTCAGGTCCGGTTCGCCCTCGGCTCCGGCGGCGGCGAGCGCGTCCCGCGCCGCGGCGGTCGTGGCGGCATCGGCGGCCGTGCGGTGCGCGTCGACGCGCAGCACGGGCCGACCGGACGCGTCGAGCGTGGTCGGGTCGAGCGTCACGCGGTTCGCCGCCACCGGCTCGAACTCCGATGTGACGGTCACCATCATCAGCTCGTCGTCGGCGTTCACGTCGAACGCGAGTGCACCGTGGCCAGCCGCACGTGACGCCTCCCCGGGCGCGTACGAGCGGTGCACTCCGCGTGCGTCGACATCGGAGGTCGTGCGGGTGACCGGACGGCGCAGCCGAGGATGTCCGTGCAGGTACCGCCCGACGAGGCCGTGGTCGTTCCCGATGCCGTCGGGGAACCGCGGCGACGTGGACGACAGCAGCACGCGGACGGTCTCGATCACACCGGCGGCCAGCACCACGTGCGCCGCGCGATGGCGTTCGACGGTGCCGTCGGACGTGCGCACCTCGACCTCGGTGACGCGCCCGCGTCGATCGGTGTGCAACCGCGTGACCGTGCGATCGGTGAGCAGCGTGCCGTACGGCGATGCCGCGAAGGCCGGGAGCTCCGCCTCGACGAGTCGGGTGGGCGCACCGTCGCGGGTGCCGAAGGCGAGCGGGAACGACGGCATGCCGCTGAACGGCGACGGCACCGCAGGAGCCGGACGCTCGACGGGATACGGCGGGCGCGGCGGCTCGGCGGCGGGCACCCGAGGGCTGCCGTGCACGTGCAGCACCTGTTCTGCCCGGTCGTAGAAGGGCGCGAGGTCGTCGAACGTGATCGGCCAGTCGACCGCGTAGCCGTGCCGCGTGGCGTTCTGGAAGTCGTCGGGCAGCAGACGCGTGCACACGCCGTTCCACCGGCGGGACGTGCCGCCCAGCTCGATGGCCCGGTTGTCGGCCGTGATGGGCACGGCGTCGCCGGTCTCGACCACGGGGAGGCGGTCGCCGCGCCCGTCGACCGGCGCGTCGGCCTCCGGCGCGACGCCGGCCTCCAACAGCAGCGTGCGCACACCGAGCTCGGCGAGGCGGAGCGCCACGAAGGTGCCGGCGAAGCCGGAGCCGACCACGCACACGTCGTGGGTCGACGTCGTGGCCGCCTTCCGCCGGAGCACCATGCGGCGAGACTAGCTACGGCCGCGGTAGGTGGCCCCGGTTGCGCCGGACGCGCCGTCCTTGTTGAGGCGCTTGCCGAGGTGCAGGCCCTCGAGCACGAACTCCACGGCGGCGGCCACCGCAGCGGGTGACTCGTCGCCACCGGTGAGCGCGAGCACCGGCGTGCGCAGCGCCGGCACCTGCTCGAGCAGGCCGGCCAACTCGGCCGACGGCACGTCGTCACCGGTGTGCGCGATGGTGCCGGCCTCGAACTCGGCGACCACGTCGCGCGTCTGGTCGGGCGGCACGAGCTCCTTGAACACGGTGAGCACCGCGGCCTTCACCAGGTTCTCGAGGATGACGCCCTCACGGCCTTCCTCGAGTGCCTCGATCTCCACCTTGCCGCTGGTGCTGGCCGCGAGCGAGGTGAGGTCGCTGACGCGGGGCACCACGTTGCGCTCGCCGGCGCGCAGGCCGCGGCGCAGCGCGTTGGCACCGAGCACCTCGAGGTTGCTGACCGACAGGCGCACGCTGACGCCGCTGCGCTGGTTGACCTGGTTGCTGGAGCGGGCGAGCTGGCTGAACGTGGCCACGACGTGCTCCATGTACGCCGGGATGGTGACGTGCACGTCGCCCACCGACGGCTGGCGCGCCTCCTGGCGCATGATGGCCATCTCGGTGGCCGCGTCGAGCGGGTAGTGCGTACGGATCTGGCTGCCGAAGCGGTCCTTCAACGGCGTGATGATGCGGCCGCGGTTGGTGTAGTCCTCGGGGTTGGCGGAGGCCACCAGCAGCACGTCGAGCGGAAGGCGGATCTTGTAGCCGCGGATCTGCACGTCGCGCTCCTCGAGCACGTTGAGCAGACCGACCTGGATGCGCTCGGCGAGGTCGGGGATCTCGTTGATGGCGAAGATGCCGCGGTTCGTGCGCGGCACCAGGCCGTAGTGCAGCGTGAGCTCGTCGCTGAGGTATCGGCCCTCGGCCACCTTGATGGGGTCGACCTCGCCGATGAGGTCGGCGATCGAGGTGTCGGGGGTGGCGAGCTTCTCGCCGAACCGGTCGTCGCGGTGCACCCACTCGATGGGGGTGAGGTCGCCCTGCTGTTCGACGAGGTCGCGGGCGTGACGACTGACCGGGTGGTACGGGTCGTCGTTGATCTCGCTGCCCGCCACGACCGGCATCCACTCGTCGAGCAGCCCGGTGAGCGAACGGATCATGCGGGTCTTCGCCTGGCCACGCTCGCCGAGGAAGATGACGTCGTGGCCGGCGAGCAACGCGTTCTCCAGCTGCGGCATCACGGTGTTCTCGTAGCCGAGCACGCCGTCGAACAACGGCTCACCCGCGGCGATGCGCGCGACGGCGTTGCGCCGGATCTCCTCCTTGACGGGCACGGACTCCCAGCCCGATGCCTTCAGTTCCCCCAACGTGGCTGCACGGTCGACCATGGAGCGACCATACCGCGCAGGTCCGGCGCACGCGTCTGCGGAGCACGAGGTTCACCCTCTAACCTGCCGACGTGGAATTGTCGGGTGAGTGGCGGGCCTGCGTGGCCGACGACGACGTGCGTCGCGACGGTGTGGGCCTCGACCACGACGACCGCCTGTGGGCCGACGTGCCGGTGCCCGGTCACTGGCGAGCCGCACCCGTGTTCGCCGGCAACGACAGCCCACTGCTGTACCGACACCGGTTCCGGCTCGACGCCCCCGCAGAGGGCCGCCGTCGCTGGGTGACGTTCGAGGGCGTCTTCTACCAGGCCGACGTGTGGCTCGACGGCGCGTACCTCGGCGACCCCGAGGGCTACTTCTTCCCGCACACGTTCGACATCACCGACCTGTCGCGCCTGGCCGACGACCACGTCCTCGCGGTGGAGGTGTCGTGCGCGCCGCAACGCAACCGCACGGCGAAGCGCAACATCACCGGTTCGATGCAGCACAGCGACATGCTCGACCCCGAGTGGAACCCCGGCGGCCTGTGGCGCCCGGTGCGCATCGACGAGACGGGCTCCGTCCGCATCGACCGGCTGCGCGTGCTGTGCCGCGACGCGAACGACACCCGCGCCCACCTCCGTCTGCACGCCCGGCTCGACGCCGATGCGCAGCGCAGCATCGTCGTGCGCACCGTGGTCGACGGTGAGGTCGTCGCCGAGTCGGCGCGCTCACTCGCCAAGGGCCTCAACGAGGTCGACTGGGACGTCGACGTGAACGACCCGGCGCTGTGGTGGCCGTGGAGCCTCGGCGAGCAACCACTCACCACCGTGGCCGTCGAGGTCGTGGTCGACGGCGAGGTCAGCCACACGCGCAGTGTGCGCACCGGTCTCCGTGAGGTGGCGCTGCACGACTGGGTGTTCTCCGTGAACAACGAGCCGCTGTTCGTGAAGGGCGCCAACGTCGCGCCCACCCGGCAGGCGCTGGCCGACGCCACGCCCGCCGAGATCCGCCGCGACGTCGAGCTGGCCCGCGAAGCCGGCCTCGACCTCATCCGCGTCAACGGCCACATCGCCCGGCCCGAGCTGTACGAGGCGGCCGACGAGCTCGGCATGTTGGTGTGGCAGGACTTCCCGTTGCAGTGGACCTACGCGCGCACCATCCGCAAGGAGGCCGTGCGGCAGGCCCGTGAGGCGGTCGATCAGCTCGGCCATCACCCGTCCATCGCGGTGTGGTGCGCGCACAACGAGCCGCTGCCCGTGGAGGACAGCCGCAAGAAGGTGTTCGGCCCCGGCATCGTGCGACACATGGTGAAGGAACAGGTGCCCACCTGGAACAAGACCATCCTCGACCGCTGGGTGAAGCGTGCGTTCGAGACCGCCGACGAGACGCGCGCCGTCGTGGCCCACAGCGGCGTCGCCCCGCACGTGCCGCAGTTGAACGGCACCGACAGCCACCTGTTCTTCGGCTGGTACCACGGCGACGAGCGCGACCTCGACGGCTTCGCCGCCACGCTGCCGCGCATGGTGCGGTTCGTCAGCGAGTTCGGCGCGCAGTCGGCTCCGCACGCCGCCGACTTCATGGAGCCCGAGCGGTGGCCGGCGCTCGACTGGGACCGTCTGGTCGAGCAGCACGGCATGCAGCGCGAGGTGTTCGAGCAGCACGTCCCCCCGCACCGCTACCCGACGTTCGAGTCGTGGCGCGACGCCACCCAGCAGTACCAGGCCGAGTTGCTGCGCCACCACATCGAGTCGTTGCGTCGGCTGAAGTACCGGCCCACCGGCGGCTTCTGCTTCCTCACGCTCAACGACGCCCACCCGTCGGTCAGCTGGAGCGTGCTCGACCACGAGCGTCATCCGAAGACGGCGTACGGCGCGGTCATCGAGGCCTGCCGGCCGGTCATCGTCGTCGCGGAACGTCCGCCGGCCGAGGTGGTCGCCGGCGACACCGTCGCGCTCGACGTGCACGTGGTGAGCGACGTGCGCCGCGTGCTCGAGGGCGTGCGCTGCACCGCCGTGCTGCGCTGGGCCGGTGGCGACCACACGTGGCAGTGGGAGGGCGACGTGCCGCCCGATGACTGCGTGCGAGTGGGCACCGCGCAGTTCGTGGTGCCCGACACGGCGGGCGACCTGTGGCTCGACCTCACGCTCGAGCACGGCGACGTCGTGGTGACGAACCGCTACACGAGCACCATCACCGCCCGCCTCTGACCCGCCCCAAGACGCGGAACTGGGTGTGGTGCGTCCCGGATTCCGGGACGCA
>JBDKJP010000011.1:0-3984 GCA_039796575.1 Actinomycetota bacterium
GACCGAGTGTAGGCAGGGCGGGTACTCTGCGACGGATGAGCGCGACCCCCCGACCGCCCAGTGTCGACACGCTGGCGCGCGCCATGGCACCGTCGGGGCTGCCGCATCCGCTGTGCGTGGAGCTGGCCCGCGCCGCGGTGGCCGACGGGCCCGAGCACTGGTCGAAGGAGGCCGCGCTGGCGCGCGCCGAGCACCACGCGCGCACGCTGCTGGCGCCCGTGGTGAACGCCACGGGGGTGCTGCTGCACACCAACCTCGGCCGCGCACCCCTCGCCATCGACCACCCGGCCCGCGCCATCAACGTCGAGTTCGAACTCACCACGGGAGAGCGCGGTTCACGGCAGGCCGCGGTGGGCAGTGTGCTCGCGTCGCTGTGCGGCGCCGAGGCCGCGATGGTGGTGAACAACAACGCCGCAGCCGTGATGCTGGTGCTCGCCGCACTCGCCCGCGACCGGCAGGTGCTGGTCAGCCGCGGCGAGAGCGTCGAGATCGGCGGCGGCTTCCGCGTGCCCGAGGTGATGGAGCAGTCGGGCGCGCATCTCGTCGATGTCGGCACCACCAATCGCACGCGCCTCGCCGACTACTCGAAGGCACTCGGCCGCAAGAACGCCGACGTCGCGCTCGCGTTGAAGGTGCACCCGAGCAACTACCGCGTCGAGGGCTTCGTGGAGGACACGCCGGTCGAGCAACTGGCCACGCTGCCCGTGCCCGTGGTGGCCGACATCGGCAGTGGCCTGATCGACGAGAACTGCCCGTGGCTCGGCGGCCCGCCGCCCGCCTGGCTGGCCGGTGAGCCGGCCGCTCGGCAGACGCTCGAGGCCGGCGCCGCGCTCGTGACGTTCAGCGGCGACAAGCTGCTCGGTGGCCCGCAGAGCGGCATCATCGCCGGCGACGCCGCGCTCGTGGCCGCGTGCGCGAAGCATCCGCTCGCCCGGGCGTTGCGCCCCGGCGCGCACGTGCTGCTCGCCTTGCAGCAACTCGCGCTCGCCTACCTCGACCGCAGCGTGGTGCGCACCGTGCCGTTCTGGCAGATGGTGGCTGCACCGCTCGACGAGCTCCGCAGCCGCGCCGACCGCATCGTGGCTGCGGCCGGCGCGGGTGACGTGGTCGACAGCGACGCCATCCCCGGCGCCGGCAGCGCGCCTGGCACCACCATCCCATCGGTCGCCGTGCGGGTTCGCGGCGACCACCTCGCGCTGCTGCGCACCCTGCGCCCGCCGGTGGTGGCCCGCACTCGCGACGGCGCGACGCTGCTCGACCTCCGGTCCGTGCACCCCTCCGACGACGAACACCTCGTGGCCGCACTCCGGGCATGCGCGTCGTAGCCACCGCAGGTCACGTCGACCACGGCAAGTCGTCGCTGGTGCAGGTGCTCACCGGCACCGACCCCGACCGGTGGGACGAGGAGAAGCGCCGCGGCCTCACCATCGACCTCGGTTTCGCGCACACCACGCTGCCGAACGGTGAGGGCATCAGCTTCGTCGACGTGCCGGGCCACGTGCGGTTCCTGCGCAACATGCTCGCCGGTGTCGGTGGCGTCGACGCGTGTGTGTTCGTGGTGGCCGCCACCGAAGGCTGGAAGCCGCAGAGCGAGGAGCACCTGCGCATCCTCGAGCTCGTCGGCCTGCGCCACGGCGTGGTCGCGATGACGAAGATCGACGCGGTCGACGACGAGTGGCGCGAGCTACAGGAGATGGACGTGCGCGACCACCTCGCCGGCACGTTCCTGGCCGATGCGCCGATCGTCGGCGTCAGCTCGATCACCGGTGCGGGGCTCGACGACCTGCGCGTCGCGTTGGTCGAGCTGGTGGCGTCGACGCCGTCGTCGGCCGATCGCGACCGTCCGCGCCTGTGGGTCGACCGGGTGTTCGCGGCCAAGGGCAGCGGCACCGTGGTGACCGGCACGCTCACCGGTGGCAGCGTCGCCGTCGACCAGACGCTGCACGCTGCGCAGCACGCGGTGCGCGTGCGCAGCATCCAGTCGCACGGCGAACGGCACGAGCACATCGGCCCTGGCAACCGCGTCGCGCTCAACCTCGTGGGCGTCGATCACGACGAACTGCAGCGCGGCGACGCCGTGGTGGTGCCGTCGCAGTGGCGACCGACGCGTCGGTTCGACGCCGTGCTCACCGTGCTGCCGTCGTTGACGCACGAGGTGTCGCGACGCGGCGCCTACGTCGCGTACATCGGCGCCGGCGAGTTCACCGTGAAGCTGCGCGTGCTCGGCTCAGAGGCCATCGCACCCGGCGGCACCGGTGCCATCCGCCTGCACCTGCCCACCGAGCTCCCGCTCCAACGCGGCGACCGCTTCGTGCTGCGTGAGAGTGGCCGCGACGAGACCGTCGGCGGTGGCGAGGTGCTCGACGTGCATCCGGTGCTGCCCGCGTCGAAGGCTCGCCCCGACCACGACATCGACCGGGTCATCGCGGAGCACGGCTGGATCGACGCCGACGACCTCGAGGCGTTCACCGGCGAACGCCGCGAGCCCACGCTGGGTCGGTGGGTCGTCGCGCCCACCGCGCTCGAAGCCACCCGCGCCGCGGTGCGGGCGCGTGTGCAGGAGGCGGGCGAGATGGGGCTCGACGTGGCCGCACTCGACGAGCGCGAGCGCGCCGCCCTTGCCGGCCTCGACGACATCGCGGTCGACCAGGGTCGCGCACGACCCGCCGAGGCACGCGACCCGCTCGCCGATCATCCGCTACTGGCGACGCTGCTCGCCGGTGGCGCCGCGCCGCCCGAGCCGACCGGTGTCGACAAGATGCAGCTGCGCGAGATGGTGCGTCGCAAGTTGCTGGTCGAACGCGAGGGCCTGTACTTCCACCCGCAGGCCATCGACCTCGCGGCCGACACGGCGGCCATGCTGCTGCGCGACCACCCCGACGGCTACACGATGAGCCAGTTTCGCGAGGCGTTGGGCATCACCCGCAAGCACGCGCTGCCGTTGGCCAACGAGCTCGACGCCCGCGGCATCACCCGCCGCCGCGACGACCTGCGCATCGCCGGCCCCAAGCTCCCTCCCCTCCCGCGAACTTAAGTTCGCGGGTCGGGCCCGCGAACTTGAGTTCGCGGGGCACGGGCGGGCGGTCAGAGGTCCTTGACGCGGCGGAGGCCCTTGCGCTGCTTGGCGGGGGCACCGAGGTCGAGCTCGCGGGCGGCCTGGGCCACCTTCACGTCGTTGGTGATGATCTCACCGAACTGCTGCGGATCGGCGAGCAACCAGCTGTGCGAACCCTCGACCACCGTGCCCTGCACGCCCGACGCGATGCACAACGCCTCGAACGACTCGCGCGGGATGATGCCGTCGCGGGTGCCCCAGATGATGGAGATCGACAGGCCGCTGTCGCGCAGCGACTGCAGCTCGGTGCGCAGGTCGGCGCGGCGTGCGAGGTTGGCCACCTTCACGATGGCCCGCGGGTTGCGCACCAGGTTGGGCAGCAGGTCCTCCGCCACCACGGGCAGCACGCGGGTGGCCTGACGCAGCGGCCACACGTCGCCGGGGAAGTGCAGACCCCAGTCCCACAACGGCCGCTCGGTGATGCTGCGCAGCGTCTGCCCGCTGCGCCACGACGAGCCGCCGATGGAGTTGACCAGCACCAGGCTGCGCACCTTCGTGCGGTGGTCGTGCGCGAACCGCACCGCCACGCCGCCGCCGAACGAGTGCCCCACCACCACGGCCGGCTCCTCGATGTCGAGCGCGGCCAGCAGGTCGGCCACCCACTGCGCGTAGCCGCGCAGCGAGAACTGCTCGGCCGGCAACTCGGGCGTGCCACCGAACCCGGGCATCGCCGGCGCGATGACCTGGCATCCCTGGCCGGCGATCTCCTCGATGACGTCGCGGTACGTGTGCTGCGCGAGCGCCCAACCGTGCAGCAGCACGACCGGCAGCCCCTCCCCTGCCGTGCTGTAGCCGGCGGGCCGGCCCTGCACGAAGGTGCGCTTGTCGACGATGATCACGGCGTGTCGGTGGACGCTGCCTCGGGCTCG
>JBDKJP010000012.1:0-30204 GCA_039796575.1 Actinomycetota bacterium
TCAGCCGAGCAGGGTCCAGAGCACGAGGCCGATGCACGCGACGACCGCGGCACCGACGAAGAGGTAGTCCGACGTTCGTGCGACGTGCTTGCGCTGCGGGTTGAAGCCCATCCCCTCAGTATCGTCGCCCGGATGGAGACCCTCAACGTCAGCCGTGAGAACGGCATCGTCACCGTCACACTCGACCGGGCCGCGAAGAAGAACGCGATGAGCGGCACGATGTTCGACGAGCTGCTGCTCGTGTTCCGCGAGATCGCCGACAACGACGACGACCGCGTGGTGGTCATCACCGGCGCGAACGGCGAGTTCTGCTCCGGCGCCGACCTCACGCCCGACGGCGGCCGCACCCGGCACCAGTTGGCGTCGATGCGGCACGTGGGCGACGTGGCGCTGGCGTTGCACCGCCTGCCGCAGCCCACCATCGCCAAGGTGCGCGGGGTGGCCGTGGGTGCCGGCTGCAACCTGGCGCTCGGCTGCGACCTCGTGGTCGCCGGCGACACGGCTCGGTTCTCGCAGATCTTCGCCAAGCGTGGCCTCAGCCTCGACTTCGGCGGTTCGTGGCTGCTGCCGCGCCGCGTGGGGCTGCACAAGGCGAAGGAGCTCGCGTTCTTCGCCGACATCATCGGGGCCGACGAGGCCGAACGCATCGGCCTCGTGAACCGCGTCGTGCCCGACGGCGAGCTCGACGCCTTCGTGGCCGACTGGGCGGCGCGGCTGGCCGGTGGCCCGCCCATCGCACTCGCACAGACGAAGCACCTGCTGAACAACGCCATGGCCGTGACGATGGAGGAAGCGCTCGACGACGAGGGCATGGCCCAGACCGTCAACATCGCCGGCACGAAGGACACCACCGAGGCGTTCCTCGCGTTCGTCGAGAAGCGCTCGCCGAACTTCAAGGGCCACTGAGCACCGCGCCGCCCGCACGCTGACGCCCGCCGGCGCGGTGGGTTCACTAGCGTGCGGGTGATGCGTACCCGGGTGTTGCTCGTCGGCCTGCTGGCCGGGCTGTGCGCCGCGGGTGCCGTGCTGGCCACCTCGCCGGCGGCGTCGGCCACGGTGCCGCCCACCGATCCGCCGGTCGCGCCCGTCGACCCGAACGCACCCGCCTCCACCGTCGTGCTCGACCCCGAGAACGGGCTGCCCGCGGCGCAGGGGCCGCTCGTGGTGCTCCCGGCCGGCTGCGTGTCGCCCGCAGCACCGATGGCCGTGTTCGAGGGCACCATCACCGACGCCGTCAGCACCACCGCCCGGTTCCGGGTGGAGCGGATGCTGTCGGGGTCGCTGCAGGGCTACCTGATCGGCGACCTCGTCGACGTGCGCTACGGCGACGAGACACGGTTCCTCGACGTCGGCGGCACCTACGTCGTGGGCGTCGCCCGATCCGCGGAGGACGGCCTGCTGGTGAGCACCGTGCGCGAGGCCGCGCCGCTGTTCGGCGGCGATGCGGTGGTCGGTGTGAACGACAGCGACGTCGAGTGCATCACGCTCGACGATCCGGTGCGCACGCTGATGCCCGACGGCACGGCCGTCGACACCGGTGTGCTGGCGCCGTTGCGCGGCAACTCGAAGAGCCTGGTCGGGGCGATCGCCCGTCCGCTGGCCATCGCGTTGGGTGTGCTGCTGGCCCTCGTGGTGGTGAAGCACCTGCTGTTCGGCATCGGTCGTGCGTTGCGCGACATGGGCGACGCGCCGCCGGTGGAGCGTGCCCGCCGGCACGAACTGCCCTAGGCGGGGAAGGCGGCCTCGGCGCGGGCGCGCAGGTCGCTGACGGCGTGCGCCAGGCCCTCGGGGTCGCGGTACAGCGCGCTGCCGGCCACGAGGATGTTGGCGCCCGCCGCGGCCGCTGGGCCGATGGTGTCGGGCCCGATGCCGCCGTCGACCTCGATGTCGACCTGGTCGGTGAGGCCGGCAGCGGCGATCATCGCCCGCACCTCGCGGATCTTCGGCTCCATCGTCGCGATGTACTTCTGCCCGCCGAAGCCGGGGTTGACGGTCATCACCAGCACCATGTCGATCAGGTCGAGCACGTGGGCGATGGCGGACGCCGGCGTGGCCGGGTTGAGCGCGACCGAGGCGGTGGCGCCCAGCGAGGCGATGTTGCCGAGCGTGCGGTGCAGGTGCGTGCAGGCCTCGGCGTGCACGATGAGCCGCGAGCAACCGGCCTTGATGTACTCGGCCGCCATCGCGTCGGGCGTGTACACCATCAGGTGTGCTTCGAACGGCAGCGACGTGTGCGTGCGTGCCGCGGCGATGACATCGGGCCCGAACGTGAGGTTCGGCACGAACTGTCCGTCCATCACGTCCCACTGGATGCGGTCGACACCGGCGGCCTCGAGTGCCGCGACCTCCTCTCCCAGGCGGGCGAAGTCGGCGGGGAGGACACTGGGTGCGATCTCGATGCGGGGCACGAGGGCGAGGGTACCGCGCGCGTCCGCGGCGCGCCGCGTCCGTAGGCTCGGAGGGATGGGTGTGGAGCCGCAGCACGAGACGGTGCTCGTCGAGAAGATGGCCGCCGGCGGTGATGGCATCGCGCACGCCGCCGACGGGCGCGTGCTGTTCGTGACCGGTGGGCTGCCGGGCGAGCGTGTCCGCGTCGTCGTGCACACCCGGAAGAAGGACTTCGCGAAGGGTGCTGCGGTCGACGTCCTCGACCCGGCACCCGAGCGGGTGGCGCCGCCCTGCGCGGCCTTGGCGCGTGGCTGCGGTGGTTGCAGTTGGCAGCACGTCACCGCCGAGGGGCAGCTCGCGTTGAAGGCGTCGATCGTCGCGGATGCGCTGCGTCGCACGGCCAAGCTGCCCGACGCTGCGGTGCGCGTCGGCGGCGGCGTGGGCCCGTGGGGGTACCGCACCACGATGCGGCTGGCCGTGGCGCCCGACGGCTCGGTCGGGTTGCGCGAAGGCGCGAGCCATCGTGTCGTGACGCTGGGGGAGTGCCCGGTCGCTCATCCCGACCTGGCGGCGTTGCTGCCGGGGCTGCGTGTGCGTGGCACCGACGAGATCACCCTCCGGGTGGGCGTGGCCACCGGCACGGCCACGGCGTTGCCCGACGACCGCCGAGGTCGCATCGACGGCCTGCCCGCGCACGTGGGTGTCGGCGCCGACGCCACGATCACCGAGCACGTCGCCGGTGCGTCGCTGCGGGTGCGCGCGGCGTCGTTCTTCCAGAGCGGGC
The DNA here is from genome assembly GCA_039796575.1 of Actinomycetota bacterium. Taxonomy (GTDB): domain Bacteria; phylum Actinomycetota; class Acidimicrobiia; order Acidimicrobiales; family Ilumatobacteraceae; genus UBA668. The sequence continues at coordinate 3,173 of JBDKJP010000012.1, forward strand.
CGGCTGCGGCCGAACTGCTCGTGCGCACCGTCGCCGACGCGGCCGGGTCGCTGCTGCGCGAGGCCGGGCCGGTGCTCGACGCATACGGCGGCGTGGGCCTGTTCGCCGCCGGACTGGGGATGCGCGACGCCGTGCTGGTCGAGAGCTCGCGCTCGGCGTGCGACGACGCCCGCGTCAACCTGCCCGACGCGGAGGTCGTGTGCGCGCCGTTCGAGCAGTGGCGTCCGCGCCCGGTGCGCCTCGCCGTGGTCGATCCGGCTCGAGCCGGTCTCGGTGCCGACGCGGCGGCGGTGCTGGCCGCCACCGGCGCCGAGCGGGTGGTGCTGGTGAGCTGCGACCCGGTGTCGCTGGCGCGCGACACGAGGCTGCTGGCCGACCACGGCTACGACCACGCCGGCTCGACGGTGCTCGACCTGTTCCCCAACACGCCGCACGTCGAGGTCGTGACGGTGTTCGAACGTCGCTAGGTCGGGTCGGTCAGCGGAGCGAGCGAACCGTGCGCTCCACCCGATCGAGGAACGCGGTGCGGAGCTCGTGGCTGCCCGTGTCGGCGCCATACAGCGCCAGCCACGTGGTGCGGCAACGTCGGCTGCACAGCACCCGCAACGAGCGGAACGCAACACGCTTGCCGCCCTCGCCCTGCACGACGTTCACCCACTTCGGTGAGCCGTGGGTGGTGACCACCACGATGCGCCGGATGTGCTGCAGCAACGGCCGGATGCGGTTGCCGCCTTCGGGCAGTTCGTAGGCGACGCCGCGCACCCACACGCGGTCGATCCAACCCTTCAACATGGCCGGCTGGCCGGAGTACCAGGTGGGGTAGACGAGCACGAGCGTGTCGCACCACCGCAGATGGTCGGCGTGGGCCGCGATGTCGGGCTTCGTCGAGGGGTCGTCGAGGTGGTGCTCGCGCTCCCACGACGACAGCTCGGGCACGAACCCGTCGGCGTACAGGTCGAGCAGGCGCACCTCGTGCCCGGCCGCCGCCAACCCGGCGAGCACACGGTCGCGTGCAGCGGCACACAGCGAGTCGGGCGTCGGGTGCGCGTACACGACGAGGGCCTTCACAGCGAGCGCATCCTTCGCTCGACGCGTTCGAGGAACCGTTCGCGCTGCTCGGCAGTGGCGGTGTCGACGGCGTACAGGCCCAGCCAGTTCGTGCGGGTGAACGTGCCGGTGTTGATGCGGATGGTGCGCATGATGGTGCGTCGACCGTTGTCGTTGACCGCCTTCACGTACGGCCACGGTGAGCCGTAGGTGCTGATGCCGACGAGACGGCGCACATGGCCGAGCGCGGGCCGCACCTTGCCGGCCTCGTTGAACTTGAAGCCCACACCCGGCACGAACACCCGCTCGAGCCAGCCCTTCAGCACGGCCGGCATGGAGCTCCACCACGTGGGGTAGACGAACACGAACGCCTCGGCGGTGCGCACCAGTTGCGCGTGCTCGCGCACCAGCGGATCCAGGATCGGTTGATCGGTGTGGTAGGCGGCGCGTTCGTCGGCGCTCATCGCGGCACGGAAGCCGAGCGCGTACAGATCGAGGAGGTGCACCTCGTGGCCGGCGGTGCGCAACGCCGTGCACGCCCGGTCGGCGATCGCGTGGTTGAGGCTCCCCGCCGTGGGGTGGGCGAGCACGACGAGCACCTGCATCGACCCGGACGCTACAGGCTTCCCTAGATTGGGGAGGAATGCAGCCCGACACGCAGCGCGGTGCCCACGTGGTGAGGGCGTACCTCACCGGCTTCGTGCTCATCGGTGTGGTCCTCAGCACCGCCGGCCCCGCCCTCTCGCACCTGCGTGACCGCATGGGCACCGACGACGGCGGCATCGCGTGGATCTTCGTCGGCTCGTCGCTCGGCTACATCGTCGGTTCGTCGCTCGCCGGCCGCCTGCTCGACCGTGGCCACGGGCACGAGTGGTGGGCGGCGGCCATGGCCGTCAACACGCTCGGCATCGTCGCCATCTCGGCCGCGCCGAACCTGTGGCTGCTCGTGGTGGCGTTCGTGGTGCTCGGCCTCGCGAGTGGCGTGAGCGACGTGAGCGGCAACACGTTGGTGATGTGGAGCCGGCCGCGCGGTGCGGGCTCGTTGCTCAACGCGCTGCACCTGTGCTTCGCCGTGGGCGCGCTCTCGGCGCCGCTGCTGGTGAACCGGTCGATCGCATGGTTCCACTCGCTGTGGGGTGTGGCCGTCGTGGTGGGGGCACTGGCTGTCGCGGCGGGCTCCTCGCTGCTCCGCCACCCGGCACCCGTGCGGTCGCGGCTCGACACCGTGGCGCGCAGCAACGCCGGCGGCGCCCGGCGCACCCAGGTGCTGCTGATCGCGGCGTTCTTCTTCGCGTACGTCGCGCTCGAGGCGGGGTTCGCCGGTTGGATCCACACGTACGTCGAGCAGATCGGGTACGGCGGCGCGACGACCGCGACGGCCGTCGTCACCGTGTTCTGGGGCGGGTTCGCGCTCGGCCGGCTGCTGTCGATCGGGATCGCACGCCGGGTGTCGGCGGGCTGGATCGTGGCGGTCTCGATGGTGGTGGCGGTCGTCGCATCGGTGCTGTTCGCGCTGTTCCCCGACGGTGGCCCGATGCTGTGGGTGGTGACGTTCCTGTTCGCCGTGTCCATCGCACCGCAGTACGCGTCGATGATGGCATTCGCCGAGGCCCACCTCGCGCGGAGCGGCAGGAACACGTCGGTGCTCGTCGCGGCGTCGGGCGTGGGGAGCCTGCTGATGCCGTGGTCGCTCGGGCAGCTGTTCGACGGGGTCGGGCCGCAGGTGCTGCCGCCGGTGATGGTGGTGAGCGCGATCGTGACCGCGCTCGTGGCGCTGGTGGCCGGTCGGGCGGTGCTGGCGGGTCAGCGACCGCCGGCGACGTCGATGAACGTGCCCGTCGTGTAGCTCGACGCCTCACCGGCCAGGTACAGCACCGCACCGGTGACCTCGTCGGCGGTGCCCGAGCGCAGCATCGGCACCGTCGGTGCGAGGCGTTCGATGCGGCCGGCGGGCGCGTAGTCGTGGAAGTCGCTCTCGATGAGCCCCGGTCGCACGCCGTTCACGCGGATGCCGAACGGGGCGAGCTCCTTGGAGAGGCCGACGGTCATCGTGTCGATCGCACCCTTCGAGGCGGCGTAGTACACCCACTCGTTCGGACCGCCGAGCACCGACGCCTTCGACGAGATGTTCACGATGGTGCCGCCGCTGCCGCCGAGGTCGGTGCGCATCCGTCGTGCGGCTTCGCGTGCGGCGATGAACGGGCCGGTGATGTTGACGGCCCACAGCCGGGCGAGCATCGATTCGGTGACGGTGTCGAGCGGCCCGTAGCCGCCCGCGATGCCGGCGTTGTTGATCAGCACGTCCACCCGGCCGAACCACTCGTCGACGGTGGCGAACATCCGCACCACGTCGGCCTCGACGCCGACGTCGGCCTGCACCGGCAGCACGCGGCTGCCGAGCTCGCGCAGCTCGTCGGCCAGGTCGTCGGCCGCGGTAGCGGAGGTGGCGTAGTTGAGCACCACGTCGTACTGCGCGGCGGCCGCGGCGCGGCACACGGCGGCACCGATGCCGCGCGAACCGCCCGTGACGACCATGACCTTTCGTGGATTCGTTGTGGGACGGTCAGCGGGCATGGATTCGCTCCTCGAGGGTGGTGCGGATGGCCGGCCACTCGGCCGCGATGATCGAGTAGGCGGCCGTGTCGCGCGGCAGGCCGGGCTCGGTGAGGTGGCCGCTGTTCATGCGATGGCTGCGCAGGATGCCTTCGAACGTGGCGCCGAGCCGCTCGATGGCCGCGCGGCTGCGGGCGTTGCGCGCGTCGGTGCAGATGGCCACGCGGAACACCTGCCACACCTCGAACGCGTGACCGAGCAGCAGCAGCTTCGCCTCGGTGTTCAACGGGGTGCGCTGGGCGTCGGCGGCGAGCCACGTGCCGCCCACCTCCACCTCGGCCGGGGCCTCGCGGTTCGGGTACCACTGGATGTTCAGGTAGCGGGTGCACCCGACGAGGTCACCGTCGGGCAGGCGCCGCTGCGCGAACGGCAGCACGGCGTCGCGCTCGGCGTCGGCGAGCAGACCGGTGATGTACCGCTCCATCGCCGGCAGGTCGGCGGGCACCGGTGTGAAGCCGTACGTGCTGCGGTCGCGGTTGCCGGCGGCCACCAGCTCGGCGGCGTGGTCGAGCCGCAACGGCTCGAGGCGGACATGGGTGCCGGAGAGGGTGGTCGGTTCGAGCCGCATCGCCGCACAGCTTCGCACTACGGTCCTGCGACATGCGGGTCGTTTCGTGCAACTCATTCGCTCCGGTCGATCAACTCGTCGTGGAGGAGCGGCCGTCGCCGCCGCTGCCCGACGGCCACGTGCGCATCGCGGTCACCGCGTGCGGAGTGAACTTCGTCGACGCACTCATCGTGCAGGGTCTGTACCAGTTGAAGCCGACGCTGCCGTTCGTGCCGGGCGGCGAGGTGGCGGGCACGGTCACCGAGGTGGCCGCCGACGTCACCGCCCACGCCGTGGGCGACCGAGTGTTCGTCACCACCGGCCTCAGCGGCGGGTTCGCGAGCGAGGTCGTGATGCCGGCGTTCCGCGTCATCCCCACGCCCGCCACCATCACCGACGCGCAGGCCGCCACGTTCGTGCAGAGCTACTGCACCGCGTGGTTCGCACTGCACCTGCGCGCGAAGGCGCAGGCAGGGGAGTGGCTGCTCGTGCTCGGCGCCGGCGGCGGGGTGGGCCTCGCCGCGGTCGACGTCGGTCGGTCGATGGGCCTGCGGGTCATCGCCGCAGCGTCGAGCGAGGCCAAGCGCGAGCTCGCGATGGCTCACGGCGCCGAGGCGGTGATCGACACCAGCAGCGAGGATCTCAAGACCCGGGCGAAGGAGCTCAGCGGCGGCGGTGTGCACCACGTGTACGACCCGGTCGGCGGTGCCATGGCCGAGGCCGGCCTGCGCTCGCTGCGCGACGACGGCCAGTTGCTCGTCATCGGGTTCGCCGCCGGCGAGATCCCGAAGCTGCCCGCCAACCAGATCCTGCTGCGCAACCGTCGCGTCACCGGCGTCGACTGGGGCGGCTGGACGATGACCCACGGCGCCGAGAACGCGGCGATGCTCGCCGACGTGATCGCCGCGGTGGCGAAGGGCGAGTTGCGCCCCGTGGCACCGCGCACGTACCCGTTGATCGACGTGGCCGAGGCACTCACCGATCAGCTCGAGCGCCGGGTGGTGGGCAAGAGCGTGCTGGTGCCGTGACGCGACGAAGGGAGGGCCGGAGCCCTCCCTTCGTGTCGTGTGCGCCCCCAGGGTTTCGAACCCTGAACCTGCGGATTAAGAGTCCGTTGCTCTGCCGTTGAGCTAGAGGCGCAGCGGCGAGCAGTGTAGGGGACTCTTGCGAGGCTCCCTACCTGCTGCCTTGGGGTGACCGACGGGTTTCGAACCCGCGACCCTCAGTACCACAAACTGATGCTCTACCAACTGAGCTACGGCCACCATGTAGGGCACGTAGTGTGCCACATGCGTCGGCGATTTCCACCACTCGATTCGGGTGCCCGTTCACGACGGATTCCGTTGTGAGCTAGGCTCCCGGGAACGAAATCCGGAGGAGATCAGGATGAGCGCAACGGAAAGCATTCCCACGCGTGAACTTGCCGAACGAGCAAAGGCCATCACCCAGCGAGAGCTGCGCACGTACATCGAGCGCACCATGGGTTCCCAGACCGCCACCGACCGGGCCCGCAAGGTGCTCCCGCTCGGCGTGCCCTCGAGCTTCCAGGCATACGACCCGCACCCCATCGTGGTGCGCCGGGCGCAGGCCGCATGGATGGAGGACGTCGACGGCAACCGCTACGTCGACTACGACATGGGCTACGGCGCCCTCTTCACCGGCCACTGCCATCCGGCCGTGCGCGCCGCCGTCGAGACCCAGATGGACAACGGCACGTTGTTCGTCACGCCGTGCGAGATGAACGCCGACGTCGCCGAGCTGCTCGCCGCTCGCTACAACCTGCCGATGTGGCGGTTCACCAACTCGGGCACCGAGGCCACGATGGACGCCATCCGCGTCGCCCGTGGCGTCACCGGTCGGCACAAGATCGTGAAGGTCGAAGGCGGCTACCACGGCCACCACGACGAGGTCATGATCTCGATGAAGCCGCCGCTGCACCTCGCGGGTCCGGCCGACAACCCCACGCCCATCCCCGCCACGGCCGGCATCACGCCCGCGGTGCTCGAGGACACCAAGGTCATCCCGTACAACGACGCCGCGGCGCTCGAGCGCGTGCTCGCCGAGGGCGACGTGGCGGCGTTCATCGTCGAGCCCGTCATGGAGAACATCGGCATCTGCCTGCCGCAGCCGGGTTACCTGCAGCAGGTGCGCGACATCACCCGCAAGTACGGCACCATGCTCATCTTCGACGAGGTCAAGACCGGCATCACCGCCGGCTGGGGTGGCGGCACCGGTGCCGTGGGCGTGCAGCCCGACCTGGTGTGCCTCGCGAAGAGCATCGGCGGCGGCCTGCCGCTCGGCGCCTTCGGCGGCACCCAGGAGTGCATGGACCAGATCACCGCCGGCAAGGTGCTGCACCTCGGCACCTACAACGGCAACCCGCTGTGCATGGCCGCGGCCCGCGCCGTGCTGGTCGACATCTGCACGCCCGAGGCGCACCAGCAGGTGAACGAGCTCAACGCCCGCCTCGTGGCAGCGTGCCAGGACACCATCGACAAGGCCGGTCTGCCGGCGCACACGGTGCAGTTCGGCGCGAAGGGTTGCGTCACGTGGGCGAGCGAGCCCATCAAGAACTACCGCGACTACAAGGCCACCGACTTCGATCTTGCGTTCGCGCAGTGGATCCACGGCATCAACCGCGGCATCCTGCTGCCGCCGGGCCTCGACGAGCAGTGGCTCATCTCGATGATGCACAGCGACGACGAGGCGATGCAGTACAGCCACGTCTTCGCCGACTTCGTCGACGAGCTCACCCGCTGACCCGCGCGCAGCGGGTGGGCCTCAGCCGCTCCAGCGGCGCTCCTCCTGGTACCGGTAGGTGTTCACCGGCGTGCTCCACCGCTGCCGGCGGCGCATCATGCCGGTGCCGGCCAGGAGCGCCAGCGCGCCGCCCACCAGCAACAGCTCGAGGCCGATCAGCAGCGGCAGCGTGTCGTCGGCCAACTGGGCCGGCATGCGCGCCCAGGGGCTGTCGCTGAGCGCGGGCACCAGGAACTTCGGCACCACGTACCCGAGCAGTGCCGCCACCAACGCCAGCAGCAGCAGGCCGAGGCCGAGGCTGCGGAACAGCGCCGAGCGTTCGGGGTGCGCGGCGAGGCCGAGCACCACGAGTGCGATGGTGGCGATGGCGGCGATGGGCAGCAGCCACTTCAACGTGGTGCGGATGATGTCGAGCGCGGTGACCTGCGGGACGTCGATGGTGATGGGGTCGACCACGGCCACGGCCTGGTTCTGGGTGGCGTCGACGAGTTGCTGGGTGGTGATCTGCACCGGCGCGTCCTGCTCGCCGATGAGGTGGGCGTGCGCGTCGTGGATGACCTCGCTCAGCAGGTCGGCGCCGGGTGCAGTGTCGACCACGAGGTCGACGCGTGCGCGCAGCGCGTCCTGGGTGAGGTTCGGGTCGCCGGGGGCGATGGTGGCGAGCTGCGCGGCCAGGGAGTCGGCGATGGTGTTCACCAGTTCGGCGCGGATCTCGGGGTCGTCGAGGATGACGTCGGCGTGGTCGGCCGAGTCGTCGGGGTCGAACGCGGTGCGCTGGAGGAGGAAGCCGGCGAGGGTGAGGCTGGCACAGGCATAGGCGAGGCCGAACAGCAGGCCGGCAAGGGTTCGACGCACGGGCGACAGTCTGGCGGGAAACGCGGCGCGGTTCTATACCATGGGGGGTATGGATCGTCCGATGCCTTCGACCGCCACGATGTTCACCCGTGCCGCATTGCGGAACTGCCCGCGCTGCGGCGGTCGCAAGAGCTTCATCAAGTACTGGCTCGGTCGCTACGAGCGATGCCGCACCTGTGGCATCGAGTGGCACCGCGAGCACGGCTTCGAGCTCGGTCCGATCGCCCTCAACGTGGTGTTCACGTTCTTCAGCCTCGCGGTCATCATGATCGTGGCGTTCGTGACCACCGGCCCCGACTACAACGTCGCCGGTCTGATGGCCCTCGTCATCGGTGCGGCCATCGTGCTGCCGCTGATCTACCACCCGTTCACGTACACGCTCTGGCTGGCGTTCGACCTCGCGGTGCACCCGCCGGACCAGCGCGAGCTGGCTGAGGCCGACGCCGCCGTGGCGGCCGCGAAGGCTGCCGCGGCAGGCGGTGCGTTGCCGTCGGGGGAGTAGTCGCCGAGGCGATCCTGTGTTCGATCGAGCGAAATGCTTGATCGAACGGTTGTTCGTAGTTACAGTGTTGTCGTTCGAACACGCACCGCATCACGCCGGGCGGTTCGGGGCAGCACAGTCGCTCCGGAGCACCACTCCGAAACCCTGTCACACCCCTTCCGTACGGTGCGTCGCATCGGGGCCCACCGCCCCCACAGCAGCCACAGGCAGGAATGGAGAACGACAGTGAGCAACGATCGCGAGAAGGCACTCGACGTCGCGTTGGCGGCCATCGACAAGCAGTTCGGCAAGGGGTCCATCATGCGGATGGGCGAGAAGGGCTCCATGGCCATCTCCGCCGTCCCCACGGGTGCGATGGCGCTCGACGTGGCGCTCGGCGTGGGCGGCCTGCCCCGCGGTCGCGTCGTCGAGATCTACGGTCCGGAGTCGTCCGGTAAGTCCACGCTCGCCATGCACGTCGTGGCCGAGGCCCAGCGCAACGGCGGCATCTGCGCCTACATCGACGCCGAGCACGCCATGGACCCGGTGTACGCCCGGGCCATCGGGGTCGACATCGACCAGCTCCTCATCAGCCAGCCCGACACGGGTGAGCAGGCACTCGAGATCGCCGACATGCTCGTGCGCTCGGGTGCGCTCGACGTGGTCGTGGTCGACTCGGTGGCGGCCCTCACGCCCCGCGCCGAGATCGAGGGCGAGATGGGCGACTCGCACGTCGGCCTCCAGGCCCGTCTCATGAGCCAGGCCCTGCGCAAGCTCACGGCCAACCTCAACAAGACCAACACCATCATGATCTTCATCAACCAGCTGCGCGAGAAGATCGGCGTCATGTTCGGGTCGCCCGAGACCACGCCCGGCGGCCGTGCGCTGAAGTTCTACTCGTCGGTGCGCCTCGACATCCGCCGCATCGAGTCCATCAAGGACGGCGCCGAGGTGGTCGGCAACCGCACCCGTGTGAAGGTCGTGAAGAACAAGGTCGCCCCGCCCTTCCGGCAGGCCGAGTTCGACATCATGTACGGCAAGGGCATCAGCCGTGAAGGCTCGCTGCTCGACATGGCCGTCGAGATGGGCATCGTCAAGAAGTCCGGCGCCTGGTTCACCTACGAGGGCGAGCAACTCGGTCAGGGCAGGGAGAACGCGAAGAACTTCCTCTCCGACAACGCCGAGATCATGGTCGAGATCTCCGAGAAGGTGAAGGTCCAGGCCGGCATCGGCGATGTCGAGGCCGACGAGTTCAGCGCCGCCGACGACGCCCCCATCGACATCGACTGAGCGGCGGCCACCATGGGTGTGCCGATGCACCTCAGCCTCGTCACGCTCGGCGTGGCCGACCTCGCCCGATCCATCGCGTTCTACGAGTCGCTGGGCTGGCAACAGTCCGGCGGCTCGGAGGACACGATCGCCTTCTTCGCCCTCGGTGCCACCAACCTCGCCCTCTACGGCACCGAGGCACTCGCCGACGACGCACGGCAACCGCAGTCGTCGGGCCCGGTCGGCTTCCGCGGTGTCACGTTGGCCATCAACGTGAGCAGCACCGCGGCGGTCGACCGGCTGTTCGCCGAGTTCGTCGCCGCCGGCGCCGCACCGGTGAAGCCGCCGGTGGCGGTCGAGTGGGGTGGCTACTCGGGCTACGTCGCCGACCCCGACGGTCACCTGTGGGAGTTGGCGTACAACCCGTACTCGCCCGAGTGGGCGGCACCCGACACCGAGTGATCGTCGCCCGCTGAGCGTCGCGGTGCACGGGTAACCTGGACGATCTATGGCTCGCGGCTACGTCGTGCGCACCTTCGGGTGCCAGATGAACGAACACGACTCCGAACGCATCGCGGGGTTGCTCGAGGCCGACGGGTTCGTGCCCGTCGAGGCCGAGTCGGATGCCGACGTGGTGGTGCTCAACACCTGCTGCATCCGTGAGAACGCCGACAACAAGCTGTACGGCAGCCTCGGCTGGCTGAAGCAGTGGAAGGACCAGGGCGAGGAACGCCAGATCGTGGTGGCCGGTTGCCTGGCGCAGAAGGACCGCGACCTCGTGGCGCAGAAGGCGCCCTGGGTCGACGTGGTGCTCGGCACGCACAACGTGCACCGCACCGCCGAGCTGGTCGAGCACGCCCGCACCCACGGCCCGGTCACCGAGATCTTCGACGAAGCGGTGCTCGACGACCATGCGCTGTTCCCCAGCGCGTTGCCGGCGGTCCGCGAGACGTCGTACAACGCGTGGGTCACCATCCAGATCGGCTGCGACAACCACTGCGCGTTCTGCATCGTGCCCGCGGTGCGCGGCAAGGAGATCAGCCGGCCATTCGCCGACATCGTCGCCGAGGTGCGGCAGCTCGCGGCCGACGGCGTCACCGAGGTCACGCTCCTCGGCCAGAACGTCAACAGCTACGGGCGCGACCTGCAGTTGGCGGCTCGCCAGCAGGGCGACCACGAGGCGCGGTTGCGTCCGCTGTTCGGCGAGTTGCTGCGCGAGGTCGGCGCGGTGCCCGGCATCCGGCGCGTGCGCTACACCAGCCCGCACCCGAAGGACATGCGTGCCGACACGTTCGCCGCGATGGCGGCCACGCCGACGGTGTGCGAGCACCTGCACTACCCGCTCCAGTCGGGCAGCGACCGGGTGCTGGCGTTGATGCACCGCGGCTACACCGCCGAGCGCTACCTCGAACGGCTCGCCGAGGCCCGCGCCGCGGTGGCCGACCTGGCCGTGAGCACCGACATCATCGTCGGCTTCCCCGGCGAGACCGAGGCCGACTTCGAACGCACGCTCGAGGTGGCGGCGGCCGCCGAGTACGACTACGCGTACACGTTCATCTTCTCACCGCGGCCCGGCACCGAGGCGGCCGGCCTCACCGAGCAGTTCATCGATCCCGCCGTGGCCGCCGAGCGGTTCCAGCGCCTGCGCATCGTGGTCGAGCGCAGCGCCGTGGCCAAACACCTCGCCCGCATCGGTCGCATCGAGGAGGTCATCGTCGAGGGGCCCAGCAAGAAGGACCCGTCGGTGCTGTCGGGCCGCACCCGGCAGAACAAGCTCGTGCACTTCCCGGCCACCCAGCCGTTGCGTGTCGGTTCCTACGCGCTGGTCGAGGTCACCTCGGCGGCGTCGCACCACCTGATGGGGCGGTTCGTCGAGCTGGTGGCCGAGCCGTCGCACAAGCGACGCATCCCCGTGCTCGCGGGGTGAGCACGCGCCTGGTGGTGGTCGGCCCGACCGGTTCGGGCAAGAGCGACGTGGCCATGGCGTACGCGCTGGCGCGGCCCGGCACCGAGATCGTCGCGGTCGACGCGATGCAGGTCTACCGGGGCATGGACGTCGGGACGGCGAAGCCGTCGACCGACGACCGGTCGGCGGTGGTGCACCACGGGCTCGACCTCGCCGACCCGGGCGACGAGTTCGCCGTGGCGGAGTTCGTGCGCGTGGCGTCGGCGGCCATCGACGGCATCGAGGCGCGTCACGGCCGAGCGCTGCTGGTGGCCGGCACCGGTCTGTACCTGCGTGCCCTCACCGACCCGATGGAGCTGCCCGGTCGATGGCCCGACGTGCGCGAGCAGCTCGAGCAGCGTGCCGCCCGGGAAGGTGCGGCGGTGCTGCACGCCGAGCTCGTCGCGCTCGACCCGTTGGCCGCGTCGCGCATGGAGCCGTCGAACGAGCGGCGCATCGTGCGCGCGTTGGAGGTGACGCTCGGCAGCGGCCGACCGTTCAGCTCGTTCGGGCCGGGCCTCGACCAGTACCCGCCGGTGCCGTTCGTGCAGGTCGGTCTGCAGTGGTCGCGCCCCGCGCTCGCGCAACGCATCGAGGCCCGGGTGCACCGGATGATGGCGGCAGGGCTGCTCGCCGAGGTGTCGGCGCTGCTCGACCAGCCGGCTGGCCTCTCGCGCACCGCGATGCAGGCGCTCGGCTACAAGGAGCTCATCGACCACCTGCGCGGCGAGTGCTCGCTCGACGAGGCCGTCGACACGGTGGTGCTGCGCACCCGCCAGTACGCGGTGCGCCAGGAGCGATGGTTCCGCCGCGACCCACGCATACGCTGGGTGCCGATCGAACACGACCCGGTGGCCGAGGTGCTGCCGGTGCTGCAGGACTGCGAATGACCCATCTCACGCTCACCAAGCACCACGGCCTCGGCAACGACTTCCTCGTCGTGGTCGACCCGCCCGTCGCAGATCTGCCGCGCCTCGCCCGGCAGCTGTGCGACCGCCGGCGCGGCATCGGCGCCGACGGGCTGCTGGTGAGCACCGACGAGCCCGGCTACGACGCGCGCATGACGCTCTACAACGCCGACGGGTCGGTGGCCGAGATCAGCGGCAACGGCATCCGCTGCTTCGCGCAGGCGCTCGCCGCCCGGCGTGGTTCGTTCGAGCCGCAGCGCATCCTCACCGGCGCGGGGGAGCGGGTGGTCACGTTGTCGCCCACCGACGACCCCACGGTCATCCACGCCGCGGTCGACATGGGAGAGGTCGGCGCGCTCGACGAACCGGCCGACTGGCACCGCATCGGCGCCGACCCGATGCGACCGGTGCAGCACCTCAGCCTCGGCAACCCGCACACCGTGGTCGGTGTCGACGACGTCGCCGTGGTCGACCTGCTCGCGCTCGGCGCAGTGGTGCCGTACGTGAACCTCGAGATCGTCGAGCCCGGGCCCGAGCCGCACGCCATCACGATGCGCGTCCACGAGCGCGGCGCCGGCATCACCGAAGCCTGTGGCAGCGGCGCCTGCGCCAGCGCCTGGGCCGCGCACGAATGGGGGCTCGCCGTCACCGCCGACGACGAAATCCTCGTGCACATGGACGGCGGAGATGCAAGGGTACGGCTGCACCATCCGTCGCCCGGTCGGGTCACCCTGGTCGGCCCGGCGCAGTTCATCGCCACCATCTCGGTCGACGTGTGAGCCCGGTGCGGAGAGGCACGGCATGAACACTCCCTACAACGAGGCACTCGGCCAGACGCTCATCGAGCGCACCAAGCGAGAGCAGATCGTCATCGTGGGAGTCACCCTGCCCGGCCACACCGACGACGACACCGAGGCCGGGCTCGACGAGCTCGAACTGCTCATCGACACCGCCGGCGCCGACGTCGTGGCGCGGGTGATGCAGCGCCGCGACTCGCCCGACCACACCTGGTACATCGGCAAGGGCAAGGCCGAGGAGCTGCGCGACATCTGCCTCGTGGTGGATGCCGACACGGTGGTGTTCGACAACGAGCTCGCACCGGCGCAGCAGTACAACCTGGAGAAGCTGCTCGGTCGTACCGCGCTCGACCGCACTGCGGTCATCCTCGACATCTTCGCCCAGAACGCGCACACGTTGGAGGGCAAGGCCCAGGTGGAGCTGGCGCTGTTGCGCTACCGCCTGCCTCGGTTGCGGCGTGGTGCCACCGCGCGCATGTCGCAGCAGCGAGGCAGCATCGGCGGCCGGTTCGGTAGCGGTGAGACCAAGCTCGAGGTCGATCGTCGCCGCATCAAGAACCGCATCAGCCGGCTCGAGAAGGAACTGAAGGACCTGCACGCCAACCGGCACCTGCAGGGCAAGGGGCGCAGCCGCAGCGGCCTCGCCGCGGTCACCATCGTCGGCTACACCAACGCCGGCAAGAGCACGTTGCTCAACCGGCTCACCCAGGCGGGTGTGCTCGTGGAGGACCGCCTGTTCGCGACGCTCGATCCCACCACCCGCCGTCTGTCGCTGCCCGGCGGTGAGCCGGTGCTGCTCACCGACACCGTCGGCTTCGTGCGTCGTCTGCCGCACGGCCTGGTCGAGTCGTTCAAGAGCACGCTCGAAGTGGCCAGCTCGGCCGACTTCCTGGTGCACGTCGTCGACTGCGCAGCGCCCGATCCGGAGGGTCAGATTGCGGCAGTGCGCGAAGTGCTCGCCGAGATCCAGGCGCTCACGGTGCCCGAGCTGCTGGTGTTCAACAAGGCCGACGTCGCACCCGACGTGGCGGCAGAGCTGGTGGCCCGCCATCAGGGTTCGGTGGCCGTCAGCGCCGTGACGGGGGAGGGCATCGACGACTTCCTCCGCGTGCTCGGCGATCGTCTGCGTTCCATCGCCAAGGTGGTCGAGCTCGTCATCCCGTACGAGCGTGGCGACGTGCTCGCCAGCGTGCACCGCGAGGGTGAAGTGGTGAGCACCTTCCACGAGGACGCGGGCATCCGCGTGCGTGCCCGGTTGTCGGAGGCCTCGGCCGGTCGACTGGCCGAGTTCGTCGTCCCTTCTTCCTGAACCCGCCCGATCGGGCAGGATGGTGCCTGCATGAACGACCCTGCCGGCTTCGTCCCACCGCCGTACCCGTACGACCGCCTCGACAAGTTCGCGCCGTTGGGCGCGGCGATGGAGGGCGGTCTGGTCGACCTCTCGATCGGCACGCCGTGCGATCCGCCGCCCGCCGAGGTGATCGCTGCGCTGTCGAGCAGCAACAGCGAACGTGGCTACCCGCCGTCGATCGGCACCGAGCCGCTGCGCCGTGCCATCCAGGGCTGGCTGCAGCGTCGGTTCGGGGTGGAGGCGTCGCTCGCCCAGATCGCCGCCTGCGTGGGGACGAAGGAGTTCGTCGCCACCACGCCGCAGTACCTCAAGCTGCGCACCCCGTCGCGCGACACCGTCCTCTACCCGGCGGTCGCGTACCCGACCTACGAGATGGGCGCCGTGCTGGCCGGTTGCCGGCCGGTGGCCGTGCCCGCGAAGCCCGACGGCTCCATCGACCTCGCGGCCATCGACCCGGCCGATGCGGCCCGGGCCCTGATGCTGTGGGTGAACAGCCCGTCGAACCCCACCGGTGCGCTCAGCGACCTCGATGCCGCTGCGGCGTGGGGACGGGCGCACGACGTGCCCGTGTTCAGCGACGAGTGCTACGTCGAGTTCACCTGGGACGGCCCGCCGCGCACCATCCTCGAGCAGGGCATGCAGGGTGTGGTGGCGGTGCACTCGCTGTCGAAGCGGTCGAACCTGGCCGGGCTGCGCGTCGGGTTCTACGTCGGTGACGAGGAGCTCGTCACCTACCTCAAGGAAGTGCGCAAGCACGTCGGCATGCTCGTGCCCGGTCCGGCCCAGGCGGCCGGTGCGGTGGCGTTGGCCGACGACACGCACGTGCAGCAGCAACGCGACCGCTACCGGGCGCGCCTCGAACGGCTGGCCACGGTGCTGTCGGCGTGGTCCGGGATCGACATCCCGATGCCGGCGGGCAGCTTCTACCTGTGGTTCGACGCCCAGGACGGCTGGGCGTTCGCCGAGCGACTGGCCCGTGAGGGCGGCGCGCTGGTGAGCCCCGGCGACTTCTATGGCGCCGGTGGCGCACAGAACGTGCGCGCTGCGGTGGTGCAGCCGGACGATCGGATCGAACTCATCGCTCGACGGTTGGGGGTGGCGTGATGGCACGTGGCGGGTTGTTGTGGATCGGCGTCGGCGCGGCCGTCGCCGGTGTGGTGGTGGGGGTGGGCAGCCTGGCGGTGGCCGGTGCCACCACGAACGCGACGGTGGAGCAGTTCGCCCGGGCCCCAGTCGGGTGCACCACCACGCTCGACTTCGACACCGCGGCCGTGTTCACGTTCTTCGTGGAGACGCGCGGCCACACCGACGACCTCGGCGGTGACTGCGCCGGGAACGGCATCACCTACGACCGCGGCGACGACGACCCGCCGCGGGTGGAGCTCACCCTCGTCAGCGACGACGGCGGGCAGATGACGCTCGATCCGGCCGACGGCGTCTCCTACGACACCACCGACTTCGCCGGCACGTCGACGGCACAGGTGGCCATCGAGGCTCCCGGCACGTATCGGCTCACCGTGGTGAGCGACGACACCGACTTCGCGATCGCCGTGGGGCGCGACCCCGACGGCGACGCGATGCTGGCGCAGGCGCTGGGCGCGGCGTTGGCGGTGCTGCTGCTGGCGCTGGGCGTGGTGCTGATCGTGGTGGGCGTGCGTGCTCGCCGCACGCCGCCGGCCGAGCCGATGCCGCCCACACCGGCCGGGGGGACGCCGATGTGGGTGCCGCCGCCGCCGAGCACGACGTGGACGCCGGCGCCGCCGGCACCGGGCTCGCCGTTGCCGCCACCGCCGCCGCCACCCGCCTGACGGGTCAGAGGCGGCGCATCACCGTGACGACACGGCCGAACACCTCGACCTGGTCGGGCGTGAACACCATCGGCTCGAGCCGCGGGTTCGCCGGCAGCAGCGTGATGGTGTTGCCCTTGCGCTGATACGTCTTCACCGTGGCCTCCTCGCCCGGGATGCCGGCGATGACGATGTCGCCGTTCTCGGCCGTGGTCTGGCTGCGGGCGACGACGAAGTCGCCGTCCATGATGCCGACCTCGATCATCGAGTCGCCGCGGACGCGGAGCATGAACAGGTCGCCGCCGGTGCCGGTGAAGTCCTCCGGGAGCGGGAACAGCTCCTCGACGTTCTCCTCGGCCAGCACGTCGGTGCCGGCCGCCACGTCGCCGACGAGGGGCACGTGGCGCACGGGCCGGCGTTCGATGGCCGCGTCGGACGACGGGTCCCACTTGACCTCGATGGCACGCGGCTTGGTGGGGTCGCGGTGCAGGAAGCCCATGCGCTGCAGCGACGCGAGGTGGCTGTGCACGGTGGACGGGGAGGTGAGGCCGACGGCCTCGCCGATCTCTCGCACGCTGGGCGGATAGCCGCGGTCACGCATGCTCTTCTCGATGACTTCGAGGATGCCGCGCTGGCGGTCGGTGAGCTTCTCGGGTCGTACAGCCATGTCGGCAGCGTACACGCGTTCGCCGAGATGGTCAAACACCCGTTCGTGCAACAAATGTTCGGTCGGAGGTTGACAGTCGAACGAGTGTTCTGACACACTACGAACAGGCGTTCGGCAACATCTGTTCGATCGTCGCCCATCGAAACCCTGTCACACCCTTCCTGAAGGATCCACGACATGTCCGTCACCGCAGCGTCACTCAGCACTCGCCCCCAGCGGTACACCGTCGTGGTGCCCCACCGTCTCGCCGAGCCCCGCCCCACGGCACAGGTCTACGTGCGCCGCCGCCTCCTGGTCGGTCTGGTGCTCGTGGCCGTCGTGGTCGCGGTGTGGTTCGGTGCAGGCAGCGTCCTGGCGAACCGCGGCGGCGAACCTGCCTCCGCCGCTGCGGTTCGCCCGGCCGTCACCTACGTGGTGCAGCCCGGCGACACGCTGTGGTCCATCGCCGAGGCGCACCACGGCGAGCTCTCGCTGTCCGCCTACGTCGACGTGCTGGTGGGCCGCAACGGTGGCGCCACCATCCAGGTCGGCCAGGCCCTCCTGCTGCCCTGAGCCGCCGGGTCAGCGGCACCTCGAGGCAGTAGCCTCGACGGCGATGCGTTGCCCGAAGTGCCAAGCCGACGACACCAAGGTGATCGATTCGCGCGAGGCCGAGGACGGCACGGTCATCCGCCGCCGCCGGTCGTGTGTGGCCTGCTCACAACGGTTCACCACCTACGAACGCTTCGAAGAGGTGCCGCTCGTGGTGGTGAAGTCCGACGGGCAGCGCGAGCCGTTCGACCGGGCGAAGATCATCGCCGGGGTCAGCGCGGCGTGCAAGGGCCGCCCCGTCACCGCGGAGCAGATCGAACAGCTCGGTGAGGGCATCGAGGAGTACGCGCGGCTGCGTGGGCCCGAGATCCCGTCCACCGAAGTGGGCGTCGAGGTGCTCGACCGCCTCCGCTCGCTCGACGAGGTCGCGTACCTACGGTTCGCCAGCGTCTACAAGAACTTCGACGCCGCCGCCGACTTCCAACGCGAGCTCGTGCTGCTGAAGAAGTTGCAGGAGTCGTGAGCGGCCGGCGGGTGCTGGCCGGCCTCGCCGTGGCCGCTGCGCTCGCCGCCTGCACCGACGGGGGAGCGTCGCAGCCGGCCGAGACGGTGGTCGAGGCCACGTCGACCACGTCGCCGCCGTCGACCGAGCCGAGCACCACCATGTCGACCACCTCGTCGACGACGACCTCGAGCACCGCCACCAGCACCACTGCGCCGCCCACCACCGTGGCCGCCGCCGCAGCGCGTCCGGCCGACTTCCTCGGCGAGGAGGTCATCGGCACGTCGGCCGGTGGACGCGAGATCACTGCCTGGCACCGCGGCACCGCCGGTGGCACGGTGATCCTGGTGGTCGGGGTCATCCACGGCAACGAGAACGCCGGTCTGCCCATCCTCGACCGGCTCGGCGAGCTGCCGCTGCCCGCCGGCTACGACCTGTGGCTGTTGCCCCTGCTCAACCCCGACGGCTACGCGAACGACGTGCGCGGCAACGCGAACGGGGTCGACCTGAACCGCAACTTCCCGCACGACTGGACCGCCATCGCGCAGCCGGGCGACTGGCAGTGGAGCGGCAGCGGCCCCGCCAGCGAGCCCGAGACGCAGGCGTACATCGCGTTCACCGAACGGGTGCAGCCCGCGCTCACGCTCTGGTACCACCAGGACCTGTACCGGGTGTCACCGTCGTCGGGCCGCGACGGGCCGCTGCGGCAGCGGTACGCCGAGCTCACCGGGCTGCCGTACGAGACCGTCAGCGGCACGGGCTCGGTGTACACGGGCGTCGCCGCCACCTGGACCCGACGCACGCTGCCGGATGCGATGTCGTTCATCGTCGAGCTCGGCCCCACGTTGCCCGCCGACGAGGTCGACGTGCACGCCAACGCCGTGTTGGCCATCGCCCAGATGGTGTGAGCGGCATGGTGTGAACGGGCCGAGGTGCGCGCGGGTCAGCGGTCGCGCACGTAGCGGGTGAACAGGAACCCGTCGTCCTCGAGCACGTGGGCGAGGCGCATGCGGCTCGACATCGGCGGCGCGCCGAGCGTGAGGCGGGGGCCGTCACCGCCGGTGAGCTGCGGCGAGATGGTGAGGTTCAGCTCGTCGATCAGGTCGGCCGCGGCGAGCAGGCCGTTCAGCGACGCCCCGCCCTCGGCCTGCACCACGTCGGCGTCGAGCTGCGCGAGCGCGGCGGCCAGGTCGACCCCGCCACGGCCGGCACGGATGCTGGCCACCGGCACCTCTGGTGCGTCCTCGGGCAGCACCAGCAGCGCCCGGTCGCTCTGCCACAGCGGCTGGTCGAAGTCGAAGTCGCCGGTGCGCGACACCACGGCGACGCGCAGGTTCGGCGTGCGCGGCGGGCCGTAGCCCTCCTTGCGGGCGGTCTCGGCGCCGACCAGCACCACGTCGACCAGGGTGCGCAGGGTGAGCAGCAACTCCTGGTCGACCGGGTTCGACAACGCCCGCGAGGTGCCGTCCATCACCGTCGAGCCATCGAGGCCCGTCACCATGCACAGCGCCACCCACGGCCGGCCGGCCGGGCGGGGGCGGGGCACGTCGTAGCACTCGCGTAGGGTGAGCGTGTCGTCGGGGCCCGCAGCGTGGGGGAACAGTCGGCGCATTGGTGAGAGAATGCCACTCATGGGGACCGAACACGACAGCCACCTCGACACGACGCGCACCGCCTTCCGCACCTGCCCGCTCTGCGAGGCCGGTTGCGGCCTCGAGATCACGGTGAAGGACGGTGCGGTGACCCGCATCCGCGGCGACCGCGACGACGTGTTCAGCAAGGGGTTCCTGTGCCCGAAGGGGAGCACGCTGAAGCAGCTCCACGACGACCCCGATCGTGTGCGTCGGCCGATGGTGAAGCGCGACGGTGTGCACGTCGAGGTGAGCTGGGAGGAGGCCTGGCACGTCATCGCGGAGCGCCTGCCGGCCATCATCCGCGACCACGGCCGCGAGAGCGTGGGCGTGTACCTCGGCAACCCGGGTGCCCACAGCCTCTCGGCGATGCTCTACAACCGGCACCTGCTCCAGGCCATCGGCACGCGTCGTCGGTTCAGCGCCTCGACGGTGGACCAGATGCCGCGGCAGGTGGCGGCCGGGTACGTGTTCGGCACCCCGGTCACGGTGCCCGTGCCCGACCTCGACCACACCGACTTCCTGATGGTGATGGGTGCCAACCCGTACGCCTCGAACGGCAGCCTCTGCACCGCCCCCGACTTCCCGGGCCGCATCGAGGCGATGCAGGCCCGTGGCGGCACCCTCGTGGTGGTCGATCCGCGGCGCAGCCGCACGGCCGAGCAGGCCGACCGCTGGCTGCCCATCCGTCCCGGCACCGACGCGTTGCTGCTGGCCGCGATGGTGACGGCGATGGCGCAGGAGGGCCTGGTGCAGCCGGGCGAGCACGTGTCGCCGCACCTCCAGGGTCTCGACGAGGTCGTCGCCGCGCTCGCACCGTTCACCCCCGAGTCGGTGTCGGCCGCCACGGGGCTCGAGCCCGCCGAGATCCGCCGCGTGGCTCGCGACCTGTGTGCCGCACGGTCCGGCAGCGTCTACGGCCGCATCGGCACCACCACCACCGAGTTCGGCACCACCACGTCGTGGCTCATCGACGTCGTCAACCTGTGCAGCGGCAACCTCGACCGTCGCGGTGGCGCGATGTTCGCGATGCCGGTCGCCGGCGCGCCGAACACGCGCGGCCGGTCGGGTGTGGGCAAGGGCTTCACCACCGGTCGCGGCGCCACGAAGGTGCGTCAGTTGCCGGAGGTGATGGGCGAGTACCCGGCGGCCGCGATGGCCGAGGAGATCACCGCCGCGGGCGACGATCGCATGCGGGCGATGATCACGGTGGCCGGCAACCCGGTGCTGAGCACCCCCAACAGCGTGCAGCTCGATGCGGCCTTGGCCCAGCTCGACTTCATGGTGAGCGTCGACATCTACCTCAACGAGACCACCCGGCACGCCGACGTCATCCTGCCCTCGCCGTCGCAGTTGCAGAAGGAGCACTACGACGTCGCGCTGCTGCAGTTCGCCGTGCGCAACGTGGCGAACTACTCGCCGGCCGTGCTCCCGCTCGACGACGGCGCGCCCGACGAGTGGGAGATCCTGGCCAAGCTCGGGATGGTGGCCGCCGGGTTCGGGCCCGATGCCGATCCCGCGTCGGCCGACGACCTCGCGCTCGCGGGGATGGTGCAGCACGGCGTGCAGGACCCGTCGTCGCCCATCCACGGTCGCGACGCCGACGAGATCCTGGCGGCGCTCGGCACCACGGCGGGCCCGGCGCGCACGCTCGACTTCATGCTGCAGACCGGGCCGTTCGGCGCGGCGTTCGGCGCACGACCCGGCGGTGCGAGCATCGAGTTGCTGCGCGAGCACCCGCACGGGGTGGACTTCGGTGCGCTCGAACCGCGCCTGCCGGAAGTGCTGCGCACGCCGTCGGGCCGCATCGAGCTCGACCACCCGGTGCTGATGGCCGACCTGCCGCGGCTCGCGGCCGCGATGCCCGAGCTCGAGGCGCGTTCGCTGGTGCTCGTCGGTCGTCGCCACCTGCGCAGCAACAACTCGTGGATGCACAACATCGAGGTACTGGTGAAGGGCAAGCCGCGCTGCACGCTGCACGTGCATCCCGACGACGCCGCCCGCCTCGGTCTGGCCGACGGGGGAGTGGCGCGCGTGACCAGCCGGGTCGGCGAGGTCGACGCGAGCGTGGAGGTCACCGATGCGGTGCGCCCGGGCGTGGTGAGCCTGCCCCACGGGTGGGGCCACGGTCAGCCGGGCACCCGCCTGCGGGTGGCGGCCGAGCGGGCGGGCGTGAACAGCAACGTCCTGGCCGACCACGAAGCGATGGACCCGCTGAGCGGCACGTCGGTGCTCAACGGCATCCCGGTCGAGGTCGCCGCCGTCTGATCAGGATGTAAGTCGTCCGACCGAGGGGCAACCCTGTGGATATGTGGACAAACCCTGCGTTGTTCCCTGATCGGATGCCGATGTTCACCGACCGTCCACACTCCTCCACACCGAAATTCACACGGT
This sequence comes from Actinomycetota bacterium, assembly GCA_039796575.1. Lineage (GTDB taxonomy): Bacteria > Actinomycetota > Acidimicrobiia > Acidimicrobiales > Ilumatobacteraceae > UBA668. The sequence continues at coordinate 25,258 of JBDKJP010000012.1, forward strand.
TGTACCCCTTCCTCCCCACAGGGCGGCACCCCTAAGGTTCGTCCCGTCAGCTGGCGACGGTGCAAGGGTGCGGATGGACGACACAGGAACCGGAACGAGGTCGAACACGGCCTCGGATCGGGTCGCTGGGTCGTGGGGGCGAGGACTCCGGACCTGCTTCCCTTGCACCGTCGGCACGCCTGGCCAGGGGCTTCGCGAGGAATCGCAGATGTCGCTGGTTGGTCATTGACACGGGTGTAACTACAGTGCTGTAATCTTTCAACCTCTTGTGGTTGGCGGGTACGAAGGGGTTCTCCACCCACCACATCTTGTGGGTCCGCCCAACCGGTCCCCACGAGGACGATCCCGCCCGGATCGCCGAGTTCTCATCTCCCCGAGGGCGTTGCAGCCGCCCTCACCCCTGCCTCACAAGGAGCACGTCAACATGTCACTGGCACCGGATCGTCTCGCCATCGGTATCGGTCGGCACTTCACCACGCCGGGAGTGCATCCGTACGACGAGGTGGTCTGGGAGCACCGCGACGCGCGCATCAGCAACTGGAAGGACGGCACGGTCGCCTTCGAGCAGCTCGGTGTCGAGTTCCCCACGACGTGGTCGTTGAACTCCACCAACATCGTCGCCCAGAAGTACTTCCGCGGCACGCTCGGCACGCCCGAGCGCGAGACGTCGCTGCGCCAGGTCATCGACCGCGTGGTCGACACCATCACGACGTGGGGCAGCGAGGGCGGCTACTTCGCCGATGCCGCCGAGACCGAGGCGTTCCGCGACGAGCTGAAGTACATCCTCGTCACCCAGCGCGCCGCCTTCAACAGCCCGGTGTGGTTCAACATCGGCGTGAAGGGCGTGCCGCAGCAGGCCAGCGCCTGCTTCATCCTGTCGGTCGACGACAAGATGAGCTCCATCCTCAACTGGTACCGCGAGGAGGGCGTCATCTTCAAGGGCGGCTCCGGCGCCGGCGTCAACCTGTCGAAGATCCGCTCCAGCTACGAGATGCTCAACGGCGGCGGCACGGCCAGCGGCCCGGTCAGCTTCATGCGTGGCGCCGATGCCTCGGCCGGCACCATCAAGAGCGGCGGCAAGACCCGCCGTGCGGCGAAGATGGTCATCCTCAACGTCGATCACCCCGACGTGCAGGAGTTCGTGTGGTGCAAGGCCAAGGAGGAGAAGAAGGCCCGCGTGCTGCGCGACGCCGGCTTCGACATGGACCTCGACGGCTCCGACTCGTTCAGCATCCAGTACCAGAACGCCAACAACTCGGTGCGCGTCACCGACGAGTTCATGCAGGCCGTCATCGACGACACCGACTGGGACCTGAAGGCCGTCACCGACGGCTCCACCGTCCGCACGGTGCGTGCCCGCGACCTGTGGCGCGACATCGCCACCGCCTCGTGGGAGTGCGCCGACCCGGGTCTGCAGTTCGACACCACCATCAACAAGTGGCACACCGCGCACGCCACGGGCCGCATCAACGGCTCGAACCCGTGCAGCGAGTACATGCACCTCGACAACTCGGCGTGCAACCTCGCCAGCATCAACCTGCTGAAGTACCTCGACGAGTCCGGCGAGTTCGATGTCGCCAGCTACATGCACACCATCGAGACCGTGTTCACGGCGCAGGAGATCCTGGTCGGCCGCGCCGACTACCCGACGGAGCCCATCGGCGACACCAGCCGCAAGTTCCGCCAGCTCGGCATCGGCTACGCCAACCTCGGCGCCACGCTGATGGCGCTCGGCCTGCCCTACGACTCGTTCGAGGGTCGTGCCTGGGCCGCCGCCCTCACCTCGCTGATGACCGGCCACTCGTACGCCACGAGCGCCCGCACCGCCAGCCGCATGGGCCCGTTCGCCGGCTTCGCCGAGAACGAGGTGCACATGCTCAACGTGCTGCGCATGCACCGCGACGCCCACGAGGAGATCGCCGACACGTCGGTCGTTCCCGCCGAGCTGGTCGAGGCCGGCCGCGCCGCCTGGGCCGCTGCCGTGCGCGACGGCGAGGAGTACGGCGTGCGCAACAGCCAGGCCAGCGTGCTGGCCCCGACGGGCACCATCGGTCTGATGATGGACTGCGACACCACCGGCATCGAGCCCGACCTCGGTCTGGTGAAGATGAAGAAGTTGGTCGGTGGCGGCACGATGACCATCGTCAACCAGACCATCCCGCGTGCGCTGCGCAAGCTGGGCTACAGCCCCGAGCAGATCGACGACATCGTCGCCTACATCGACAGCGAGAAGAGCATCCTGGGGGCGCCGCACCTGGCCGCCGAGCACGTGGCCGTGTTCGCCTGCTCGATGGGCGACAACACCATCCACTACGAAGGCCACGTGCGGATGATGGGTGCGGTGCAGCCGTTCATCTCGGGCGCCATCTCGAAGACGGTGAACATGCCCGAAGAGGCCACCATCGAGGACATCGAGGCACTGCACCAGCTGAGCTGGGAGCTCGGTCTGAAGGCCGTCGCCATCTACCGCGACAACTGCAAGGTGGCCCAGCCGCTGAGCACCGCGAAGAAGGACGGCGCCGAGGCCGACGCCCCCGCCGAGGCCGCCGCCGCGCAGGTGGTGGAGCGCATCGTCGAGAAGATCGTGCACCAGCCCATCCGCCAGAAGCTGCCCCGCAGCCGCCGTGGTCGCACGTTCGAGTTCCGTGTGGCCGACTGCAAGGGCTTCGCCACCATCGGCGAGTACGAGAACGGCCAGCCCGGCGAGATCTTCCTCACCGTGTCGAAGCAGGGCTCCACGCTCAGCGGCATCATGGATGCGTTCGCGAAGAGCATCAGCTACGGCCTCCAGTACGGCGTGCCGCTGCGTGCGTTCGTCGAGGCGTTCACCAACATGCGCTTCGAGCCGGCCGGCATGACCGACGACCCGGACATCCGCTTCGCGTCGTCCATCATGGACTACCTGTTCCGTCGCCTCGCCCTCGAGTACCTGACCTACGACGAGCGTGCCGAGATGGGCATCTTCTCCATCGACGAGCGGCTGCAGCCCACGCTGCCCGGCGTGGAGGAGAGCGTGGTCCAGACCCGCACCGGCACCGAGATCGTCGCCGACCCGAAGACCATCCCGACGGCCGAGGAGCTCGTGCAGCAGCTCGAGCTGGGCACCGCCCCGCCCGCGCCGAACAACGACATCACCAACCCGGACGGCATCGTCCGTGCGGCCGAGATCACGCCGAAGCCGGCGGTGCGTCATAGCGACGCCCCGATGTGCATGCAGTGCGGCGTGCAGATGAACCGTGCGGGCTCGTGCCATGCGTGCCCGAGCTGCGGGAGCACCTCCGGCTGCAGCTGACGGTTCCACCGTTGTCCGAGCGTGGGCACGGGATGTTGCGCAGTGCGCAATGTTCCGTGCCCACGTTCGCGTTCCGGCTCGATTTCCGCGACGGGAAACCGCGACCTGTTCCGTCGAGGTGGGTGTGGACGGCATGACCGATGAACAACTGCGCACGTTGTACGAGCGAACGCTCGTCGACGTGCACCGCTACGCCTCGAGGCTGTGTGGCGGCGACCGGGCGCGGACCGAGGAGCTGGTGCAGGAGACCTACCTCGCACTGGTGCGGCACGCGCGAAGCAACCCGACCGAGCCGATCGGCATCGGGTGGCTGATGGTGACGTGTCGCCATCGCTTCATCGACGACGAGCGCAGCCAGCAACGGCGCCGGCATCGCGAGACGGTGGTGGCGTTGGAGCGGCCGGTGGTCGCGGAGGCGTCGGCCGACTCCGGCGTCCTCGGCGCGCTGGCCACGTTGCCGGCCATGCAGTGCGCGGCGCTGGTGTTGCGCTACGTCGACGACCTGCCCGTCGATGAGGTGGCGCGCGAGATCGGGAAGAGCGTGCGCGCCACCGAGTCGTTGTTGGTGCGCGCACGAACCGCCCTCCGGGGCCGAGCTGAACAGGAGATGTCCGATGGTCGAGGATGAGCTGCGCAACGAGCTCCGCGGTGCGGGGCTCGAGCCGTCGGCGGAGTTCCGTGCCCGCATGGGGCACGACTTCGAGGATGCGCTCGCCGGACGCCGTGTGCTCGGCGTGACGCCGTCGCCGGTGCAGCATCGCCGCACGGGTTGGCTGTGGCCCGCCATCGGTGCCGCTGCCGCGGTGCTGGCCGTGGCGGTGGTGGTGACCCGTGGCGACGACCACGACGTGGTCACGCCCGTGTCGACCACGGTGGTCCCGTCGACGACCACCGCCCCGCCGACCACGTTGCCTGCTGAGGTGGCGATGGAGGTGCTCACGGGCACGCTGTTCGGCCTCGAGCTCGGCGACGTGGTCGACGTGGAGGCCACCATCGCCCGCATCGACGCCCTCGGCTTCGGGCCGCACACGTTCGACTCCGGCTGGTACCTGGTGCCCGACGACCCGAGCATCGACTCCTGCTACGACGACAGCGAGTACCGGGGCGTGATGTGGGGCGACGTGGCCATCATCTTCAACGGCACCGACGATGCCGCCGAAGTGATGCGCTGGACCGTCGGCGACGCGTCGTCGACCGACTCGGGGTTCTTCCTCGGCGAGCCGTTCCCCACGCCCGAGCGTGCGAACGGCATCGTGTCAGTGGAGGGCATCTCGATCGGCAGCGCCGCCGATGCGTTGCAGCCGCCGGAGTTCGACGCCCCCATCGATCGGGGTGACGGCACCGTCGGCCACTCGGTGGCCGACATCGGTCCGGAGGACGGCTCGCTGCCGCAGCCATTCGTCATCGTGTACAGCACCGACGGCGAGGTGACGTCGATCCTCGCCGACACCGGCCGCTGCTGATCACAGCCCGTCGACGAACCAGCCGCCCGTGTCGATGATGAAGTGCGCCGCGACCGTGGTGTACAGGCACACCGTGCCGGCGGCGGAGGTGCGGGTGACCGCGACGTTCGACGTGGTCTGACCGACGGTGAACGCGATGTTCGCCACGGTCGGCCGCGGCTGGTCGCACGGGTACACGGTGGCCGAGCCCGC
>JBDKJP010000013.1:0-44946 GCA_039796575.1 Actinomycetota bacterium
CTGGTGGCGTTCGCGCTCTACACGGTGCTCGCCTCGGGCATTCCGTTCGCCATCTACATCGCCGTGCTGAAGTCGCAGAAGGCGATGGAGAAGATGAACAACCTGACCAGTTGGGTGATGCGCAACCGCCGCATCATCGCTTCGTGGTTCGGCATCATCCTCGGCACGTTCCTCATCGGCGACGCGGCACTGGGCCTGATCTTCAAGGGCTAACGTCGACCGGGTGCCCCGGATCGCGTTCACGTCGAACCTGCGTCGCCACGTCGACTGCCCCGCAGCCGCCGTTCACGGCGCCACGGTCGCCGAGTGCCTCCGCGACTACTTCGCCGCACACCCGCAGGTGCGCACCTACGTGCTCGACGACCAGGGCCGCATCCGCCGCCACGTCGCGGTGTTCGTCGGTGGCGAGCAACTGCGCGATCCCGCCACCCAGTCCGATGCGGTTGCCGACGGTGACGAGATCACCGTGATGCAGGCGCTGTCAGGAGGTTGACCATGTCACTGCTCGTCGGTACCCGAAAGGGTCTGTTCACGTTGGAGCCCACGTCGGCGGGCTGGGCCATCGACCGTGTCGACTTCACGGGCGAGCCGGTGACGGCCGCCGTGGTCGGCCTCGACGGCACCGCCTACGCCGCGCTCGGCACCGGTCACTTCGGTTCGCACATCTGGCGCCGCGAGCCCGGTGGCGAGTGGGCCGAGGTCGCCGCGCCCGCCTACCCGCCGCGCCCCGACGACGCCACCGACGTGTCCCCGATGACCCAGGAGCCGTGGCCGTGGACGGTGCAGCTGCTGTGGACGTTGGAGCACGGTCCCGCGTCGCGACCCGACGAGCTGTGGTGCGGCACCATCCCCGGCGGACTGTTCCGGTCCGGCGACCGTGGCGCGTCGTGGGAGCTCGTGCGGTCGTTGTGGGACATGCCCGAGCGGCAGCAGTGGTTCGGCGGCGGCTACGACTTCCCCGGCATCCACAGCATCAGCCTGGACCCGCGGGCCGACGACACGATGCTGATCGCCATCTCGTGCGGCGGCGCGTGGATCACCGACGACGCCGGCGCGTCGTGGACCGCCACCACCGGCATGCGCAACGAGTACATGCCGCCCGGCGAGGAGTACACCACCATCGTGCAGGACCCGCACCGCGTGGCACGCTGCACTGCGCAGCCCGACGTGGTCTGGAACCAGCACCACAACGGCGTGTTCAAGTCGGTCGACGGCGGACGCACCTGGGACGAGATCCACGAGCGCCCGCCGTCGGTGTTCGGGTTCGCCGTCGCGGCGCACCCCACCGATCCGCAGACCGCGTGGTTCGTGCCGGCGGTGAAGGACGAGATGCGCATCCCGGTCGACGGCAAGCTCGTCGTGGCGCGCACCACCGACGGCGGCGCGTCGTTCGAGTCGTTCGGCGAGGGTCTGCCGCAGCAGCATGCGTACGACCTCGTGTACCGCCACGCGTTCGAGGTCGATCACACGGGCGACCACCTCGTGATGGGCACCACCACCGGGTCGTTGTGGACCAGCAACAGCGCCGGCGAGCGGTGGGACACCGTGTCCAACCATCTGCCGCCCATCTACTTCACTCGCTTCACGGAGGACCCTGCATGACCCGCCCGAACGGCATCCATCACCTGGCCATCAGTACCGGCGACATCAAGGCCCAGATCGAGTACTTCACCGACGTGCTCGGGTGCGAGCTCGTGGCCCTGTACTGGATGCACGGCGCCAAGGGCGCGTGGCACGGCTTCCTCGAGCTCAACGAGCACTCGTCGGTGGCGTTCGTGCAGATGGACGCCATCAAGGACATCGAGCCCATCCCCGGCGTCACGCACGCCGGCAACGGTGCCGGCACGACGGCGGGCGGCGCGATGCAGCACGTGGCGTTCAACGTCGACACGTACGACGAACTGCTCGCCATGCGCGATCGCATCCGCTCGCGCGGCATCAACGTGATGGGGCCCATCCACCACGGCATGTGCGACTCCATCTACTTCGCCGGGCCCGAGGGCCTCACGCTCGAGGTGGCGACGTCGCAGGCCGCCATCGACGGCGACCACTGGATCGACCCCGAGGTGGTGGCGTTGGCCGGCATCTCCGCCGACGAGCTCGCCCGCTACCGGAAGCCCGCCGCGTTCGAGCGTCCCGCGGCGCCGCTCCCGAACCCGCCCATCGATCCGGCGAAGCCGCACATGGCGTACCCGCCTGCGGTGTACGAGGCCATCATGTCGATGCCCGACGACGAGCTGGCCGACCGGTTCAGCGTCGTCGACCCGCCGGTTGCCTGACCCGGCTCAGAGCTCGACGGTGCCACTGATGCAGGTGGCGACGTCGCCACCCACCCACACCGCACCCGAGTGGTCGGTGGTGATGCGCACCACGCCCGCCCGGCCGAGTGCCGCGCCCTGCGACGCGAGGTACGGCGCAGCGAACCGACCGCTGCCGATGAGCCACTGCGCGAGCGACGCGTTGAGGCTGCCGGTGACCGGGTCCTCGAACGTGCTGCCGCCCTCCGAGTAGAACGCGCGCACTTCGTACGCATACGGCGCGCCCGCCGGGTACGGCCCGGCCACGCCGATGGTGAGCCGCATCGGGTTGGGACGGATGGCCAGCACCTCGTCGGCCGAACCGAGCAGCAGCCCCAACCAACCCGGACCGTTGTCGGCCCACGCCGCATCGACCACCGCGGCCCGATCGATGCCGAGCGCGTCGGCCGCCTCCTGCACTGTCGCTTCGTCGACGGCGCCGCCACGCAGCAGCGCGGGCGCGGCGAACGCCAACGCACCGCCGTCGCGACGGAGCGTGACCAGGCCGACGCCGCACTCCTGCACCACCACACCCTCCTGTTGCGGCACGCCGCCGTGAGCGAGCCACGCGTGCGCCGACCCGAGCGTGGGATGCCCCGCGAACGGCAGCTCGGCGGCCGGCGTGAAGATGCGAACGCGGTAGTCGGCGGCCGGGTCGGTGGGTGGCAACAGGAACGTCGTTTCCGACAGGTTCGTCCAGTTCGCGAACCGCTGCATCTCGGCGGTGTCGAGCCCATCACCGTCGACCACCACGGCCAACGGGTTGCCGAAGTACGGCCGGTCGGTGAACACGTCGAGCTGGGTGAAGCGGCGCTGCATGCCGGCGAGTCTGGTCAGCTCAGTGCAGCATGCACAAGCGACTTCACCTCGGTGGCGTACAGCTCGATGCTCTGCATCATCAGCTCGTGCGGCAGGGTGCCGGCGCTGTACTTCATGTCGAAGCGTGACGCACCGAGGCCGTTGACGGCGCGCACGATCTTCGCGGCCACCGTGGCGGGCGAACCGACGGTGAGCGCGCCCTCGGGCCCGCACGCCGCGTCGAACTGGTCGCGGGTCATGGCCGGCCAGCCACGCTCGCCGCCGATGCGGGCATGCATGACGCGGTAGTGCGTCCAGTACTGCTCACGGGCCAGCTCGTCGGTGGCCGCGACGTGCCCGGGGCTGTGGATGCCGATGGGCAGCTCGGGCTGCTCCATCTGCGCGAGCGCCCGGCGGTAGAGGTCGACGAACGGGGCGAAGCGGAGGTGGTCGCCACCGATGATGGCCAGCATCAACGGCAGCCCGTACCGAGCGGCACGCACCACCGACTCGGGGCTGCCGCCCACACCCACCCAGGCGCGCAGGCCGCGCTCGGTACCCGGGTACACGCGTTGCTGGTGCAGTGGTGCCCGGGTCTCGCCCGACCACGTGACCGGCTGCTCGTGCAGCAGCAACGAGAACAGGTCGAGCTTCTCCTCGAACAGTTGCTCGTAGTCGTGCAGGTCGTAGCCGAACAGCGGGAACGACTCGGTGAAGGAGCCGCGGCCGAGGATGACCTCCGCTCGCCCGTTCGAGACGGCGTCCACCGTGGCGAACCGTTGGAACACGCGCACAGGGTCGTCGGAGCTGAGCACGGTGACGGCCGACCCGAGACGGATGCGTTCGGTGCGTGTGGCGATGGCGGCCAGCACCACCTCGGGCGCCGAGACCGCGAAGTCGTCGCGGTGATGCTCGCCGACACCGATGAAGTCGAGCCCGAGCCGGTCGGCCAGCACGGCCTGCTCCACCAGGTTGCGGATGACCTGCGGGTGCGACAACCGTCGCCCCTCGGGGTCGACCGTCGCGTCGCCGAACGTGTCGAGCCCGAGTTCCAGTGTCGTCGCCATGCACCCAATCTACTTGCGTCCGCAAACAATTCAACGTCGCAACTGCCCGCTCGCTCAGGCGAACGGCGCCACCGCGACCACGCCCAACGCCCGGAATGTCTCGGCGGCCTCGGCCGACCACGCCGCGGCCTCGTCGGCAGCGGGGCTGACCTCCAGCAGCGCCGCCAACGTACAGGCGCGTTCGTAGCCGTCCGGCGGACCTGCCGCCAGCGCCTCCCGCAGCGTCGCCTCGGCACCGGCGCCCAGGCGGTGCTCGACCATCGCCCGCGAGCGGAGCACCCGCACGTGGCAGGAGTGGTCTGATCCGAGCGCGGTGAGGAGCGCGTCGCACTCGTCCGCGGTGGCGATGCCCTGCCGGGCACGCAACTCCAGTGACCGAGCTTCGACCTCGTCGTGGAGGTCGACCATGCCCAGCCGTTCGAGCAGCATGTGGGCACGATCGAGGCGATGCTCCGCATCCTCGAACCACCCGGCGCGGAGCGCAGCCGTGCCCGAGAACAGCAGCGACGCCGCGATGCCCGCGGCATAGCCGACCGCCTCGTAGTTGCGGAGCGCTCCATCGCACAGTTCGACCGCCCGGGCCCAGTGCCCCTGGTCGGAGAGGATCTCCGCGTTGTTGATGGCCGCGGTCGCGGCCTGCACCACGTTGCCGCCGCGCTGTGCCAGTTCGAGCGCCTCCAGGTAGCAGCGACTCGCGGTGTCCCAGTCGCCGGAGAAATAGGCGTCGATGCCCAGGTTCGCCAGGATTCGGGCCATGCCGTTGTGGTCGTCGAGGTCGCGGTAGGCGGCCAAGGCCCGAGCACCCACGTCGCCGACATCGGGCTGTTCGAGGTAGGCGATCGCGAGCTGCATCCGCTCCAGCGAGAGTGCCATCAACCGCCGATCCGCCGCGGCCGTGGCGTCGACGAATGCCGCGTTCGCGAGTGCGAGGCACACCTCGTTCTCGTTCCGTGTCGCTCGCACGCCGGCCTCCGCGAGCGCGACGTCGGCACGCGCCGCCGACCACGAGGCATCGAGCACCCCCGCAGGCACCGCGCGCGCTGCAGCGGCGAAGCGTCGCAACGCGAGGTCGGGCCGGCCCTGCCGCTCGGCGACGTTGCCCAGCTTGCGCAGCAGACGCACGCGGTCGACGGCCTCGGTGAGCGAGCGCCGGACTGACTGGTAGCAGCGATCCGCGCGTTCGAACCGGCCGAGCTCGAAGTACAGGTCGCCGAGTGCCTCGGCCACGCGACGGCGGTCGTCGGCCGTCACGCCGTTCGCGTGGCGTCCGGACGTGAGCGCACGCTCGTAGGCGTCGGCGGCCTCGGCCGTCGCCCGCTGCGCGACCGCGGTGGTGGCGGCGAGCAGCGAGAACTGCCAGGCCCGGTCGTGCAGGCGCGCGGCCGAGTAGTGCAACGACAGCAGCGGTGCCACTGCGGCCGGGTCGGCGATGCGTTCCTCGATGATGGTGGCGGCCAGTCGGTGCAGCTGTCTTCGCCGAGCGAACGGCAGGCCCTCGTACGCCGCGTCGCGGTAGAGCGCATGGTTGAACGCCCACGTCGTCCCGGCGCGGAACGCCACCGCGCCCGACGACACGGCCACGCCCAACACGTCGGAGGCCACGATCGGCGAACCGTCGGCGGCCATCATCTCGGTGACGACGTCGTCGTCGAACTCGTTGCCGAGCACCGATGCCACGCGCAGCAGGCGGCGGGTCGCGGGCTCGAGCTGATCGAGCCTCGACGCGATGATCTGCTCCACGGTGTCGGGCAGCTCACCGGCGTCCTCGGCGAGGGCCCGAGCGAGCTCGATGGCGAACAACGGGTTGCCCTGCGAGCGGTCGACCACGAGGTCGATCTCCCGATCGAGCAAGGGTCGCGAGCTCACCTCGATCGCGAGTTGCTCCACCGCGCGACGGTCGAGCGGTTCGAGGTCGATGGTCGACACGTGCGGGGCGTCGGTCACGCGCCACTCGCCCTCCGGGCGACGCGACACGACGATCGACCACGGGCGGCTCGCGCAGGCGCGCACGAGGTGGTTCACGAGGTCGCCCGACGCGTCGTCGACCCACTGCAGGTCCTCCACCATCAGCAACGAGGCGCCGGTGAGGAACGCGTCGAGGTAGCCCACCACCACCTCCTGCAGGCGCAGGCGGCGGAACTCGGGATCGAGCGCGTCGACCTCGGGAGTGGACGGCACACGAGCGCCGAACGGCACCGCCAGCAACGGCAGCATCGTCAGCAGCGACGGCGCATGGCGTCGGACGTGGTCGGTGAGGCGCGCGCCCACGTCGTCGGCGGTGGCGTCGAGCGGGATGCCGACGGCACCGCGCAGCAGCGGCCCGAACACGCCGTAGGGCGTTGCCGCGCCGTACGGGGTGCACGACCCCTCGAACAGCATCATCTCGTGGGACACGTCGCGCACGGCGTCGAGCAGTCGCGACTTGCCGACACCGACGGCGCCGACCACCTCCACCACCACGCCGAGCTCCCGCAGCGCACGGGACAGCACCGCCATCTCGCGCTCGCGCCCGACGAGTGCCGTGGACAGCCCGTCGCGACGCACCCGGTCGGTGACGGCGCGCACCGTGCACGCCGTGATCGGCTCGGTCTTGCCCTTCACCAGGAACGGTGGCAGCGGGTCGACCACGTACACCGTGCGCGTCGCGTCGAGCACCGTGGCGACGGCCACCACCTCACGGTCGCCGGCCTTGCCCAACATGCGCGCCGCCGTGTTCACCGGGTCGCCCATCAGCGTGTACGTACGGCGGTGCTCACTGCCGAGGAAGCCGGCGAACACGCGGCCGCTCTGCACACCCTGGCGCACCACGAACGGCGACTCGACGCGTGCGATGGCGAGCGTGGTCTGCAGCATCGAGTCGGCGGTGTCGCCCGTGTTGAGCGGCGCGCCGGCGCAGAGCACGAACTTCACGCCGTCGGTGGCGATGTCGGAGTGCAACAGCGTGACGCGATGGTCGTCGCACGCGGCCACCACCTCGTCGACGAGATGGCCGAGCGAGTCGGCCACGGTGGCGGGGTCGCTGTCGCGCAGCGCGGCCGCCACACCGGTGACCATCACGAAGCCGACGGTGACCAGCCGGTGCTCGCCACCGATGCCGGCGAACGCCTCGAGCTGATCGACCACACGCTGCGGCACGAACGACGCCAGCGCGAGGTCGGGACCGGTGCGCTCGATCGGACCGCTCGGTGCGTCGCCCGACGCCCCGTCGACGACCACGCCGCCGTCGACATCGGCACCGCACATGGCCGCCGGCAAGCACGCGGCGATGCCCGGCGAGACCAGCGTGCCGCCCTTCTCGGCTGCCGCCTCGAGACGGATGACCTCGCTGGCACGCGGACCGCAGATGAGGAGCTCGCAGTACTTCGAACCGACCACGAACGAGTCGAACGGGCCTTCCGCCACGCCCACCGTCATCGACAGCTGCGCGCGGCGCGCGGCGGCGCTGGCGCGCAGCGCCGCCTGCATCGCGAGACCCGCATCGGCGGCACGGCGCTCGTGCCCGTCACCGCGGAAGATGATGAGCAGCGCGTCGCCGCCGAACTTCACCACCTCCCCACCGAACGCGTACGCCGCGTCGATGAGGGCCGTGAAGCAGGTGTTGATGAGCTGGGTGATCTCCTCCGCGCCCGCCTTGCCCTTGCCGGCCAGACGTTCGGAGAGCGCCGTGAAGCCCGAGATGTCGGCCGACAGCATCGAGCCGTCGACGCTGGTCCACGAAGGGACGCCGTGCGTCGACAGCTCGAGTGCCAGTCGCGGGACGTATGCGGTCAGCAGTGGGGCGCGGTGTACCACTGCTGATGCCTAACACTTGGCGTTGCTGGAGCTCGCCGTCGCCGTGACACCGTTGACCCGCCAACCCAGCGAGCCCGACGCGAACGGGGTGCTGAACACCCCACGCCGGTTGCCCGGGAGGAAGATCTGCGGCTGGCCACGGAGGAACGGCGCGGAGGTGAACGTGTTCTCCAGCAGCGGGATGGACGGGACGGCGATCGCGAACGCGGCCGGGTTGTTGTAACCCCAGCGTGCCTCGTACCGCGGGTTGGAGGTGGCACCACGATCGACGATGCACTCGCGCACGGGTGTGATCTTCTGGGTCACGTTCGTGCGCACCGTGAGGTCGTCGGTGCCGCAGGCACCCTGTGCATCACAGATGCGCACCGTCACCGTGCGCACCCCGGCGCCGCCGTAGATCCAGGCGGCGACGAACCGACCGTCGCCCGCCAGGATGAGCGGCGTGAACGGGCCACCCGCCTGCCAACGCACCGAGGCGCTGTAGGGGCCGGGGCCGTTCGGGTCGGCGAAGGTGCCGTTGATGATGACGATGCTCGACTGGAAGCCGATCTCCTGCAGGCCGGACACGCCCATGTCGGCACGCACCGTCGGGGCCGGGTTCACCGGGATGACCAACGTGACGGTCTTGGTGACGGTGGTGGTGTTCCCGGCCCGGTCAGTGGCGCTGAACGTCAGCGTGTTGGCGCCGGCGACGAGCTGCGACGCCGGGAACGTGCGGTCCGTGCAGTCGGCCGTGGCGATGCCCGACAGCGCATCGGTGGCGCTGCAGGTGATGACCACGGTGTCGAGCGGGCCCACCGTGAGCGGCGCCGTGACCGTGACGACCGGTGCCACCGTGTCGATGTTGATGCCCGACACGTTGAGCGGCGTGGCGTTGCCCAGCACGTCGGTGGCGGTGACCTCGAACGTCTGGTTCGCACCCTGGGTCGACACCGTGCGCGGTGCCGGGCAGGCCGCCACACCGCTGGGATCGACGCACGCGAACGTGAACGTCACCGGCGTCCTCCACCAACCGGCGGCGTTGGCCTCGGGGTCGGACGTGACCGACACGATGGGGCCGGCCGAGTCGGTGCGCACCCGGTAGGTGGACGTCTTCGTGGCCACGTTGCCCGCACGGTCGCTGATGCTGACCGACGCGGTGTACTGCGCGTACCCGGGCGTCATCACCGGCTCGGTGATCTCCACCGAACAGATGCCGTTCACGCCCGACCGCTCGTCGGTGGCGGTGCAGGTGGGCCGCACGTAGGCGGCCTCGTTCACCACCGTGCCGTCGGCCGGTGCGTTCCAGGTGATGACCGGAGCGATGCGGTCGATGTTGATGGTCCGCGACACGATCCCCGACACGTTGCCGGCGTTGTCGACCACCGAGATCGGCACGGTGAGGCCGGTGACATCGGTGGTGATCGTGGTCGGTGCCGGGCACGTCACACCCGACAGATCGGGTGCGCACACCACCGAGACGGTGACCGGGGTGTTGTTCCAGTCGAACTCGTTCGCGTCGGGTGTGGTGACCGCCGTGGCCACCGGTGCGGCGAAGTCGAGCTTCAACGTCACCGAACCGGTGGCGCAGTTGCCGGCCGTGTCGCACGACTCACCCGAGACGATGCGCACGCCCGCGCTCTGCAGGCGCACCGGCGTGGGCGCCGGCACGTTGGCAAGCGGGTCGTCGACCGACCACGTGACGAGCACGGGGGTGTTCAACCACCCGGCCGCGTTGGGCTGGGTCGAGAGGGTGCCCGTCACCACGGGCGGCGTGCCGTTCACGTCGTACGTGAACGTGCGCTCGGGCGAGGCGTTGCCGGCGAGGTCGAACGACCGCGCCGTGATGGTGGTGATGCCCTGGGCGGACAACGTCACCAGCGCGCTGTTGCCCTGGGCCACGGTGGTGGCCTGGGTCTGCGCGCCCGACACCGAGTACTCGATGCGGTTGACGCCGGTGCCGGCATCGGCGGCGCTGAGACGCACCACCGTCGGCAACGTGACGGGGCCGGGCACTCGATCGACCGACACCGTCGGGGCCGAGGTGTCGATGACCACCAGCCCGCTCGTGGTGTGGCCCGACTGGGCCGCGGCACTCCAGTGGTGCGTGCCGTCGCCCTCGATGAGGAACGTGCTCGGGCCGGCAGGCAGCGTGCGCGCCGTGCCGTCGATCGTCACGACCACGGGCGTCTGGCTGGTGACCGACACGGTGACCGGGCCGGCGTACGAGCCGTTGGTGGCGGGCGGCACCGTGACGTTCAGCGCCGCGGTGGGGGCCACCACGGGTGCCGGGGCGGGCTGCAGGTCGTCGGCGAAGTTCGTGGCCTTGTTGGTGGACACGCCCACGTTGCCGGCGAGGTCCTTCACCTGCACCAGGAACTCGACGTCGGTGGTGGTGGGCGCGAGCACGAGCGAACCGCTCCAGCGGTCGGTGCCGGGCACCCGCACGAGATCGAGGCCCGTCCAGGTGGAACCGGCGCGGCCAGGGTTCTGGGCCACCAGCACGTACACCCGGTCGACGCCGCTGCCGAGGTCGGTGGCGGTGACGGTGATGGCGAGTCGACCGTTCGACGCCGCCGAGTCGACCTTGGCGATGGTGGGCAGGACGCGGTCGGGGTTCGCCGGGTCGGCGTAGTACACGACCACGTCGATGTCGTCGTCGAGGCGCTGCACGGCCGAATCGCCGCGGTACTGCCCGGTGGCGAGCACCAGCTGCTGACGCTGGCCCTCCGGGTTGGTGGAGGTGGCGATGGAGGCGATCTTCGTCGGGAACGCACCGTCGCCCGCATCGGGCTCGGGCACACCGCTCGCCTCGTCGAACACCGGGCTGGCCACGTACGGATCGGTGAGCGACACGTAGGTGCTCGTCATGCCGAGCACGATCGCGCCGCGCGCCTCGAGCTCGAGCTGCGTGGGATCGTTCGGCGACACCACCGAGATGTCGCGGGTGGCCTTCGGCTGCACCGGGCGACCCGGCGCCACGATCACCTGCTCGGTGCCCGTGTCGGTGTTCGCGTAGTACGTGCCCGAGTCGGTCACCACGGCCTCGTTGGAGGTGGCCACCACGACGCGCGTGGTGGGCGTGCCCGACTCGTCGGGCACCGTGCGGCGCGTCGGCGTGGTGGGCAGCGGGTCGGCCGGCAGGCCCACCCGGTAGAAGGGCAGGCCGTAGAACGTGCTTTCCTGCAGGGCCTTCTCGTCGTACACGCTGAAGTTCGACTCGGTGGCGGCGTAGAAGTCGTTCTTCGCCCACATCAGCGCCTGGCCGACGGTGCTCGGCGCTTCACCACCGAGCGACGGCAGCTCGAGCGGTGCAGTGACACGGCCGGCGAAGTACGCCATCAGCAGTTCGGTGTAGGCCACCGCTTCGGTGTCGCCGTAGCCGAAGCCGGTGTTGCCCACGAACAGCGCACCGTCGCGGCCCATCTCCTGCGCCCAGTCGGCGTTGGTGGCGCCGATGAGGATGTCGCTGGCGGAGAAGCCCGAGTGGCAGCCCATCGAGAACACCAGCGACTGCACCAGGCTGGCACCGGGGGCGAGCTCCGCTGCGACGAGGTTGTCGTCGAAGCCCGGCACCTTGTCGCCGATGGCGGGCAGCGCGCGGTAGTGGTCGAAGTGTGCGTTCAACGAGACGAGGGCGTTGCCCTGCAGGTTGTTGATCTTGTTCTCGGCGGCGACACGGTCCCACTTGTTGCCGTTGGCGTCGACGCCGTCGGCCAGTTCGCGATCGACGTTCGCGATGCCGCCGTCGGTGAGCGCGTCGGCCACGGCCGCCGAGCCGTCGGACAGGAAGTCGTAGCCGAGCACGGCGGCGGTGTCGATGGACAACGTGCCGTTGAAGTCGATGAACGTACGCAGCGCATCGGCGATCTCGGTGGGCGACTCCACCACACGGCCGAGGGCCGCGTCGCTGACGTAGAGGTAGCGGTTGCCCAACGAACGGGCGCTCTCCTCACCGTACGGCTCGTCGCTGAGGATCATACCCTCCCAGTGCGAGGCGTTGGCGGCGTTGCGCAGCGCGCCGCCCACCAACTTGCCCTCGAGCTCGTTGCGGTACGTGTACTCGTTGGCGGCGACCGCCGAGTCGAGCAGTCGTGCCATCGGGATGACGGTGTCGCCACCGAGCACGACGATGTGGTCGAACTGCGCGCGGTGCGGATCGATGATCTGCTGGTTGATGGCCGCGACCACCGCGTTGGCGGCGTCGGGGTCGCACGAACCGGCCGCGCTGTCCCAGTGGTCGTACGCGTCGCGCACGGCCTGGTAGCTGTCGACCGACACCACCACCGGGCGCAGCTCGAGTGCTGCGCCCTCGGGGCTGCCGAGGTAGCCGGCGAGGGCGGCCAGCGCGTCGTTCACCTCGATGCGACCGGCCGCGCCGTACAGCTGCTGCAGGCGCGACGGGTTCACCAGGATGAGCGTGTTCGCGTCGGACGGGATGGTGGCCGCCGCCGGCACGCTCTGACGGGCGGGCAGCGGAGCGATGGCCTGGCAGGCCGGGCGGGCCTGGGCCTCGTTCACCTTCAGCTGCAGGGCAGCCGGCTGCGTGTTGGTGACACCGTTGGCGCCCACCACCTGCACGAAGTACGTGCCGGCCGGCAGACGGTCGGTGGCGATGTTCTCGGTGCGCGTGCCCACCCGGTTGGAGGTGGCGACGAGCTCCACCGACGGGTCGATCGTGTCGAGCCGCGGGAAGTCGGCGAGCGGTGTCGCACTGGCGCCGGCCGCATCGGGATCGGTGATCGGGAACAGCGGCTGCTGCCCACTGGTGCCGCTCAGCGCGCCACCACCGGTCGACGGGCCGACACGTCGCCACAGGTACAGGTCGAGGTCGGCATCGAGGTTGGAGAGGTTCGCGATGAGCTCGTCGTTCTCGGCGATGTCGATCTCGAACACGTCGATGTCGGTCGGCGACGAGACGTAGGTGAGGTACACCGTGTCCTCCGCCGCGCGCGTGGTCTCGCGTGCGGTCGGCTGCGGCCCGACGAAGCGGAAGTCGTTGGGCTCGATGCCCTCGCTCACCGTGACGGTGGCCGACGCCGGCACCACGATGTCGGTGCCGACGACGCTGGCGGTACCCGCGAGCGACGTGGCGCCGAGGCGCAACGTGGGCAGCACCTCGAACGCGATCTCGTGGTCGACGTCGGGCTCGACGGTGACCGTCCACTGCGCCGACGAACCGACGATGGTGGGCTCGAGCGCCGTGCCGTCGAACGTGGCGGTGCCGGGGACGTACGACGACGCCGACGGCAGCTCGATCTCGAGCACCACGTTGCGGGCACGGCTGCCGCCGAGGCGGAACGAGGCGGTGAAGCTGGTGGAACCGACTGCGCCCGCGGGCAGCTCGTCGGCGGCGAGGCGCTGGAACTCCGCGCCGCTCTGCGCGAGCGACGACGGGTCGAGCATCGCGAGCAGGAGGTCGCCGAGGGTGAGCCCCTCGAGCAGCCCGGCGTGATCGAGCTCGGCGAGGAGGTCGCCGAGCGTGGCGTCGCCGATGGCGGCGGCCACGTCGAGCAGCGTCATCTTGCCGATCTGCTCGGCGGTGAGGTCGCCGAGCGTGATGTTCGCCGCGATCTGCTGGCCGATCACCGGGCCGACGATCGACTCCAGCTCCTCCACCGAGATCAGGTCGAGCAGCGAGCCCAGTGCCGTGAGGGTGACCGGGCCGGCCACGTCGAGCAGGTCACCCATGGTGAGGTCGCCGTAGTCGGCCAGCTGGCCGACCGTGGCGCTGGTGGCGTCGGCCAGGGCCTGCAACTCGGCGAAGGTGAACAGCTGCCCCGTGGCGGGGTTGGTGGCGGCACCGACGAGGTCGGCGTACGTGACGTCGGCGAGCGCCGCACTGAGCTGACCGAGCGTCAGCGACGACAGCTCGTCGATGCTCATCGGGAGGTCGCCGAGGGTGAGCTCGTCGAGACCGGTGAGGTCCTCGAGCGTGAAGGTGGCGTCGATCGAGGCGAGCATCTGCTCGATGCCGAACCCCTGGATGAAGGGCGCCAGCTCACCGAGCGACACGCCGGTCGTGGCGGGCAGCAACTGCTCGAGCCGGGTGTCGGGCGAGATGGCACCGGCGGTCACGGCGTCGAACAGGGTGCCGAACGAGCAGTCGGCCTTCGCGCAGTCGATCTGCACACCCAGCGCCTGGATGGAGCGCAGCGGGATCGAGCGCAACGGCGAGCCGATGACGTCGATCGAACGTAGCGGGATGGACCGCAACGGCGTGCCGTTCACGTCGATGGAACGCAGCGGGATCGAACGCAGCGGGATCGAACGCAGCGGGATGGAACGCAGCGGGATGGACCGCAAGGGCAGCACACCGACCGCGATGGACCGCAGCGGCACCGTGGAGAGCGCCGAGCCCTGCACGTCGATGGAGCGCAGCGGGATGGACCGCAACGGGCTCTGCTCGAGCTCGATGGAACGCAACGGGATCGACCGCAGCGGGATGGACCGCAGCGGGATGGAGCGGAGCGGGCTCTGCTCGAGGTCGATCGAACGCAGCGGGATGGACCGCAACGGCGTGCCGTCGACGTCGATGGAACGCAGCGGCGTGCCGTTGACATCGATCGACCGCAGCGGGGTGCCGCTCACGGAGATCGCGTCGAGGTCGATGGAGCGCAGCGGGATGGACCGCAACGGGATGGACCGCAGCGGAATGGACCGCAGCGGGCTCACCAGCAGACCGATCGACCGCAGCGGGATCGACCGGAGCGGGATGGAACGCAACGGGCTCTCGGCCAGATCGATGGACCGCAGCGGGATGGAACGCAGCGGGCTCTCGGCCAGATCGATGGACCGCAACGGGATGGACCGCAACGGAATGGTGCTCAGCGAGACCCCGCGGAGCGTGACCTCCATGACGTTGAGGTGATCGAGTGCCTGCTCGCACGTCTCGTTCGAGGCGACCAGCAGATCGGCGATGATGGCGCACCACGGGTTCGGTTCCCCAGGGGCGATGGACCGCAGCGGGATGGACCGCAGCGGCGTGCTGCCGAGCGCGATGGCCGCGAGCGAGATGGACCGCAGCGGCGTGCCGGCGACGTCGATCGACCGCAACGGCAGCGCCTGGATGCGAGCACCCACGATCGGGTCGGCGAGCACGTCGCCGAACGTGAGGTCGGTGATCGACTGCGTCTCGAAGTCGGTGCCGGCCAGCAGCGCCGGCCAGCCGTCGCCCTGCTCGGTGGTGACGTCGATGCTGCGCAGCGGGATGGATCGCAACGGAGCCGAATCGAGCACGATGGAACGCAGCGGCGTGGAGCCGATCGCGATGCTGGCGATGGCCGTGTCCTCCACGCCGATCTCGCTGATCGACGACGCCGCCACCGTGGACGTGCTGCGCTGCTCGAACAGCGCACGGTCGAACAGCGTGACCGCGAGACCGGAGGGTGCGACCTCGACGTCGGTGGGCGAGCCGGCCGACACGGCCAGGCCGAAGTCGAGCGTCGGCGGCACGGCCACGTCGAACGAGTAGACCGCGCCTGCGTCGGGGCCGAACTGGTCGGAGTCGAGTGGTGCACCGATGAGCGTGTTGGCACCGTCGACCGCGACGGCGTCGCCGAAGCGCTCGCCGTCCTCGCCGTCGTCGGCACGCAGGATGCGAGTCTCGTTCCACACGTTGCCGGCACCGCGCTCGAACACGTACGCCGCGCCGTCACGCATCGCGACGTTGAACTTCTGCGCGGCCGGCGCACCGACGACCATCGTGGCGCCGTCGAGGGCGACGGAGTAGCCGAACTGGTCGGCCGCTTCGGCGTTCGATGCGCGAAAGCGCTGTGCTGCAGCGAACGCGTTGGGGGCACCCGCGTACGTCCACACCGCACCCTGGTGCAACTGCGGCGTGCTGTACAGCGGCTGACCGACGGCCAGCGTGTTCGGGCTGATGGCCACGCTGTTGGCGAACTGGTCGTTCACCGCAGCGCCGTCCGGCGACGTGAAGATGTCGGTCGGGTCGGCGTTCCACGTCGGGGCATTCCCGCGCTCGAACACGTACACCTGGCCGGGGGCGCTGGTGCGCGGTGCCCCGACGGCCACGGCGCCGTCGTCGTTCGCCACGTCGTACCAGATCGAGATCGAGGCGCCGTAGTTGTCGATGAACAGCGGTGCGTTGTTGCCGTGCGGCCACAGCACCTGCTGAAGGTTGAGGAACGGGCCCTGTGCCTTGTACACCCACGCGGTGGGGATGGCGTTCTCGGGGTCGCCGACGGCGATCGACGTGTTGTCGATGTCGACGGCGCCGGCACCGCTGATCTCCCCGCTGAACTTCACCCACGGCTGGAACGGCGCGGTGCGGCTGTACACCTCGGTGGTGTCGTCGTCGCCGCCGGGGCCGCGCTTGGTGATGGCCATCAGGTTGCCGTCGATGGCCACGTCCTCGCCGTAGGCGAAGCCGACCGGCCCGTCGAGCTGCTGCTGGAACACCCACGTACTGGTCGCGAGGTCGAAGTGGTAGATCGACACCGACTGCGAGGTCGGGCTGCTGGCGAACGAACCATTGCTGCGACCGACCACGGCCCAGTCGCCGTCGATGTCGACCGACGTGCCGAACCAGTTGCCGTTGCTCGGCCCGCCGAGCGTCTTGTTCGGCACGTCCTGCAGCAGGAGCTGGTCGTTCGTGCTGACGACCTCGAGCGGCTGGCTGGTGATCAGGTTCCACGAACCCGCGAGGCAGAAGCCGCAGTACACGGCGTCGTACACGTCGCCGGGCACGGTGGGCGTGAGGGCCGGCCAGTCGACGAGCAGTTGGCCGCGGCGGGTGAGCGTGCCGGTCACGTCGAGCGTGCCGTAGTTGTTGCGCGTGGTGGGCGGCCCGGTGATGCCGATCTCGATGGTGGAGTCGGTCACCAGCGTGAGGTCGCCGTCGAGGAAGATGACGCCGCCGGCGCCCATGACGTACGTGGCACCGCCCTCGAACCAGTTCGGGGTGTAGATCTCGATGTCGTTGCCGGCTGCTTCGATGCGTGCACCGAGGCGCACGTCCCAGCTGACCGTGTCGTCGAGCGTGAGGAAGGTGCCGCTGCCCTCGTTGCCGAGGCGGCCGAACAGGGTGACGTCGCCGCTGCCGCCGATGGTGATGTCGCCGTCGGCGGCCGCGAGGTCGCCCGTCGCAGCGACCGTCATCGAGCCATTGACGGTGAGGTTGCCGGTGAGGGCGACGCGACCGTCGGCGGTGATGTTGAGGTGGCCGGTGGCGGCGATCAACGAGGGCGTGCCCGTGCCGATGATCTCGAACGTGATGGGCAGCCCCTCAGAGGTGCTCAGGTCGCCCTGCAGCACCAGTCGACCGACCAGTGCCTCCTGTGTGAGCAGCACGTCGAAACCGGCCGGGATGACCGCGGTGTCGAACGGGCCGGGCACGCGTGCGCCGTCCCAGTTGTTCGGCTCGCTCCAGTCGGCACCCGGGTCGGGGTTGATGAACGTCAGCGCCGACGACGACTCGACGAGTGCGTTCGTGGCGAACTCCGAGGTGTTGCCGTTGGCGTCGGTGGCGGTGGCCGTGATGAGGTCGCCGTCGTTGACGCCGATGCCTGCGGCCGAACCGACCACGAACTCGTGAAGGCCCGGCGCCGGGAGCACGAACCGTCCGAGGTACCGATCGCCGCCGCTGCCGAACTCCGACACCTCGTAGTAGTCCATCTGGATCGGGTACGCGCTGAAGGCGGGGTCGGCGTCGATGTACGCCGAGATGACGAGCGTCCCGCCGATGATGGTGGCGGTGACCTCGGGCGAGTTCTGGAGGTTGTTCGGGCCGCTGTCCGCGTCCTCGAAGTCGTTCGGCAACGGGTCGCTGGATGCCGGGTCGAGCGAGATCTCGATGACCTCTGCGCCGAGGATGCGGTTCCCGACGATCTGGTTCCTGTTGCTGAGCACGTCGACGTTCACGCTGTTGTACGCGATGATGTTCCCGTCGAACGGCCCGGTTCCGCCGATGACCGACCCGTCGTTCAGCTCGAGCAGCACACCGACGCCGCTCGACAGGAACGAGAGCCCGTCTTCGCTCACGCCGATGGAGTTGCCGCGCAGCACGAACTGGCCGCCTCGAACGGCGACGGAACCGCCGCCGATGACGTTGCGCCCGGCGTCGGTGCCGTCACCGACCTGCACCGAGGCACCGATCGCGTTGCGGACCAGGACACCGGTGCTGTTGCCCAGCACCGCGGTGCCCGAGGCGTCGGTGCCGATGAGGTTGCCCATCACCTGCAACGTCGACGTCGGCAAGTTGGGGGTGGCCGAGATGCCGACCGTGTGGCCGGAGATGAGGTTGTCGCGGATCACCAACTGGTCGAAGGCGGTCGACTTCACACCGACGTCGGTGCCGTTCGCCGTCGAGCCCGTGGCGTCGACGCCGATGGAGTTGCCCTCCACGTACGCCGACCCGGTGATGTCGACCATCGAGCAACTGGGGCAGTTGGTACCCACGAACACGTTGCGGTTGGCGGGCGTCGAGCCGCCCACGACCAGACGCTCGGCTGCGAACGCCTGCACACCCGCGGACATCCGGTTCCCCGCGAGGTACGTGCCATCGGGCTCGGCACCGATGTAGTTGCCCTCCACGACCACATCTCGGGCGATGCCGGCGACGGCATCGACGTACACGGGGAAGTCGAAGCGGTTGATCGCGAGGCCGCGGATGACCGAGCCCGACGCTGCGGACCCGGGCAGGTAGAAGCCCAGACCCGAACCGGGGCCGGTGAGCTCGATCTGCACCGACGCGTCCGACCCGAACGTCTGCGTGTTCGGCGACGCACCGGCCTGCGTGAAGCCGTCGATCGTGATCGACGAGGTGATCGGGGGCATGCCGACGGCGAAGTCGATGGTGTGCGGCCCCGCGCCGGCGATCGCGAAGTGGATGGCGTCGTGGCCCGCCTCGCCGTTCGCCTGCTGGATGGCGGCGACGAGCGTGCACGTGTTGACCGAGGTGCGGCACTGCCCGTCGAACGGGGTGACGTCGTTCTGCACGCCAGTGGAGTCGACGGTGAGGATGCGGCCCGTGACGGTCTCGACGGAGAACGCCGAGCTGTTGCCGAACAGGTCGGTGGCGTTGGCCACCAGCAACGAGCCGGGGTCGATGCCGAGCGCGGCCCGCGTGCCGAGGTTGACGCGCACCGGGGTGTCGGGCTTGGCGAGACCGATGCGGCCGACGAACTGCGCGCCCTGGCCACCGACGGACTTGTAGATGTCGACCGCGATGGGGAACGTGACGTTCGGGGCGAACGAGTCGGTGCGCGCCGTCGCCCACACGTCGGTGGCGTCGACCTGCACCTCGAGGCGCGGCGTGTTGATCTCGCGGTTCGCGCCGGCGGTGTCGGCATCACCGCGATCGAGCACACCCGAACCGGTGAGCACGATGCCGCCCTGCGAGTTGTCACTGATGCTGTTGCCCTGCACCGAGTTGCGCTCGCCCGAGAAGAGCAACACACCGACGCGGTTGCCGGCGATGACGTTGCCCTCACCCGCGAGGGCGCCACCGATCTTGTTGCCCGACGCGAAGTTGCGGACGACCACGCCGCCGGTGTCGGGCACGAGCGTGCCGTTGCCCAGCAACGTCGCGCCATCGGCGGCGGTGCCGATGTAGTTGCCGCGGACCGCAGTGTCGGAGGTGTTCTCCCAGATCGAGACGCCTTCCTTGGTGTTGCCGCTGATGACGTTGCGTCCGCCCGGCGTGGCGTCGCCGACACGGGTGCGCCGCACTTCCCGCGCGCCGTTGCCGCGGAGCTCGACGCCGTACCACCCGTTGGTCAGCGCCGCCGCGCCCGTGGCGTCGATGCCGATGTAGTTGCCGAGCACCGACGTGTCGGTGACGTCGGCAGCGTCGCTGTTGGTCGAGAACGCGTAGATGCCGCTGTAGACGTTGCCGCTGATGACGTTGCGCTCGCCGGCGTTGGTGCCGCCGATGCGGGTGAACGTCGACCCGGTGCCGACCACGATGCCGAACGCGTTGGCGGCCGACACGAGGCCCGTCGCATCGGTGCCGATGAGGTTGCCGGCGACCGTGGTGCCCACGGAGCCGTTCACGACCTCGATGCCGGCGCTGGCGTTCGAGCTGAACTGGTTGCGCTCAGCGGCCACCGAGCCGCCGACGCGAGAGCCCGTGGCGCCGCTGACGCGCACACCGACCGTGTTGCCCGTGAACCGGCTGCCGGTGACGATGGACGAGCTCTGCAGGAGCACGCCCGCGTCGAACCCGCTGATCGCGAGCCCGCGCACCACCGTGCCGTCGGAGAACGGCGCGACGGTGAGGCCGGCCGAGGTGGGCACGAGCGCGCCGGAGAGCTGCACGCGGATGTCGGCGTTGATGCCGACCGTGTCGGTGTTGGGCACCGACTCCAGCTGCGAGTACCCGTCGATGACCACCGGTGACGTGATGGCCGGCAGCGGCGTCGCGGGCACGATGGTGTGGGGACCCGTGCCGTCGAGGTTGAACGTGATGTCGTCGGAGGTGACGACGGCGTTGCTCTCCATGATCGCGGCACGGAGCGTGCAGGTGAGGAAGGCGGTCCGGCACTGCCCGTCGCCGGGGTTGGTGTCGGGTTCGTCGCCGGTGCTGTCGACCACGATGGCAGCAGCGCTCACCGTGGACACGGTGACCGGCGCGAGCACCACGAGGCCGCCGAGGCCGAGCGTGAGCGCCAATGTGGCCACGCCGAAGCGCCGGACCGACTGCCGACCTGTCCCGACCGTTTCGTGCTGCGTCGTCATCCCGTTCCCACTCTCCGTCGTCGCTCGGTCAAGGCACGGTCAAGCGACCGCCGCGATGCCTGTCCCGTGCTGTTGTTCCGTCACCATTCCCGATCCCCAACCGATCCAAGGAATTCGCCGATCCTGTCACGAATCGGTTGGATTGTCTGTCGCCGAGGGGACAGACGATCGAAAAGACCGCGGTCGGGGCGCGGCGCATCACCGAGCGTGAACGCGACGATGCCGACCGGCGAACCGGTCGGCATCGTCCCCCTTGGAGAGGTCAGTGGAACGTTGCGGGTGTCAGGGCACCAGCACCGTGTCGATGATGTGCACCGTGGCATTCGCCGTCGGCACGTCGATGCAGAGGGTCTTCGCACCGTTGACCGTGAACCCGTCGCCGTCGGCGGCGAACGTGAGCTCCGCACCGTTGACGGTGACTGCACTGCCGGCGGCCACGAGGTCGGCCGAGCTGAGGCGCTCACCGGCGATCACGTGGAACGTGAGGATCTGCGTCAGCAGCTCGGTGTCGGCGAGGATGGCGTCGAGCTGATCGGCCGGGATGGCGGCGAACGCATCGTTCACCGGCGCGAAGATGGTGAACGGGCCCTCACCGTTGAGCGTGTCGACCAAGCCGGCCGCACCCACCGCGGTGACGAGCGTGGAGAGCAGCGGGTTGTTCGACGCCGCGGTGGCCGCGGGGTCCTGCGCCATGCCGGCGAAGCTGCCGGCGCCATCGGCCGGCACCGCCGCACAGCCGGGGCCCGAGGGCTCCAGCATCATCGGCGAGTCGGTGGTCATCGGCGCGTCGGTGGTCATCGGGGCGTCGGTGGTCATCGGTGCGTCGGTGGCCATCGGGGCCGCCGTCGTCTCGACCGCCGGGGTGGTGGCTGCGGTGTCGTCGCCATCGCTGCCGCACGCGGCGAGCAACGAGAACGAGGCGAGTGCGGCGATGCCGAGCACTGCTCGGCGACGCTGCGAGGGGTGGGAATTCGTGTTCACGTGATACCTTCTTTGCAGTTTTGGGGAGACGCACGAACGGTCGTATTGATATGATTCGACACCTTCGTGCCGATCGTTTGAACACGTCAGCGCACGATCACCACGATGCTGTGGTGCCCGGTTGCCCCGCTCGGGAATGGTTCGGAGCGCTCCCCGGTCTGGATGGGTCCGTTGTGTTCCGTCGCTCGGACCGCAATGGTGTGTCGACCGGGAGTTGCATTCCAGGAATAGGACCACTGCCGCCACGTCACCCGATTGTGTTCATCCGCCAGGGTCGCCGACTGCCATTCCTCTCCATCGATCTGCACCTCCACCTTCCGGATGCCGCGCGTCTGGGCCCATGCCACACCCGCGATCGCCACGGTGCCGGGCGACACGGTGGCCAGCCCTCGCGGTGTGTCGATCCGGCTCTGCACCTTGATCGGGGCGT
Organism: Actinomycetota bacterium; assembly: GCA_039796575.1. Lineage (GTDB taxonomy): Bacteria > Actinomycetota > Acidimicrobiia > Acidimicrobiales > Ilumatobacteraceae > UBA668. The sequence continues at coordinate 22,044 of JBDKJP010000013.1, forward strand.
CGTCCACCCAGCCGCGCTCCACCCAGTACTGGTCGAAGCGGTCGAAGCGCGTCAGCTCGATCTGCCGCAACCACTTCGTCGCCGACACATAGCCGTAGAGCCCGGGCACGATCAGCCGCGCCGGGAAACCGTGCTCGATCGGGAGTGGCTCGCCGTTCATCCCGATGGCCACGAGGGCGTCGCGCCCGTCGAGCGACTCCACCGGGAAGCCGCACGTGTAGCCGTCGACCGAGCGGCCGACCACCTGATCCGCATCGGGCTGCACGCCTGCCGCCTCGAGCAACGTGTCCAGCCGCACACCGAGCCAGCGGGCAGTGCCCATCAACTTCCCGCCCACCCCGTTCGACACACAGGTGAGCGTGATGTCGCTCTCCACGAGGTCCTGCGCGAGCAGTTCGTCGAACGTGAACGTGCGCGGTCGGTCGACCATGCCGTCGATGGTGAGTGTCCACTCGTCGAGGTCCACCCGCGGCACGGTGATGGCCGTGTCGATGCGGTAGAAGTCGGCGTTCGGGGTGAAGAACGGCGTCACGCCCTCCACCCCGGCCGACACCGTCGGGGGTGCCGCCGGCAGCGCCGAGCTCGGCGGCGGCAGCACCACGCCACGACGCGCCGCCGCGGTCGACGACCGTGTCCCGCTCATCCGACCGGTCGCGCCCAGCACCACCGCGCCGACCGCGGTGGCACCGGCCGTCGCGATGAATCGTCGACGATCGCTCGGTGTGAGGGCAGCGATGCTGCGGCCCTCCGACTCTCTCACCACCGTGCCGCGCAGCACCATCAACGCCACGCCGGCAGCGACGGCGCCCACCACGCTCGGGACCACCGCGACGAACGGTGCCGCCCGACGTGTCGTCTGCGATGCGTACGCACCCGCGATGCCGAACAGTGCCACGCCGACGAGTGCCAGCGGCCACCGGCGGCCCAGCGCGACCACGCCCACAGCCGCCGCGTACACCACCAGGATCGTGCCGATGCCGGCGAGCAGCGCGACCTTGTCGCCGGTGCCGAACCAGTCGATCGCGAGTTGCTTCACCTGCTGCGGCACGCCGTCGATCACGCGGTCGGCCACGTCGAGGACCGGCGACTGGAACCGCGTCGACGCGGCCGCCACCACTTCGGCGACGGCGAGACCCACCACCATCGCCACCAGGCCGGTCACCGTCCCGAGCACGAGATGGCGGCGACGGGGATGTGGGACTGACGGCATGGGCCCGGTTCGGCGCCGTCCATGAACCGGATGGGTTCAGGCCGTGCGACCCCAGCTCACAGCCGCGTCGCGGGCACCTTCTTGTCGACCCACGGGTCGGCGGTGAGCAGGCGGTGCGCTTCGGTGGGGTTCGGCGTGAACCCCGGCGTGTTGCGGCACAGCTCGACCATGATGCCGTTCGGGTCGACGTAGTACAGCGAGTGGCACCAGTCGTGGTCGAGCTCCATCAGCGGGGCGATGCCCTCGGCGGCCATGCGTTCGCGCACGGCCTCCTGCTGCTCGGCCGTGGCGGCGAACGCACAGTGGTTCACCCACACGGGCAGGCCGACGCCGTCGCTGACGTCGCTGGCCCAGTCGGGCTTCTCGCCGACGTTCTCGAACTGGAAGAACGCCATGCACTCGCCGTTGCCGATGTCGTAGAACACGTGCCGCACCCACGTCTTCTCGTCGTGCGCCTGCAGCTCGGTGTGGATGAGCGGGAAGCCCATCAGGTCCTCGTAGAAGTGCGTGGTGGCGAGGACGTCACGCGTGGCGTAGGCAACGTGGTGCAGCGGCATGGCCGCAGAGTAGTCACCCTTTCCGGGCGACGGTTCACCCGAAGGCGGTACCCGGCTCGATCTCGATGGTGGCGTGGTGGATACCATCGCGTTCGAGGATCGCGAGGTACGGATCGGGATCGAACGACTCCACCGACTTCACGCCGCTCCCCTGCCACGTGCCGGCGGCGAGGAGCTCCATCGCGACCACCGGGTTGAACCCCGCTTGGAAGCCGACCGGCTGCAAGCCGAAGCGGGCCATGATGTCCTGCGCATCGCAGAGCTGGTAGCTGAAGATCTCGCGTGGCGCGCCGGCCTTCAACCCGGTGACGTGCGTGCCCACGATGGCGCGCCCGGTCATGTTCTCGCCGAGGTCGGCCGGTTCGGGCACCAGTGCGGCCACCACGTTGCGCGGGATCACCTGCTGACCGTCGACCTCGATGGGATCGGTGCGGTCGAGCCCGATGGCGTGCAGCACCATCAGCGCACCGATGAACTCCTCACCGAGCGCGTACTTGAAGGTGACCCGCCGGGCGTCGATGACGCGCGGGATCATCGCGACGTCCTCGTGTTCCACGTGCACGCACACCACCGGGCCGACCCCCTCCGGGAAGTTGAACCGCTCGGGCTCCGAGAACGGTGGCAGCGTGAAGAAGCCACGCTCCTTCTCCCATACGAGCGACGGGTTGAGGCACTCCTCGATCGTGGTCCAGATGTTGAACACGGTCGCGAACGGCACACCCTCGATACGCAGGTCGCCACCGGCACGGATGTTGATGTCGTGGATCTCATCGAAGTGATGCTTCGCGGCGGCGGCCGCGAACACCTGTGCCAGACCCGGGCTGATGCCGACACCGAGCAGGGCAAGTTGCCCACGGTCGTCCCACTCGGCATCCATCGCGAACTGCTCGTCGCCGAGCAGCCGGCCCACCTTCGCGTACGGCTCGGTCGGGTGCGGCTCCGACACGCTGACTGCGGTGTCGATGTAGTGCGCACCCGCCGCCAGCGCGCCCCGGAAGACCGGCATCACGTACCGCGGATCGACGGCGTTCATCACGAGGTCGACGCCGTACTGCCGAGCGAGCGCCTCCACGGCCGCGGTGTCGGACGCGTCGAGTTGAGCCGTGGGATGGCTGTCGATGTCGCCCACCTCGGCTGCGATCGTACGGGCACGCTCGAGGTCGTGATCGGCCAGCACCATCTGCTCCAACCACGGCTTCCCGGCACTGAGGCGCGCCACGGCCTCGCCCACGGTCCCCAATCCGACCAGTAGCACCTTCATGCGTCACCTCGTTGTCGTCGTCCCGGCGACCGTACGGGCGCGCCGCGCTCCGTGCAGTCACCCCGAAGGGATGAACTGGCGGTTCACCGAGCGGTCAGGCGGTACGGCCGAGGATGTCGAGCAGCATCGACACGAACTTCGGTTCGTCGGCGTCGACCGCGAAGTGCACGTTGGCCGGCTTGTCCGGCCGCGAACGGAAGTCGCACACGGTGCGACCGACCGACAGCTCGGCGTTCACCTCCACATCGACCGGGATGTGCTCGGTGGTGAGCACGGTCGGGTCGATGATGGCGCACACCGCGAGCGCGTCGTGGATGGGTGCCACGCCCTCACGCTCGAGGATCGGCTGGGTGGCGGCGTAGCCGGCGATGCGCTGCAGCACGAACCGCGCCGCGGCCTCGCCGGCAGGCGTGCCCAGGTCGCGCAGGCGCTGCGCATCGTCGGTGGACAACATCGCCCGGTGCGTCGCGTCGAGCGGCACCATGCGGATCGGGCGCCCGCAGTTCACCACCACCCGCGCCGCCTCGGGGTCGAGCAGGAAGTTGAACTCGGCCGAGTGGGTGAGGTTCCCCATGTGGTGCGCGCCGCCCATGATGACGATCTCGGGGATCGCATCGAGGATGCGCGGGTCCTTCTGGATTGCCATCGCGAGGTTGGTGAGCGGGCCGACCGGGCACAGCACGACGTCGCCGTCGGACGCGAGGTAGGTGTCGATCAGCCAGTCGACCGCGTGCTGGGGCTGCAGCGTCGCGCCGTTCGACACCGGCGGCAGGTCGAGCAGGTTCTTGTGGATGACGGCCGCCATCCCCAGCTCGGGTTGGGCCCGCACCATCGGGCGGGCCATGCCACGGAACACCGGGATCTCGGGCATGCCGATGAAGTCGAACACCCGCAGCGTGTTCTCGGTGGTGTACTCCACTCCGGTGTTGCCGTTGACCGTGGTGGCACCGATCAGCTCGAGGTCGGGCGACAGTGCCGCCGTCATCAGGGCGACGGCATCATCCGTGCCGGTGTCGACGTCGAGGATCACTTTCGTGGGCATGCGTCGCAGTCTGCCGCACGTCGACGTGCGCGCTCAGACGTCGGTGATGCGGAGGTGGCGGAGGTGTTGGCGGCCGGCGTAGGAGATGCTGATGACGGGCCAGCCGATCTCGGTGCCGTCGGGCCGGAATGTTCGCCATCGCCCGAGTCGGTCGCGCATGGTCCACCCGCCGCCGTTGGACCATCGGTTGTGACCTCCGCACTTCGGGCCACCGTTCTTCGCGTTGGTGGGTCCGCCGCGCGACGCGGGGACCGTGTGGTCGGTCTGACACAGGTGCCCCGGCAACCCACAGCCCGGGTGCCCACATCGGGCACCACCGGCGAGCAACACCGCTTCACGCAGCGCACCGGTGAACAGGCGCTTGCGGCGCCCCATGTCGAGTGCCACGCCATCAGCACCGATGACCAGACGGCGCACATACCCGACCAACGACGCGCCGATCACCGCACGCGGGTCGACCAGGTTGCCCTTCACGTCCTGACAGCGACGCTGCGCGGCGTGCGACACCGGCAACGGATCGGGCTGCTCACCGGCGAACTCGGCCAACTGGTGCTCGAAGGTGGCCTGGTCGATGATCACGTCGATGGTGACGGCCGGCCCGGTGCCCTCTGCCCCACCGGCCGCGGTGGCGAAGATGCGCTGCAGCGCGTCGAACGTGCGCTGGGCATGCGTGCGTTCCATCCGGTCGGCACACATCGCGTCGCCGTGGACCGCGGAGAGGATGCCCCACTCCAACTCCCATTCGAGCTGCACGTAGTGGTCGAGGACCTCGTCGAACAACACCCCGTCGAACGCCGGGCCCGCCGCGTCGAGGAACGCCCGCTCGCCCACGAACCGCACCGACGCACGCCGATCGAGGATCGCCCGATCGTGCCGCTGCCTCGCCCCGTCGGCATCGGCCAACGTCTCGAAGTGACGCAACAGCGTGACCAGATCGTCGAACGGCAGATCCCGCGCTCCCTCGGTCAACAACCGATCGGCGTCGGCATCGAGATGCTCCCGCACCCGCGGATTCGCGGCGAGCCTCGCCACCGCGTGCATCTGCGCCACACCCAGCACACCAGAACGCGCCGCCTCGGCGAACTGCGGGAGCCGCACGAACGCGGCCGCCAACTTCACCATCCCGGCTGCCTCACCGTTCGACCAGTGATTCGTCGCCCGACCCCACGCGGCCACGTTCCGGTGACCATCGGGCACGAAGGCCGACACCTTGTCGACCGCCGCCACCAGATCGGCCGACGCGGCCTCCACCCGACGACGCAACACGTCGAGCTCCTGCGCGAACTCCTGCAACTCGGCCGGCGACATCATCGCCACCTCATGAGCAGAAGGCACTCGGAACTCCATGACCCCATCCAACCAAAGGGGTGTCACAGAGAAAGGAGGCGCCCCGGCTACTCCTCGGGAACGCTGACGATGGTGACCGAACCTGCCTCACCGTCGACGCGCACGATGGCCCCGGCGGGGATGCGGCTGGTGGCGTTGACGCTGCCGACCACCGTGGGGAAGCCCATCTCGCGGCCCATGATGGCGGCGTGCGAGGCGAAGCTGCCGTGGTCGGTGACGATCGCGCCGACCAGGTGGAGGAATGCGTTGAACGACTCGCCGGTGGCCGGCGTGACAAGCACGTCGCCCTCCTGCACGTGCCACAGGTCGTCGAAGTTGCGCACCAGTCGGGCGGGGCCCTCGTAGGTGCCCGACGAACCGCCGATGCCGATGATCATCTGCTCGTCGCCGGCCGGCGCCTCGGCCTCGCCGAGCACACCCTGGATGGTGAAGCCCAGGGCCGACATGACGCGGATGATGGACGGCGGCAGACCGTCCATCGGGGGCGGCGGCTGCGGCGGGTCGCCCAGGAACGGCGGCGCGCCCGCTGCCGAGAGCGCCTTGCGGCGGGCCACGCGAGCGCTGAGCTCGTCGGCCGTCGGTGCGGCACCGCCGGTGAGCAGCGAGTCGATCTCGGCACTCGTCACGTCGAGCGTGTCGTACATGAAGTTGATGCGCCCACGCTCGGCCATGCGACGCCCGAGCTCGATCAGCGCGAGCCGCAGCAGACCGGTGGCCGCCGAGTCGCTGTAGATGCCGCGCTCGTCGCGCAGGCGGTACACGAGACGCGCCTCGGTGAGCAGCGACTCGAACTCGTCGCGGTGCTCGGCAGGGACGGCAGCGCGCAGCTGGTCGGCCATCTCCTCGGCACGTGCCAGCGAGTTCTCCTGCTCGTGCTCCACCGCGGAACGCAGACGGCCGCGGATGAGATCGGGGCGCTCGCCGATGGTGGGGTTGGTGAGGTCGAAGCCGGCGGCGATGCGGAACGACACACCCGCCAGCCAGTCGTCGATGGCCGGAATGCGTGACCGCAGCGCTGCGACCACGTCGGCGTCGCTGCCGTCACCGTGCAGCAGTTCCAGCGCCTCGGCATCGGCGCGCAGCGCGGTCACTCCTGCCTCCAGCTCCGGCGGCACCACGCTGGTGACCGGCGACCAGCCGTCGAACACGATGAACATCGGCACCGGCGGCATGCCGGTCCACTGCGCGGCGTGCAGCACGAAGTTGCCGACCGGCACGAGCGCCGAGCCGTTGTGCTCGTGGTGCTGCCCCATCATCTCCGACACCCGTGCGATGCGTGCGTGGAGCTCCTGGCGCAACGCCTCGTCGTCGAGTGCGGCGAGATCGACGGCCGCCATCTCGCGGTGACGCGCGATGGCCGCCGGCTTCTTCACCTCGTCCCAGTGGCGCAGCTGCTCACGCCACACCTTGTTCTCGAACGCGGCCGCCGACACCTGCGCGCGGCGACCGATCTCGGCGCCGAGCTGTTCGGGGGTCTTCGGGCCGTCGGGGCCGGGCGCGTCGAACGGCAGCGGCTGCATGAACGGAAAGCCGTTCACGAACGCCTGCTGCATCGTGTCGAACAGCGCGCCGTAGCGCTCGAACGTCGACCGGAAGCCGACGTCGAACCCGCCAGGGAACGCCTCCTGCAACAGCAGCGTGGTGCTGACGGGCAAGTGCGCGCGGTCCTGCATCCACGTGCCCGGACCTGGCACAGGCCAAGTGACGTCGTCCATGTTGTGTTCTCCCCAACCGGACGAGCTCCCATCGCACGACCGCGGCGCACGTTACCGCTCGCCGCGAACGCAACACGACGACCGCCACCTCACTTGGCGCCCCCGGCAGGGTTCGAACCTGCGACCTACGGTTTAGGAAACCGGCGCTCTATCCAGCTGAGCTACGGGAGCGGGATGTCCGCTAGGCGCTCATGCTACGGACAATGGCTCCGGACCCGGCTCACACGAACCTCGAGCGGGTCGATGTCCACCAGCGGCGTAGCCGGCCCTCCTCCTCGGTGACATCGCCAGCGAGCCATCGCTCGAGGTCGAACGTCGCGGGGAGATCGAGCACCGCGGTCAGGGTCTCCCCGGCGGCGAGAGCTGAGCACTGCTCACGACGAATGCCTTGTGCAAGCCGAGTCCACACCTGCGCCTCGCGGTGGTTGTTGCGTGCCCGCTGCGCGCACGCTGCTGCTCGCCGCGCCAGCACGTCCGGCAGAAGCGCCCCGAACGCGAGTTCACGCTCCCGAATGGTCATCGGAACCACCGGTGGCACCGAAAGGGCGACGGTCGTCTGTGACGGGCTCAGCTCGAGCTCCAGCTCCATGGCACCCCAGGCAAACCGACTGCGGAGGTGCCCCACTGCTTGGCGTCCGTCGGCGTACGTGGCCACCACCTGCGTCCACTCAGGATCGAGGCTGTACACGCCACCCGTCCGGGTGTGCTGTAGCGGTGACGGACTGATCCTCACGAGCTCCGACCTCGCAGGTCTGATCTCGTGGGTCACGCGAGCAGCGTCAGCGTGTACGCACTTCGTCCGAGCCGACATCGCAAACCGCCGGAGTACGACAGGGTCATCGAGACCCTCAGCGAGATCAACGAGCGCTCGGTACTCCGCAACATGCTCGAGCAGCCACTGCGCTGGGGCCCAGGCCTGATCGCGCCACCACCTTGCGGGCATGTGCCGGATGAGCATTTCGCGGTCGGGAGCGAGAAGCCTCGGGCCACGCTCGTCGCTCCAGCGATAGTGGGCATCGAACGCCAATCGATCGGTTTCCATGTAGAGGCCGACACCTGAAGGCAGGTGTTCGAACACCATCCATCCGCACGCCGTACCACGTTGCCGGGCGCCCGTGTCGCCTCGAATCCGGCTAGACAGGGCGGAAGTAGCTCACTTCGGCCGTCACCGCGGCGACGGTAACACCAACCGCTTCCGCCATTGCGCTGCACCGCGACGCGTCGGAACGCCGTCCGCGAAGAAGACCGTCCGACCCCTCGAGTGACCGCCACCCGTAGCCTGGTTCGGATGAGCACTCGTGTGGGCCAGGCCGCGAACAAGGCGCTCCGTTCCGCGATCGGGTTCGCCGCTGCACGGGTCGCATCGAGCGATCGGCTGATGAGCGTCGTCTACGACCTGATGAACGAGACGAACTTCGGCGGGCTGTCGGAGCACGAGGAAATGCTCAGCGACTCCGTTCGCGTGCAGACGTACCACCGCGGCATCCGGCGCAAGGTGCAGCCGGGCGACGTGGTGGTCGACCTCGGCACCGGCACCGGCCTGTTGGCGTTCATGGCCAGCCGCGCCGGGGCGAAGAAGGTCTACGCCGTCGAGCACTCCGAGGTCATCGAGATCGCTCGCGAGATCGCACAGCACAACGGGTTCACGAACATCGAGTTCGTGCAGGCGAACAGCCGCGAGTTCACGCCGCCGGAGAAGGTCGACGTGGTGCTGCACGAGCAGATGGGCGACGAGCTGTTCAACGAGAACATGGTGCAGAACCTGCTCGACGTGCGCGACCGGTTCCTCAGGCCGCACGGCCGCATCCTGCCGGCGAAATTCCGACTGTTCGTCGAGCCGGTCACGATGCACGAATCGATGCGCGTCCGCCGGTTCTGGAACATCGAGCTCCCCGACGGCATCGACCTCGGCCCGATGCGCGACTCACACGCCGCCGGCCGCATCGACACCGGCCGCCACGAACAGATCTGGCTGCGGCCCGGCTCGGTGGCGGCCACGTTCGGGACACCCGCCCCGATCCTCGAGATCGACCTCGACACGCTCGCGAGTCCCGACGCAATCCCGGAGGACTTCGTCGTCGAGCGCACCGCGTCGGCCGACATGATCGTCGACGGCACGGCCATCTGGTTCGAGGCGGTGTTCGACGACGACATCGTGCTCTCCACCTCACCGCTCGCGCCGCTGACCAGTTGGGGCAACCGCCTGTACCGGCTCGACCGCGAGTTCGCGAAGGGCGATCAGCTCCGCATCGACGTGCGCATCGATCGACTGCTCGACCCCGACACCTGGCTCATCCTGGCAAGCTGACCGCGGCAGGGCCGATCGCGGGCTCCGGACACCGCGGCTAGTGTCGGCGCAACTGCTACCGGGACTCGGGTCAGGAGCACGGCGATGGAGAAGTCGTTGCCGTCGGGAACGGTCGTCTTCCTGTTCACCGACATCGAGGGGAGCACCGGGATCATCCGCGAGCTGGGCGACGGCTACCACGACCTGCTCGACCAGCACAACGAACTGCTCCGTGCGGTGTGGCAACGCCATCACGGCGTGGAGGTGGCCACCCACGGCGACGCGTTCTTCGTCGCCTTCGAGGATGCGGACGATGCCATCGCTGCGACGCTCGACGCGCAACGTGGGCTCGCTGCCGCCGATTGGCCGACTGCACATCCGCTGCGAGTGCGCATGGGGTTGCACGCCGGCTATGCCAGGCCCGTCGAGGGCGACTACCGGGCCCTCGCCGTGCACCAGGCGGCTCGCGTGGTGGACACCGCGAACGGCGGCCAGGTGTTCGCCACCGACGAGGTGCTGGCGCTGCGAACCGAGCGGTCGGCCGACGTGATCGTGTCCGATCTCGGGCGGTATCGCGTCCGCGACTTCGACGACCCGATCAGCCTCCACCGCCTGTCGGCGGCCGACCTCGACGGCGATCTGCGGCCGCCACGCGTTCGCCCCGCCGAGCACCACAACCTCGTGCGGCCGACGACCTCGCTGGTCGATCGGGTGGCGGAGCGGGCGGAGTTGGCGGCGTTGGCGCGACCTGGCGCGTTGATCACCGTCCTGGGTCCCGGCGGCACGGGCAAGACCCGGCTGTCGATCGAGGTCGGACTCACGGTGGCCGACGAGTGGCCTGATGGTGTGTGGTTCGTCGACCTCTCGCCGATCACCGAAGGCGAGGTCGTCCCGATGGCCGTCGCCGGTGCGATCAACGTGCCGAGCGTCCGCGGCAACGACGCGCTGTCCGACGTCGTCGCCCACCTCGCCGCCCGTACGGCGCTCGTCATCCTCGACAACTGCGAGCATCTCGCCGACCCGGTCGCCACCATGGTCGCCGAGCTGCGTCGACGTTGCCCCGCGATCGGCGTGGTGACCACCAGTCGTGTCCCGCTCGGCCTGATCGGTGAGCGGGTGTACCGGCTGCAGCCCCTCGACGCCGACGACATCCAGTCTGCGGCGGTGCAGTTGTTCCTGGAACGGAGTGGTCGTACCGACGCGGTGGCCGGCAATGAGCTCGACGACGTCGCTCGCCTCTGCCGTGCGGTCGACGGGCTACCACTCGCCATCGAGCTGGCGGCGACACGGTCACACCTCCTCACCCCGGGCGAGATGGCCGACCGGATGCGCACGTCTGTGTCGGTGATCGCCACTCGCGACCCGTCGGTGCCGGAGCGCCAGCGCAGCCTCGACCGCCTGCTCGACTGGAGCCTCGACCTCCTCAGCCCCGACGAACTACTGGTGTTGCGCCGCCTCGCAGTACCCGCCGACGGCTTCGACATGACACTGGCGCAGGCCATCGCCAGCGACCCGATCCCGGCAGAGGACGTCCCCGAGCTGGTGTGGTCGCTGCTCGACTGGTCGCTCCTCATCCGCGACGTCACCGCCGGCGAGTCGCGGTACTCGTTGTTCTGGACCGTCGGCTCGTACGTGCTCCAGCACGGCGACGCCGCCGACATCGCCGCCACCCGCCGTCGCCTCGCCGAAGTGCTCCTCGAGCGACTCGGCCCGGAGCGGTCCTCCTCGAACGGGTGGTCGACGCGACTCGCGGTCGAGATCGAGAACGTGCGCGCCGTGGCCGCCGACCCCGACACCGACGACGACGTCGCCCGCGCCCTGGTGTGGTCGATCGGCCAGTACCACGACATGACCTCGACCTTCCGGTCCGGCATCGACGAGATCGCCCGATGCGTCAGCAGACGCCCGGAACCGGCACCGGTACTCGTCGCCCTGCTCGCGCTCCAAGCGGACCTGCACCTGCGACTCGGTGAGGTCGAGGCCGCCGCCGTCCTGGTGGCGCGAGCAACGGCGATCGCCGAGGAGGTGGGCGTTCCGGAGTGGGACGACATGTGCCTGGTGCGCACGAAGGGCGAAGTGGCACTGCGTTCCGACGACCCGGCACTCGCAGCGCGACTCGCCGACGAGGGGCTCGCACGCGGCGCGGCCACCAAGCGCAGCGAGGCGCGCCTCTGGAATCTCGCCGCCCTCGCCCGCTACGCGTTGGACGACCTCGACGGTGCTGCCGAGGCACTGGACCACGGGCTCGCCGCCGAGGAAGCGGCCGGGCTCGAGACATTCCTCGTCAACACACACGGCAACTACGCGGAGATGCTGCTGGAGCGGGGCGACGCCCGGGGGGCAGCGCAGCACCAGTTGGCGGCACTCGATCTCGGGCGCTCGATCGGCCAGGCCCACGTGGTGGCCTACTCGTTCATGGTCGCCGCGCGGTTCGCGCACGAGGACGGCGCTCCTCGTGATGCCGTCCGGTTGCAGGCCGCTGCCGACGTGCTCATCGCCCGCGAAGGCTATTCGCTGTACGGCGCCGACCAACAGGCTCGTGAGGCGCTCCTCGACGCCGCACGCGAACAGCTCGGCGACGACGAGTTCGAACGCGCCTGCCTCGACGGCGCAGCGACACCGGTCGATCGGCTCGCCGGCCAGACCGAGGAGATCCTGCGGCGACGTGCCGCACCGCCCGAACACCCAGGAGGTCGACCATGACCATGGAAGAGTCCGAGACCCGCCCGCCGTACCGCGACCGCATCCGCATCCTCCCCGGCGACCCTCCGGTGGCCTACCGACCGGGGGTGATGATCGTCGACGATGCCGCTCGACTCCACCTCGGCATCGAAGGCACGCCGCTCTTCGTGCCCACCGATCCGGGTCAGTCCGACGAGTTGCCGCCGATCGGTCAGCGGTGGTTGATCGAGGTCGCCGATCCGCCGGCGGCGGTCGCCGGTCTCCTCGCCCTCGGCCACTCAGCGGAGCTCGACATCGTCTGGTTCGCCAACGGTGACGGCGACTGCTGCGGATGCCCACCGCACCCTGCACTGGTGGCGGAGCTCGCTGCCGACGGGTGGGGGGCGAACCCGTGGCGCGCCCATCCCTGGCGGGCGAACCCGTGGCGGGCCAACCCCTGGCGGGCGAACCCGTGGCGAGCGCACGCCGAGGAGCTGAACATCGTCGCGACAGGCCGCCCGCCGACCACCTCGGTCATGCCGGCCCTGTTCCGGATGTTGCCGGTCCGCCCCGCCCAACCCTCGAACGACGTCAGGATCGGCGTGCTCGACAGCGGGCTCGCCGGCGGGGCGACCAACGCCGACCAGATGCGCCCGGCGCTGCTGGGCACCGACCCGGCATCACTCCAACGCATCAGTGGCCACGACGACCTGCCGTCCCGACCGCTCGGCAAGTACCCGGTCGACAAGTACCTCGACCCCGTGGCCGGGCACGGCACGTTCATCGCCGGGATCATCGAGCAGCTCACGCCGGGGTGCACGATCACCGTCCGCAAGGTGCTCCAGCCCGAGGGTGACGTCAGCGTGTCGACGCTGGCCCCCGAGCTGTGGAAGCTGATGGCCACGTCGGCACCGCACCTCGTGAACCTCTCGTTCGGTGGGACGGGTCGCAGCCCGTCGCTGGAGCTCCTCATCGACAAGTACCACAGCGCGCTCGGCGTCGTGTTCGTCGGCGCGGCGGGGAACGAAGGCTCGTGCGTCGAGCAGTACCCGGCTGCGCTGCCGACGGTGGTCGGCGTCGCCGCTCTCGGCCCCGACGGGCCCGCCCCCTGGTCGAACTACGGCGCATGGGTCGACGCCTGCGCGCCCGGAACCGACATCGTCAGTTCGTTCTTCGCGAGGTTCGACGGCGCCACGCCGCCGATCAACGGTGTCGACAGCGACGACTTCGAGCAGTGGGCGACGTGGAGCGGCACGTCCTTCGCCGCGCCGGTCGTGGTCGCCGCGCTGGCCCGCGAGATGATCACCGGCAAGTGCTCCGCCGGCGAGGCCGTCCAGCGACTGGTGCGGGCACCGCACCTGGCCCGACTCCCGTTGATGGGTACGGTCGTCAACTATTGACGGTGTCGCAACGCCGAAGGGGAGTCCGAGATGGCCGCATGGTCGGAGATCGTCGCCGCTGCACCCGAGCTGGCCGCGGCGGTGCAAGCACGGTTCGAGGCAGGTCGACACAAGACCATCGCCACGTTGCGCGCCGACGGGTCGCCGCGCATCTCGGGCATCGAGTGCGAGTTCGTCGACGGGCAGTTGCGCTTCGGCTCGATGGACGGCGCCCGCAAACTCGCCGACTTGTTGCGCGACCCACGGTTCGCGCTTCACGGTCCGACCGTGCACCCGGTGGAGGGTGAGGAAGCGGCGTGGCCCGGAGAGGTGAAGGTGGCCGGCACGGCGCACCGCATCGCAGCCGACCCCGCCGGCGAGGGTGAGGGTGTGCAGTTCGCCGCCGACATCACCGAGGTGGTGCACACGCATCTCGACGAGGAAGCCACGATGCTGATCGTCGAGTGGTGGACGCCGGCGGGTGGCCTGCAGCGCGCCGAGCGCGCCTAGTCGGCGGCGACGGCCCAACGGCCGATGCCGTCGGCCTCGACCGCGGGGAGGCCGAGCGACATCAGCACGCGGGCGACGACCGCGGCGCGGTACTCGGGGTCGGTGTCGCCCTCGACGACGCGGCGTGCCGCCAACAGCAACGCACCGAGCACGACGTCGAGCGTCGCGTCGTCGGCGGGAACGGTGAAGCGGCCGAGCCGGTGGCCCTCGGCGAGGTCGTCGCGCAGGTGCGAGAGCGGGCCGTCGACCAGCAGTGCGCGCTGCGCTGCTTCGAGCCGCAAGGCGAACCGCACGGTCGACGGCGACGTGACCGCCGCGGCGAACGCTCGCGCGGTGATGCGGGCGAACCGCTCGGCCGGGTCGGCGTCGTCGACGTCGCGGGCGGCGACCGACGCGAAGCCCTCGACCGTGGCGGCGACCAGGGCGTCGAGCAGCTCGTCGCGATCGCGGAAGTAGTTGTAGAAGGTGCCGTTCGAGACACCGGCGCGAGTGGTGACGTCGGCGACGCTGAACCCTTCGCCACGTTCGGCGAGCACGGCGAACGCGGCATCGACGAGCGCCCGGCGGGTGCGCGACTTCTTCTTGTGGCCCCTCGTCAGCGGGGCTTCGGCCAGCACGGTCGACATGAGGATTGACATTACCCTCAATGTTGACAACAGTGTCACTTCATGTCGAACGCCCTGCACCTCCGGCTCGCCCACGCCACGCTCGCCGCCCGCGACCTCGACCGGATGGTCGCCTTCTACGGCGACGTGCTCGGCTTCCTGGTCACCAACCGCGGTGAGCCCATCCCCGGCATGGGCGAGATGGTGTTCATGTCGCAGACGCCGAGCGAGCACCACCAGCTCGTGCTCGTCCACACCCCCGAACCGGCGATGCCGGCGTTCATGATGACCGACCACCTCGCGTTCCGGACCGAGTCGCTCGATCACCTCCGCGACCTCGCCGAGCGACTGGTGGCCGACGGCAACACGAGCGCCATCCGCATCTCCCACGGCAACGCGTGGTCGCTGTACTTCACCGACCCCGAGGGCAACGGGCTCGAGTGCTTCATCGACACGCCGTTCCACGTGGCGCAGCCGTACGCCGACGGCCTCGACCTCGCAGCGAGCGATGCCGACATCGAAGCCGGCACCCGGTCGAAGATCGAGTCGCTGCCCGAGTTCATGGCGTTCGAGCAGTGGCGCGCCGAGCTCGCCGCCCGTCTCGCCGAAGCGCAGGGCTGAGCCGTGGATCTCGGCATCGCCGGTCGCACGGCCATCGTGTGCGCGTCGAGCCGCGGGCTCGGGTTCGCGTGCGCCGACGCACTCGCCCGCGAGGGGGTGCACGTCACCATCAACGGCCGCCACGCCGACACCCTCGAGGCGGCAGCGACACGACTGCGGGAGCGACACGACGTCACCGTGACCGCGGTGGTGGGCGACATCGGGCTCGACGCCACGCGCGACGCGCTGCTCGCCGCGTGCCCGATGCCCGACATCCTCGTCAACAACAACGGCGGGCCCACCCCCGGGAAGTTCGCCGACTGGGATCGCGATGCATGGATCGCCGCGCTCGACGCGAACATGCTCGCCCCGCTCGCGCTCATCCGAGCGGTGCTCGACGGCATGGTCGAGCGACGCTTCGGCCGCATCGTCAACATCACCTCGGCGATGGTGAAGTCGCCCGTGTCGCCGATGGGTCTCTCCACCGGCGCCCGCACCGGGCTCACTTCGGTGGCGAAGGCGCTGTCGAAGGACGTCGCCCGCGCCAACGTCACCATCAACAACCTGCTGCCCGAACGCATCGACACCGAGCGGCAAAGACAGATGGCCGAGCTGCACGCGTCGATGGCGAAGATCACCGTCGAGGAGGCCTACGCGCACATGGCGACGACCATCGCCGCGCAACGCCTCGGCCGACCCGAGGAGCTCGGCGACGCGTGCGCGTTCCTGTGCAGCGCGCAGGCGGGCTTCATCAGCGGGCAGAACCTGCAGCTCGACGGCGGCAGCTTCGCGGGCGTGTTCTGATGCGCCGCACCATCGAGGTGGCGTACCTGGTGGTCGGCGCGGGGCCGGTGGGCCTCACGGCCGCACGTCTGCTCGCCAACGCCGGTCGCCAGTGCCTGGTGGTCGAGCGCCGCGACGGCCCGCAGCGCAACCCGGCCGCGCACGTGGTGAACGCGCGCACGCTGGAGATCTTCCGCCAGGCCGGTTTCGACATGGCTGCCATCGCGTCCATCTCGAAGCCGCCCGCCGACGCGGGTCACGTCAACTTCGTCACCCGTCTCGACGGTCGGCTCATCGGACGGCTGCCGTTCGAGCGGCAGGGCGACGAGTGCCTGGCCCACACCCCCACCCCGCTGCGCAACATCTCGCAGCACCGGCTCGAGCCGCTGCTGTCCGCCGAGGTGGCGGCGCTGCCGACGGTCGACCTCCGCTACCGGTACGAATGGCTGTCGGGCACGGCGCACCACGACCACGTCGTGTCGGTGATCCGCGACCTCGACACGGGTGAGGAGACCGAGGTGCGCAGCGCCTTCGTGCTCGCGGCCGACGGCGCCGGCAGCGCCATCCGCAAGTGGCTCGGCGTCGAGATGGTCGGCCCCGCCGGCATCCAGTCGTTCGTCGCCATCCACTTCCGGGCCGGGCTGCGGCAGCACATCGCCGACCGCCTCGGCGTGCTGCACTTCGTGATGGACCCGGAGGTCGCCGGCACGTTCATCGGCCACGACATCGACCACGAGTGGGTGTTCATGGTGGCGTTCGATCCCACCGCCGAGACCGTCGACGACTACCCCACCGACCGGTGCGCCCGCCTGGTGCGAGCCGCGATCGGCGACGACACCACCCCGGTCGAGGTGGTGGGCGCCGGCACGTGGCACATGACGGCGCAGGTGGCCGAATCGATGCGGCGCGACCGCGTGTTCCTGCTCGGCGACGCCGCGCACCGCTTCCCGCCGACGGGTGGGATGGGCCTCAACACCGGCGTCGCCGACGCGCACAACGTGGTGTGGAAGCTGCTCGCCGTGGACGCCGGCTGGGCCGCACCCGCGCTGCTCGACACGTACGAGTCCGAGCGTCGTCCCATCGCCGAGGTCAACTGCCAGCAGAGCCTCACCAACGCGTTCAAGATGGTGCTGCTCGCGCAGGCGCTGCAGTTGCAACCGGGCTCCACCGGCGCCGACCTCGACGCCGTGCTCGACGACCCGGCGAACCACGACGCCATCGCCGCCGCGGTGCAGGAGCAGGCGACGCACTTCGACATGCTCGGGCTGCAGATCGGCTACACGTACCCGCCCCACATCACCGACCCGAGCCGGTTCGAACCGAGCGGCGAGGTCGGCGCCCGGCTCCCGCACGCCTGGTTGGCCGAGGGTCGCTCGACGCTCGACCTCGTGCACCCCACCCTGCTCACGCTGATCACGTGCGGCACGCACGACGCGTGGGCCGCTGCCCTCGACCCGTCGGCACCGGTGCACCACGTGTCGCTCGACGACACGTCGATCGCCGAGTGGCGTGCCATCTGCCGGCTCCGTCCCGACGGGGCGCTGCTGGTGCGGCCCGACCAGCACATCGCCTGGCGCGCCGAGCGACGGCCCGCCGACCCGGTGGCTGCGATCGCGGCCGCGATCAGCGAGGCGACGTCGCCGCAGCGATGAACTCGTCCACCGGCGCGAGCGCGTCGGCGCGGCCGTCGCGGATCCGTTCCACGCTGGCCACCAGCGCCACCTCGTGATCGACGAGCACCTGCATCGCCGCCTTGTCGTCGAGCGGGGCGATCGCCGACAGCCGCTCGAACTCGGGCACGTAGCTCGGGTAGTGCTCGCACATCTCGGCGACCAACGCGTCCCAACCGAGCGCGCTGTCGACCGCGGCGTTCGCCTCGCCACGGCGACGCAGCTCGTCGGCATCGGCGACGACGAGGCCGTGTCGCTGCACGAGCGGCAGCAGCGCGGCCGCGGTGGTGCGTTCCACGTCGGCGAAGCGGGAGAGCACGCTCCTCGCCGGCCCCTCGTGGGCGGCCGCCAGCGCAGTGAAGTACGCGGCGCCGGCCACCTCGCCCTCGTAGCAACGGATCAGCTCCGCGAGGTGGTCGAGGCCGAACGGCTGCGGCGGGCGAGGCATCGGCACAGTCTTGCCGATCGCGCATAAGGTGATCCGATGGCATCACCGGTCGACACCTACGTCGCACAGTCGACGCTGTGGCCCGCCGAGCTGCGTGCGGCGCGGGCCGTGCTGCGCAAGTGCGGGCTCACCGAGGAGCTGAAGTGGCGCAAGCCGTGCTACTCGCACGACGGACGCAACATCGTGATCCTGCAGGAGATGAAGGGGTTCCTCGCGCTGATGTTCTTCGAGGGCGCGCGGCTCCGCGACCCCGACGGGCTGCTCGAGTCGCAGGGCCCGAACTCGCAGTCGGCATTGCGCCTGTGCGTGCGTTCCGTCGCCGACGTGCGTGCGCTCACGCCGGCCATCCAGGCGTTCGTGGCGGAGGCCGTCGCGCTCCCGCGCTCCGGGCCGTCCGCCGTGAAGGCGCCGAAGGCCGAGTGGTCGCCGGTCGACGCGCTGCAGGAGCGGCTCGACGCCGACCCGAAGTTCCGTGCGGCGTTCACCACACTCACTCCGGGCCGGCAGCGCGAGTACCACTTGCACATCTCCACCGCGAAGCAGCTCGACACTCGACGCGCCCGCGTCGAGAAGCTGGCCCCGCAGATCCTGGCCGGGAAGGGCCTCCGCGATCGCTGATCAGTTGCTGGAGGTGTCCATCTCGATGACGCGGCCGTTGGTGTCCTGCACCGGGCGGTTGTTGCCCTCGTAGGCATCCGTCATCGCGGCGATCTGCTCGGCGCTCAGCTGCACCGGGGTCTCCATCAGCATCCAGTGCACGCCCTCGGTGCACGGCGGGGTGGTGAGGCTGCCCGTGTAGCGGTAGGTCATGTGGCTCTCGGGGAGCATGGCCTCCCAGTCGATCGTGGTCTCGAGCTCCTCGTCCTTCGAGAGGCCCATGCCTTCGATGTAGGGCTGCCACGCGGCGTTGGCCTTCGGGCCCTCCTCGATCAGCACGCCGACGACGGTGATCTCACCGGCTTCGGTCTTGTGCACGAAGTGCACCTCGGCCGCGTACGACACCTCGTCGATGGTGTGCTCGCTCGGCGCGTGGAAGTGGATCTGCTTCAGGGCCGACCGGGCGCCGTGCACGCTGACGCTGTTGCCCTCCTCCGCCTCGGCCTCGATGGTGTGGCCGTTGTTGAAGATCAGCGCGGGGCTCTTCTCGTACGCGAACGTCGGGTCGAGGATGGCCATCTCCTCGGTGTCGGTGATGTCGATGGGGGTCTGGGCCGACCCGTCGGCGCACAGCACGTAGGCCTCGCTCATCTCGCCCCAGTTGTCGGGGCCTTCTTCGCCCTCGTACGTCCAGTGCGGCAGGGTGGTCGACGAGGCCGAGACGGTGGTCTCGGTGGTCGCGCTCGCGGACGTGCACGCCTGGAGCAGGATCGCGAGCTCGAAGCCGGCGAGGGCGAAGATGATGGTGCGACGCATGGGTCGACGGCCTTTCAGGTCAAGGGACCTGCACGACCGTCCGGGGCGCGACACCGAATGCCCGGAGGTCGGCCGATCAATCGACGGGCCGCTTCCAGCCGTTCAGGAACGTCACCTCGGCTGCGGGTCGGCGCGGCGCGGGCGAGAACGAATCGCCGGTGTAGTAGCCCACCGCGAGCAGGCACACCTGGGTGACCGTGGCGGGGATGCCCAGCAGCTCGGCGATCTCGGCCTCGTGCTCGAGGTGGAAGGTGGTCCACGCCGAGCCGATGCCACGGGCGCGGGCGGCGAGCTGGAAGCTCCACACACCGGGCAGCACCGAGCCGTAGTACGCGGCGGCCGCGCCCTGCGACTCCAGCGGCGCGCGGTCGAGGCGCATCGACAGCACCAGCGCGGGCACCTCGGCGAGGTGGTCGACGAGGAAGGTGGCCGAGTCGATGACGCGCTGGCTTCGATCGTCGGCGCGGATCTCGGCGTTGGCCGCGAGGTACGGCCGGCCGACCTCCGCGAAGCGCTCGGCGATGCGCGCCTTCAACGCGGGATCGTCGATGATCATCCACCGGTTGCGTTCGAGGTTGCCGCCGATCGGCGCATGGCCGGCGATCTCGATGCACTCGAGCAGCTCGGCGTGCGGCACCGGGCGGCTGAGGTCGAGGCGCTGGCGCACCTGCTTCGTGGTGGAGAGGAGGCGGTCGATCTCGGCGAGGTCGAACCCGGTGCGGGGATGCGGCGACATGCGCCACATCCTTGTCGCTCACACGAGACGGAAGCGCACGTTGCCCGCGACGAACTCGGCGCCTGCGTCGGCACGGTCGATCGCGTGGAGGTCGACCGCCGCGATGCCGGCACGTTCGGCGTCGTGCACGAACCGCACCACTCGCCCGCCGAGCGACAGCGACGACGTCGCTGTGTCGGCATCGAGCCCGAACACCGTGGCCCACCGAGCCAGCAGCGCGTCGGGATCGGCAGCGACCATCTCCACCGCGACCACGTCGTCGACCCTCGACGAGGCGGGCCGGTCGACGTCGAGGATGTCCCAGAACCAGCGGCCGCGCTCGTGCAGTCCGTCGAGCTCGACCGAGCAGCCGCCCATGTCGCCGGGGTGCAGCTGCGCCACGTTCCATCCCTGCACCACGTGGCGTACCGTGTCGCGCACGCCGGCCGCCGCGCAGCGTTCGAGGCACGCGTCGATGTCGCTCACCTGCACCGAGAGCAGATAGCCGGCGCTGCCGTCGCGACGTGCCAGCCACTTCGCGATCGGGTGGTCGGGCGTGGTGGGGCTCACCACCTCGACGTACGTGTGCGCGCCGACGGCCATCGTGTCGTCGGCGATGCCGAACGCGGCGAGCTCGGGATCACCGAAGCCGCGACCGAGGCCGAGTCGCGAGCGCAGCTCACCTGCGACGGTGTCGGGATCGGTGGTGGCGATCACCACCTGGCGGAGGTCGGCCCAGGTGCTCATCCCGGCGCCCGCAGGTTGGTGACGTGCAGCAGCCGGCCGAGCAGTCGTTCGAAACCCTCGGGGTCGGCGGCGTGCGCGGCCATCGAGTCGACGGCCATCTTGTCGGTGGCGAAGGTCTGCGCGCCCGCCTCGACCGCGTCGAGGCCGGTGCGGGCGATGTCGCGCGGGTCCTCCTTCTTGCCCTCGACGTGCGACGCCATGCGCGTGTCGACCGAGCCGAGCACGAGCGACGTCACCTGGGTGCCCTGCTCGGCGAGCTCGGCGCGGGTGATGGCACTGAGGAACCAGGTGGCCGCCTTCGACGTGGAGTAGCCGCCCATGAACGCCGCGGGCACCACGGCGGCGACGGACAGCACGTTCACGATGGCGCCGCCACCGTTGCGGCCGAGCACCGGCGCGAACGCACGGGTCATCTCGAGCGTGCCGAAGTAGTTGACCTCCATCTCGCGGCGAGCCGCGTCGGGGTCGGGCGTCACCACCAACCGCGTGTTGGCGTGGTAGCCGGCGTTGTTGATCAGCACGTTCACGTCGTGACAGCGCGCGGCCGCTGCGGCCACCTGCGCAGGATCGGTGATGTCGAGTTGCACCACCTCCGCTCCCGGCACGTCGGCTTCGTCGGGCGTGCGCGCACCGGCGTACACCTTCGCCGCGCCACGGGCGAGCAGTTCGTCGACGAGGGCCCGGCCCACGCCACGGTTCGCGCCGGTCACCAGCGCGACGCATCCCTTCAGTTCGGTCATGCGCGCACGTTACGCGTCGGCCCGCCGGGTGTCGCCCCGACATGCACTACAGTTGACAGAGTGACGACGGACATCTTCATCCTCGGCGGGTCCCAGACCGACTTCGCCCGCAACTACGCCAAGCAGGGCCTCGAGATCAGCGACCTCGTGGCCGACGTGGTCGGCGGCACGCTCGCCAACGCACAGGTGGAGGCGGCCGACATCGAGACCATCCACGTCGGCAACGCATTCGGGCAACTGTTCAACGGGCAGGGCCAGTTGGGCGGCATGCCCGCCACCGTCGAGCCCGGGCTGTGGGGCGTGCCCGCGGCGCGGCACGAGGCCGCGTGCGCGTCGGGTGGCATCGCCATCCTGGCGGCGATGGCCGAGATCGAGGCCGGCCGCTACGACTGCGCGCTCGTCGTCGGTGCCGAGCAGGAACGCAACGTGCCGGGCGACCAGGCCGCCCGCAACCTCGGCGCCGCGGCGTGGATCGGCCACGAGGGCGACGGCGTCACGCACATGTGGCCGCACATGTTCAGCCTCCTCGCCGACGAGTACGACGCCCGCTACGGCATCGACAGCCGTCACCTGTCGGCCATCGGCGAGCTCAACTTCCGCAACGCGAAGTCGAACCCCAACGCGCAGACCCGGGCATGGTCGCACACGCCCGAGAGCTTCACCGACGACGACACGGCGAACCCCGTCGTCGTCGGTCGCATCCGTCGCTCCGACTGCAGCCAGGTCACCGACGGCGGCGCCGGACTGGTGCTCGCCGGGCGACGCACCGCCGAGGCATGGGCAGCCGCGCGTGGCCGTTCGCTCGACTCCGTGCCGCGCATCGTCGGCTGGGGGCATCGCACCGTCGGCCTGCCGCTCGCCCCGAAGGTGGCGCGCTCGGCGAACGATCAGTACGTCATGCCGCACGTGCGCCAGGCCATCACCGACGCGTTCGCTCGCGCCGGCATCGCCGACGTGTCGGGCATCGACGGCATCGAGACCCACGACTGCTTCACGTCGTCGGAGTACATGGCCATCGACCACTTCGGCATCACGGCACCCGGCGAGAGCTGGAAGGCCGTCGAGGACGGTGTGCTCGAACGCGACGGCACCACGCCCGTGAACCCGTCGGGCGGGCTCATCGGCGGCGGCCACCCCGTCGGCGCCACCGGCGTGCGCATGGTGGTCGACGCCTCCCGTCAGGTGTCGGGCACCGCCGGCGACACACAGGTCG
>JBDKJP010000014.1:0-52895 GCA_039796575.1 Actinomycetota bacterium
CTGGTTGTAGTCGATGAAGATGCGCGCGCCACGCTGCTCCTTCCACCACGCCGCGGTGATGAGGTCGGGCCGACGGCGTTCGAGCTCGCGGGCCACCGCCACCGCAGCGGCGCGCACGGCCATGCTGTCGTGGCGCGGTTCGAGCCGCACGTAGACGTGGAGGCCCCGGTTGCCGGAGGTCTTGATGAAGCTCGCGATGCCGAGGTCGTCGAACAGCCGCTTGGTCTCCACCGCGGTCTCCTGCGCCATCGCGTAGGTGGTGCCCTCACCGGGATCGAGGTCGATGCGCAGCTCGTCGCAGATGTCCTGGTCAGGCACGCGCACCGGCCACGAGTGGAAGCCGAGGCAGCCGAGGTTCACGGCCCACACCAGGTGTGCGAGGTCGGCGATCACCAACGCGCGCGACGGCGTGCCGTTCGGTGTGAGCACCGTGGTGGTGGCGAGCCACTCGGGCGCGCTCTCGGGGATGCGCTTCTGGAAGAAGTTCGTGCCGTGCGCGCCGTTCGGGAAGCGCTGCAGCAGCACCGGGCGGTCCTGCATCTGCCGCATCACCGCGTCGCCGACCGACAGGTAGTACTCGACGAGGTCGAGCTTCGTGTCGCCGCGTGCGGTGAAGTACACCTTGTCAGGGCTCGTGATCGTCACCGGACGACCGGCGATCATCAGCTCGACCGGTTCGCTCATAGGACGACGACCTTACCCCGACTACCGTCGACGGTGTGGGGGACGTCACCGACATCACCGCACCCATGCAGGGCACCATCGTCACGGTCGACGTGACGGT
Organism: Actinomycetota bacterium; assembly: GCA_039796575.1. Taxonomy (GTDB): domain Bacteria; phylum Actinomycetota; class Acidimicrobiia; order Acidimicrobiales; family Ilumatobacteraceae; genus UBA668. The sequence continues at coordinate 785 of JBDKJP010000014.1, forward strand.
GGGGCAGCAGGTGCGCAAGGGCCAGCAGCTGATGCTCATCGAGTCGATGAAGATGCATCACGCCATCGAGTCGAGTGCCGATGGCTCGGTGCTCGTCATCACCGTGTCGCCGGGCGCGACCGTGATGGAGGGTGCCGTGGTCGCGTCGATCGAGCCGGGTGAGGTGTCGGTCGCCGAGCTGGTGGCCGACGTGGTGGAGGACCCCGCACACGTGCGCGCCGACCTCGCCGAGGTCATCGCTCGGCACGACATCGGGCTCGATGCCGCACGTCCCGATGCGGTCGAACGGCGTCGCAAGGTGCACCGCCGCACGGCGCGCGAGAACGTCGCCGACCTGGTCGACGAGGGCTCGTTCGTGGAGTACGGCCCCGTGGTCATCGCCGCGCAGCGCCGTCGCCGCGAACTGGCCGACCTCATCGCCCGCACACCGGCCGACGGCATGGTGGGCGGGCTCGGCACCGTCGACGGCCGCTCGGTCGTGGCGATGAGCTACGACTACACCGTGCTCGCCGGTACGCAGGGCACGCAGAACCACCACAAGAAGGACCGCCTGTTCGAGCTGGCGGAGCAGTTGCGCCTGCCGGTCGTGTTCTTCACCGAAGGTGGCGGCGGGCGGCCCGGCGACACCGACCAGAGCGGGGTCAGCGGCCTCGACTGCCTGGCGTTCATGTACTTCGCCGAGCTGTCGGGCCTGGTGCCCATCGTCGGCGTCAACGCCGGCTACTGCTTCGCCGGCAACGCCGCCATCCTCGGCTGCTGCGACGTGGTCATCGCCACCGAGGACAGCAACATCGGCATGGGCGGTCCGGCGATGATCGAGGGCGGTGGCCTCGGCGTGTTCGACCCGCACGAGATCGGCCCGGTCGAGGTGCAGCGTGCCAACGGCGTGATCGACATCCTCGTGCCCGACGAGGCGGCCGCGGTGGCCGCTGCGAAGCAGTACCTCGGCTACTTCCGCCCCGAACCGCTCGAGGGTTGGGAGTGCGCCGACCAGCGCGAGCTGCGCCACGTGATCCCTGAGGACCGCAAGCGCAGCTACGACGTGCACCATGTCATCCAGGGGCTGTTCGACACGGGCAGCGTGCTCGAGTTGCGTCGCGACTTCGGGCTCGGCATGGTCACGGCGTTCGCCCGCGTCGAGGGTCGACCCGTCGGCGTGGTGGCCAACAACCCCGGGCACCTGGCGGGTGCCATCGACAGCGACGGTGCCGACAAGGCGGCGCGGTTCCTGCAGCTGTGCGACGCGTTCGACATCCCGGTGGTCACGCTCGTCGACACACCCGGGATGATGGTCGGCCCCGAGGTGGAGAAGACCGCCCTCGTGCGGCACTGCAGCCGCCTGTTCGTGACCGGCGCGAACATCTCGGTGCCCATCGTCAGCATCGTGCTGCGCAAAAGCTACGGCCTCGGCGCGCAGGCGATGATGGGCGGCAGCACCAAGGCCCCGCACGCGTGCGTGGCGTGGCCCACCGGCGAGTTCGGTGGCATGGGCCTCGAGGGCGCGGTGCGCCTCGGCTACCGCAACGAGCTCGAGGCCATCGCCGACCCCGACGAGCGCGAGCGCACGTTCCAGACCATGGTCGACCGGATGTACGAGATCGGCAAGGCCGTCAACGTCGCGTCGCACTTCGAGATCGACGACGTCATCGACCCGGCCGACTCGCGCCACTGGATCAGCGCCATCCTGCGTGCCGCGCCGCCGGCACCGGTGCGTGAGGGCAAGAAGCGGCCGAACATCGACACCTGGTAGGAAGACGTCGTGAAGATCGACGAAATCGAGCTGCGTGTCGTCCGCCTGCCCTACCGGGCACCGTTCAAGACCTCGTTCGCCGAGGAGGTCGAGAAGCACGCCACCATCGTCACGGTCCGCTCCGAAGGGGTGGAGGGTTACGGCGAAGGGGTGATGGACCCGTTCCCGCACTACCGCGAGGAGACCATCCCCGGCGCGCTGCATCTGCTGCGCAACGCGTTCGGCCCCGAGCTGTTGGCCAACGGCTGCGAGCACCCCTCCGAGGTGGCGGAGCGCTGGTCGGGATGGCGTGGCAACCCGATGGCGAAGACCGCACTCGAGCTGGCCGTGTGGGACTGCTACGCCCGCCAGCAGGGACTGCCGCTGCGCACGCTGCTCGGCGGCGAGCGCACCGAGATCCCCGTCGGCGCATCGCTGGGCATGAATCCGGTGGAGAAGACCGTCGAGAGCGTCACCCAGCACGTCGAGCAGGGGTACAAGCGGGTCAAGCTGAAGATCGAACCGGGCTGGGACGTGGAGCTGCTCGCCGCGGTGCGCGCCGTGCACCCCGACATCGAGCTCACCGTCGACGCCAATTCTGCCTACACGCTCGACATGCTGCCGCTGCTGCGCGAGATCGACGAGTTCGGTCTGCACTACATCGAGCAGCCGCTGCACTGGGACGACCTCGTCGACCACGCCACGCTCGCCAAGGAGCTGCGCACCGAGCTCTGCCTCGACGAGACGCTCACCTCGCCGGCGCGGGTGAAGGCGGCGCTCGACCTGCACGCCTGCACGGTCGTCAACATCAAGGTCGGCCGCGTCGGTGGCCTGCAGGCCGTGCGCGAGATCCACGACCTGTGCGTCACCCGCAACGTGCCGATGTGGTGCGGCGGCATGCTCGAGACCGGCATCGGCCGAGCGCACAACATCCACCTCGCCACGATGCCCGGGTTCGTGTTCCCGGGCGACACCGCGTCGGCCAGCCGCACCTACGCGCGCGACATCACCGAGCAGCGGCTCGAGACCACCGACGGCATCATGCCCGTGCCCGAGGGCCCCGGCATCGGTGTCACCCTCGACCGTGCCTACCTCGACGAGGTGACGGAATCGGTGGAAGTGGTGCGGTGACCCGCGACCTCGACGCGCTCGAGTACCGCGTGCTCGTCACCGCCGACGAGCTCGCGGTGATGCCGACCTTCGAGCAGTTCATCTGGGGCGGCGAGGGCGAGATGGTGTCCGTCAACATCCTGGTGGCCATCGTGCACGAGGGCGGCCTGGCACTCGGCGCGTTCGACGACGGCCGCATCGTGGCGTCGGCGTTCGCGTTCCCCACGCACCGGGCCGGCGTGCTGCACTCGCACTACCTCGCCGTGCACCCCGACCACCGCGGCGCGGGGCTGGGCGAGCGGATGAAGCGCGAGCAGGCTCGGTGGTGCGCGGCGCAGGGCTACCACGCGATGCGCTGGACGTTCGATCCGCTGCAGCTCACCAACGCGCACCTCAACCTCAACAAGCTCGGCGCGCTGGGCGTGGAGTACCACGAGAACCTGTACGGCGCGCTGGGTGGCATCAACGGGTCGCTGCCGAGCGACCGCCTCACCGTGCAGTGGGAGCTCGATGCGCCGCGGCCAGAGTTCACGGAGTCGTTCGTGCTCACCGTGCCGCCCGTGTCGCCCGAACAGATCGCGGCGTCGGCGCCCGAGGCGTTCGCCGCGCGCATGGCCATCCGCGACGAGATGGCTCCGCACCTCCACGACGGGTGGCGCGTGTCGGCGGTCGACCGCCACGCACGCACCTACACGTTGTCGCGCTGAGCCAGGTCGGGGAACACCTTCGCCACCTTGGCACCGAGCCACTGGCCGTAGGTGCCGCTCACCTCGTGCAGGTTCGCCCGGTCCCAGCGCTCCTGCGCGTCGGCGGGCACCTGCCAGTCGTCGTCGAACTCGAGCGACTCCACCACGGCGTCCCAGCCGGGGTCGAAGAAGTACGGCAGCGAGTACCGGTCGGTGCCGGCATGGTTGCGCACGCGATGCGGGTTGCTGCGGTAGCGGCCGCCGGTGAGGCGGTCGAGCATGTCGCCGAGGTTGCAGATCACCAGGTCGGCGTCGGCCGGCGCGGCGATCCACTCGCCGTGCGACTTCACCTCCAGCCCGGGTGTGCCGTCGGTGGCGAGCAACGTGAGCAGGCCGTAGTCGGTGTGCTCGCCCACACCCCAGGTGGCGATGTCGCCGTCGGGGTGCGGCGGGTAGCGGAAGATGCGGAACAGGGGAGTGGGATGTGCGGTGAGGCCGTCGACGAAGAACGACGCCGGCCGCCCGAGCCCGACGGCCATCTGCGCGAGCAGCGACTGGGCCAGCTGCTCCATGCCGTCCATCCACTGCGTCACCAACGGGGCGAGCGCGGCGGGGTGCTCGGGCCACAGGTTCGGGCCGTGCATGGGGCGCGGGTCGGGTGGCAGTTCGGCGCCGAAGTAGTAGCCCTCCTTGCGGTCGGGCACGCCCGAGGTGAGCTCGCCCTCGAGGGGGAACCAGCCACGCCACGCGCGGCCGCCGACCGCCATGCTGACGCGGGCCTTCTCGTCCTCCGGCAGCGCGAAGAACTCGGCGGCGGTGGCGATCAGCTCGTCGCGCAGCGGTCGCATCTCGGTCGGCAGCGGCACGGCGAAGAAGCCGACCTCGCGGCACGCGCGGTCGATGTGGTCGCCGGCGTCGGTGGCCGTCGGGTCGACGATGGGCAGGAGCTTCATCCGCGACCAGCGTAGGTGGCAGACTCGGGCACTGTGACAGCGGCAGAGCTCATCGTGGTCGCGGTCGCGGTCTACTTCGCTGCGTTCGTGCAGGTGCTGTCGGGCTTCGGGTTCGCGCTCCTGTCGATGCCGATCATGACCATCGCCCTGCCCGTCGAGAAGGCCGTGGTGGTCAGCACCATCCTCGGCATGATCGCGACGCTCTACCAGTCGCGTCTGTTGCGCGCCGACACCCAGTGGCCGCTGGTGAAGCGGCTGATCCTCGCCTCGTTGTGCGGCATGCCGCTCGGTCTGGTGATCCTCAACGTGGTGAGCGACACCGCGCTGAAGATCGCCCTCGGCGTGGCGGTGCTGGTGGCCACCGCACTCCTCGCCGCCCGGTTGAACCTCACCCAGGCGAGCAACCACCTCGACTACGGCGTCGGCTTCGTGTCGGGTGTCCTCACGACGTCGCTGTCCACCAACGGGCCGCCGCTCGTGTTCGGCCTGCAGGCCCGGCACCTCGAGGCGCCACCGTTCCGGGCGACCATCGCGACGGTGTTCGCCGTCACCAACGTGGTCGGCCTGGCGCTGTTCGTCGCCAACGGCAAGGTCACCGGCGACGGCCTGCTGGCGTCGGCCATCGCGTTCCCCGCCTGGTTGCTCGGCCAGGTGTCGGCGTGGCCCGTGCGCAAGCACGTGCACGGCGAGCGGTTCCGGGTGCTGGTGCTGGCGCTGCTGTTCATCGCCGGCACCTTCACCATCGTGTTCGCGGTGTTCTGACAAGCTGTCGAGATGGCCCCGCCGCGCAACGCCGTCGTCGTCCTGCTCGACTCGCTGAACCGGCACATGCTCGGCAGCTACGGCGGCACCGAGTTCGCCACACCGCACCTCGACCGGTTCGCCGCCGAACGGGCGACGCGCTTCACCCGTCACGTGACCGGCTCGTTGCCGTGCATGCCGGCCCGTCACGACATCCTGTGCGGCGCGCTCGACTTCCTCTGGCGCCCGTGGGGTTCGATCGAACTGTGGGAGCGGCCCATCACGGCCGACCTTCGCGACGCGGGCGTCACCACGATGCTCGTCACCGACCACCCGCACCTGTTCGAGACGGGTGGCGAGAACTATCACACCGACTTCGGCGGCTGGGACTACGTGCGCGGCCACGAGGGCGACCCGTGGCGCACCTGGCTCGACCCGAGCTGGATCGGCGTGCCCACGCCGCCGGCGGCCGACGGCGGCTGGTTCCTGCGGCGCCGGTGGGGCGACGCCGCACCGCACATCGATCGTGCCTACGACCGGTCGCGCACGTTCTTCCGCGACGAGACCGACTACCCGGGCCCGCGCACCATGCAGGCCGCCACCGACTGGGTGGAGGGTGCAGCGCGTCATCACACCGATCGGCCGTGGCTGCTGTTCGTCGACGAGTTCGACCCGCACGAGCCGTTCGACACCCCCGAGCCGTGGCAGGGCATGTACGAGGACGCGCCGTGGGACGGCGAACGGCTGATCTGGCCGCCGTACGTCGTCGGTGGGCTGTCGGGCGGTCACCTCACCGAGGCGGAGACCCGTCACATCCGCGGTAACTACGGCTCGAAGCTGTCGATGATCGACGAATGGTTCGGACGGCTGCTCGCCTCGCTCGACCGCCACGGGCTGTGGGACGACACGGCCGTCATCGTGTGCACCGACCACGGGCACTACCTCGGCGACGAACGCGAAGACGCCGACCTGTGGGGCAAGCCGATGGTGCCGCAGTTCGAACCGCTCGGTCACATCCCGCTGCTCATCCACTGGCCCGGGGTGCAGGGCGGAGCCGTGTGCGACGCGCTCACCACCTCCGTCGACCTGCACGCCACGCTGGCGCACCTCTACGGCATCACGCCGCAGCACCGCACCCACGGGCGTTCACTGGTGCCGCTGCTCGAGGGCGAGGCCACGTCGGTGCGCGAGTGGGCGGTCGGTGGCGTGTTCGGCAACTGGGTGCAGGTCACCGACGGGCGGTTCAAGTACGCCCGCGCCCCAGAGGGCGACAACTTCCCGCTCAGCATGTGGAGCAACCGCTGGAGCACCATGCCGGTGCACGTGAAGGGCATCGCCGAGCTGCCGCCGCCCGACGACCGTGCCTACCTCGACCGCATGCCCGGCAGCACCGTGCCGGTGATCCGGCAGCCGTTCCAACCGGGTGACGCACTGCCGTTCTGGGTGAGCGGCGGCGCGAACGTCGGCAAGCACCACCTGTACGACCTCGACGTCGATCCCGACGAACGGGAGAACCGCGTCGGCGAGCCGGGGGAGCGGCGCATGCAGGACCTGTTGCGCACCGCGCTCGAGGAGCTCGAGGCCCCGGTCGAGCAGGTGGCGCGGCTGGGTCTCTAGTCGCGGCCGAACATCATCAACCACTGGTCCTTCGTCTTCGGACGGAACACGTAGTTGGTGTCGCGGATGGCGTCGATGGTGGCGCTCGACGGCACCGAGTAACGATGGCCGGGGTACACCACCGTGCCGTCGGGCATCGCCGCCAGGGTCTGCAGGCTGTCGTACATCGCGGCCGGGTCGCTGCCCGGGAAGTCGGTGCGGCCGCAGCCGTCGAGGAACAACGTGTCGCCGCTCACCAGCCGACCGTCGACGTGGAAGCACTGGCTGCCGGGAGTGTGCCCAGGCGTGTGCACGAGCGTGATGCGGATGTCGCCCACCTCCACCACGTCGCCGCCGTCGTGCTCGACGAGCTGATCGGCACCGAGGCCGCTCGTGCGCATCACCCACGGGGTCTCGTCGCGCTGAACGTGCACCGGGCAACTGCACCGTTCGAGCAGCGTGGCGACGCCCTCCACCTGGTGCCCCATCATGTTGCCGCCGATGTGGTCGGCGTGGAAGTGCGTGGCGAGCACGCCCGTCACCTTCATCCCGTCGGCCTCCACCATGTCGAGCAGCTCGTCGACGGCGTAGGCGGGGTCGATGAGCACGCACTCGCCCTTCGCCCGGTCGCCGATGGCGTACACGAAGTTCACCATCTGCTGCGCGATCGGGTTGTCGGTCGCGAAGTCGCGCCCGGAGAGCAGCTGCCGGAAGTAGAAGCGGTCGTCGGCCATGACCAACAGGCTAGGTGTCGCGCGCCGGCCGTACGATGACGCCCGTGACAGAGCCCCTCCGCTACGGCGTCATCGGAACCGGGATGATGGGCGTCGAGCACATCAGCAACCTGCTGCACCTCGAGGGTGCGACGGTCACCGCCATCAGCGACCCGGTCGCCGAGAGCCGCGACTGGGCACAGCTCGCCGTCGGGCTCGACACGCCGCTGCACCGCTTCGAGTCCCACCACGACCTGCTGGCGTCGGGGGAGTGCGACGCCGTGGTCATCGCCTCGCCCAACCACACCCACCATCAGGTCCTTCTCGACGTGCTCGCCACTGCCCACCACGTGATGGTCGAGAAGCCGCTGTGCACCACCGTGGCGCACTGCGCGGAGGTCATCGCCGCCGCCGACGCCGCCGCGGCGCACTGGCCCGATCGGGTCGTGTGGATGGGGCTCGAGTACCGCTACATGCCACCCACCACCGCCGTGCTCCACGAGGTGCGCTCGGGGGCCGTCGGCGACGTGCGGATGGTGGCCATCCGCGAGCACCGCTTCCCGTTCCTGCCGAAGGTCGGGAACTGGAACCGCTTCAGCCGTAACACCGGCGGCACGCTGGTCGAGAAGTGCTGCCACTTCTTCGACCTGATGAACCTCGTCATCGGGCAGCGCCCGGTGCGGGTGATGGCCAGCGGCGCACAGGACGTGAACCACCTCGACGAACGCTACGACGGCGACGTGCCCGACATCCTCGACAACGCGTTCGTGGTGGTCGACTACGACGGCGGGGCACGGGCGATGCTCGACCTGTGCATGTTCGCCGAAGCCAGCCGCAACGAGCAGGAGATCTCCGTCGTCGGGCATCTCGGCAAGGTCGAGGCACTGGTCACCGACGGGGTGGTGCGCGTCGGCCGCCGGGCCGACGGCATCGGCGTCGTGACCGAACGGCCGGTGCACGACCCGTCGATCCGCCACCAGGGCCTGCACCACGGGGCCTCGTACCTCGAGCACGTCGGGTTCCGCGACGCCATCCTGCACGGCACCCCGGCCGCGGTCACGCTCCACGACGGGCTGTGGTCCGTGGCCGTCGGCGAAGCCGCACACCGTTCCATCGAGCTGGGTCGCCCCGTGGCCATCCAGGAGGTGCTTCCGTCATGAGTCAGCCGCTGCAGTCCCTCACCGCGGGGGAGCGCATCCTGGTCGGCGGCGATCGCGTCGTCACGGTCACCGAGGCGCTCGCCGCGGCGTTCACCGCCGGCGACCGGTTGGTGGTGGTGCACGACACGGGCGACGTGTTGCACATCCCCGCGGCCGAGCACGCCCGCGTCGGTGCGGCAGTGGGCCGGGCGGCCACGGCGTTCGAACAGCTCGCCGAGGTCGACGACGACCGGATCACCGCGTTCTTCGAGGAGTTCGCCTCGCGGCTCGACGACGACACCACGTTCGCGCCCATCGCCGCTGCGAACGACGCCGACGTCGCCTCGGCACGCGAGCGGGGCCGGGCCATCGGCCGCCTCACGCTGTCGGCCGGGATGCGTGCCGACATGATCGCCGGCCTGCGGGCGTGGCGCGACAACCCCACCCGTCGGCGTCAACTGCTGGGCACGGTGCACCACGAGCAATGGCGTGTCGAGCAGTGGCGCGACCCGCTCGGCGTGGTCGGCTTCGTGTTCGAGGGCCGGCCGAACGTGTTCGCCGACGCCACGGGTGTGCTGCGCACCGGCAACACGGTCGTGTTCCGCATCGGCAGCGACGCCCTCGGCACTGCCCGCGCCATCATGGCTGCGGCAGTCCAGCCGGCGCTGCACGCCGCGGGCCTGCCCGAGGGTGCGGTGCAACTGGTCGACAGCCCGGCGCACGCCGCAGGGTGGGCGCTGTTCGCCGACGCACGGCTGTCGTTGGCGGTGGCCCGTGGTTCGGGTGCCGCCGTCGCACAGCTCGGCGCGGTGGCCCGTCAGCACGGCGTGCCGGTGAGCCTGCACGGCACCGGCGGGGCGTGGATGGTGGCGGCCCACACGGCACCCGCCGAGGTGTTCGCCGCCGTCGTGCGGCACTCGCTCGACCGCAAGGTGTGCAACACGCTCAACGTGTGCTGCATCGTGCGGTCACGCGCCGACGAGCTGCTGCCGGTGTTCCGTGCTGCGGCCACCGAAGCGGCCGCCGCCCGCGGCGTCGCGCCGATCATCCACGAGCTCGAGCCCGACGACCCGCTGCTCGCGCAGGAGTGGGAGTGGGACGACGTGCCCGAGGTGGCGGTCGTGGTGGTCGACGACGTGGCCCACGCGGTGGCGCAGTGCAACCGCTTCAGCCCGCACTTCGTGGCCTCACTCGTCAGCGACGACGCCGACGAGCACGAGGCGTTCTACCGCTCGGTCGACGCGCCGTTCGTCGGCAACGGCTTCACCCGCTGGGTCGACGGCCAGTTCGCGCTGGTGCAGCCGGAGCTGGGCCTGTCGAACTGGCAGGGCGGCCGGCTGTTCGGCCGCGGTGGGGTGCTGTCGGGCGACTCGGTGCACACCGTGCGCCTGCGCGCCACCGTCACCGACCCTCAGCTGCACCGCTGAGCGGTCAGGTCCACCACCCGGTGACGTCGATCACCAGGTGGGTGGCCACCGTCGAACGGATGCACAACGCACCACCGCTCGACAGCTGCACCTGCACGCCGTTCGCCACGGTGCGGTTGGTGCGGAAGTTGATCGACTGGATGGCGGGCTGCGTGCTGCAGTCCCACATCGTCATCGAGCCGTTCGCGGTCGGCACCACGGCCACCACGTTCACCGACATCACGCTCGCGTTGAGCGGGATGCCTCGCTGACCGGACAGCTGCAGCACCTTGGTGGTGTTGGCCGGCAGTGCGCCACCCGACGTCCCGAGGTTCATCTGGGTGCGGTACAGGTCGCGGGTGTCGACCACGCGGGTCGGGGTGCTCGGGACCATGGTGTGCGGCCCGGAGGGGGAGAAGTAGCCGAGCACGTCGACCTTCAGGTCCATGCCCTTCAGCGTGAACAGGCACAGGTTGCCGCTGGCGGGCAGCGGGACGATGGCGAAGTTCTGCTTCGTGGTCCCGACGACCAGGTTCACGTTCGACACGGTCGGCACGGCGCCGCCGCACGGGTAGGCGGTGATGTGGGCCGCTGCATCGGGGTTCATGCCCGTGATGTTCAGCGCCACCGCGGCCGCACCGGTCGGCACGCCGACACGGGCGTTCGGCACGTTCACCGAGACGGTCTGGCCGGCGGAGGTGCGACCCGAGCTGTTCAGCCGCGTCGTGGTGTCGAGCAGCGGCGCCGCCTCCAGGCCTTCGAAGCGCAGGTTCGAGCTCGGCCGGAAGTAGCCGGTGACGTCGATGACGAGGTGGACGGTCTGCGGCGAGAAGAGGCACAGCTCGCCGGCGCTGCTCAGCGGGAACAGGCCGGCGTTCGGCACGGTCTCGCCGGCGTAATAGTTCAGCGTCGACGCCGTCGGCCGGGTGGCGGTGCAGTTGTAGACCGTCAGGTGACCGGCGGCGGGCGCCCCGACCTCGGTGAAGTTCGCACTCAGCGCCGTGGCGTCGAGCGGGATGCCGGCGATGCCGGCGACCTTGATCTTCTTCGGGGTGTTGGCGAGCAGCTTGGTGATGCGGAAGCTGGTGCGGCTGTCGGCCAGGCGGAAGGGGGTGACCGCCGTGTACGCCGAGCCGCCGGCGACCGGCGAGACGGTGGGCAGCGGCATGATGCCGGTGGCGGCCGCCGAGTCGACCGTGAACGACCACTGCACGGTGCGCATGTTGGTGACGATGCGGACGGTGTAGACGCCGTTGCTGAGCGCCGCACGAGGCAGCACCGTGACGGCGTTGTCGCCGCCGAGGATGGCCTTCGCGGTGGGGTCGTTCGCGTTGCCGGCGTGCAGCGCACACGTCTCGAGCACGCCCGACGGGCCGGTGATGGTGGCCGAGGACACCGACGTGAACTTCTCGGGCATCATCGCGATGACCGGCAGGCCGGCACCGCCGGTCCAGCCGCACAGGCTGACCGGGTTCGGCGACTCGGCGATGAACTTGTTGAGCGCGGTGGTGGTGCCGTTGCCCGGGAAGAGGATGGGGGTGGCCGGCCGCGGGATCGAGTAGTTCAGGCCCTGCAGCACGTTCAACGACGCCGCCGACTTCCACGGCTTGTAGTTGTTCGTGGCGGTGGTGCACTTGCCGTACCCGACGCTCTGCAGGTTGTACCGCAGCACGCCGATGGCGTGGAACGGGCCGGTCATCCAGAGGTCGATGTGGTTGCGATCGGTGGCGTCGTAGCCGGAGCTGACGGCCACGTTGCTGTTGTTGCCGGCGGTGTCGCCGCTGGTGGTGTACCCCAGCAGGCCCGGCGTCTCGTCGTGCGTGATGCCGTTCCACAGCATGTAGCAGGAGTGGTTGTAGGCACCAGGGTTCATGGCCGCGTTCTCGGCCACCGGACCGAGCCCGGCCATCGCCCGGTAGTAGTTCACGACGGTGAGCCAGGGGGCGCTCGGCATGATGAACGGCGGCACCGGCTCGGCCGCGTGCACGGTGATCGGCTGGGACGCGACCGTGAGCACCGCCATCAACAGAGCTGCAATTGTCGTCCTGAACCGTGCCATCACTGGGATCATCGGCCCTCATCAGGGCGGTCTGAAGCGGTCCGTGAACAGATTGACGGTGTCTTGACGGCTTTCGGACGAACTGCTCAGTGCCCGAGGAAGAATCCGGTCACTGCGTTGCGGATGCGGGCGGGTGCGCCCTTGCGTTCCTCGTGCCGATCGGCACTGAGGGGGAACTGTGCGAGTGCGTTGACGCCCAGCCACCGCAGCGGCTCGGGCTCCCACTTGCGCGACCGGTGCCCCACCCACGCCATCGACGTGAGGTCGGTGGCCTGGTCGGTGATGAGGTCGGCGAGCGTGCGACCCGACAGGTTGGTGGTGCTCACGCCGTCGCCGACGTACGCGCCGGCGCTGGCGAGCCCGGTGCTGCGATCGAAGTTCGCCGCGCACCACCAGTCGCGGGCAGCGGCCACCGCGCCGCCCCAGCGGTGGGTGATGGCGGCGTCGCCGAGCGACGGGAACATCTCGCGCAGCGTGTCGTGCAGGCTCTGGTGCACCTTGTCGTCGCGGTCGAACGACGGGTCGATGCGGCTGCCGTAGTGGTACGGCGTCCCGCGGCCGCCGAACGCGAAGCGGTTGTCGGCGGTGCGCTGCCCGTAGATGATCATCTGCCGGCCGTCGTTGAACGTCGGACGATCGTGCAACCCGACCTCACGCCAGAACGAGTCGCTCAGTGGTTCGGTGGCCAGCATCAGCGAGTAGACGGGCATCATGGTGCGCGCCTCGCCCTTCAGCGACGCCGTGAACGCCTCGGTGGCACGCACCACCACGTCGGCGCGCACGGTGCCGAGGGCGGTGCGCACGCAGCGCGGGGTGATCTCCGTGACCGGGGTGTGCTCGTGGATGACCGCACCCTTTCGCTCGATCACACGGGCGAGGCCACGTGCCAGCCGGGCGGGGTGGATGGCGGCGCAGTGCGGGGTGAACGTGCCGCCGACCACCTTGGTGGCGCCGCACAGCTCGCGCGCCTCGTCGGCCTCGAGGAGGCGATGGTCGGTGTCGTCGAAGCCGTACGAGCGGAGGTGCTCGATCTCGTCGACCGACCGTTGCATCTGCACCTTGTTGCGGGCGAGCGCCACGTAGCCGCCCAGTTGGAAGTCGCACGCGATGCCTTCGGCCTCGACCACGCGACCCACCTCGCGGACGGTGTGGTGCATCTCGCGTTGCAGCCGAACCGCTGCGTCGCGCGATGCCTTGCCTGCGATCGAGTCGAGCCCCATGGGCAGCAGCGCACTGCACCAGCCGCCGTTGCGACCGCTCGCGCCGAAGCCGACCACGTTGGCCTCGAGCAGCACGATGCGCAGCGACGGGTCGCGCTCGAGCAGGTAGTACGCCGTCCACATGCCGGTGTACCCGGCCCCGACGATGGCCACGTCGACCTGCAGGTCACCGGGCAGCGCAGGACGCCCGGGCCCCCACTCGTCGTCGCTCATGGTGGCGTGCCAGAGGGAGAGTGAGGACAGCTCGTGCATCCCGCAACAGTAGGGGACGTTCGGGTCAGGCGAGGAGAGCGTTGTCGATGAGCCGCACGTCGCCGAACCACACGGCCGTGACGGCCACGGTGTGCGGGTCGGCCATGGTGACCGGCTGCAGCGTTCGTTCGTCGACGAGCTCGAGGTGCTCGAACCGGGCCAGCGGTTCGGCGTCGACCACCGCGTGGCCCGTCTCGACGAGCACGTCAGCGCGCCGTTCACCGGCGGCGTACGCGGCGCGCACCGCGTCGAGCGATCGTGGCACGCACACCGCCGCCGACCGCTGCTCCGCGGACAGTCGCCGGTTGCGGCTCGACATGGCCAGCCCGTCGGCCTCGCGCACCGTGGGCATGCCGACGATGTCGATGCCGGTGTCGAGGTCGGCGGCCATCCGTCGGATGACGGCCAACTGCTGGAAGTCCTTCTGGCCGAACACGGCCACGTGCGGCCGGGCGGCGTTGAACAGCTTCGTGACGACGGTGGCGACGCCGCGGAAGTGCCCGGGTCGCTGCGCACCCTCGAGCACGTCGGCGAGCGCGCCGGGCTCGACGTGGGTCTGGAACCCGTCGGGATACATCGTGGCCGCGACGGGCACGTACACGGCGTCGACCCCGTGCGCCGTGCAGATGGCGAGATCGTCGTCGACGGGGCGCGGGTAGCTGGTGAAGTCGTCGGGCCGGTTGAACTGCAGCGGGTTGACGAAGACGGTGACGATCACGACGTCGGCGTGACGGCGTGCCTCGGTGACGAGAGCCATGTGCCCGTCGTGCAGCGCGCCCATCGTGGGCACGAGGCCGACGCGTCGGCCCTGCACCCGCTGCTGGTCGCTCCAGGCCGCGAGCGCGGCCGGGGTGGTGCACACCTCCACGGCGGCCTCAGTGGAAGCTGTGCTGGTCGTCCGGCCAGGAGCCGTCGCGGACTTCCTGGATGAACGCCTCGGTGGCGCGGATGGCCCCGTTGCGGAGGTCGGCGTAGTGCTTCGTGAACTTCAACGGCATGTCGCTGAGGCCGAGCACGTCGTGCAGCACCAGCACCTGGCCGTCGCAGTCGGGACCGGCACCGATGCCGATGGTGGGGATCGACAGCTTCCTGGTGATCTCGTGGGCCAGGTCGCGCGGCACACCCTCCACGACCACGGCGCAGGCGCCGGCCTGTTCGACGGCGTGGGCGTCCTCGAGCAGCCGCTCGCGGCCGCCCGCCTCGAACCCACTCTTCTTGCCCTGCACCTTGTGCCCGCCCATGCGGTGGTAGCTCTGCGGAGTGAGGCCGATGTGGCCGACCACGGGGATGTCGACCCGGGTGATGGTCTGGATGGTCTCGGCCATCACGACGCCGCCCTCCAGCTTCACGCACTCGGCGCCTTCCTTCATCAGCCGGATGCTGCTCTCCACGGCCTGCTGCGGGCTGACCTGGTAGCTGCCGAACGGCAGGTCGCCGACGATGAGCGCCTTTGGCAGCGCACGGGCCACGAGGCGCACGTGGTACGCCATCTCGTCGAGCTCGACGGGGATGGTGTTGGCCTCGCCCTGCACCACCATGCCCACGCTGTCGCCGACCAGGATCATGTCGACACCTGCCAGGTCGACGAGCCGCGCGAACGTGGCGTCGTACGCGGTGATCATCGTGATGCGCTCCTCGAGCGCCTTCATCCGCGACAGGTCGGGGACGGTGACCTTCTGGCGTTCCACGTGGGCAACCTAGCCAGTGATCACGCCGGAAGGAAACCGCGCGGGTATGCCGAAGGGCACAGGTCGCGGTAGGCCGGGTCGGCGCCCGTGGCGATGGCGTGCACGATGGCATCGGTGCAGGCGGCCGCGAAGCACCGTGCCCCCGCCTCGAGCACGGCGTTCATCCACTTCACCCGCTCCACGGAGGGCGCTTCGTCGCGGCCGGTGGACACGCCGAAGATGGTGTCGCCGTCGAGCAACGAGTGCACCGGCCGCACGGCGCGGGCCAGGCCGTCGTGGGCGACGGCGGCGAACTTGCCGCACTCCGCCTTGGAGAGCAGGGCGGTGGTGGCCACGGCGCCGATGGTGGTGTTGAGCGGAGGCACGGCGGCGTCGAGGTGGGCGCGCAGCGCAGCACGTTCATTCGCGACCGGCCGACGCAGGGGCACGCTCCCGGCCTCCCACGGCAGACCGGTCGACGGGTCGATCACCGAGCCGGCGGCGTTGACCACCGCGACGGCCGAGACCACCACGTTGCCGTGCACGACGGTGGACGCGGTGCCGACACCACCCTGCAGACCGTGTGCCCGCGCGCCGGTGCCCGCGCCGACGGAACCGACGGGGGAGGGCGAGGCCTTCGCGGCGCGGGCCGCACGGAGCCCGAACGACTCGTCGGGGCGGTTGCCGAACGCACCGCCGCGTCCGAGGTCGAAGATCACGGCCGACGGCACCAACGGCACCACGTCGTGCGTGCCGGGGCCGACCGAGAAGCCGACGCCGCGTGCTTCGAGGTAGCGCATCACGCCGCCCGCCGCGGCCAGGCCGTACGCACTGCCGCCCGTGAGGCACAGGGCGTGCGCGGTGGCGATGGTGGCGCTGGGATGCAGCAGATCGGTCTCGCGGGTGCCGGGACCGCCGCCGCGCACGTCGACGCCGACGGTGGCGCCGGTCGGCAGCAGCACGACCGTGGTGCCGGTGCGCCAGCCGCGGCTGGTGCGTCGGGCGTGGCCGATCTCGATGCCCGGGACGTCGGTGAGGCATCCCGGCCGGGTCGGTGCCGCGCTCACAACCCCATGATGTTGGGCAGGCGGGTGGCCGGCTCGCTGCCGTCGTCGGCCACGTCCTCGTCGCGGACGGCGAGCGTGCGCCAGATGCCGATGCCCACGATGTAGAGCGGGCAGGCGATGAGCAGGTAGTCGGCGAACTGGCGGTGGTCGGGGAGGTCGTAGGCCATGGCCACGACCGTGACCAGCCACACCACCGTCACGGTGACGTTGAGCGGGCGGAGCCGCTTCACCTGCATCGGGTGCAGGAACTTCCAGTTGGTGAGCTGCGTGAGCGACAGCAGCACGCACACCACGCCGGTGACCCACGGGGCAGCGTCGAGCAGGAACAGCGTCGGCACGATCATGTTCCACTCGCACGGGAAGCCGTTGAAGTAGTGGTCGCGGGTCATCTGGTCGGTGCGGCTCATCCACAGCGCGGACATGAACAGCACGAATGCGCCGATGATGAGCGACCAGCCCTCGGGCAGCATGCCGAACTGGTGCATGAACACGACGGGGATGACGATGCAGGTGACGAAGTCGACGATGAGGTCGAGCGTGTACCCGTCGATGCGGGGCACGTTCTCCTTCACGCACCAGGCACGGGCCACGGGGCCGTCGACACCGTCGAGGATGAGGGCGATGGCCAGCCACAGGATGGCCTGGCGCGGCTGCTGGTCGGCGACGGCGATGAGGCCGAACATGCCGCACACGGCGCCGAGCGCCGTGAACGAGTGGACCAGCCAACCCTTGGCGACGGGGTGGCGGAGCTCGCGCACGGGAGGTGAAGGTTCGGCAGACATGGGCTCGTTGGAAGTGTAGTCGGCCACCCCGGTAACGTCGCCTCATGCCGTCGGCCTTCCGTCACCGCCTGCGCGCCACGGGCTACCGCGTCGGGGGCGAATGGGTGCGCCGCACGTGGGCGTGGATCGGCCGGGTCGGTGCCATCGGGCCCGACTCGCGGGCGGGGCAGAAGTTCGGACGGTTCGGGCAGGGGAGCATCATCTGCTTCCCGCACAACACCATCTTCAACGAGCGGTACATCCACATCGGTGAGGCCACCATGATCGGTCCGCAGGCCACGTTGTCGGCGGGCATGGTGCCGGGCCAGGTGTGCCTCAGCGATCCGGTCGTGCGCATCGGTTCGCGGTGCCTCATCGGGAAGGGCTCGGGCATCGTCGGCCACTTCGGCATCGAGATCGGCGACGACGTGTGGACCGGCCATCACGTGTACATCACCGATCAGAACCACGGGTACACCGACCTCGACCTGCCGATCTCGCTGCAGACCCAGCCGGAGCGCCCGGTGCGCATCGGTGACGGCTCGTGGCTGGGGCACGGCACCGTGGTGCTGCCCGGGTCGCAGATCGGGCGTCACGTCACCATCGGGGCGAACTCGGTGGTCTCGGGGGAGATCCCCGACTTCAGCGTCGCAGTGGGGTCGCCGGCGAAGGTGATCCGCCGCTACGTCGACGGCGAAGGATGGGTGCGCGTCGGTTGACGCAGCTCGGGTTCAGACGTCGCCGCCGAGCTCACCCGGGGGTGAGCACTCGGGCACGTCGTTGCCCTTCACGCCGGCGGTGAAGTCGGTGACCACGTTGCTCACCGGGCCGCCGCCGACGACGGTCTCGGTGTAGGGCACCAGGTCGCCGGCGCGCAGGCTGTCGGTGTAGCGACGGCGGTCCTCGATGATGATGCGGTAGTTGTCCTCGAACACCTGCATCCGGATCTGGTCGTTCTCGGTGGCCACCGGGATGGCGACGATGTCGTTCAGCATCTGCTCCACGATGTCGGTGGCCTGGTCGACGATGTCGGCGCGCTGGATCATCTGCTCGGGGGTGGGGTTCGAGATGTAGCCGTCGGAGGTGTCCTCGAGCTTGGCCCGCTCGTCCTGGGCCGCCTGGCAGATGGGCTTGGCCTGCAGCCGCCAGTTCTCGTCCTCGAGCTGGTACACGCCCTGCTCGCTGGCGAAGAAGAAGTAGTACACCCACATCGCCGCGGTGAGCAGCAACAGCACGGCGAGCAGCAGCTTCACCCAGGTGCGGCCGGGCCGCAGCTGCGGGTTGGGGGTGGGGGTGGTGGCGGTGGCGGTCACGCGGAGGTCTCCTTGGGCCGGTAGCAGAGAGCGAGCTGGGCGAGGGCCGCGCCGACACCGAGGCCGCCGGCGATGACGGCGCCCCACCAGCCGTCGAAGTGCAGGTCGATGGCGTGGTCGAGCGACCATTCACCGGGGCCGGTCATGCCGACCACGAACGCCACGACCGCGATGGACGCGCAGTACTCCCACCCCTGGTTCGGGCGGAAGACGAAGAAGCCGACCTTCCAGTGCACGGTCCAGATGGCCACGATCATCACGGCCACGATGCCGGCGGCCGCGAACGGGGTCAGCAGACCGGCGGCGAACAGCAGGCCGGCACCGATCTCGGTGGCGGCGGCGGCACGGGCCTGCCACATCGGCCACTTCATGCCGATCGAGCCGAACCAGCCGGCCGTGCCCTGCAGGCCGTTGCCGCCGAACACCTTGTTGTACCCGTGGTAGGCGAGGAACAGGCCGAACACGACCCGGAGGAGGAGCACGGCGAGGTCGGGCGAATGCACCCCCTCACGCTACGGCCCCTCGTGGTAGAACGGATCACCTGATGGTGGGCGAGACCGAACAGCAACCCGTCGCGGGCGCGAACCGCCTCGTGCAGGCGTTCCGGCTGGTGCGCGCCCTGCTCCGGCACCAGAAGCGCACGTTCTTCATCGCCGTCGCCGGTGCCGCGGTGTTCGCCGCCTGCACGGTCGGCTCGGCCATCGTGGTGCGCCACATCATCGACGATCTCATCGAGCCGCGGTTCAAGGAGGGCGAGGTCGCGCCGAGCACCGTCGCCGCCGTGCTCGGCCTGCTCATCCTGCTCGGCTTCGTGCGCGCCGCCGGCGTGGTCGTGCGCCGCACCTGGGCGGGCCGCACCACGTGGGGCGTCACCGAGCGGTTGAGCGCCGAGGTCATCGACCGACTGGTCGAGCAGCCGGCACCGTGGCACCGCAAGCAGACCACCGGCGACCTCATCACCCGGGCCGGCGTCGACGCCGAGGCCGCCACCGCGGTGCTCAGCCCGTTGCCGTTCGCCTCCGGTGTGGTGGTGCTGGTGTTCCTGTCGAGCGTGTGGTTGCTCGTCACCGACATCCCGCTCGGCCTCGCGGCGGTGTGCGTGTTCCCGTTGCTCATCGCGCTCAACGTCGGCTACCAGCGTCGCGTCGACCGCTACTACAACACCGCCCAGGACGAGCTCGGCCGCCTCAGTTCGGCGGTGCACGAGAGCTTCGAGGGTGTCGCAGTGGTGAAGTCGTTCGGTGCGGAACACCGTGAGACCGAACGTCTGTCGCTCATCGCCGGCCGCCTTCGCGAAGCGCGGCTCGGTGCGGTGCGGTTGCGCAGCATCTTCGAAGCGCTGCTCGACGGCATCCCCAACGTCGTCAACATCGCGTTGCTCGTCGGTGGCGCGTTCCGGGTGCGCTCGGGCGACATGACCGTCGGCGAGCTCACCAGCTTCATCTACCTGTTCACGCTGCTCGTGTTCCCGCTGCGCCTCATCGGCTTCACGCTCTCCGAGCTCCCGCACTCGCTGGCCGGCTGGACCCGCATCCGGTCGCTGCTCGACCAGCCCGTCGAGCCCGATCCCGTGCTCACGTTGCAGCGCGGTGGCGACAATGCGGTGCACGTGCGCGACCTGCACTACTCGCACGACGGCGAGCGCGAGGTGCTCACCGGCGTGACGGCCGAGATCGACGCCGGCCGCACCGTGGCGGTGGTCGGCGCCACCGGTTCCGGCAAGACCACACTGCTCCACCTCATCGCCGGGCTCGTCCCACCCGACCGTGGCTCGGTCACGGTGCCCGAGTCGGGTGCCGAGATCGTGTTCCAGGAGGCGTTCCTGCTGGCCGGCACGGTGCGCGACAACATCACGCTCGGCGCCGACGTGCCCGGCGACGCCGTCGAGCTCGCCCTGCAGGTGGCCGAGGCCGACTTCGTGCACCAACTTCCACAGGGGCTCGACACCGAGATCGGCGAGCGTGGCGTCGGCCTGTCGGGCGGGCAGCGCCAACGCCTCGCACTCACCCGTGCACTCGTGCGTCGGCCGGCGGTGCTGCTGCTCGACGACACCACCTCGGCGCTCGACCCGGCCACCGAGGCGAAGGTCATCGCCAACCTGAAGGCGGCGCTCACCAGCACCACCGTCGTGGCCGTCGCCAGCCGTCCCTCCACCATCGCGCTCGCCGACGACGTGCTGTACCTGGTCGACGGTGAAGTGGTGGCGCACGGTCTGCACGACGAACTGATGGCCGACGTGCCCGCCTACCGCCAGCTCATCGAGGCGTTCGAGCACGACCGTGCCGCCCTCGACGCCGAACTGCGAGGAGACGACGCATGAGCGAGCCGGTCAGCCGCTGGAGCGCCGCCGAGACCATCGGCAAGGGCGTGCGCGCCGCGCCTGCGTTGCGCATCGGGTTCGTCACCACGCTGTTCCTCGCGCTGATGGGCGCGGCGGGTCGCGTGGTCACGCCCATCCTGGTGCAGCAGGCCATCGACCGTGGCCTGTCGCCGTCGGGGGTCAGCGTCGACACGGTCGTCCGCCTCGGCATCATCGCGTTCTTCGTCATCGTGCTCGCCACCTGGGCACAGCGCACCGCGGTGTATCGCCTCGGACGACGCAGCGAGGAGGCGCTCTACGGCCTGCGGGTGCGCCTGTTCGAGCACATCCACCGGCTCAGCATCGCCGACCACAGCGAGGAGCGGAAGGGCGCGCTCGTCGCCCGCGTCACCAGCGACGTCGAGACGCTCGCGCAGTTCTTCCAGTGGGGTGGCCTGGCGTGGCTGCTCGACGGCACGCTGATGTTGCTCGTGGCCGGCGTGATGCTGGCCTACGACTGGGTGCTCGCGCTGGTGGCGTTCGTGGTGGCCGCGCCGTTGGCGTTCGTGCTGCAGCGCGTGCAACGCCACCTGGTGAAGGCGTACGACGCGTCCCGCGAGAAGAACGCCGCAGTGATGACCCAGATCAGCGAGGTGGTGGCGGGCGCCGAAACGCTGCGCGCCTACCGCGCCGGCCCGCGCTACGCCCGCCGCGTCAAGGGCACCAGCCACGAGCGGTCGAAGTCGTTCATCCGGGCCGGCACCATCGGCGCGTTCCTGTTCCCGTCGGGCGAGGTGTTCGGCGTGTTCACCGTGTCGGCCGTGGTGGTCAGCGGCCTGCTGCGCGGCCCCGACAGCGGGCTCACCGCCGGCGCGATGGTCGGCTTCCTGTTCCTCACGTACCGCTTCCTCGAACCGATCGCCGAGTTCACCGAAGTGCTCGACCAGACCCAGACCGCCGTCGCCGGCATGCGACGCGTGCTCGGCGTGCTCGAGATCCCCATCGGTCCTCCCGAGCCCGAGGTGCCGATGCGCCTGCCCGAAGGTGGCCTCGCCGTCACCGTCGATCGTGTCGACTTCAGCTACCGCAGCCGCGGCGACGTCGACGAGCCACCCGTGCTGGTCGACGTCAACGTGCACATCCCTGCCGGTCAGCAGGTGGCGGTGGTGGGCGAGACCGGTTCGGGCAAGACCACGCTCGGCCGCCTCGTCGCGCGTCTCGCCGACCCGGTCGCCGGTTCGGTGCTCATCGGTGGCGTGCCGCTCACCCGCGTCAGCAACGGTGACCTGCGCAGCCGGCTCACCGTCGTGCCGCAGGAGCCGTTCCTGTTCGAGGGCACCATCGCCGCGAACCTGCTGTTCGCCCGTCCGAACCTGCAGCGCGCCGACCTCGTGAAGGCCGTCGAGGTGCTCGACCTCGGCGACTGGCTCGACACGTTGCCCGACGGCCTCGACACCGAGGTGGGCGAGCGCGGCGCGCAGATGTCGGCCGGCGAACGGCAGCTGGTGGCACTCATCCGTGCGTCGCTGGTCGACCCCGACGTGCTGGTGCTCGACGAGGCCACGTCGTCGGTCGACGCGCTCACCGAGGTGCGGTTGGCCCGTGCGCTCGAGCGCCTCGCGAGTGGCCGCACCACCATCGCCATCGCGCACCGCTTGTCCACGGCGGCACGCGCCGACCGGGTGCTCGTGCTCGACCACGGCCGCCTCGTCGAGGACGGCACACACACCGAGCTGGTGCAGCGCGGCGGCACCTACGCCCGCATGTACGACGCCTGGGTCACGGCCACGTCGGCCGGCTGACCCGTCGGTTCACTGCTGGGGGATGTCGAACGGCGGCGGGCCCCACACGTTGGCCACGCGGCACTCGGTCTGCAGGTCGCCGAACACCAGCGCCGTCGAGCGGAAGGTCTCGGTCTCGCCGGGCTCCACGTCCTCGACGGCCACGGTCTGCATCTCGCTGTCGCCGTCGGTGAACCGGAACTCGAGGTCGATCGAGTAGGTGTGCACGACGTTGTCGTCGTTGCGGATGGTGCCCTCCATCAGGATGGGAGCGTTGCCGCTGACCCGGCAGGCGGTGATGGCCACCGTGTACGGGCCCGGGTCGGCGTACTGGTCGATCTCGCGCAGCACCGTTCGCGTGAACGCCAACCCGACCAGGCACATCGGCAGGGCCACCACCGAGAGCACGAGGCCCGTGATGGCGAAGCCGCGACCGTGACCGTCGTGGCGGGCAGCGGA
The DNA here is from genome assembly GCA_039796575.1 of Actinomycetota bacterium. Taxonomy (GTDB): domain Bacteria; phylum Actinomycetota; class Acidimicrobiia; order Acidimicrobiales; family Ilumatobacteraceae; genus UBA668. The sequence continues at coordinate 23,736 of JBDKJP010000014.1, forward strand.
ACGCAGGCCCAGCACCGCGAACACGATGGCGATGACTGCGCCGACGGCGGCGACGACGAACACGAACGGCAGCAACGCCCCGGCGAGGGCGATGAGACCGATGACGAACGAGGCGACGGCCATGCCGCGGCGGGGCGTCGCCTGCACCGGCGCCCACGTGGGCACGCCCGCCGGGTCGACGAACCGCGAGCCGTTGACGGACACGTCGGCCGTCCACTGCGTGCCGTTGTAGTAGCGGTACTCGTACCGGCCGACCGGGTCGGGGTGCCAGCCCGCGGGGCCGAGAGGGGTGCTCACGGTCCCGACGATATCGGTCGGTCCCCTCTACCATCGGAGCCGCTATGGAGATCGTCCTCATCCGCCACGGTCAACCCGAATGGGTTCGCGATGGCCTCAACGTCGTCGACCCGCCGCTCACCGAGCTGGGTCGCATGCAAGCCGAGTGCGTCGGTCGCGAACTGGGCAACGCCACGTTCGACGAGATCATCGTCTCGCCGCTGCGTCGTGCACGCCAGACCGCCGAGCCGCTGCGCACGGCGCTCGGCCACGACGAGCACGTCGAGGCGTTCCTCGAGGAGATCCGCGAGCCCAACTGGCACGGCACCCCGGCCGAGCTGGCGAGCGCGGCCTATGCGGAGGAGCGCACCCGCGTCGCCGAAGAGCGCTGGAACGGCCTGTCGGGCGGCGGCGAGCCGCCGCGCGAGTTCGTCGAGCGCGTGCGTGCCGGCGCCACCGAGTTCTGGGCGTCGCGTGGCATGTACCGCGCCAAGCAGACCCTGCCGATCTGGCACCTCGACAACCCCGACCACCGCATCGCCGTCGTGGCGCATGCGGGCACCAACGGCGTGCTGCTGTGTCAGTTGCTCGGGCTCGACCCGGTGCCGTGGGAGTGGGATCGGTTCGTCACGTACCACGCGTCGATCACGCGGCTGGAGAGCATCGAGATGGGCGACGGTCACACGTTCGCGCTCTCGCGACTCAGCGACCTCGAGCACCTGCCGCGCGACGGTCGCACCTGCTGAGCGTCACCAGGCGCAGCGCAACCGCTTGATGCCGTTGATGAAGTTGCTCTGGAGGTAGTCGGGCTCGCCGACGATCTCGATGGTGGGCATGCGGCGGCGCAACTCGTCGAACATCACCGCGATCTCGCGGCGGGCGAGGTTCGCGCCGAGGCAGAAGTGCGGGCCGCCGGCGCCGAAGCCGACTTGGGCGGGCTGCGGCTGACGGGTGACGTCGAAGCGGTACGGGTCGGCGTACACGGAGGCGTCGCGGTTGGCGGAGTTGTACCACATGATCAGCTTCTGGCCGGCTTCGATCTTCTGGCCGCGGATCTCGGTGTCCTCGGTGGCCGTGCGGCGGAAGTGCACCACCGGCGTGGCGTAGCGGACGATCTCGTCGACGGCGGTCTTCGTGTGCGTGTCGAAGTCGTTCCACCACAGGTCGCGCTGGTCGCGATGGTCGGTGAGCAGCTTCATGCCGTGGCTGATGGCGTTGCGCGTGGTCTCGTTGCCGGCCACGACGAGCAGGATGAAGAACGAGCCGAACTCCTGTGCCGTGAGGCGCTCGCCGTCGACGTCGGCGTGCATCATCACCGTGGTGAGGTCTTCGCGCGGGTTCTTCAGGCGATCCTCGCCGAGGGCCTGCGCGTACTGGAACAGGCCCATCGCCGCGGCGATGAGCTCCTCGAACGTGGACGCGAACTCCGGGTCGCCGACGCCGAGGATGACGTTGGTCCAGGCGAACATCTGCGCTTCGTCCTCGGCCGGGATGCCCATCATCTCGCAGATGATCTGCAGCGGCAGGGGAGCGGCCACCTCGTGCACGAAGTCGGCCTCACGGCCGGGGAACTCCTCGAGCAGACGGTCGACGACGCTGGCGGCCTTCTGCTTCACGTACTCCTCGACGCGGGCGATCTCCTTCGGCGTGAAGCCCTTGGAGACGATGGAGCGGAGGCGGAAGTGCTTCGGGTCGTCCATCATGATCATCGAGCCGAAGAACTCGCCGATCTCGAGCGGCATGTCGCCGATGTTGACGCCCTGGCCGCTGCAGAACAGCTGCGGGTTGCGGCTCACGTGCCACACGTCCTCGTGCGTGGTGAGCGACCAGTAGCCGGGGCCCTTCGGGAACTGCGCGTCGGGGAAGTCCCATTCGTCCCACCAGCTCACCGGCTGCTGTTCGCGCAGGGTGAGGAACGCCCCCTCGCGGAACTCCCGCGATGCGATCCAGAACTCCGGATCGGAGAGGTCGAACGAACCGAGGGCGACAGACGCGGGTTGCATGGTCGGATGGTAACCAGTGCGGACCCGTAGGCTCGTGACGTGCTCCAACCTGATCAGATCGAACGCCTCCTCGTGGTGATGGCCCATCCCGACGACGTCGACTTCGGCTCGGCCGGCACCATCGCCATGCTCGTCGACCACGGTGTGCACGTCACGTACTGCCTCGTCACCGATGGCGATGCGGGCGGCGACGACCGTTCGATGGCCCGCAGCGAGATGGCGGCCATCCGTCGCCGCGAGCAGACCGCGGCGGCCCACGCGGTGGGCGTGAAGGACCTCGTGTTCCTCGGTCACCCCGACGGTCGGGTCGAGAGCTCCATCGCGCTGCGTGCCGACATCAGCCGCGTCATCCGCGAGGTGCGGCCCAACGTGGTGCTGTGCCAGTCGCCCGAGCGCAACCTCGACCGCATCTTCGCCAGCCACCCCGACCACCTGGCGGCGGGCGAGGCGGCGATGTGCGCCGTGTACCCCGACGCACGCAACCCGTTCGCGCACCCCGAGTTGCTCGAGGCGGGTCTCGAGCCGTGGTCGGTGGAGGAGATCTGGATCTCCGGCCACCCCACCCCGTCGCACCCGGTCGACGTCACCGACTACGTCGACCGCAAGTTCGAGGCGCTGCTGTGCCACGCCAGCCAGCACCCCGACCCGGTGGGCATGGAGGGCCGTGTGCGCGAGTGGATGATCCGCACCGCGGCGGCACTCGGCCTGCCCGAGGGCCGTTCCGCCGAGGCGTACCGGGTCGTGCGCGCGGGGTAGTGCTGACTACGCTGCCCGGCATGACCGAAGCAGTGATCGTCGCAACCGCCCGTAGCCCCATCGGCCGCGCCAACAAGGGGTCGCTGGTCGATCTGCGCCCCGACGACATGGCCGCCCAGATCGTCAAGGCCCTGATGGACAAGGTCCCTCAGGTGAAGGCCGACGACGTGCAGGACCTGATGATGGGCATCGGCCAGCCCGCCGGTGAAGGCGGCTTCAACATCGGCCGCGTCGTGGCCTCGCTCGCCGGCCTCGGCGACGTTCCCGGTGTCACCGTCAACCGTTACTGCTCGTCGAGCCTGCAGACCATCCGCATGGCGTTCCACGCCATCAAGGCGGGCGAGGGCGACTGCTTCATCGCCGCCGGCGTCGAGACCGTCAGCCGCTACGCCAGTGGCGCCAGCGACATGGCGCCGAACCCCATCTTCAAGACCCCGGGCGAGCGCACCAAGCTCCGCGCGCAGGGCGGCCAGGGCACCTGGACCCCGCCCGAGGGCCTGCCCGACATGTACATCGCGATGGGTCAGACCGCCGAGAACGTGGTCGAGATCGAGAACATCAGCCGCGAGGACATGGACCGCTTCGGTGTGCGCAGCCAGAACCTGGCCTGCGAGCACGTCGACAACGGCTTCTTCGAGCGTGAGATCACGCCGCTCACCCTCCCCGACGGCACCGTCGTGTCGAAGGACGACGGCCCCCGCCCGGGCACCACGTACGAAGCGGTCAGCCAGCTGAAGCCGGTGTTCCGCCCCGACGGCTCCGTCACCGCCGGCAACGCCTGCCCGCTCAACGACGGCGCCGCCGCCGTGCTCGTGATGAGCGACACGAAGGCGAAGGCCCTCGGCCTCACCCCGCTGGCACGCATCGTGGCCTCGGGCGTGTCGGGCCTCAACCCCGAGATCATGGGCCTCGGCCCCATCGAGGCCATCCGTCAGACGCTCGGCCGCGCCAACATGACCATCGACCAGATCGACCTCGTCGAGATCAACGAGGCGTTCGCCTGCCAGGTCATCGGCTCGGCTCGTCACCTCGGCATCGACCTCGACAAGCAGATGAACGTGCACGGCGGCGCCATCGCCCTCGGTCACCCGTTCGGCATGACCGGTGCCCGCATCATGACCACGCTCATCAACGGCCTCCAGTGGGAGGACAAGCAGTACGGTCTCGAGAGCATGTGCGTCGGTGGTGGCCAGGGCATGGCCATGATCGTCGAGCGCCTCAGCTGATCGCCGTCGGGGTGCGGCGCCGGCCCTGGGCCAGCGCCAGCACCCCGAACAGCACCACACCGGCACCGGCCAGCGGGAACATCCACCGCGGGCCGATCGCCTGGTACATCGGTCCGGCCATGTAGCCGGTGGCCGCGCCGACGAGCAGGTTGCCCGATCCGGCGAGGCCCTGGGCCGCTGCGGCCCGCCCCTTCGGCGCGCCCTCGGCCACGACGGCCTGCGACGCCGGCACCCCGAGCGCCTGGATGGAGCCCTCGATGGCCGACACGAGCACCACGAGGATCGCGATCTCGATGAAGCCGTAGAGCGCCGTGAGCGGGCCGACGACGAGCACGGCCACGAAACCGACGCGCAGCGGGCCGCGCGTGTCGGCGAGGCGGCCGCCGGTGGTGGCGAGCAGCGCGAACGGGATGCCGTAGGCGAGGAACGCGATGCTGATGAGCTGGTTGCTCGCCCCCATGTCGGTGAGGTAGCGGTCGAGCGTCGCGTCGTAGAACCCCACGGGCAGGAACAGCGCGATGCTCATCAGCACGCCGGCGCGCACCCGGGGGATGCGCAGCAGGTCGAACGCGAGGCGATGCCGTTCGCCGATGGGCGGCTGGGGGAGCTGGCAGTTCGCCAGCAGCACCATGCCCATCAGCGCGAACGCGCCGGTCACCAGGAACGGCACCTTCAGCCCGAACGGGTCGACGAGCAGCCCGCCGATGACGGGGCCGGTGACGAAGCCGGCGAGCTCGACACCGCTGATGGTGCCGAGCCGTTTCGCCACGTCGTCGTCGCTGATGCTGATGGTGATGGCGCGCGAGGCCGGCAGGAACAGGCTGTTCGAGAAGCCGACGACGGCACGCGACACGACGAGCATCAGCAGCGTGCTCGACATCGCGAACATCACACTGCCGACCACCGCCATGCCCAGGCCGGCGAGGAGCAGGGTCTTCGAGCGGCCGCGGTCGGCGAACGGGGCGAGCAGCAGCTGCCCGATGAGACCGACCAGGAAGCCCGACCCGGCGATCAGGCCGAGGCCGGCGTCGCTGAAGCCGTACTCGTCCTGGAGGTCGCTGAGGAGGGTGAACACCACGCTGTTGGCGATCCCGATGCTCGCCGTGGCGAGGAGGAGGGGATACCAGCCGGCAGCGCGGGTGCGGGTCACCACGGCCGCTCGGCGCGCACCCGCACCGTGTCGGCTTCGTGGTCGAGCTGCACCGCACGGAGCAGGTAGCGCTCGTCGCCCGCGTGGAGCTCGGCGAGGCACCAGCACCCGGGGGAGTCGCACTCGCCGTCACCCAGCGGGCGCAGCGAGTCGATGTCGAGGCCGGCGGTGTCGGCCTCGGCGTGCCACAGCGACACGAGGCCGCGGCGCAGTTCGGGCTCGTCGACCAGGTCGGTGCCGTGGAGGATGAGCTCGACCGTGGTGACCGTAACGGGTTGCACCTCGGCGAGGTTCACCACGTCGCCACCGAGCTCACCGTCGAGCAGCACCACGACCGGACCGTCGGTGCCGGCCACGCCGCCGACGAAGCCGTAACGGACGAGCGGCAGCCCGTCGTCGCCGGTGCACTCGTAGCGGATGCGGTCGCCCGCGTTGAACGTCACGCGCCGACCTCGGCGAGTACGGCGTCGGCGAAGCGGGGCCACTGCACGAGCGCTGCCGACGACCATTCGTCGAACGGTCGATCGGTGAGCGCGACGACGGCTACCTCCACCCCCGGATCCACCCACAGGAGGGTACCGGCTCCACCGAAGTGACCGAACGTGGAGGGGCTGTTGCGTGTGCCGCTCCAGTGCGGCGACTTGGTGCCGCGGATCTCCGTGCCGAGCCCCCACGGGCACGGATCGAACCGTCCGATGCCGGGCACGATGCCGGCGAGCTCCGGGAACTGCGGCGTGCGGAACGCGAGCGCGGACTCGGCCGACACCAGCCGCGGCGCGCGGAGTTCGGTGACGAAGTACAACAGGTCGCGCACCGTGGATCGCACCCCGTGGGCGGGGGAGCCGCGCAGCGACGTGGCCGCCATGCCCAGCGGCTCGAGCACCGCCTCGCGCTGGTACTGCTCGTACGGCATTCCGGCGTGCTCGGCGATGCACTGCGCGGCGAGCTCGATGCCGGTGTTGCTGTAGGTGCGACGAGCGCCGGGCCGTGCGATGGGCGCGTCACCGTCGAACGCGTAGCCGCCCGCATGCGCCAACAGGTGCCGCAGCGTGCAGTCGGGCTGCCCGCACGGCTCTTCGAGCGTCACGGTGCCCTCCTCCACGGCCACGAGCGCGGTCCAGCCGACGAGCAGCTTCGCGAGGGAAGCGATGCGGAACGACGCGTCGACATCGCCGACCGTGGCGACGGCGCCGTCGGGTGACACGACCGCCGCGGCGACGTTGGCCACCGGCCACTCGGCGGTGAGCCGCAGCGCCTGCATGGCCGGGGTCAGGCGAGGCCGGTGGTGCGCAGGCCCTCGGCCACGTGGAATGCGAGGTCGAGGCTCTGGCGGCCGTTGAGCCGCGGGTCGCACACGGTCTGGTACCGGTCGTCGAGCTGGCTGTCGAGGATCTTGTCGGCGCCACCGATGCACTCGGTGACGTTGTCGCCGGTGAGCTCGACGTGGATGCCGCCCGGCCAGGTGCCCTCGGCCTTGTGGGCCCGCACGAAGCCGTCGATCTCGGCGCAGATGGCGTCGAAGTCGCGGGTCTTGCGGCCACCGATGCTGGTGATGGTGTTGCCGTGCATCGGGTCGCACGCCCACACCACCGGGTGGCCGGCGTCGCGCACGGCACGCAGCAGCGGGCGCAGGGACTCCTCCACCTTGTCGGCGCCCATGCGGCTGATGAGCGTGAGCCGGCCGGGGATGCGGGCCGGGTTGAGCTTCTCGCACAGCTCGAGCACGTACGCGGCGTCGGTGGAGTTGCCCACCTTGCAGCCGATGGGGTTGCCCACCCCACGGAGGAACTCGACGTGCGCGCCGTCGAGCTGACGGGTGCGTTCGCCGATCCACAGCATGTGCGCCGAGCAGTCGTACCAGCCACCGGTGAGGCTGTCCTGGCGGGTGAGGGCTTCCTCGTAGCCGAGCAGCAGCGCCTCGTGGCTGGTGTAGACGTTGGTCTCGTGGAGGTCGTGGGTGGCCTCGGTGTCGACGCCGCACGCGCGCATGAACCGCAGCGCCCGGTCGATCTCGCCGGCGAGCTGCTCGTAGCGCTGCCCCTCGGGGCTGCTGGCCACGAACTCCTGGGTCCAGGCGTGCACGCGACCGAGGTCGGCGAACCCGCCCTTGGTGAACGCGCGCAGCAGGTTCAGGGTGCTGGCCGACTGGTTGTACGCCTGCACCAGACGATCGGCGTCGGGGATGCGTGCGGCCGGCGTGAAGGCGTCGCCGTTGACGATGTGCCCGCGGAAGCTCGGCAGCTCCTGCTCGCCCACCTTCTCGGTGTTGCTGGAACGCGGCTTCGCGAACTGGCCGGCGATGCGACCGACCTTCACCACGGGCACGCCGAGGGAGTAGGTGAGCACCACCGACATCTGCAGGATGACGCGCAGCTTCTCGCGGATGTTGACGGCGGAGAACTCCTCGAAGCTCTCGGCGCAGTCACCGGCCTGGAGGAGGAACGCGTTGCCCGCCGCCACCTGGGCGAGGGAGCTCTGCAGCGACCGGGCCTCGCCCGCGAACACCAGCGGGGGATACGAGGCGATCTGCTTCAGGGCACGATCGAGCTCGCCCGCATCGGGCCACTCGGGCTGCTGTTGGGCAGGGAATGCCTGCCACGAGGAAGGAGACCACGCTTTTGCCACGTCGGCCAGCCTAACGGCCGGTCCGACGGGCAACGCGAGTGGAATTCGTCAGACGGCGAGGATGCGCACGGCATCCTCACGGAGGCCGGCGACCGCACGGCTCACGAGACGACGAGCGGCCTCGGCGGTCACGCCCAGGTTCTCGCCCACTTCGCGGAAGCTCTTGCGCTCGCCGTCGAGGAGGCCGAAACGGGCCTCGACCGCGTAGCGGGCCCGCTTGTCGAGCGTGCCGAGCAGCTCGTCGAGCAGATCGGTGTCGACCATGGCCATGACCGCATCCTCGGGGGTGCCGTCACCGTTGGCCATCAGGTCGCCGAGGGTGGCGTCGCCGTCGTCACCGATGGTCTTGTCGAGCGAGACCGGGGTGGTGAGGCGGTGCAGTTCGGCGTTGCCGACGTCGAGGGTCTCGCCGTCGCCGCTGGCCTGACGCAGCGCCGCACGGAGGCTGGCGGAGCGGTCACCCGGGATGCGGATGAGGCTGGCCTTCTGGTCGAGCGCACGGCCGATGGCCTGGCGGATCCAGAACGTGGCGTAGGTGGAGAACTTGAAGCCACGGCGCCAGTCGAACTTGTCGACGGCGTGCTCGAGGCCGAGGTTGCCCTCCTGGATGAGGTCGAGGAGATCCATGCCCTGGGGGAGGGGATAGCGGCGAGCGATGCTCACCACGAGGCGCAGGTTGGCGCGGATGAAACGGTCCTTGGCGTCGGCGGCAGCTGCCACCTGGGCCTTCAGCGCGGCACCCTTCTCGCCGTTGGCGAGACGCTCGGCCGCATCACGTCCGGCCTCGATGACGCGGGAGAGCTCGCGCTCTTCCTCGGCATTGAGGAGGGACACCTTTCCGATGTCGTTCAGGTAGAGTCCGATGCTGTCGTTCATGGCAGTGCTTCTCAACTTGTCGTGTCGTCGTCAGATTCCGCGGGCAAATGTGTCATCCGGCACAGGCGCGCAGCCGTGAGGGTGACATGATCCCGGATCCCGAGGGGGGTCGGTATTTCGGGGGACAGGTCACAGTACTACATCGGTCAAGCATTGTCGTGTCAGAAACGTTCTTGAAGCTGTGTTGACGAACTGTGCTGCCCACGACCTGCGGGTTCCCCGGCCGTAGACTCGCCGGACGATGCCTGCGCCCACACGAATCGGCCTGTTCGGCGGCACGTTCGACCCGCCGCACGTCGGCCATCTCGTGACGGCGGTCAACGTGCGACACGCGCTGTCCCTCGACCTCGTGGTGCTGATGGTGGCCTACGTGCCGTGGCAGAAGGCCGGTAGCCGCGCCATCACGCCCGCCGCCGACCGGCTGGCCATGGTCGAGGCGGCCGTGGCCGACGTGCCGGGCCTCGTCGCCGGTCGTGCCGAGATCGATCACGGCGGGCCGAGCTACACCGCGGATACGCTGGCGTTCTTGTCCAGCGAGTACCCCCACTCCACGCTGTTCACCATCGTCGGCGACGACGCCGCTGCCGGGTTCGAGACCTGGGAGCGGTACACCGAGGTGGCCGAGCGCTCGCAGTTGGTGGTCGTCGACCGTCCGGGTGAGCCCGTGGAGCTGCCCGAGCAGTACGCGTGGATCCACGTGGAGGTGCCGCACCTCGACGTGTCGAGCACCGATCTGCGGGCGCGTGCCCGCGACGGCCGCCCGCTCGACTACCTGGTCACCGAGCCCGTGCTCGAGGTGATCGCCCGTCGTGGGCTGTACGCGGAGGCCGTGTGAGCGCCATCCCCGAGGTGCGGCGACGTCGCACGGCCCTCATGGTCATCGGCAGCGTGGCGGTGGTGGCGGTCATCGGCGTGCTCCTCTACGTGGGCGGCAAGGCGCTGGCCCGGTACGAGGGCGCCAAGGACGCGTCCACCGACGCGGAGCCCATCCCCGTCACCCCGGTGGGCATGCTGGCCTCGGTCGACGAGCTCGACCAGCTCACGACGGTCACCATCTTCGTCAACCGGCCCGCCGGCGAGCCCGGCGGCAGCATCATCGCCGTGCCCGTCAGCGCCGACGTGATGGGTGGCATCGACGGACAGCGCGTGCCGCTCACCGAGACCTACACCGCGGGTGGTGCTGCCGGGCTGGTCCAGGCGGTCGAGAGCCTGCTCTCGCTCACCATCGACCAGTCGCTCGTGGCCACCGAGGCGCAGCTCGGCGCGTTGCTGCAGCCGGTCGCGCCCGTGGTCGTGAACTTCCCCAGCGACGTGCTCGACGGCAGCGGCGACGAGCCCGACGTGGTGTACGAGGCGGGGGAGGCCAGCCTGTCGGGCGGCCAGCTCGCGAGCGTGCTCACCGCGACGGTCGAGGGTGCGCCCGAGGCCGAACGGTGGGGCAACGTCGAGGCTGTCTGGCAAGGCGTCGACGCCGCCATCGGTGACGGCCGCACACCGGCCGTGGCCACGCCGCCCACCACGCTCGACCAGATCGTCAACCAGGTGTTCGCCGGCAGCGCCGGCAGCCGTGGCCTGGTGGTCACCGACCTGCCGGCCGACGAGGTGCCCGAGGGCAAGGACGTCGCCCAGCTCGATCGCGCCGACGCCGTGTTCGTCCTCGCCACCGTGGCGCCGAGCAACATGTCGGCCGTGGCCACCGGCCTCGTGTACCGGGTCGAGGCGCCGCCCGGCTACGAGGACAAGGTGAAGTGGGTCATCTCGGCGCTGCTCTACCTGAACGCCAACGTGCAGTGGGTGAAGCTCGACGGGCCGGTGCAGGACGCGACGCTCGTGTACCTGGCCGACAGCAACCTCGCCGACGATGCGCTCGGCGCCGAGCTGCTGTTCGGTGACGACGTCGAGCAGGCCGATTCCGACTTCCGCATCGAGGGCATCGACGTGATCATCCAGCTGGGGACCTCGTTCCTCGACGACCCCGAGAGCGGGAACACCTTGCCGTCCACCACCACCACGACCACCACACCCTGATGACCGACACCACCTTCAACGCCGCCGCAGCCGCCGCCCGCGAGCTGGCCTGCATCGCCGCCCGTGCCGCCGACGACAAGAAAGCCGACCACACGTTGGTGCTCGCCGTCGGCGAGGTGCTGGCCATCACCGACTACTTCGTCATCACGAGCGCCAGCAACCGGCGGCTGGTGAAGACGGTCGTCGACGCCGTCGAGGAAACTGTGCGCGAGGTACTGGGGCGGTCGCCTGTGCGCATGGAAGGGGTGGGCGAGCAGCAGTGGGTGCTCGTCGACTACGGCGATGTCGTGGTGCACGTGTTCGCGGAGGACATCCGCATGTACTACGAGATCGAGCGGTTGTACCGCGACGTCCCGAAGGTCGACTGGGTGGCTGCCACCGAGGTGTGATCGCTGTCACCGATGGAATGAACTCGGACATCTCTAGCGTCGATGGAGAAATGTCACTCGCACTGTCCGGCCCCTTCGACACGGCGCAGCTCCCGCGCATCGCCCCCGATCCCGTCACCGTCACGGTGGCGCGCGCCGTGGTGCCTGGCATGGAGGACGAGTACGACGCCTGGGCCCAGGACGTCGTCGCGACCCTGGCGAAGTTCCACGGGTGCCTCGGCGCCGGTGTGCTGCAGCCCGGGCCCGACGGTGGCGACCACCAGTTCGTGTTCCGGTTCGTGGACGGCATCCATCTCCGCGAATGGGAGCGTTCGCCGCAGCGCGCCGCGCTGATGGCGAAGGCCGAGCGGTTCGTGGTGAGCGAACGCATCACCCGCACCGTCGGCGTCGAGAACTTCTTCGAGCTGCCGGCACGCGCCGAGCCGCCTCGCTCGCTGTGGGGGCGCATCGTCACCGACGTGGCGTGGGTGTACCCGGTGGCCATCGCCAGTTCGTTGGTCGTCGCACCGCGCATCGCCGAGCTGCCGTTCGCCGTGCGCGTGGTGCTGTCGTCGTTGCTCATCACTGCGGTGATGCGGTTGGGCGTCGGTCCGCTACGGGCGAAGCTGCGTTCGAAGCGCTCGATGTAGGAAGTCGACGTCGGCAGGTTTTGGTGGGGGGACCTGCGCTGATATCGTCCCTCACTCGTTCGGGGCTGTAGCTCAGTTGGCAGAGCGCTTCCATGGCATGGAAGAGGTCAGGGGTTCAATTCCCCTCAGCTCCACGGACGAAGGCCCAGGTCATCACGACCTGGGCCTTTCTCGTTGTCCGAACCTTGATCCTCGGCGAGCACGAAACCGACGGCTTTCGCCGAATGGTGTGAACGTTCATCAAGGAACGTGAAGGCTGGTGTCGGCGAAACAGGTGTGTTGACCAGGTCTGATCGGCCGTTCTGATGTTTTTCCTCAAGGTCTCAAGATCAAGAGCCGATCAATTCGTCAGACGCTGATGCCCCATCAGCATCCGAACCTGACACATCTGAAGGGAAATGCAATGACTCGCAAGCACAAGATCGGCATCGCCGGCTTCCTGGCCGCGCTGCTGCTGGGCGGCGGCGTGGCACTGGCACTGTGGTCGACGACGGGCATCGGTACGGGTTCGGCGAAGGCCGACACCGCACAGACCGCCACCGTGACCGCCGCGACCGGCACCGCCGATCTGTACCCGGGTTTCAACGGCGGTGACGTGTACTTCACGATCACCAACCCCAACCCCTACGACGTGGAGTTCACGTCGATGACCGCCGGCTCCATCACGTCGAGCGACCCAGTGAACTGCCCGGTGTCGAACGTGTCGGTGACCGGCGCGACCGGCCTCAGCATCACGGTGCCGGCCAACACGACCAGCTCGACGCAGTCGATCGCCGACGTCGTGTCGATGGCCCTCGCCGCCCCCAACGGCTGCCAGGGCGTGAGCTTCACCATCGCGCTGCAGCTCGCCGGTAGCCAGGTCTGACTTCATCGTGTTCACAAAGGCAGTGGTCGTCGCATCGTTGACGATCACTGCCTTTGTCGCGTCTGCAGCTTCGCCAGCGGCGGCGGCGTTCGACGTCGCCGCCGCTGGCGTCGCCACGTCACTCACCCAGTCGGTGCCCGACACCGGTGCTCCGCTGGCCGTGGCGAACGGCCACGAGGTGACCGTCAGCTGGCCGAGCATCACCCTGGCGGGTGGGCAGCCCGCCACCGGGTACGTCGTGCGTCGATACGACGACAACGGTGTGCCGCAGACCGTGCTCTCGGCCTGCACGCTCGTGACGGGCACCAGCTGCGTCGAGCACGCCGTGCCCACCGGCACCTGGAAGTACACGGCGCAGCCGCTGGTCGGGAACTGGGCCGGGCCCGAGAGCGTGGTCAGTGCCGCGATCACCGTGTCGGCGGCCTCGTTCGTGCTCAGCAGCACGACACCCATCAACTCGCTGCCGGCAACGGTGACGGGCACGATCAGCGGCTTCGTGGCAGGCTCGACCGTGACCTACCGCCTCGACTCGACGTCGGGCACCGTGCTCACCGGCATCCCCACCACCGTGGCCGCCGGCGGCTCGATGAGCGTGAGCGTGACGCTCCCGGCCGGCACCACCGACGCACCGCACAGCATCGTCGTGATGGACTCCGCAGGCACGGTCGCCTCGGCTGCCGTCGAGATCGTGATGCCGCCGGTGATGACCTCGGTGTCGATGCGCGACATCGACACCGACGGCAAGGTCGATCGCGTCGACGTCGCCTTCAACGACACGCTCGCCGCGTACACGGCCGGCACCGCCCCGTGGACGCTGTCCAACATCCCGTCCGGCGGCACGCTCGCCGGCGTCACCGTGACCGGGAACACCGCGACGCTCTCGATCAACGAGGGCGCCGGAGCCGCCAACACCGCGGTGGGTTCTTTCACCGTGGCACTCGCCGCGCACCCGGGCGGCATCCGCGACCTGAACGGCCACCAGTCGTCGTTCAACGCGACCGCGCCCGCCGACCTGGCCGCGCCGGCCGTCACGTCGCTGGCGCTCCTCGATGTGAACGGCAACGGCAAGGTCGACCGAGTGTCGGCGGCGTTCAGCGAGACGCTCGCGACGTACACGGCGGGCACCGCGCCGTGGGCGCTGGTCAACGTGCCGTCGTCGGGCACGCTCGCTTCGGTGGCCGTCGCCACCAACATCGCCACGCTCACCATCACCGAGGGCGGCGGTGCCGCGAACACGGCGGTCGGCGGGATGACCGTGGCGCTCACCGCGTCGAGCACCGCCATCCGTGACGCAGCAGGCAACCAGTCGTCGTTCGCCGCCCGTGCTCCCGTCGACCTCGCCGCTCCGGTGCCGGTGACGATCGCCGACACGAACGGCACCATCAACGGCCGCATCCAGGCGGGCGACACGATCTCGTTCACGTTCAGCGAGGCGCTCGCGCCCTCCTCCGTGCCGGCGTCGACCACGGTGTCGATCACCGATCCCTTCGGCTCCGGCAACGACACGTTGACCGTCGTCGGCGTGAGCAACGGTGCCCGCACGCTGGGGGCCACCGGCTACGTCACCACCGACAACTCCACGGCGTCGTTCGCATCGTCCGCAGTGGCGTTGCTGACCAGCAACACCGTCATCCGTGTCACCGTCGGCTCGACCTGCAGCGGCACGGGGTGTGCCGGCATCGCCACCCAGACCACGAACGGCACCTACTCGTACCTCGCGGCACCCACCATCACCGACCTCGCCGGCAACGCGGCGTCGACGACGGTGCTCACCCGGAGCGCCCGCTACTTCTGACCCCGGTCGGTCGGCCCGTCAGTCGGCGAGGCGGCGGGCGATGTGCCGGTCGAAGTCGTACACGTTCTGCTCGTACCGGCTGAACGGGCCGCGACGGAACTGTGGGCCGTCGGCGCTGCGGCGCACGCCTTCGGTGATGGGCTGGTCCTCGGCGTTGACGGCGTGCAGCAGCGACAGGATCGACGCGACGTACGCGTCGCGGTCGGGCTGTGCTGCCAGCACGTCGGGAGCGATCGACACGTCCCAGCGGATGCGCACCCGGTCGGTGCCGAGCGGCGTGATCTGCAGGTACCAGAGGTAGTCGGGCTGCAGTTGCATCACGTGCGTGGGGAACACCGCGGCCAGCACGACGGCGCGGCGCCAGTCGCCCTCGAGCGACGTGTTGTGGGGGTGCGCCATCTCGTCGCGGTCGAGCGCCACGTGGTGCGCCCACGCGTCGGTGCCCGGGTACATGGTGGTGTTGAGCGGGCTGTCGCTGTTGGTGCCGAACGTGGCCCGGTGCACCTTGAACACGTGGTAGGTGTCCATGAAGTTCTCGACGAGCAGCTTCCAGTTGGTCTGCCACACGTCGACCTGCTGGTGCACGGGCACGTAGTCGGCGATGTGGAAGCGTCCGACCACCTCGGCGAGCCCCTGCAGGTGCGGTGCGAGCGGCGCCGGTGCCGGGGCGGCGTTGACGTACGCGAAGCCCTCCCACACCTCGAGGGCCAGGCTGCCGAGGCGATGGTCGGCGGGGTCGAAGTCGCGTTCCATGTACGGCGCGCCGATGAGCTGGCCGTCGAGGCGGAACGTCCAGGCGTGGTACGGGCAGGTGAAGCGGGCCTCGGTGCCGCAGTCGGTGACCAGGCGGGCGCCGCGGTGGATGCACACGTTGTCGAAGGCCCGCAGCTCGCCGTCGTCGCCGCGGGCGACGAGCACCTCCCGGTCGGGGAGCGTGGCCACGAGGTGGTCGCCGACGTTCGGCAGGTCGGCGGTGCGGCCGACGCAGTGCCACGCGTCGCCGAGCACCCGAGCCTGCTCGGCCGCGAGCACCTCGGGCGAGCGGTACACCTCGAGCGGCAACATGCGCGCCTCGTGGAACGGGGTCTCGGCGGCGCGGCGCAGTTCGTCGCGCAGCGGGTCAGGCAGTGACATCGAGTGCAGTTCCTTCGAGCCAGGGGAGTGTGGAGTGCCGCACCACGGTACGTCCGTCGGGCTCGCGGAACGCGACCGAGTACTCGGTGTCGAGCAACGCCTCGATGGTGGCGCGGGCGAGGTGGTCGTGGGCGATGAGGTCGGAGAGCGATGCATCGCGCGGCGGGGCGACGGCGCGGTCGCGGACCACGATGACGACGGGGCCGGCCCGGAACCACTCCCGGCCGTCGACGGGCGGCTCGCTGCGCAGCACGTCGCGCGAGCCGGGCACGAGGTGCCATTCCTCCACGTACGCGCCGCTGGGCGCGCGCTCGGTCATCACCGTGCCGGTGGCGTCGACGTGCAGCAGCCCGGGCTCGGGGTAGGTGACGACCGGCTGGAAGTTCGCGCCGTGGCCGTACGTGTGCCACTGCGCGACGCACGTGTGCGACCCGTCGGGGTGGTCGACCACGTGCTCGACCGAGGTGTGGCCCGTGCTGGCGTTGGCGGTGGCGAGCGCGGCGAGGTGCCCATCGCTGCACTCGGCCAACGAGTGCACGCCGTCGAACGGCGGTCGGTCGCCGTCGATGCGCACGTCGGCCATCGCGTGTGCGGTCTGCAGCCAGAACACCGCCGCTCGGTCGTCGACGGTGCCGTCCTCCATGCGGATCCAGGCCCGACGCCAGCAACCTCGGAGCCAGTGCGGGACTTCGGGAGCGTCGGGCGGCATCCCGCCCGACGCTACCGGGGTGGCGTCAGAGGCCGTCGACCGCGAACCACGCGCCGTTCGGGTTCGTGATGAACACGATCGGTGCGATGCAGGGCTTGGGCAGCGCGAGGCGTGCCTCCACTGCCCCGTCGCCGCCTGCGTCGAGCGCCGTGGCCGTGGTGACCGGGAACAGCGGGGTGGACACGTTGACCGTCGCACCGGTGCTGTCGAGGCACGACACGACGACCTTCATCGACGCCACGGTGTTCTTGCCGACGTTCGGCCCGGCGGCGAACACGAGGTCGTTGAACGCGACCTCCACCTTGCCGGACGCCGTGACCTCCACCTCCGACGATCCGATGCTCCACGGGAGGCCGCCGCCGTTGACGCCGCGGATCTGACCGGCAGCGCCGGTGAGCGTGGCGGGAACACCGATCATCGAATCGGACTCGACGGATCGAGCGCCGCCCGCCGTGACGGCAGAGGTCATCGCTGCGATGCCGATGGCGGCCACCGCCACGCTGGCGGCAAGGGTCTTGGTGAGCTTCATGGTTCGTTCCTCTCGTCGGGCGCGGGTGCGTCGGGTGTTGTACGGATGAGTGGCGAGGAGGGATTGCACCGATCGCGCAATCCCTCGACCGTGCTCGTTCGTACAGTTGGGCGATGCGACACCCGGCCCGGCTCGATCGTCTGCCCGACGATGCGCTTCTCGCGGCGCTCGCCGTGGGGGAGCGGGATGCCGCGGCGGTGTTCGTGCGTCGATTCCAGCGCAGGGTGTTCGGCCTGGCCGTCACGATCGTCGGCGACGTGGGGCTGGCCGACGACATCGCGCAGATGACGTTCGAGCGCGCCTGGCGGCACGCCGGCAGCTACGACCCTCGCCGCGCCGGTGTGACGACATGGCTGCTCACGATCACGCGGAACCTCGCGATCGATGCGATGCGGGTGCGCCGTGCCGCACCGTTCGATCCGGCGACGCTCGGTGCGCTGCTGCCCGTCTCGGGCGGCGTCGACCCGCAGCAGGCGGCCGTCGATGCCGACCAGCTCGGTCGGCTCGGCGAGGAGTTGGACGCGTTGCCGCTCGACCAGCGACGCGCGGTGCTCCTCGCGACGGTCGCGGGTCGCACGGCGCTGGAGGTGGCGACGATCGAAGGGGTGCCGCTCGGCACCGCGAAGACCAGGATCCGGACGGGTCTGCGGCGGCTGCGCGCAGCCGTGGAGGTGGCGACATGAATTGCGACGAGTTCCAGGAGCAGGTCGACGACCTCGCACTGGGCCAGCTCGAGGAGCCACGCCGGAGCACGGCGCTGGCGCATGCGACGGGGTGCCAGTCGTGTCAGACGTTGCTGGCAGGCCTCGGCGGCGTCGCCGACCGGCTGCTGCTCGCGGCGCCACAGCTCGAGCCCCCTGCCGGCTTCGAGTCGCGTGCGCTCGCCCGCATGGGTGCGCCCACGGCGTCGCGGACGGGCCGCTGGGTCACTGCCGTTGCCGCGGTGCTGATCGTCACCGCCGGCGCGGTGCTGTGGTGGGCGTCGAACGACGATGCAGCGAGCGACGTCGTCGCGGCGCGGATCGAAGCGGCGGACGACGTGGCGATCGGTGCCGTGGAGCTGCGCTCGACACCGACACCACACGTCCTCGTGATGATCGACGCGCCGCGACCCGACCCGGGGACGCGCACCTGTGAGCTGCAGCGCGAGGACGGCACCTGGGTGCCCGTCGGATCGTGGGAGGTGGACGACATCGCGGCCGGCGTGTGGGCGGTCGGCATCGCGCCGGAGCTGCTCGACGCGACGGCCATGCGCATCGTCGCCGACGACGGGACGGTGCTGGCCACCGCCGACTTCAGTAGCTGAAGCCGTTGCGGGCGATGGTGTCGCGGTACCAGAGGGCGCTGGCCTTCGGGGTGCGCTCGAGCGTGTCGTAGTCGACGTGCACGATGCCGAACCGCTTGCCGTAGCCCCACGCCCATTCGAAGTTGTCGAGCAGCGACCAGGCGAAGTAGCCGCGCACCGGCGCACCTTCGTTGAGTGCGATGCGCAGCGCGGCCAGGTGGGTCATCAGGTACTCCACGCGCCGCGGGTCGTGCACTGCGCCGTCGACGAGCTCGTCGTCGAACGCGGCGCCGTTCTCGGTGATGTAGATGGCGGGCACGTCGTAGTCGCGGGCGACGCGGGTGAGGAGCTGGCCGAACGCCTCGGGCACGATGGGCCAGCCCATCGCGGTGAGCGAGTAGCCCTCTGCCTCCATCTCCTCCGGCGTGAGGGGCTCGAACCCGAGCGGGTTCGTCGGGTCGTCGGCCGGCCGTACCACGGCGGGGTTGTACGAGTTGATGCCGAGGAAGTCGGTGGGGGTGGCGATGGCGTCGAGGTCGTCGACGGACACGGCGGGCATCGCGTCACCGAACTGGGCCACCATGTCGGCGGGGTAGCCGAGGCCGTAGAGCGGGTCGAGGAACCAGCGGTTGGCGTAGCCGTCGAGCGCACGCACCGCCTGGAGGTCGGCGGGGGAGTCGGTGCGGGCGCGGCCGAGGCCGAGGTTCACCGTGATGCCGACTTCGGCGCCGGGCGCGGCGGCGCGGATGACGGGCACGGCGAGGCCGTGCGAGAGCAGCACGTGGTGCGCGACGGTGAGTGCGGTGCCGAGGTCGGTGATGCCGGGCGCGTGCACGCCCTCGAGGTTGCCGAGGAAGCTGACCACCCACGGCTCGTTGTGGGTGATCCAGTGACGCACGCCGTCGCCGAGGCGAGCGGCCACGATGCCGGCGTAGTCGACGAACGCCTGCACGGTGTCGCGGTTCGCCCAGCCGCCCTGGTCCTGCAGGGCCTGGGGGAGGTCCCAGTGGTAGAGCGTGACGAACGGGGTGATGCCGCGGGCGAGCAGGCCGTCGACGAGGCGTTCGTAGAACGCGAGGCCGGCCTCGTTGACCTCGCCCGTGCCGGTGGGCAGGATGCGCGGCCAGGCGATGGAGAAGCGGTACGCCTGGAGGCCGAGCGATGCCATCAGGTCGAGGTCCTCGTCGAGGCGGTGGTAGTGATCGCAGGCCACGTCGCCGTGGTCGCCGTTCACCACCTTGCCGGGCACCCGGCAGAACGTGTCCCAGATGGAGGGGCCGCGACCGTCGGCGTGGACGGCCCCTTCGATCTGGTACGAGGAGGTGGCAGCGCCCCACACGAAGCCGTGGGGCAGGTCGATCGAGCTCATGGCGGTGATCCTCGCAGACATCGGGGCGGCGTGACGCACGTCGCACTTGACCGGTACAGTAACCACGGTACTATACCGGTACAGACATTCGCACGGCAAGGAGACCCCCATGGAAGCCCATCACCACCTGACCCGCACCGCCCTCCGCACCCTCGGCCCGATCACGGCGTTCAGCGCACTGCCCGACGCGCCGGTGCTCCCCGACGTGCCGTCACGTCGCACCCGTCGCCGCCTCCGCGGCAGAATGCACGTGTGACCCGCGTGACCCTGCAGACCATCGCCGATGCCGTCGGCGTGAGTCGCATGACGGTGTCGAACGCGTTCTCCCGGCCCGACCAACTGTCGGGCGAACTGCGTGACCGCATCCTCGAGACCGCGACGCGGCTCGGGTACACGGGGCCCGACCCGGCGGCGCGAGCGCTCGCGAAGGGCTCGTCGGGCACCATCGGTCTGCTGTTCACCGATCACCTCGAGGAGTCGTTCCTCGACGAGATCGCTGCCCGGTTCCTCTCGGCCATCAGCGGCGAATTGGCCCCGAGCGGCCGTGGCATGACGCTGCTCTCGTCGCACTCGAAGGGCGACCTGGTGCCCACACGCGACATCCCGATGGACGGCGCGCTGGTCTACAACTGCGGCGCCGAGTCGGAGGCCGTCGACTGGCTGCGCCGCCGCAAGCTGCCGCTGGTGTTCGTCGACCAGGAGCCCGTGCGCGGCTACCCCTGCCTCAACGTGGACGACCGCGGCGGGGCCCGGGCGGCCGCGCAGCACCTCGTGTCGCTCGGTCATCGACGGATCGCGCTGGTCACCCGGCTCGACGACGAACGTGTCGCGTCGTCGTACACCGTGACGCGCCGCATGGACGGCTGGCGTTCGGTGCTCGACGAAGCCGGCATCGAGCCGGTGGTCGTGAACGCGTCGGCCAGCACCGAGGACGCCGGCCACGCCGCGGCGCAGTCGTTCCTCGACCTGCCTGCCAAGCGTCGCCCCACCGCGGTGCTCGCGTACTCCGACCGCATCGCCGTGGGCGTGATGCAGGCGGCGCGGGACCGCGACATGGTGGTGCCCGAGGAGCTCTCGGTGGTCGGCTTCGACGACGCGTTCTTCGCCGAGCACACCCGGCCGCCGCTCACCACGGTGCGCCAGGACGTGCACCGCAAGGGTGCGGAGGCCACCGCGCTGCTCATGGCCGCCATCGGGCAGCCGGGCGCGCAGCGCACCGATCACCGGTTGCTGCCGACCGAGCTCGTCGTGCGAGCCAGCACCTCGAGGCCCGGTCGTCCCCAGGCAACTCACAGGTAATCGGCACTGACGATCCACAGGCCCGGTGGTGCACCATGGCCACATGGAGACCCTCGCACTGCGCCCGCCCGTTCGCACTCCCGATCGTCGACGGCGTGCGTTGGAAGCCGCAGGGTGGCGTACCTGGCTGAGCTACCGCGAGAACCACGTCCGCGACGCCGATGGTCGCATGACGGGCGTGGACGGTCGTTGGGCCGTCGAGATGGAGCACCTCGACGGGCGCGCCGTCACCGTGCAGGCGTCGTCGGTCTCGGCGGCGTGGTGGGCTGCTTGTCGCGCGGCGCGAACCGCCTGAGCATCGGGTCTGCCCAGCGCAGCGTGGTGTCGGCCACCTTCATCACGCGTCCGGCGGCGCCAGGCGTGGTGTTGTCGATCAGGTTGCCCATCACCGACAGGGTGACGTCGGCAGCGGCCTGGGTGCCCACCGCGACGCGAAGCCCGGGCTTCAGCAACCACGGGTGGCCGATGATGAAGCTGAATCGGCGACCGGTGCGCAGGAACGCATCGAACCGGGCGCCCACCTCGCGGTCGTAGTTGGTGGTGACGTTGGCCGGGTCGGCCAGGTAGTGCTGGACGGCGAGGATGCCGCTCTCGAGCGCGTAGTCGATGCCCTCGCCGTTCATCGGGTTCACGAACCCTGCGGCGTCACCGACGGCCACCCAGCCCGGCCCCACCCGTCGGAGGCTGCTCATCGGCAGCCGCCACGCGCGGGGCTTCTCCTGGAACTCGCCGAGGCCCCACGGTTCGCGCACGAGCGCGGCGTACTGGTCGAGCAGTCGGTTGAGGTTCAACTGCTTGAAGCCCTTCATCGTGCTCAACGCGCCGACGCCGATGTTCACCGTGCCGTCGCCGGCGGGAAACATCCAGCCGTAGCCGGGCACGGCGACGCCGTGCTCGTCGCTGAGGCTGAGGCAGGCCTCGAGGTGACGATCGGTGTGACGCGGGCTCGGGGCATACGCGCGGATGGCGAGACCGAACGGTTCGTTCGGGTCGCGCTCGGCGCCGAGCATCTTCGCGGCCTGCCCCTGCGCGCCGGCGGCGAGCACGGTGAGCGGCGCACGGAAGGTGTCGCTGCCAGCGGTGACACCGACCACGCGGTCGCCCTCGAGCAACGGGAGCGCCTCGCAGCCGAATCGCACCTCTGCGCCCGCGGCGATGGCGACGTCGACGAGGTGCGCGTCGAGGCGATGACGTGGCCACACTGCGCCGTGATCGGGGAACCGGGTGGTGGAGGGCCAGCGCAGTTCGCGCTGGCGCTTCCCTGCGATCATCCGCAACCCGTCGATGCGGTGCGCCGGGCTGATGTCGATCGCCAACTCCTCGAGCGCGGCCACGGCACGTGGCGTGAGGCCGTCGCCGCACACCTTGTCGCGTCCGTGCGGGCCCTTCTCGAACAACGTGACCTTCAGGCCGGCGCGTGCGGCGACGATGGCCGCAGCCGACCCGCCAGGTCCGCCGCCGATGATCAAGAGGTCTCGTTGCTCCACGTGCTTCAGCCTGCCAGCGTTCCGCCGCGAACGCTCACTCGTCCCAGCAGGCGGGTCGAGCCATGCCGTCGTTGGGTCTGAGCGTCGCCGTTTTTCCGGGTACGACTGTTCCGGTCAATTTCGGTCGCTGCACTAACATGCGCCGATGGACATCAGCGAGTTCCGGATGGACTTCTTCAGCCTTCGCGGCAAGAACGCCATCGTCACCGGCGGCAACACCGGGCTCGGCCAGGCCTTCACGCTGGCGCTCGCCAAGGGCGGCGCCAATGTGTTCGTGCCGAGCATCATGGACGACGACGGCACCACCGGCCCGATGGTGGAGGCCGAGGGCGTGCGCTACGAGTACATGAAGGCCGACATCACGGCCGAGGGTGTGCCCGCGCAGGTGCTCGCGGAGTGCGTCGCCCGCCTCGGCTCCATCGACATCCTCGTCAACAGCGCCGGCATCTGCCCGCTCGGTGAGGTGCTCGAGTTCGGCCGCGACAAGTGGGACCCGACGGTGGCGGTGAACCTCACCGCGGCGTTCGAGATGAGCTTCGAGGCGGCCAAGTACTTCGTGCCGCAGCGCAGCGGCAAGATCATCAACATCTGCTCGATGTTCTCGTTCCTCGGCGGGCGCTACTCGTCGGCCTACGCGGCCACGAAGCACGGCATCGCCGGGTTCACCAAGGCGTACGCCGACGAGCTCGCGATGCACAACGTGCAGGTGAACGGGCTCGCGCCCGGCTACTTCGCCACCGCCATCACCACGGCCACTCGCGCGAACCCCGATTCGAACCGCCGCGTGCTCGAGCACATCCCCGCCGAGCGGTGGGGCGACCCGGCCGACCTGATGGGCACCGTGGTGTTCCTCGCCAGCCGTGCCAGCGACTACGTGAACGGCCACATCCTCGCGGTCGACGGCGGATACCTGGTGCGTTGATGGCCGGCCCCTACGTGGTGGGCGTCGACTGCGGCACGCAGAGCGCCAAGGTGGTGGTGTACGACGCATCGGGCACCGCGGTGGCGCGCGGCCAGCAGTTGCTGCGACCGATGAGCCGACCGCAGCACGGGGTGGCGGTGCATCCCGACGACGACCTGTGGGACGCCATCGGCGAGGCCAGTCGACGCGCGCTGGCGCTGTTCGACGGCGACCCTGCCGACATCGTGGCCGTGGGCATCTGCCCCATCCGCTGCTGCAAGGTGTTCCTGCGCGACGACGGCGAACTGCTCGAGCCGGTGGTGAGCTGGATGGACGACCGGGCCTATCAGCCGTACGTGCCGGCCGATGCGGCACACCGCTGGTCGACCACCACCACCGGGTACATCGCCTACCGGTGCACGGGTCAACGCCGCGACACCGCCGGCAACAACATCCTGCTGCAGTGGCCCATCGACACCGACACGTGGCAGTGGAGTGACGACCCTGCGCTGTACGAGCAGTTCGCCGTGCAACGCGAGCAGCTGTTCGAGTTGCAGATGCCCGGCGACGTCATCGGCCCGCTCACGGCCGAGGCGGCGACGCACACGGGCCTGCCCGCAGGCGTCCCGGTGGTGCACACCTCGAACGACAAGGCCGTCGAGATGCTCGGCGCCGGCACGCTGGGGGAGACCACGGCGCTGGTGAGCCTGGGCACCTACATCGCCGCGATGGTGCACGGCCACACCAACCACCGCGAGCCTGCGGCGTTCTGGACCAACTTCGCGTGCATCCCGCACCGGTACCTCTACGAGAGCAACGGCGTGCGCCGCGGCATGTGGACGCTCACCTGGTTCCTCGACCTGCTCGGCGACGAGGTGGCCGAGCGGGCCGTGTCGTTGGGCATGACCCGCGAGGCGTACCTCGAGCGCGAGGCGGCAGTGGTGCCCGCGGGCAGCGACGGCCTGATGACCGTGCTCGACTGGTTGGCCACCACCGACAAGCCGTTCCGCAAGGGGATGATGCTCGGCTTCGACGCGCGCCACACACGCGGCCATGTGTACCGCAGCATCCTCGAGGCCATCGCGCTGACGATGAAGTTCCACGTCGACGCGATGACCACCGAGCTGGGCATCGACCTCACCGAGATCGTCGTCTCGGGCGGCGGCGCGGACAGCCCGCTGTTCATGCAGATCTTCGCCGACGTGTTCGGCATCCCCGCGTCGCGCAGCGTCGACGGCGGCGGCGCGGCCCTCGGCGCCGCCATCTGCGCTGCTGCCGCGGCCGGTCTGCACCCCGACATCGAGACCGCGGCGGCGCACATGACGCATCGATGCGAGACGTTCGAACCGGTCGACGCGGACCGTTCGGTGTACGAGCAGGTCGCCGCCGCCGGCTACCACGACATCCGCAACCACACCGACGCGCTGTTCGAGCGCGCCTACCCGATCTTCCACTGACCCGAAGGACACCGAGCCATGGCCCTCACCAACGACGCCGTCGTCGCCCACCTCCAGCAGCTGCTGTCGACCGAGCAGGTGCACACCGACCCGGCCGAACTGCAGCAGGCGAGCGTCGACAACTTCCGCAAGATGCAGAACATCTTCGGTGTGCACACGATGCGCACGCCGCTGGCAGTGGTGTACGTGCAGAGCACCGACGAGGTGTCGAAGGTGCTGGCGTTCGCCGACGTACACGGTGTGAACGTGGTGGCACGCACCGGTGGCACGGCCACGGAGGGCGGCCTCGAGAGCGGCGCCGAGCAGTCGATCGTGGTCGACGGTTCGCGGATGAACACCATCGTGTCGATCGACGCCTACAACATGCAGGCGACGGTGCAGTGCGGCGTGCCGCTGCAGGTGCTGGAGGACCAGGCCCGCGAGCAGGGCCTCACCACCGGCCACAGCCCGCAGTCGAAGCCCATCGCCAGCATGGGCGGCCTGGTGGCCACACGCAGCATCGGCCAGTTCTCCACGCTGTACGGCGGCATCGAGGACATGGTGGTGGGCTGCGAGGTGGTGTTCCCCGGTGGCCAGGTGTCGCGCATCAAGAACGTGCCGCGTCGCGCCGCCGGCCCCGACATCCGCCACATCGTCATCGGCAACGAGGGCGCGCTCTGCTACATCACCGAGGTCACGGTGAAGCTGTTCCCGTACACGCCCGAGCACCACAAGTTCATGGGCTGGACGCTGAAGAACATGACCACGGGCTTCGAGGCGCTGCGCGAAGTGATGGTGGCCGGGTACAAGCCGTCGGTGGCCCGCCTGTACGACTACGAGGACGGCCAGCTCCACTTCTCGCACTTCGCGAAGCCCGACGAGTGCATCCTGCTGTTCATGGCCGAGGGCAACGCCGGCATCACGGCGGCCACCGAGGCCGGCATCCACGAGCTCGTGGCGAAGTACCCCGAGTGCCAGCGGGTCGACCCGGCGCTCATCGAGGAGTGGTTCAACGACCTGGTGTGGGGGCCCGACAAGGTGCTGCGCGAGGACGAGCGCATCCGCACCACCAGCAACGTGAACCGCACCACCGAGATCTCGGCCGACTGGAGCTCGATCAACAAGATCTACGAGGCGGTCATCCCGCGCATCCGTGCCGAGATCAACGGCATCACGCTGCTCGGCGGGCACTCGTCGCACAGCTACATCAACGGCACGAACATGTACTTCAACTACTTCTACGACCTCATCGACTGTGCGCCGGAGGAGGAGAACGACAAGTACTACTTCAAGATCATCGACATCATCTGCGAGGAGACGCTGCGCTTCGGCGGCTCGATCGTGCACCACCACGGCATCGGCAAGGCCCGTGCGCACTGGGTGCGCGACGAGTACGGCACGTCGTTCCCGATGCTCGCCACGCTGAAGCAGGCGTTCGATCCGCACGGCGTGATGAACATGGGCACGATCATCCCCAACTGACCCGATCTAGAGTCGCCCGCATGACCGACCGACTGCTCGTCCGCGGGCGCATCTTCACCGCCGACCCGAACCGACTCTGGGCCTCCGGCATGGCCGTGGCCGACGGCAAGGTCGTGCACGTCGGCGACGAGGCCGATGCTGCCGCCGCAGCGGGCGACGGCGCCACGGTCATCGACGCCGGCGACGGCGTGGTGCTGCCGGGCTTCTTCGACGGTCACGCACACGTGCTGGCCGCGGGCTCGGCGCTCACCAAGGCGGTGCTGCGGCCGTGCACGTCGATGGACGAGATCGAGGCCGAGCTGCGTCGCTGGGTGGCGGCCAACCCCGACGTGCCCCGCGTGCTCGGTGTGGGCTGGGTGTTCTCGGCGCTGCCGAACAGCACGCCGCACCGCGACCTGCTCGACGCGATCGTGCCCGACAAGCCGGTGTACCTCGACGCGAGCGACCTGCACTCGGTGTGGTGCAACACGAAGGCGCTGGAGGAGTTGGGCATCACCGCCGACACGGCCGACCCGATCGGCGGTGAGATCGTGCGCGACGAGCACGGCGTGGCCACCGGGCACCTGCAGGAGAACGCCGGCTACATGATCGCCTGGCCGGTCATCAACGCGACCACCGACGACGACAACGACCGGTTCGTGCAGGCCGCCGTGCACGCCTACCTGGCGTCGGGCACCACCGGCGCGGTGGAGATGGCCTGCAACCGTCGCACGGTCGATGCGTTGCGCCGCGCCGAGGCGCGTGGGCAACTGCCGTTCACCGTCGTGGCGCACTGGTTGATCGAGCGTTGCGACGAGACCGAGGACGAGCTCGCGCAGGTGCGCCGGGCGGCAGAGATGGCCCGCGACCAGGCGCACGGGCGGTTGCGCGTGGTGGGCATCAAGCTGGTCACCGACGGCACCATCGACGGTTGCACGGCCGGCATGTGCCATCCGTTCACCAACGGCGCGCCCGGCGAGATGGTGTGGCCGCGCGAGCGGCTCGCGCCGGTGATGCACCTCGCCGACGAGCTGGGCCTGCAGATCGCGTGCCACGCCATCGGCGACCTGGCGGTGCGCACGGTGCTCGACGTGTTCGAGGGCATGGCCGAGGCGCGTGCGAAGGTGGGCGACACGCGTGAGCGCCGCCATCGCATCGAGCACCTCGAGTACGTCGACGCGGCCGACGTGCCGCGGCTCGCGCCGTTGGGTGTGACGGCGTCGATGCAGCCGGTGCACGTCGACCCGGCGTACCTCGACAACTGGATCGAGCTGCTCGGCGAGGAGCGCGCGCAGCGCGGCTTCGCGTGGCCCGAGTACCTCGAGCACGGCACCACGCTGGCGTTCGGCACCGACGTGCCCACGGCGGCGCACCACCCGCTGCCCAACATGTACATCGCCGCGACGCGGCGTTCGCCGTACGTGGCCGAGGCCCAGCCGTTGCGGCCCGACTTCTCGCTGCCGATGGAGGAGGCCGTGGTGCACGCCACGCGCGACAGCGCATGGGCGAGCTTCGAGGAGGACCGTCGCGGCACGCTGCGCGAAGGGCTCGTCGCCGACTTCGTGGTGCTCGACCGCGACCCGTTCCGCCTCGGCCCCGATGCGTTGCTGTCGGCACGCGTGGTGCGCACCGTGGTCGACGGTGCGACGGTGTTTCAGGCCTGAGCCAGGATGCGTGACCGGCTCGGGTCGTAGAAGGGCCCGAGCTGCACACGTGCGGGCAGTCGGCCCGTCGGCGTGTCGATCTCCACCTGTTGCTGTGCCAGCCAGGCGGCGGTGACGCCGTCGGGGTGGTGCACCTGCCCGAGGCCGACGGGCCCGCCGAGGGTGTGGCCGAACGCGGCGGCGCGCACGTACCCGGTCCAGCCTCCGTCGATGAGCATCGGCTCGTTGCCGAACAGGTCGGCATCGGGGTCGTCGACGAACAGGCACACCACGCGGTCGGGCGTGGGGCCATGTTCGCGGATGCGCAGCAGCGCGTCGCGGCCGATGAACCCACCGGGCTTGTCCCACGCGACCGCGAACCCGAGCCCGGCCGAGAGCGGGTCGTCGGTGTTGTCGATGTCGATGCCCATGTCGCGGTAGCCCTTCTCGAGGCGCAGGCTCGCCATCGCGCCCAGGCCGACGGGACGGAGGCCGAGAACGGCACCGGCCTCGAACAGCAGGTGGTACAGGCCGGTGGCGTACTCGGTGGGCACGTGCAGCTCGTAGCCGAGCTCGCCCACGTACGTGACACGTCCCATCAGCACGGGTGCGTAGCCGAGGTGCACCTGCTGTGCGGTGAGGTAGGGGAACGCGTCGTTGGAGAGGTCGGCGTCGGTGAGGCGGCCGAGCAGCTCGCGCGACGCAGGGCCCTGCACCGAGAGGAGCGTGGTGGCCGAGGTGACGTCGGTGACGACGACGGTCTCGTGGGGGAGCGTGGCGCGACGCACGAGTGCCTCGATGCGACGGTGGATGATGTCGGCGGCGACCACGACGAAGCGGTCGTCGGCGAGCCGGGTGACCGTGACGTCGGCGATGATGCCGCCGCGGTGGTCGAGCCACTGGGTGTACACCACCCGGCCGACCTCGCGGGCCACGTCGTTGGCCGAGAGGCGCTGCAGCACGTCGGCCGCGTGCGGGCCCTGCACCGACAGCTTCGCCATCAGGCTCATGTCGAGCACGCCGACGGCCTCGCGGACGGCGTGGTGCTCGCGTGCCACCAGCGGGTGCGAGGGCTGGCGCACGAAGTCGAGCACCGACGACACCGCTTCGTGCGGCTCGGCGAACCACTCGGGGTACTCCCAGCCGAACGACGGGGCGAAGCGCGCGCCGTCGGCCACGTGACGGTCGTGCAGCACCGAGCGACGGATGCCGCGAGCGGTGGAGGGCTTCCACGACGGCCACACGGCGTCGCCGAACAGCACGCCGAGCTGCTCGACGGTGCGCTCGGC
>JBDKJP010000015.1:0-12859 GCA_039796575.1 Actinomycetota bacterium
GCACGGGCCATGCCGATCATGGTGATGGCCGCCTCGCGCATGCGGGTGAGGCACATCTTCGACAGGAAGTTGAAGTTGTCCTCGAACAGCACCACCACGTCGGGTCGGTGCAGCGCGAGCGCGCCCTCGAAGTCGCGTTCGTCGGCAGCGAGCATCGCATCGAACACCGCGACGTCGTACCCGTCGGTGCGCAGCACCGTGGCCGCGTGCAACGTGTTGAGCGGCGGGTAGGGCTTCATCTTCGCGTGCTGCTTCGGATCGAGCTGCAGGAAGTACGAATGGGCCAGCAGCACCTTCGTGGTCATGTGTGATGGTCCTCCCGACCGGCGCCCCTCGTCAACGGAGGGAGCGATGCACGTCGGCCAACCGCCCGGCGACCCGCTCCCACGAGAGCACCTTATGTGATCGATCGAGCACTTCGACAGGGGGTGTTTTCATCGCCGCCTCGATCGCACTCGCTGCGGCAGCGGCGTCACCGACGGCGAAGAAACGGCCGACGTCACCCGCAATCGACCGATGCGGTGGAATTCCCGTGACGGCGGGCGGCAACCCGCGCGACATCGCCTCGATGAGCGAGTAGCCCGATCCTTCGTGATGGCTGGTGGAGAAGAACACGTCGGCGGCGGCGTACCACGCCCCGATCCGGTCGTGCGACACCGCGTCGTGCACGTGCACGCGGTCACCCACCGCACCGAGCGCGGCCACCGCAGCGCGCACCTCCGGCTCGAGTTGCCGATCGGAGGCCAGCAGGTGCAGGTGCGCGTCGGGGTGTTGCTCCGCCAGCAGTGCGAAGGCGGCCAGCGCGGCGAGCGGGTCCTTGCCCGGCACGAGTCGTCCCACCCACAGCACCGCCGGGCTCCCGTCGAGTTGCACGGGTGCGCCGTCGCCGTCGGGCAGCATCGACGCGGCCTCGAGCACGTCGAACACCTTCGCGTCGGCCGCGATGACGCCCGCGTCGATCCACGGTCGCGCCTGCCCGTGGTCGGCGCCGGTGAACAGGTAGCCGGCCACACCCGAGCGCACGAGGCGATGCCCCCAGCGAGCGCGACCGCGGAACACCGGCTCACCGTGGTGCTGCAACACCAACGGGGCGTCGACGGCACGGAGGCGGCGCAGCAGTCGCGTCCACCCGAGACCGTGCACGTGCACCGAGTGCGGTCGGTCGGCGCGCACGGCCGCGACCAGGGCCGCGTCGGACGTGTGGAACCGGTACGTCACCCCGTCGCGTTCGAGCGACGAGATCGCGCGGGCGTGACGCGCGTGCACGACCGGCTCGACGTCGTCGCGACGGGCGAGTGCCCGTGCGGTGGCGGTGACCGTGGTCCAGCGGTCGAGGGCCGCGTCGGGCTCGAGATCGGTGACGGGCGGCATCACGACAGCGATGCGAGCGGCCGCGGTCACCGCAGCCTGCCCACCGCACCACGCGCCAACTGCCGGCCCACCGCAGTGCGTTGACCGGCGGTTCGCGCGAACGCGGCACGCCACGCGGCGGTGGTGCGTTGCGTGGGGTCGCGGAGCACAGCGGCCTCGGGTGTCGCTCCCAGCACGTCGCCACCGCGACCGAGGCGGCCGAGCTCGCGCTGCAACAACTCGGGCGGCACCACCCCGGGCAGGAACCGGTCGGCCGCCCACAGCCCCGGGCCGGCCAGCTGCGGCGCCACCTCGTGCAGCACACGGTCGGCCGCCTTCCAGTCGATGCCGCGCGCGGCCAGGAACCACACGTCGAGCACGTTCACCGCACGTACCTCGGCCCGCACCACCGTGGACGCGAGGTGGCCGATCACGTGCACCACGAACGACGGATCGTCGAGCCGCCACGTCCCGTCGGGCCGACGGTGCGCGCGGCGTTCGAGGTCGAAACCGTCGGCCGCGTAGCCGTGCAGGTGCTCGGTCCATCCCGGGTGCAGCTCGACCCGGCCGTTGTGATCGGCGCTCTCGCCGTCGGTTCGCCCGACGCCGCCGTCGCCCCACAGCAGGAACGTGTCCTCGTGCGGCGTGGACGCGTGGAGCGCCCAACCCGATCGCGTCAGCACCGCGCCGCACTGCGCACGATGGCGCGGCAGCACCAGCAGGTCGAGGTCGCTCATCGGCCGGGTGTCGGGCATCGGCCACACGGGCTCGTCGCCCAGCACGCCGGCGAGCACCGCGCCCTTCACCGGCACGGCCATCAGGTCGGCGGCCACCAGCAGCGCCTCGACGCGAGGGCCACCGCCGCGGAACCGGTCGACCCGTGCCGCCACTGCCGCGCACTGCTCGGTGACGTAGCCGCGCACCGCCGGCTCGGCACCGTCGAACACACCCAGCGCGCCGGCCAGCGCGGTGAGCCCGGTCGCGAGACCCACGCGTTGCACCTCCTCGAGCGACCACGCCGGCGCGAGCACCGGCGCGCCGCCCTGCAGCGACGCGACGACCGCGGCGACGAGCTGGTGCTGCTGTTCGCGCCAAGTGGTGGCAGAGGGACCGATGATCGCTGGACACTAGCCACGCGTCCCGATCCGCGAGACTGCCCGCATGCGGATCGTGTACGTGGTGCCGGGCGGGGTGGACCCACCGGGGCAGCCGCGGGTGATCCCGTTCGTGCACCATCTGGTGCGCACCACGGGCGAACGGCACGACGTGGCCGTGGTGGCGGTCGGTCACGACCCGGAGCCCGGCGAGTGGACGCTGTTCGGTGCACCGGTGGTGAACGTGCCGGTCGGCGCACACTCGAAGACCGACATCGCCCGCGTCCTCACCGAGGTGCCGCGGGTGGTGCGCCGCTTCGGCAAGCCCGACGTGGTGCACGGGCTGTGGGCCAACCTGCCCGGTCTGGCGGCCGTGGCTGCGGCTCGTACCACCGGTGCTGCGAGCGTGGTGAGCGTGTGCGGCGGCGAGCTCGCTGCGGTGCCGTCGATCGGGTACGGGGGCGGCCTCCACCGCGGCACCCGCAAGTTGGCCGCCGCGGCGCTGCGATCGGCCGACGAGGTCACCGTGGCCACGGAGTGGATGCACCGTCACGTGGCGGCAGCCGGCGGACGCGTCGGCGAGGTGGTGCCGCTCGGTGCCGACCTGCGCCACTGCTCGCCGGGTGACGCCCCGTTGCGTCCGCACCACCTCGTGCACGTCGCCGGGCTCAACCGCGTCAAGGACCAGGACCTGCTGCTGCGCGCCGTCGCCCTTGCCGCGGCGGCCGAGCCACGGCTCACGCTCGACATCGTCGGCGGCGACACGCTCGACGGGCACCACCGCCGCCTCGCGGCCGAGCTCGGCATCGATCAGCTCGTCACCTTCCACGGCCACGTGCCCCACGAGCAGCTCGCCATCGCGGTGCGCGGCGCGGCACTGCACGTGCTCACCTCCCACCACGATGCCGGACCGTTGGCCGTGCTGGAGGCGGCAGCATGTGGCGTGCCCACCGTGGGCACTGCCGTCGGACACGTCGCCGACATGGCGGCACTGCCGGTGGCGGCGGCCGTCGCCGTGCCCGACCGCAATCCGCGCGCACTGGCCGACGCATTCCTCGACCTCCTGCGCGACCCGATGCGTCGCGAGGCGATGGCCGCGGCGGCGCACCACTGGGCGGTGCAGCACGATGCCGACTTCACCGCCGCAGCGTTCGAGGTGCTCTATCGCAGGCTGCGCGCGAGCTCGATGAGCGCCTGAGCGGCGAGCGCCGGGTCGGTGCCGCGGCGCAGCACGTAGGTCGGCCGGTCGAGCAGCCCGTGCACCCACTCGTCGGTGAGGTGCTCCCGTTCGGTCGGCAGCGCCGGCGCCCAGAACCGCTCGACCGCTTCGTCGAACGACACCGGCTGCAGCGACAGCTCCGGTGCCGGGTCGAGCAGCACCACCGCCGCGGCCGTCGCCGTCACCAGCTGCTGGTCGACCGGCGGCACCACGGGCACCTTGCGGCCTTCCGCCGCGGGATGCGGCACCGTCGCCGCGCCGACGAGCTCGGGGAACCGTGCCGCCGCGTCCTCGGTCATCATCATCCGCCACGGGTAGCCGGCGAAGCGACCGGGGGCGGCGTGCGTGGCCGCGTAGATCCAGTCGTCGCTGCACACCGCCAGCCCGCGGCGCAGGCACGAGTAGGTGAGCGTGCTCTTGCCCGCCCCCGAGGGGCCGCGCAGCACGAGACCCACGTCGTCGACCGCGACGAGCGCGCTGTGCACCGCGTGCAACGCACCACGGCGAACCTGCAACGCGGTGAACACCGACTCCACGAACAGCCGCAGTGCGTCGGTCACGCCGAGCATCGACACGGGGAGGTCGAGCACCGCGGTGCCGTCGGGGTAGCGCAACGTCGCCACCGCCGAGCCGCACCGCACCGTCAACGTGTCGGCCGAGTCCACGGCCTGCACCGACGGCCAGGCCGGATCGCCGGGCTCGTCGCCGTGCACACGCACCGACACGTCGAGCGCACCCTGGAGGCCGAAGTCGGCCGGGTAGCGCTCGAGGCCTGCGGCGAGTGCGGCGAGCACCTCGGCCGGTGCGTCGCGCACGGTGAGCGCCACACCCATCGGGGTCGCGGTGTGGGCATCGGCGGCGGGCACGCCCGGGAGACTACGGCCCCGTACCCCCACTCGTGTCGTGCGATCTCCGAGGATTTCCCGGTCCGACCATGACACGAACGTGGGGGTGGGGGTGGGGGTGAGGGTGGGGTGGGGTCAGGAGAGGAGGAGGACGGCGGCCGACGCGGCGAGGAGGGCGGGGAGGCCGACCCGCACGCCGACGGCGCTGTACCGGCGGGCCGACACCTCCACACCCAACGACGACGCCGTGTCGCGCCACAGCAACCCGCTGAGCGCCCCCGTGAGCACCAGTACCGGGCCCATGTTCACCCCGACCAGCAGCGGCCACACCTGATCGGTCTCGTGGAGCGCCGCGCTGCCCGCGAGCACCGCAGGCAGGTTGTTCGCCAGCCCGCTGCCGACCACGCCGAACACCAGCGCCCGCGCGCCGCCCGCCACCCCGGTGCCGTGCAGCAACCGATCGAGCCCGAGGTGCGGCACCGCGGCGGCCACCACGACGGCCAGCCCTGCCGCCACCACCATCGCCTCCCACGGCACGTGCCGCCACGGCACCGATCGAGTGAGCCCGGCCGCCCACACCACCGCCACCGCGGCGACCGCCCAGGCGGGCACACCGACGACGTCGCCGATGGTGAACCCGACGAGCACGAACCCGATGATCGGCAGACCGCGACGCAACGCCGACGCGTCGACCGGTTCGTCGACACCGTCGAGCGTCGGGTGCAGGTGGAAGGCACGACGGAACGCGAACCAGCCGACCGCGCACGCCACCACCGTCGGCACCGCGAGATGGCGCAGGAAGTCGGCAACACCGAGGTCGAACCGCTCGGCGACGATGAGGTTGGTCAGGTTCGACACCGGCAGCGGGCTGCTCGCCAGGCACGCCAGCAACGCCGGCTGGAACGCGAGCATCTCGGGCGCCAGGCCGTGGCGGCGGGCGATGCGGATGTACAGCGGCGTCAGCAGCACCACGGCAGCGTCGAGGTTGAACACCACCGTGACCGCGGCGGCGAGCACCCACAACCACGCCACCAGGTGGCGGCCGCCATCGACCGCTGCGGCCAACGCCGCGAACACGCCGATGCGGTCGAGCAGCACCGCGAGCGGCACCGCGAACACCAGGAACAGCAGCGGCCCGCGCAACAGCCGCAGCGATTCCGACACGTCGCCCCACGCGACGACGCGCATCGCGAGCGCGAGTGCGGCACCGACCGCAGGGCCGGCCCACAGGGGCATCCACCGCGGGCGAGCGAACAGCGTCGCGACGGTGGCAGCGAGCAGGAGGACGGCGCTCAGACGAGCGCCGGGACCTGGCTGTCGATCCAGCCCTGGAGGTGCGGGGTGCACTCCACGCTGGTGATGAGGCCGTAGCGCGGCTTGGTGCCGTTGTGCACCACGACGTGCCACAGGCGCTGCGTGTCGACCACGAACCGCGAGTACTGCGGCAGCGGCACGCGGCGCTCGGTGCTCGGGATGGGCAGGCGGTCCTCGTCGAGGTCCATCAGCAGCATGTAGCTGTCGGGATCGTCGGTGAGCTCGATCCACGTGCGCACCACCCAGCCGGTGCCGGCCGGGTTGAAGCGGTTGTTGTCGTCGCGGTGGAAGCTCTTCAGCGCCTGTTCGTGGTCCTGCGGCTCGAGCTTGATGATGCGCACGCGACCGAAGTTCGCGCCGATGCTGTCGACGTACGCCTTCAGCGTGGGCGCCTTCTCGGCGTTGGGGGTCCAGAGCGCGTCCTTGTCGGTTTTGCCCTTGTCCCAGAAGCCACGGCAGTCGAGCGTGCCGTCGGCCGAGGCCAACGGGGCGAAGTTGGTGTCGCCGCCGCTCTTCCAGTCCATGTACTCGAGCGACTCCCACTCCTCGGTGGGGATCTCGCCGGGATACGGCGACAGGGCGACGAACCCGGTCTCCTCCAACGACGGGCAGAGGTAGTGCTCGGTGCGGAGCGGGATCTCGACGCTCCAGTGCTCCTTGGTGGGCCAAAAGCTCATGGGCGCCAGCCTACCAAGGCCCGATTTTCGGCGGGAGGGACGGAAGTCCCTCAGCCGGTCGTGGTGGACGTGGTGGTCTCGGCCGCGACCGTGGTGGGCGGCGGGATCTGCAGCACCTCGCCCAGCTCCACGTGGTCGGGGTCGGTGATGCCGTTGAGCGCCATCAGCGCCGCCTGGTCCACCCCGAACTTGGTGGCGATCTTGCTGAGCGTGTCGTTCGCCTGCACCGTGTAGAACGACAACGTCGTGGTGGTGGTGACCACGATGGTGGTCGACGTCGTGGTGGTGATGAGCGGCGGCAACGTGCCGGCCGACTCGCTGTCGTCGCCGCACGCGCCGGCCACCAGCGGCATCAGCACGCTCGCGGCGACCATCGCTCCCCACCCGGCACCCTTCACGGCCGCGAGCATATGCGGGTTCGGCCGTCGACGGCACTGCGGCATAGGGTCGCGCCATGACTCCGGCCCCGTATCCCGGCACCGAGGCGCCGCACCGCCAGTACCAGCTGGTCAGCTCGGGCGTGCGCATCGCGGTGCACGAGTGGGGCGACGAGACCGCCGATCCCCTGTTCCTGGTGCACGGCGGCTCCGACTTCGCCCGCACGTACGAGGAGTTCGGCCCGCGCCTGGCCCGCGCCGGCTGGCGCGTCGTCACCTGGGACCAACGCGGCCACGGCGACAGCGAGCACGCCGCGCTCTACGGCTGGGATGCCGACATCCGCGACGCGGTCGCGGTGATGCGCAGCATCACGTCGCGGCCGGCGCCGGTGATCGGCCACTCGAAGGGTGGCGCGCTGATGATCCAGCTCGCCGACGCCCAGCCGTTCCGCTTCAGCCACCTGGTGAACCTCGACGGTCTGCCGTCGCGCCGCCCGATGAGCGACGTCAGCGAGCACGAACGCCCGCGCATGGTGGCGAGCGACCTACAGGGCTGGCTCGACCATCGCCGCACCACGGCCACTGCGGCCCGCAAGCCCGGCACGCTGGAGGAGCTGGCACGGCGGCGGGCGCGCATGAACCCGCGGCTGTCGTTCGAGTGGCTCTGCCACCTCGTCACCGTCGGTGCCCGTGAGGACGCCGACGGCTGGCGCTGGAAGCTCGACCCGTCGATGCGCTTCGGCGGCTTCGGCCCGTGGCGGCCGGAGTGGACCGCCACCCGCCTGCCCGGGCTCGGCATGCCGTTCCTCGGCCTGCTCGCCGCCGAGCAGGAGCCGATGGGCTGGGGCACCAAGCCGAAGGACATCGAGCACCTCATCCCCCGCACCGGACGGCTCGAGGTGATGGACGGCATCGGCCACTTCGTCCACATCGAACAGCCCGAGCTCGTCGCCGGCATGGTGCTGGAGTTCCTGTCATGACCGTCACCCTGCTCCACAACAAGGTGCGGCTCGCGCTGCACGAGCTCCGCGGTGGCAGCGGTCGGCCGCTGCTGTTGCTGCACGGGCTCGGCGAGCAGTCGCCCACCACGGGGCCCGACCACGTGGCCGCGTGGCCCGGTCCGGTGATGGCGCTCGACTTCACCGGCCACGGCGCGTCCACGGTGCCCGCCGGCGGCGGCTACTCGGCCGAGATCCTGCTCGGCGACGCCGACATCGCGCTCGAGCACCTCGGCGAGGTCACCGTCGTCGGCCGCGGCCTCGGCGGCTACATCGCGCTGATGCTCGCCGGCGCCCGGGCCACCCAGGTGCGCGGCACGGTGATCTGCGACGGTCCCGGCCTGTGGGGCGGGCCCACCGGCCCCACCTCCACCAGCTTCGTCACCCTGCCCGAGACCAGCACCGCGCCCGACCCGTACGCGCTGCTCGAACTGTCACGCGACCTCCGTCCCCGCGACTATGCGGCGCTGTTCGCCCGCCTCGCGCTCGAGCACTCGGGGCTCGAGGAGCCGATCACGGTGGCGGCCATCGTGCGCCCGCCGTGGCTGGAGACCGTGGCCGGCGAGATGGGCGTGGTGGAGGGCACCGTCGAGCAGGCGCTGCTCACGTACTCCGCTGGCTGACGTACGCCGCCAACGCCACCAACTCGTCGCGCGCCTCGGTGGTGATGGGCGCGCGTTCGATGGCGGCCACGGCCTCGGCGGTGAGCGAACTGATGGTGGCCTCGAGGTCGGCCAGGGCGCCGGTGTCGACGATGACCTGCTGCACGCGGGCCACGTCGTCGTCGCTGAGGTGCTGCGTGCCGACCAGTGCCAGCACCTCGGCCTGCGCCGGCGTGGCGGCCTCGGTGGCGCGTGCCATGAGCGGCGTGGGCTTGCCTTCGCGCAGGTCGCCACCGACCGGCTTGCCGGTGACCGCGGCGTCGCCGAACGCACCCATCACGTCGTCGCGCATCTGGAACGCATCGCCGAGCGGCAGGCCGTAGGCGCTGAGCGCCGGCAGCAACTCGTCGGCTCGCTCGGGCGCGGCCATCACCGCACCGAGGTGCAGCGGCCGTTCGATGGTGTACTTGCCGCTCTTGTAGCGGCAGATCAGCTCGGCCTTGTGGCGGCGACGCTCGTTGCGCACGCTGCCGACGATGTCGAGCACCTGGCCGACGTTGAGCTCGATGCGCAACTCGTTCCAGATGCGCCACGCGGCGGCGCCGGCGTCGACCATGAGCTGGTCGGCGTAGACGAACGCGAGGTCGCCGACCAGGATGGCCACGCCCTCGCCGAACCGGCGCGACTCGCCCGCCCACCCGTGGTCGCGGTGGTGCTGGGTGAACACGGTGTGGGTGGTGGCGTTGCCGCGACGGCTGGCCGCATCGTCCATCACGTCGTCGTGGAACAGCGCGAACGCGTGCATCAGCTCGAACGCCGCGCCGGCATCGACGACCCGCGGGTCGGCGGGGTCGCCACCCGCGCCGACGAAACCCCAGTGGCAGAACGCCGGCCGCAGCCGCTTGCCGCCGACCAGCACCAGCCGGCCGATCTCGCGCACGGGCTCGGCGAGGTCGTCGTCGAACGCCGACCAGCGGGCCTCCTCGGGAGCGAGGAACTCACGGAGGCGGTCCTGCACCTGCCCCGCGATGGCGGTGAGCGAGGGAGGCACGGACGTGGTCACGAGGGGCAGGCTAGGGGGAAAGCGACCGACGCGGGGCTTCAGGCGGGGTCGCCCAGGCCGGCGACGGCCTCCTCGATCTGGAGCCGGGCGTTGCCGATGCGATCGCGGCAGAACGCGATGAGCGCCGCGGCGCGCTGCACCTGCGCGGCCAGCACGTCGACGTCGACGTCGGCCCGTTCGAGCTGGCCGAGGATGGTGTCGAGCTCGGCGAGCGCGTCGGCGTAGCCGGTGGGCATCTGGTTGGGGTCGGCGGTGGTCATGACGAGGTCTCCTCCACACGGCTGGTGGCCGTGCCCGTGGCGAACGTGGTGACGAGCCGGTCGCCCGGCTGCAGATCGGCGGCCGACCGCACGGTGCGGCCGTCGGCGGTGCGGGTGATGGTCCACCCCCGGGCCATGGTGGTGGCCGGGTCGAGCAGACGGACACGTTGGGCGAGCCCGTCGAGGTGGCGCACCTCCTGGTCGAGGCGGGGCGGGACGCGTCGGAGCGCCGACGCGGACTGGCCGAGCCGCTGGTCGGCCTGCTGCACGGCGCGGTTCGCTGCCGACGCCACGCGCTGCGCGCGGCCGGCCAACCGGTCGTCGCTCCGGGCGACGGCGGCGAGCACGTGGTGCCGCACCCCCTCGGCCGCCGCGGCCAGGTCGGTGACCGAGCGGCGCATGCCCAGTTCGGCCACGTGCTGGATGCGCGACCAGGTGGCCTCGGAGCGCGCCACGAAGCCGGCGACCCGCTCGACCAGCGCCGCGGCGCAGGCCGTGGGGGTCTTCAGCGCCGAGTGGGCGACCTCGTCGGCGACGCTGCGGTCGATCTCGTGGCCGAGCCCGGTGAACACCGGCAGCGGCGACGTGGCGATGGCCATCGCGATGGCCTCGGCGTCGAACGTGGCGAGCTCGCTGCGGCTGCCACCGCCGCGGATGACCACGAGCGCGTCGAGGTCGGGGTGACGGCCGAGCTCGCGCAGCGCACCGGTGATCTCGGGCACCGCGGTGGCGCCCTGCACTCGCACGTCGACCAGTCGGAGGTGAAACGCCAGGCCGCTCCGTTCGATCTCGTGCAGGAAGTCGGCCCACGCCGCGCTGTCGCGACTGGTGACCACCCCGATGCGCAGCGGTGCGACGGCGAGGTCGAGCGACCGGTTGCGCTCGAGCAGACCGGCCTCGCCCAACCGGCGCAGCACGTCGTCGCGCTGCAACGCCAGCTCGCCGAGCGTGAACCGTGGGTCGATGCCGCTCATCTTCAGGCCGAGCGTGCCGCCACCGGCGAAGAAGTCGAGGTGGCCGTGGATGCGCACCTTCAGCCCGTCGGCGAGGTGCAGCCCGTTCTTCAACAACAGCGAGCGCAGCTTGTTGCGCTGCGGGGCGAAGAACTGCACGCTCACCACCGCCTTGCCGGTGTCGGTGACCTCGACGAGCCGGAAGTAGGCGTGCGGACCGCGTTCGTTCCAGCCCTGGATCTCGCCGCGAACCCACACGCCCTCGTCGAACCGCGAGCGCAGCACGCCGTTGATGGCGTCGGCCAGCTCGGAGACCGAGTACGTGGGGTCGGCGGCCTCGTCGCTGTCGAACTCGAACGCGGCCTGGCTCATGGCTGCCACCACTGGCGGTACGCCGACGGGCCGTCGGGCTGCAACGTGAAGTCGCCGAGCGAGGTGAACCCCACCGACGCGTAGAACGACAGGTTCCGGGCGTTGGTGGACTCGAGGTACACGCCCTGGCCGTCGGCCGCGGCGCGCTGCTGACCGAACCGCACCAGTTGCGCACCGATGCCCTTGCCCTGGTGTGCCGGGTGCACCGCCAGGAACTGCAGGTAGTGGAACGGCGGCTCGGGCTTGTGCTCGGCGAACGCGCCCAGGCCGGCGCCCACCGAGGTGGCGCGCTCTGCGCCCAGGAACGCGACCATCAGCCCGCCGAGGTCGGGCAGCTCGGGGAACGGCAACGGCCCGGGGCCGGTGCGCCACAGCGCAGCGCCGGCGACGCCACCCTGGTCGTCGGGCACCACGTCGATCACGCCACCACCGGCGAACGCATCGACGAACAGCCCAATCCAGGCAGCGATGGCCTGCTCGGCCATCGGCACGTCGCGGAACACCCACCGCATCATCGGGTCGTCGGCGAACGCGGCCCCGATGACGGCGCGCACCGCGACGGTGTCGGCGGGCGTGGGTTGCAGGGTGCGCGGCGTGCTCATCGGGGCAGAGGCTACGCCAGCAGGCCCACGTCGGACCCGGCCCCGAGGCCGTCGTCGAGGCCCGTGTCGACATCGATGTGGCGCTCCTGGCGCAGCGCCTCCAACCGCTGCAGCGGACGTTCGAGCTGGCGTCGACGCGGGCCGGCGAGCTCGTCGACACCGTTCACCAACGTGTCGAGCTGCTTCTTCACCTTCTCCACCTGCCCCTGGTACTTGCTCCACTGGGCGGCGAACTGACCGAGCAGGGCGAGCATCTCGCGACTGGTCTGTTCGAGACGGAAGTTGTCGAACGCCTGGCGGATGACGCCCAGGAACGCGAACAGCGTGAGCGGTGAGCAGAGCACGACGCGCTCGCGCATCGCCTCGTCGACGAGTTGCGGTGCGTGCTCGTGGATGAACCCGACGATGGACTCGTTGGGCACGAACATCAGCACGTTGTCGACCGCGGGGCGGGCGTCGACCTGCGCGTAGTCGCGACGGGCGAGCTCCTTCACGTGGCCGCGCACGGCGCGCAGGAACGCCTCGCGGTGGGCGGTGCGCTCGGCCTCGGTGGTGGCCTGCAGCGACGCGAGGTACGCGTCGATGGGGAACTTCACGTCCATGAACATCACGTGCTGGTCGGGCATGAAGAACGTGAAGTCGGGGATGACCCGCCCGTCGCCCGCCACCGCGGTGTGCTTCTGGTAGTTCACGTTCGGCAGCAGGCCGGCCAGCCGCAGCACGTCGTCGGCCATGCGCTCGCCCCACTGCCCACGGGCGTTGGTGTGCGCGAGCGCCTCGCGGAGGCTGTTGGTGGTGCCGTAGAGCGCGTGCGTGACCTCGGCCTGGGTGCGCAACGACCGGTCGACCTCACCGAACTGCTGCGCGGTGTACTGACCCAGCCGTTGCACGGCCTCGTGCAACCGCCGCAGCTCGGCCTCGGTGGCGGGTGGCAACGCCGCCGCGGGCGAATCGACCGGCGCCACCACACGAGGACGGGTTGCGAGCACCCAGACCAGGGCGGCCACGGCCGCCACCAGCAACACGACGAGCAGGATCTCCATGCGGGCCACCCTGCCAGAGGGGTGTCACACGATTGCGGAACCCCGCGGCGAGCCCCGCCCACCTGCGGTTCTGGTCGGTTTCCGTCCCGG
>JBDKJP010000016.1:0-213883 GCA_039796575.1 Actinomycetota bacterium
CCAGCCTAAGAGCCACCCGCCCCGCCCCCACCCGCCGGTCCCGTCCGGTACGTTCGGGGCATGCCCAGAACGACCCCGGGGTGCTTCTGGGCATGCCCAGAACAGCCGGATCGGCGGGAACCGGGTCCCCGAGCGCGCCGTCCGAGCACCATGCTCCGCAGCGTGGCCCTCGTGATGCTGGCCGTGCTCGCCGTCGGCTGCACGGACGACGGCGACTCGATGGATCCGGTCGATGCGCAGCGGATCGAGGCGCTGCAGTCGTTCGAGGTCGATCCGACTCTGACAGGGCAACAGTGCGCAGACCTGTCGGTGTCCGACGGCGTCGTCCAACTCGATGCCTCCGCATCGTCGTTGGCCAGCGGTTGCAGACCGACCAACCGGTCCCTCCGACCGCCCTGCACCTGGTGGTGCACTTCGGTTCGGGCTTCCCTTCGTTCACCTGCACCGACTCGGAGCCCGAGCGACTGGCCGTCGTCGAGGCGACGTGGCCGGCGTCGGCTCGCTCTGCCACCTTCACGGTCGTCGGGGGTCAGCAGTGCTCGGTCGCGACGTTGCACCTCGTCGACGTCACCGCGCTCGCCCCCGACGGGCAGGAGGTGCCGCTCGGCGACGTGACCGTCACCAACCGGGCGTGGCAGTGGTGGCCACCCTTCGAGTGCCACCGCGACGGCTGGGTCGAGGGCTGAACGCGGCGGGGTGGGGTCGGCGCATCTAACCTGCACGCAATGGCTGTCATGCCCGCGACCCCCGACGACGTCCACGAAGCACTCTCGCTGTACGGCTACATCCCCGACGAGGGCCTGGCCACGTCGGTGTTCCTCTCGATGGTGCTGCAGCGGCCGCTGCTGCTCGAGGGCGAGGCCGGGGTGGGCAAGACCGAGGTGGCCAAGGTGCTCAGCCGCTGGACTGGCGGCGAGCTCATCCGCCTCCAGTGCTACGAGGGCATCGACGTCTCCCAGGCCGTCTACGACTGGGACTACAGCCGCCAGCTGCTGCACCTGCGGGCCGCCGAGGCCACGGGCGAGTCGCTCGGCCTCACCACGTCGGCGCTCGAGCAGCAGCTGTACCACGAGCGGTTCCTGCTGAAGCGAGCACTGCTGAAAGCCATCGACCACCATCACGAGCTGCCGCCCGTGCTGCTCATCGACGAGATCGACCGCGCCGACGACGAGTTCGAGGCGTACCTGCTGGAAGTGCTCTCCGAGTACCAGATCACGGTGCCCGAGCTCGGCCGGTTCGCCGCCGCACGCCCGCCGCTGGTGGTGCTCACCTCGAACCGCACCCGCGACGTGCACGACGCGCTGAAGCGCCGCTGCCTCTACCACTGGGTCGAGCACCCCGACTTCGAGCGCGAGGTGCGCATCGTGCGCATGCGCGTGCCGCAGGCGCTCGACCGCCTGGCCCGTCAGGTGGCCGGCGCGGTGGAGACGCTGCGCGGCCTCAACCTGTACAAGCCGCCCGGCGTGGCCGAGACCATCGACTGGGCGCAGGCCCTTGCGGCCATGGGCGTGAGCGAGCTCGACGAGCGCACGGTGAACGCCACGCTCGGCACGGTGCTGAAGTACCGCGAAGACCAGGAGCGCACCCGCCAGCACGGCATCGCCGATCTGGTGAAGCAGGCGTTCGACCGAGGCTTCCAACCCTCGTGAGCCCCACGCTCGAGGCGCACACGCCCGCCGAGCGGATGGCCGTCGCGTTCGCCCGCGTGCTGCGCGGCGCCGGCCTGCGCGTGCCGCTCGGCAGCGTGCTGGCGTTCGTCGACGCACTCGGCCGTCTGCGGCTCGACCAGCGCGACCAGGTGTACTGGGCGGGCCGCGCCACCATGGTGCGCAACCCGGAGGACATCCCGCTCTACGACCGGTCGTTCCAGGTGTTCTGGCTGGCCGTCACGTCGGGCCCCGACGAGCAGGCCGAGGAGCCGCTGCACATCACGCTCGCCATCGACGACGAGGGCGACGACGGCGACAGCGACACGGGCAGTGCCGACGCCAGCGAGGAGCCGCAGATCACCCTGCGCTTCTCGGCGATGGAGGTGCTGCGGCACAAGGACTTCGCCAACTACTCCCCCGACGAGCTGCGCGACGCGCAGCAGCTGATGACCCGGCTGCGCTTCATCGGCCCGCCGCG
This sequence comes from Actinomycetota bacterium, assembly GCA_039796575.1. GTDB lineage: Bacteria > Actinomycetota > Acidimicrobiia > Acidimicrobiales > Ilumatobacteraceae > UBA668. The sequence goes on from JBDKJP010000016.1 coordinate 2,128, forward strand.
GCGCTCGTTCCGCAACCACCGTTCGCGACGCGGACGCCGGCCCGACCTGCCGGCCACGTTGCGGTCGGCGTTGCGCACGGGCGGCGAGCCCATCCACCGTCACTGGCAGGAGCCCGGCGAGCGGCTGCGCCGCCTGGTGCTGCTGGTCGACGTGAGCGGCTCGATGGAGCCCTACGCGCGGGCGCTGCTGCGGTTCGTGCACGCCGCCGTGTCGGGCCGCCAGAAGGTGGAGGCGTTCGCCATCGGCACCCGCCTCACCCGCGTCACCCGCGAGCTGAACAGCCGCGACCCCGACAAGGCGCTCGCGCAGGCCGGCACCCGCGTGGCCGACTGGAGCGGCGGCACCCGGCTCGGCGAGTCGCTGCGCACGTTCAACGACCAGTGGGGTGTGCGCGGCATGGCCCGCGGCGCCATCGTCGTCATCCTCAGCGACGGTTGGGACCGCGGCGACCCGGCGGTGCTCGGCAGCGAGATGCAGCGCCTGCAGCGCATCGCCTACCACGTGATCTGGGTGAACCCGTTGAAGGTCACGCCCGGCTACGCGCCGCTCGCGCGTGGCATGGCGGCGGCACTGCCGTATGTAGATTCGTTCGTGGAGGGTCACAGCATGGCTGCCATGGAAGAGCTCGCCGCGGTCATCGCGAAGGAGCAGCAGTGAAGGAACTGCTCGACGACATCGACCGCTGGCAGGCGTCCGGCGCACGCGTCGCCATCGCCCGCGTGGTCGACATCGAGGGCTCCGGTCCGCGCGAGCCCGGTGCGGCCATGGCCGTCAACGAGCACGGCGAGGTGGCCGGCAGCGTGAGCGGCGGTTGCGTGGAAGGTGCGGTCGTCAGCGAGGCCCTGGCCATCCTGGCGGGCGAGGCGCCGTCGCGCATCGTCACGTTCGGCTACAGCGACGACGAGGCGTTCGCGGTGGGCCTCACCTGTGGCGGCATCATCCGTCTGTTCATCGAACCGCTCGACTGGTGACCCACATGTACGCCGAGCTCCGCCAACGCCTGCGCGACGAACTGCCCGTCGCCCTCGTCACCGTCATCGACGGGCCGGGGGTGGGCGGCAAGCTGCTCGTCACCCCCGACGGCGAGCCGATGGGCACGCTCGGCCATCCCGAGCTCGACCGCATCGCCACGCGCGACGCGCTCGCCGAGCTCGAGGCCGGGCGCAGCGGCATCCGCCACTACGGACCCGAGGGGCAGACCACCCCGGAGGACCTCGTCGACACTCCCGTGGTGCGCGCGTTCATCGAGAGCTGGGCGCCGCCGCCGCAGATGTGGATCTTCGGCGCGGTCGACTTCACCGCCGCGCTCGGCAAGGTGGCGAAGGTGCTCGGCTACCGCGTCACGGTGTGCGACGCCCGCGAGGTGTTCGCCACCCGCCGCCGGTTCCCCATGGCCGACGAGGTCGTGGTCAGCTGGCCGGGTGCGCTGTTCGAACGGCGCGGCCACACGTTGAGCGGCCGCGACGCCGTGTGCATCCTCACCCACGACCCGAAGTTCGACGTGCCGGCGGTGCAGGGCGCGCTCGCCACGTCGGCCGGCTACATCGGCGTGATGGGCAGCCGGAAGACGCACGCCAAGCGTCTCGAGCGTCTCGCCGAGGTGGGCGTCGACCGGCCCGAGCAGCTCGAGCGGTTGATGTCGCCGATCGGCCTCGACCTCGGGGCGCGCACGCCGGAGGAGACCGCGGTGAGCATCTGTGCCGAGATCATCGCCCGGCGCACCGGGCGGCTGGCCCCGTCACTGCGTGACAGCGAGGGGCCCATCCACGGCTAGGTACAGCTAGGCGCCGATGGGGTTGCCGAGCTTCGCCGAACGCGAGTGGCTCTTGCTGATGTGCGACACCTCGACATCCCGGCCGGTGAACGGCGAGTGGATGATGAAGTCGTCGACGCCGAGGTACAGCGAGACGTGCCCCGGGTAGTAGATGAGATCGCCCGGCTGGGCGGTGGTGCGATCGACCGGGGCGACCGTGCGGATCTGGTCGCGGCTGACGCGCTCGAGCTGCACGCCGACCTGCGCCCACGCCCACGAGGTGAGGCCGGAGCAGTCGAAGCCCTCGCCGGCCGCGCGGGCACGGTTGCGGTACGGGGTGCCGAGCTGGGTGAACGCGGCCATCACGACCAGCTGGTGCGTGGTGTCGGCGGCGGCCCAGGCGGCCTGCATGCGAGCCGGATCGGCCCCGACGCGGCGGGCGGCCTCGGCGGCGATGCTGTTGCGGATGCCGTCGAACTCGGCGAGCGACTTGCGGTCGCCGGAGAGGCGGTACTCGTTCCACACGTCGAGCGCCTTGGCGGCGGTGACGCCCCAGGGGTCGTCGCCGAGGGCGGTGACCGTGACGCGCAGTGCCGGACGGAGCTGCAGACCCGGTGCCGCCTGCGCCGTGGAGGGCAGGGCGGCCGCGCCGGCCAGGAGGGCCGTGGCGAGGATGCTGATGTGGAAACTACGGCGAAGCGTCATGCGGGGTGACGTTCCTCTCGGTTCGTGGAGCGAGAGGACTGCGTCCGCCCGCTTCCGTAACGTCCGCAAAGTTAGCGTCATGGAATCGCAACAATCAACGCGACCGCAAACTTTTCGTCATCGTTCCGAAATGTGGTCGCTCGACCCTTCTCCGTGATGAACTACCATCAGGAGCGATGATCCGTGTCGCCGCCCTGCTCGCCGCCGGTGCCGGCACGCGCTTCGACGGCCCGTCCCACAAGCTCCTGGCCAAGCTCGGCAGCCGCGCGGTGTGGGAGTGGTCGCTCCTCCGGGTGATGGGCGCCGGTTTCGATCACGTCGTCGTCGTCACCGGCGCGGTCGACCTGCCGCTGCCCGCAGATGTCGAAGTCCGTCACAATCCCGACTGGGCGCTGGGACAGGCGACCTCGGTCCAGGTCGCGGTCGCGGCAGCCCGCGAGCTCGGCGCCCCCACCCTCACCATCGGCCTCGCCGACCAACCCTTCGTCACCGCCGACGCCTGGCGGGCGGTCACCGACGCCGACCCCGACTGCCGCATCGTGGTGGCCACCTACGACGGCCGGCCCGGCCCGCACCCCGTGCGCCTGCACCGCGAGGTCTGGCCGCTGCTGCCCACCGAGGGCGACGAGGGTGCCAAATCCTTGCTCGAGCAGCATCCGGAGTGGCGCTGCCGCGTACCATGCCTAGGCTCTGCCGACGACATCGACACCGTGGAGGATCTCGCACGATGGAAAAGCTGCTGAACGAGTTCACCGTCAACCGATCGATCGACCACGCGTGGAGCGTGCTCACCGATGTCGAGCGCATCGCCCCGTGCATGCCCGGCGCCCAGCTCCAGGAAATCGAGGGCGACGTCTACCGCGGCGTCGTGAAGGTGAAGCTCGGCCCCATCGCCACCGCCTTCAAGGGCCAGGCCGTGTTCGTCGAGCGTGACGACGCCAACCACCGCGCCGTGCTGAAGGGCGAGGGCCGCGACACCGGCGGCAAGGGCAACGCCGATGCCCTCATCACCGCGCAGCTCGAAGCGGTGTCGCCGCACGTCACCAAGTGCGTCGTCTCCACCGATCTCCGCGTCAGCGGCAAGGTAGCCCAGTTCGGCCGCGGCATCATGGGCGACGTCAGCGCCAAGTTGATGGGCCAGTTCGCACAGAACCTCAACACGATGCTCGACGCCGAGGAGGACGACCCGGCCGAGGCCGACGCCATCGTCGCCGAGGCCGTCGCCCACGCCGAGGTAGTGAAGGCGCACGCCGCCGAGGCCGCCGACGTGGCCGCGCACACCCCGCCCGTCGAGCCCACCGCGATCCGCAAGATCGAAGGCCCGGCGGCCGAGCCGATCGAGCTCTCCGACGTCGCCGGCTCGGCGATGGTGAAGCGCCTCCTCCCCGTCGTGGGTGGTCTGGTGCTGCTGCTGCTCGTGCTGCGCCGCCTGCGCAAGTAAGCCATCCCACACCGCCGATGGACGACGCCGAGGTGGTCGCCGAGCTGCTCGGGCGCGTGCCGCAGAGCGAGTTCGACGTGGTCGTGCGCGACGCACACGGCGAGCCCGTGGTGCTGCGCAACGCGCCGTTCCTGCGCGATGGCACGCCGATGCCCACGCGGTACTGGCTCGCCGGCCGTGAGGCCACGCTCCTCGTCAGTCGGCTCGAGGCCGACGGCGGCGTTCGCCGCGCCGAGGCCGAGATCCCGGCCGACGAGGTCGCCGCCGCACACGCCCGCTACGCCGCCGAGCGCGACGCCGCCATCCCGGCCGGGCACACCGGCCCGCGCCCGTCGGGCGGTGTGGCCGGCACGCGCGAAGGCGTGAAGTGCCTCCACGCGCACTACGCCTGGTTCCTCGCCGGCGGCGACGACCCGGTCGGCCGGTGGGTGCAGGCCCGCCTCGACGAGGTCAACGCCGGATGAGCACGTTGCGCATCACGTTCTCGCCGGCGTCCATCGGCTTCGAGGTCGACGACCAGTCGGGGGCCATCCCCGTCGGTCCGCAGTCGCTCGCCGCCGACCTGCGCCACGACCCGCCGCAACCCGAGGAGCTCACCAACGCCATCGGCCTCGTCCTCGACCACATGGAGGACATCGAGCGCGAGGTCCCCGGTGCGATGTTCGCCGAGCGGGTAGAGGTATGCGGCGACGGCGTCGACGTCATCGTGGCCGTCGAGGTCGGCGGCGACGCGGCCCTGCCGTTCGCGCTCGAACGCGACGCCGCCGAGGACGTGTTCCGCACGCTCGTCACCGAGCCCGCCCGCGACCGGGCGCTCAACCCCGGCCTCCCCGAGCACGCCGTGCACGCGGTGCTCGGCACCGCCAGCGCGCTCGTGGGTGTGATGCGGTTCCTGCGCACCGAACAGGTCTGGGTGGTGCCGGCATGAGCGGGCGCGGCCACGGCCACCCGTCGCTGTCGTCCGGCGCCATCCGCCTGTACGGCAAGCGGGTGATGCTCCGGCCCCTCACCCCCGCCGACTGGACGCAGTGGACCGAGGTCCGCCAGCGCAACGAGCAGTGGCTCACCCCGTGGGAGCCACTGCGCCCCACCAACCTGCTCGACCCCACCCGCGACCGCGAGGCGTTCATGTCACGGTGCAGCGCACGCGACCGCGACCGGCAGGTGGGCGTGGCCTACGGCTTCGGGGTGTTCGTCGGGGCCGACCTCGCGGGCGAGATCAACCTCAACGGTGTCGCCCGCGGCGCGCTGCAGAGCGGCACCATCGGGTACTGGATCGACAAGGACAAGGCCGGCCACCGCTACACCGCCGAGGGCGTGGTGGTGGTGGCCCGGTTCGCGTTCGAACAACTGCGCCTGCACCGCATCGAGATCTGCATCGTGCCGCGCAACCGCAACAGTCGGCGAGTGATGGAAGTGCTCGCGATCCGCGAGGAGGGCGTCGCACAACGCTTCCTCGAGATCAATGGCGCATGGGAGGACCACGTGCGCTACGCGATCACCGCCGAAGAATGGACCGAGCGCCGCGACGAGCTCGAAGCGGCCTGGCTCGGGAGCTGATCAGGCTTCGTCGGCCGCGAGCTGGAACGCCTGGGCCTTCGCCCGGCGCACCGTCGTGCGGCGCTTCCATTCCTTCATCTTCCAGTGACGCATCCGCCGCGGCGACGAGGCCTTCTTGATGGCCTTCTCGGCGTCACGATGGTGCTCGGGCACCCAGGCCCGGCCCGGCTCGTGCACCTCGTCCGGCTCGTAACCGGCACTGACCTGCGCCGCAACGGACTGCAACTCGCTGTTGATGCGGTGCCGCTCGTTGTGGGCGTGGGCTCGCAAGTCCATCTTCGGTGGCGGGGCCACGTCTTGGCTGCGATGGCGCTGGCTCATGGGTACCTCCGTGTGTGTCGGAATGTACGGCTGCTCTCCGTGAGTGAACCGTAGACCGAGCACCCACCCGAGGAAAGGGACTTTCGGTAACAGTTCTGCGCGATTCAGCCCTTCGAGCTGATCTTCGCCTGGAGCGCCGCGATGCGCTCGGCGAACCACGGCTGACGGGTGCTCCAGACCTGCGGAATGAGCTCCGCGTCGACCGCCTCCTCGTGGGTGGCGACGTCGGCCATGTGCTGGATGGTCTTCTTCACCTCGAGGACCAGCTCGCGCGGCGCGGAGGCCGCCCGGGCCGCCATCTCGTGCGCGGCGGCCAGCAGCTGGTCGTCGTCGACGCAGCGGTGCACGAGGCCCACTCGCTCGGCCTCGGCGCCGTCCATCACCTCGCCGAACACCACACCGGCGAACGTGGCCTGCGGGCCGGCGATGCGGCGCAGCATCCACGTGTGGCCGCCACCGGGGTGGATGCCGATCTGCAGGAAGCGGGTGTCGAACTTCGCCCGGCGCGCCGCGAGCCGCACGTCGCAGCCGAGGGCCAGGTTCATGCCGGCGCCGACCGCCGCGCCGTTGACCGCGGCGATGGTGGGCAGCGGGCTGCGGGCGATGCGCAGGAAGCCTTCGTAGATGGTGCCGAGGCTCTCCTTGCTCGACTCGGCGAGGTTGCCGAGGTTCGCGCCGGCGCAGAACGCGGGCGCCGCACCGGTGACGACGAGCGCGCCGATGGCCTCGTCGTGCTCGATGCGGTCCATCGCCGCCACGATCTCGGCCACCATCGGTTGCGTGAGCGTGTTGCGTTCGGACGGGTTGTTGAGGGTGAGCGTGGCGACACCGTCGGCCACATCGACGAGCACGAGGGACATGCGGCAACCGTAGCCAACCCCACGCTCGGGGCATGTACCGTCAGGGCCACATGCTCGACCACGTCTTCACCGATGCCATCAGCGCGCTGCGCGACGCGTTCGAGGCGGCGTTCCTCGAGCGGCAGCCGTTCGAGGAGCACTTCCAGTCCGACGTGCTGCTCGGCGACCTCACGTGGGAGACCAGCTACGGGCTGCCCGGCGAGGACAACCCGCCGCGGGTGGTGGCGCACATCACGTTCGACTGGCCGTCGTGGAGCCAGACCGCGTACCGCGAGTGGTACGTGGAGGAGGTGCTCGACCGGCTGCCCGCCATCGAGATCGAGATCGTGTTCCGGGTACAGGGGCTGGGCGAACCGATCGCACCGGCGAAGATGTTCGCGTTGATGCCGGAGGTCAGCCCGCTCATCGGCGAGGGCCGTCTCGAGCGCGCCGGCGTCACCGCCGAGGTGGCGTACCTCGACGGCCAGGAGGGCACGCCCGAGCACGCCGTCGAGGCCACCTACGAGGGCCTCTACGAGTTGGCCGAGGCCGCGCTCGACGACGGCGCGAGCACCCTGCTCGACGACCACTTCGGCGCGCTCGGCGGATGGATCGCCGCCACGTTGGTGAAACTGGCCGACCTGTAGGGTCGCCGCATGACCGACGTCGTGCTGTACGAGGTGAGCGAGCGCATCGCCACCATCACCCTCAACCGCCCCGAGGCGCGCAACGCGCTGTCGAGCGAGGTGCTGCGCCTGCTGCCCGAACGGATGAAGCAGGCCGACGCCGACCCGGAGGTCGACGTGGTGGTGCTCACCGGCACCGACCCGGCGTTCTGCGCCGGTCTCGACCTGAAGGAGCTCGGCGCCACCGCCGGCAACCTCGGTGCCACCGGCGCCGACGGCCGCCCGAACGCCGACGGCGTCCGCGGCCCGTTCCCCGCGATGGTGAAGCCACTCATCGGTGCGGTCAACGGCGTCGCCATCACCGGCGGCTTCGAGCTCGCGCTGAACTGCGACTTCCTCATCGCCAGCGAGCGCGCCAAGTTCGGCGACACCCATTCGCGCGTGGGCGTGATGCCCGGCTGGGGTCTCACCGTGCTGCTGCCGCAGGCCATCGGCGTGCGCCGCGCCCGCGAGATGAGCTGGACCGGCAACTTCATGCTCGCCGACGAAGCCCTGCAGTTCGGTCTGGTGAACCGGGTCGTGGCGCACGACGAGCTGATGGCCGTCACCCGCCGCGTCGCGCTCGACATCGTCGGCAACGACCAGCCCGGCGTGCGCCAGATGAAGGCCACCTACGCCGAGATCACCCACGACACCGCCGGCTGGGCCACCGAGGCCGCCAACGCGTCGCGCTGGCAGCGCGAGATGTTCAGCAAGGACCAGGTCGAGGCCCGCCGCAAAGCCATCCAGGAGCGCGGCCGCACCATGTGACCCGGCTGCGCATGACGCGCGAACTTAAGTTCGCGGGACGGGGCGCCGTGGTCAGAGTTGGGCGCCGCGGGCGCGGAGGTCGTCCTTGACGGCCTCGGCGATGTCGAGCGCGAGGATCTCGGCGCCCGTGGTGTTGAGGTGGAAGCCGTCGTCGGCGCGCACGTCCTTGCCCTCGCCGTCGCGAGGGTCGATGACGTACTCGGCCCAGCCACCGTTGTGGCCGCTGAAGCGCGCCCACGTGTCGACGAACTGCACCTTGTCGGTGCGCTTCGCGGCCTCGGCGCGCACCACTTCGTCCTGCACCTGCATGCGTGCGGTGACCTCGGGGTTGTCGTCGTTGGGGATGCCCACCCACACCAGGGTGCGGTTGCCCTCGGTGAGGTAGTCCATGACCGCGCCGACACGGGCGCCGTACTCGGCCTTCCAGTCGGCGTCGTCGGCGCCCGAGGCCGGCGGGTGGTTCACGGCCCACGACTCGTCGATGTTGCGCAGGCCCTGCGCGTCGTTGCCGCCGAACGTGACGACCACGATGTCGGGGTTCACCTGCGGCACGATCTCGCGCATGTGCGACGGCCAGTCGAAGAAGTCGGGGCGGGCCAGACCCGACGAGGTCTTGTAGTCGAGCTCGGTGGTGGCCAGGCCGGTCTGGTCGAGCAGGGCCTTCAGATAGGGGCCGAAGCTGCCCGCATCGGAGTCGCCGAGGATGAGCACCTCGGCCGGATCCTCGGGCGTGGGCACGGTGACCGGCTTGACCGGCGGGGTGGTCGTGGTGGTGGGCGGCAGTGTGGTGGGTGTCACACCGTCGTTCACCACCGTCTGGGTGACGGCCGACGACGGCTCGGAGCTGGCCACCTGATCGCTGCCGAACAACCCCGACACGACCGACCAGATGCCGTAGAAGAGCACCACCACCAGGGACAGCGCGACGAGGCGGCGCACCATGTAGGTGCGTCGCGAGGCACGCCGCCGGGGCGGCGGAAGGGGGCGAGATCCGGCCGGCATCGAAATCTGAACTGCAGGTTACGAGACCACGGCGAGCATCCACCGGCACCCCCACGCGAGTAGGGTGGCAGGCGGATATTCATCCACCCAACCATTACCTCCAAGGGGGAGACACAATGCGCAAGAGCAAGCGCTTCGCAGCGGTTGCCCTCCTCGCGACGTTCGGTCTCGTGGCTGCCGCATGCGGCGACGACGAGAGCACGTCCGGGGACACCGCAGCCGAGACCACGGCTGCGGCCGGCTCCGAGACCACGGCTGCCGCCGGCGGTGACAGCGACATCGTCGCTGGCGTCGCGTTCGACACCGGTGGTCGCGGCGACGGCACCTTCAACGACTCGGCCGGTGTGGGCGCGGACCGCGCTGGCTCCGAGCTCGGTGTCGAGGTCAAGGAGCTCGAGGCCACGGTCGACGAGGACCGCAAGGCCAACCTCGAACTGCTGGCCGGCGACGGCGCCAACGTCATCGTGGGTGTGGGCTTCATGTTCACCGACCCGATGGCCGAAGTGGCCGCTGCCAACCCCGATGTCACCTTCGGCATCGTCGACTCGGTGGTCGACGCCCCGAACGTGAAGAGCCTGGTGTTCGCCGAGGAGCAGGGTTCGTTCCTCGTCGGTGCCGCCGCCGCCCTCAAGTGCGGTTGCGACAAGATCGGCTTCATCGGTGGTCAGGAGATCGACCTCATCAAGAAGTTCGAGGCCGGCTACATCGCTGGTGCGAAGCAGATCAACCCGGACATCGTCGTCGAGAGCAAGTACCTCGGCCCGGCCGGTGACAACAGCGCCTGGGGCAACGTCGCCGGCGCCAAGGAAATCGCCGCTGGCTGGTACGCCGATGGCGTCGAGGTCATCTACACCGCCGCCGGCGGTTCGGGTGCGGGCACCATCGAGGCTGCCATCGAGGCCGGCAAGTGGGCCATCGGCGTGGACAGCGACCAGTACCTCACGGCTGGTAGCGAGGACGCCAAGAAGGTCATCCTCACCTCCATGCTGAAGCGCGTCGACGTCGCCGTGTTCGAGACCATCAAGGCTGTCACCGAAGGCGACACTGCCGGTGGCATCAAGGTGTTCGACCTCAGCGTCGACGGTGTGGGCTACGCGACCTCGGGTGACTACCTGACCGAGTTCGTCGACCAGCTCGAGGCCCTCAAGGCCGACATCATCAGCGGCAAGATCGTGGTGCCGACGGCTCCCTGAGCCATCGGTCCGCGTTCTACCGACTCAACTGCGAAGGGGGTCCGGGGTACTGCCCCGGACCCCCTTCCGCGTAGTGGCGGCCCCCTGGGGGGCGTGTGGAATACTGACCCACGACACGCTGTGGTCACCGCGGACCGCAGCAGAACGAAGGGGATGTGGTGAGCGATCCGGCGGCTGAGTACGCCGTCGTTCTGGAAGGCATCGGCAAGAGCTTCCCGGGCGTACGTGCCAACTACGACATCGATCTGCGAGTGAGCAAGGGCACCATCCACGCCATCGTCGGCGAGAACGGTGCCGGCAAGTCCACGCTGATGAAGACCCTCTACGGCATGCATCAGCCGGACGAGGGCACCATCACGGTGGAGGGCCAGCGGCAGACCTTCAAGTCACCGACCGACGCCATCAGGGCCGGCATCGGCATGGTGCACCAGCACTTCATGCTCGCCGACAACCTCAGCGTGGTCGAGAACATCATCCTCGGCGACGAGCCGGTCGGCGCACGCGGCGTGCTGAAGATGGACGAGGCCCGCGCCCGCATCCACACGCTGATGGAGTCGCTCGGCCAGCACTTCGACATCGATGCCCCGGTCGGCACGCTCGGCATCGGCCAGCGCCAGCGGGTGGAGATCCTGAAGGTGCTGTTCCGTGGCGCTCGCATCCTCATCCTCGACGAGCCCACCGCGGTGCTCGTGCCGCAGGAGGTCGACGAGCTGTTCGCCAACGTGAAACGGCTCGTCGAGAACGGTGCGACGGTGATCTTCATCTCGCACAAGCTCGACGAGGTGCTCGCGGTGAGCGACGACATCACCGTCATCCGCCAGGGCACCACGGTGGCCACCACCACCCCGGCACAGATCGACCGTCGCGGCCTCGGCCAGCTGATGGTGGGCAGCGAACTGCCCGACCCGTCGGGTCGCGAGACGGCCATCGGCAGCGAGGTCGTGCTCGACGTGCGCGGCCTCGACGTGGCCGGCGTCCAGAAGGGCAGCAAGCTCGCGCTGGAGGACATCTCGCTCGAGGTGCACAGCGGCGAGATCGTCGGCATCGCCGGCGTGGAGGGCAACGGCCAGTTCGAGGTGTGCGAGGCCATCCTCGGCCTGCGTCCCATCGAACGCGGCAGCATCTCCGTCGAGGGCACCGAGGTCACCGACAAGGAGACCCGCGACCGCCTGGCCCTGGGCCTGTCGTACATCCCGTTCGACCGCCACCGCGAGGGTCTGCTGATGGACGCCCCGCTGTGGGAGAACACTTATCTCGGTCGCGAGGACGAGCCGTCGATGTCGTCGGGCCCGTTCATCCTGAAGCGCAAGATCGAGGCCGACAGCCGCGAGGTCATCGCGCGATTCGGCGTGCGCACGCCGAGCGAACAGGTGCCCGCGTTCGCCCTGTCGGGCGGCAACCAGCAGAAGCTCATCGTGGGCCGTGAGATGGCCAGCAACCCGAAGGTCCTGCTGGCCGCACACCCCACCCGTGGCGTCGACATCGGCGCACAGGCGGCCATCTGGGAAGAGCTGCGCACAGCCCGCGACGCGGGCCTCGGTGTGCTGCTCATCTCCGCCGACCTCGAAGAGCTCATCGGCCTCTCCGACCGCATCCTCGTGATGTTCGACGGTCGCATCACGGCTCATCTCGACCCCGACACCGCGACGCCCGAGCTCCTCGGTTCGTACATGACCGGTGAGATGCAGGAGGCATCGTGAACAAGCAGAAGCTGCAGCGGATGGCCGTCACGTCCGCCAGTTCCATCCTCGCGGTGTTCGTGGCCCTGGCCATCTGCGCCGTCATCCTGCTCATCACGGGCAAGGACCCCATCAAGGCGTACTCCACGTTGTTCGGTGCCATCACCGAGCGCAACGTGCAGCTCGACACGCTGAACCGGGCCACACCGCTGTTCATCTCGGCGGCCGCAGTGGCCATCGGCTTCAAGATGAACCTGTTCAACATCGGCGTCGAGGGCCAGATGCGTGTGGCGCTGCTCACCACTGCGGTGGTCGGCGCCGCGGTGAAGCTGCCCGCACCGCTGCACGTGCTGTTCTGCCTCGTGGTCGCCATGGCCGCCGGTGCCGCCTGGTCGAGCATCGCCGCCTGGTTGAAGGTGAAGCGTGGCGTCAACGAGGTGATCTCGACGATCATGCTCAACTTCATCGCCCTCGGTGTGGTGGCGTGGGCGTTCGACGAGTTCTTCCGAGTGGAGAGCGAGACCGAGAGCCTGTTGGTGAAGACCAAGACGCTGCCCGAGTCGGCGTGGATGCCCGACATCGTCGATCGCCGCCTCAACGGCATGTTCATCGTGGCGCTGTTGGTGCTGCTGTTCTTCTGGATCCTGGTGTGGAAGACGAAGTTCGGCTTCCGCTTGCGTGCCTCGGGCGCGAACGGCGGAGCGGCTCGCGTCACCGGTGTGAATCCGAAGCGGATGATCGTCATCGCGATGCTCATCTCGGGTGCGCTCGCCGGTCTCGTGGGCATGCGCTCGCTGCTCGGCGACGTGCACGCCTACCAGAACGGTCTCGCCGAGCAGCAGGGCTTCAACGGCATCGCCGTGGCCCTGCTCGGCCGCAACCACCCGGTGGGCATCCTGTTCTCCGGTCTCCTGTTCGGCTTCCTCAGCGCCGCCTCCGGGCAGCTGCAGCTCGAGGACATCCCGAAGGAGATCGTCACGATCATGCAGGGCATCATCGTGTTCGCCGTGGTCATCATCAACGGCGCGGTGAAGCGGTACGACGAGCAACGCATCCAACGCAAGGCGGCGGCTGAGCTCGAGCGTCAGCACGAGGTGGTGGCCGCGTGAGCACCGTCGAACTCCTCCCCGCCCCGGCCCCGGCACCCCGTCAGAGCGTGTTCCAGCGCATGCCGCGGCACCGCCGGGCCATGTTGCTGTCGCTCGGCGCGCTGCTCATCGTGTCGGTGGTGCGCGTGTTCACCGAGGCCGACGACCTCACCAGCTCCGGCACCGTGTCGGCCACCATCCGCGTGTCCACCCCCATCCTGCTCGCCGGTCTCGCCGGCCTGTGGGCCGAGCGTGCCGGCGTGGTCAACATCGGCATCGAGGGCATGATGATCGTCGGCTCGTGGCTGGGCGGCTGGGCTGCCTGGCACTGGGGCTCGTGGGCCGGCATCGGCATCGCGATGCTCGGCGGCGTGCTCGTCGGGCTCATCCACGCCGTGGCCACGGTGCGCTTCAACGTCGACCACGTGGTGAGCGGCATCGCCATCAACATCCTCGCGGCCGGCACCACCGAGTACCTGTCGATCATCGCGTTCAAGGGTCAGGAGGGCGGCGGCGAGAGCCAGTCCCCCCCGGGCAAGAAGGGATTCGGCTCGTTCGACATGCCGTTCCTGACCGGCGGCAACATCGGTTCGTGGAAGACCCCCGACATCCTCGGCTGGATCGAGAACAAGGGCATCGTGCTCATCTCCGACATGGCCGGCATCGCGAAGGGCTTCCTCAGCGACCTGTACCTGCCCACCATCCTCGCCCTCTCGCTGGTGCCGTTCACCGCGTGGCTGCTGTGGCGCACCCGCTTCGGCCTGCGCATGCGGTCGTCGGGTGAGTCGCCGCAGGCCGGCGAGAGCCTCGGTGTCAACATCGCCCGGGTGCGCTACCAGGCGCTCGCGGTGAGCGGTGCGTTGGCGGCGTTCGGCGGCGCCTACCTGTCATGCGTGCTCACCAACACGTACCGCCAGGGGCAGACCGGTGGCCGCGGCTTCATCGGTCTCGCCACCACCATCTTCGGCAACTGGACGCCGTTCGGCGTGCTCCGTGGCGCGGTGCTGTTCGGCTTCCCCGAGGCGCTGCGCCTGCGTTCCGACGACGCCGTGATGGCGTTGTTCTGGGTCGGCGCGATCCTGCTGGCCATCCTCAGCGTGCGCTTCTTCATGAAGGCCCGCGTGGTGCCCGGTGTGGTCAGCCTCGGCGTCGCAGCGTTGTGCGTGTACACGTACAACGTCGTCGATGCGGTGCCGCAGAACCTGGTGGCGGCCACGCCGTACGCCCTCACGCTCATCGTGCTCGGTGCTGCTCGACAGCAACTGCGGCCGCCGGCCCATGCCGGCATGCCGTGGCGACCGGGCGAGAACCACTAGCCGAGCGCGCCATGCCGGGCCCGTTGGCGGACGTGCGCGTCCTCGATCTCACCTCGGTGGTGATGGGGCCGCTCGCGACGCAGATCCTCGGCGACCTCGGTGCCGACGTCATCACCGTCGAGGACATCGGCGGCGACACGAACCGCTACATGGGCCCCGGCCCACATCCGCAGCTGTCGGGCATCGCGCTCAACCTGATGCGCAACAAGCGCAACATCAGCCTCGACCTGAAGCACCCCGACGGTCGCGAGGCGTGCCTGCGGCTGGCCGAGCACAGCGACATCGTGGTCACCAACCTGCGGCCCGGACCGCTGTCGCGACTGGGGCTGGCGTACGACGACGTCGCGGCGCGCAAGCCCGACATCATCTTCTGTCAGGCGCAGGGGTGGCCCACCGACGGGCCCGACGGCGATCGGCCTGCGTACGACGACGTGGTGCAGTCGGCATCGGGTGTGGCGCACCTCTACCAACTCACCGACGGTGAGCCGCGCATCGTGCCGAGCATCGTGGCCGACAAGGTGAGCGGGCTCACCATCGTCTACGCGGTGCTCGCGGCGCTGCACCACCGCGACCGCACCGGCGAGGGCCAACGGCTCGAGGTGCCGATGGTCGACGCGATGCGTGCGTTCATGCTCGTCGAGCACGGCGCCGACGCCATTCCCGTGCCACCCCTCGGCCGCACCGGGTACCCGCGCATGCTGTCGCCCGATCGTCGCCCCCAGCGCACTGCCGACGGCTGGATCCACATGCTCCCGTACAGCACGGCGAACTACGTCGACCTGTTCCGAGCTGTCGGCAACGACACACTGGCCGACGACCCGCGCCTCGCCACCCGGGCCTCGCGGTCCGCGAACGTCGACATGCTGTATGCCGCGGTCACCGAGGCCGTGCGCACGAAGACCACCGCCGAGTGGCTCACGTTCTGCGACGACCACGACATCCCGTGCACGCCGGTGGTCGAGCTCGACGACGTGGTCGCCACGTTCCCCGTGGCCGAACATCCGGTGGCCGGCGGCTACCGCGTCATCCCGTCGGCGACGCGCTTCGACCGCACGCCGGCATCGGTGCGTCGCCCGGCGTCGCTCATCGGTCACGACGGCGACGAGGTGCTGGCCGAGGTGGGCTACTCGCCCGACGAACTGGCCGCGCTGCGCGAGGCCGGCGCGCTCAGGAGCCGCTGAGCTCGGCGATCGCCTGCACTTCGATGCCGCCACGCGGGCGCTGCGTGAGCGTGACGGTCACCCGGTGCGGCTTGGCGGAGTGCATCACTTCGCCCGCGATCTCGGCGGCGAGCGCCTCGGCGAAGACGGCACGGTCGCGGAAGCTCCACAGGTACAGCTTCAGGCTCTTGCTCTCGATGCACCACTCGTTCGGCACGTACTCGATGACCACGTGCGACAGGTCGGGCTGCTCGGTGACCGGGCACATCGAGTTGAGCTCGTCGTTGGTGAACCGCACGACGGTGACGTTGGCGGGCGCCGGGAACACCTCGACGTGCTCGATCGGGTGCCGCACGGTGTTGCCCAGGACGGTGAGTTCGGGGTGCTCCATGACGAGTCAGGGTACGGGCACGGCGATCGACCGCCTACGCTGACGGGCAGACCATGAACATCATCGAACTCCCCAAAGTGCTCCTCCACGACCATCTCGACGGCGGCCTGCGCCCCGCCACGGTGGTCGAACTCGCCGAGGAGTACGGCTACACCAACCTCCCCACGCACGACGTCGCCGAGCTGGCGTCGTGGTTCAACCGGGGCGCCAAGCGCAACGACCTGGTGCTGTACCTCGAGACGTTCGCCCACACGGTGGGTGTGATGCAGCACCGCGACGCCATCGAACGCGTCGCCTACGAGTGCGCAGTCGACCTCGCCGCCGACGGTGTGGTGTACGCCGAGGTGCGCATGGCACCCGAGCTGTGCACCGAGCAGGGGCTCACGCTCGACGAGGTGGTGCAGGCCATCCTCGACGGCTTCCGCCGTGGCAGCGAGGGCACCGGCCTCACCATCTACCTCATCTGCTCGGCCATGCGCACCGCGGCGCGCAGCCTCGAGATCGCCGAGCTGGCGGTGCGGTTCCGCGACGCCGGCTGCGTGGGCTTCGACATCGCCGGTGCCGAGGCCGGCTTCCCGCCCACCCGTCACCTCGACGCGTTCCAGTACGTGCAGCGCGAGAACTTCCACACCACCATCCACGCCGGCGAGGCGTTCGGCCTGCCGAGCATCTGGGAGGCCGTGCAGTTCTGCGGCGCCGAGCGTCTGGGCCACGGTGTGCGCATCGTCGACGACATCAGCGGCCCCGAGGGGCAGGAGCAGCTCGGCCGCCTGGCGTCGTTCGTGCGCGACCGTCGCATCCCGCTCGAACTGTGCCCCACCAGCAACGTCGGCACCGGCGTGTGCGCCAGCATCGCCGAGCACCCCATCGGCATGCTCCGCCGGCTGCGCTTCCGCGTCACGCTCAACACCGACAACCGGTTGATGAGTGCCACGTCGATGACGCTCGAGATGGAGCAGCTCCGCGACGCGTTCGGCTGGGGCCTCGACGACTTCGAGTGGATCACCATCAACTCGATGAAGTCGGCGTTCGCCCCGTTCCCCGAGCGGCTCGCCATCATCAACGGCGTCATCAAGCCCGGCTACGCGAAGGCCCGCGCCGCAGCGCTCTGAGCCACGGCCTTTCGGCCCGGCCCCGCCGTTCTGGCACACTCGCGGGCATGCCCGTCGCAGTTCACGTCGTCGACCACCCGCTCATCGCCGATTCGCTCACGCGAGTGCGCGATGTGTCCACGCCCAACGCCCTGTTCCGTCAGGAGCTCGAGCGCATCGGCAACCTGCTCATCGCCGAGGCCACCCGTGGCCTGCCCACGCATGCGGTGAAGGTGCAGACCCCGCTGGTCGAGACGCTCGGCCGTCAGCTCACCAACCAGCCGGTGGTGGTGCCCGTGCTGCGCGCCGGCCTCGGCTTCCTGCACGCCGCGCAGGAGCTGCTGCCGAACGCCGACGTCGGCTTCATCGGTGTGGCCCGCGACGAGAACACGCACATGCCGAAGCCGTACGTGAACAAGCTGCCCGAGAACCTGGCCGGCCGTCAGGTGATCGTGCTCGACCCGATGCTCGCCACCGGCGGGTCGCTGGCCCACACGTGCGACCTGCTCATCGAGCGCGGCGTCACCGGCACCATCATCGTCGTCTGCGTGCTGGCCGCGCCCGAGGGCATCGAGCTGCTCCGCGAGCACGGCCTCGACCTCGCGGTGTACACGGCGGCCCTCGACGAGCGCCTGAACGAGCACGCGTTCATCGTGCCTGGTCTCGGCGACGCCGGCGACCGCCAGTTCGGCTCCCCCGCCTGACCCTGCCGGGTCAGATGAGGGACATGTTCGGCTCGCCGCTGGCGTTGAGGCCGTTGGCGCTGCGGGTGCAGGTGCCACCGCGCACGTTGCCGCCGTTGTAGGCCTGGCGCACGCAGTTGCGGATGGCCTTCTCACCCCACCAGTTGGGGTGGATGCTCTCCTGCACGTAGTACGGGCCGAACACGGTGCTCAGCGTGCGGATCTGCGAGATCCACTCGGTCACGTCGGCGGCACCCGCGACGGTCCAGTTGGCCTTGCCGGTGTTCTCCATCAGGTTCACGGTGTTCTCGCACAGGCGACGGCCGTTGAACGCTGCGGCGAGGTCCATCACCACCACGTTGCTGCTCGCGTTGGCCGCGGCGGCCGCGCCCTTCACGGCGTTGTTGATCTTCACCAGTGCGGTGCCGTTGGCCCAGTTCGCATCGGCGTTCCAGAAGCCGCAGCCGCCCGTGCTCTGACGGGTGAAGCCGCTCTCGCCGTAGCGGAAGCCCGTGCTGTTGGGGATGGGCGACGGGTAGGTCTGCACCACGATCTTGTACTGGGTGGTGGTGTAGCCGGCGTTGGCCATGGCGGTCTTCACGTTGTTGATGGCCGCGGTGATGGCGTTCTGCTGCGCCGTCACGTTGGCGGCGGTGAAGTTCGACGTGACCGAGCTGTCGTCGTTGCAGTAGTTCTTCCACCACGACGGCGACGTGAGGAAGTTCGTCACGCACGTCTGCACGATGTCGGCGAAGTTGAAGTTGTTGCCGCCGATCGACAGCTGGATCATCTTCACGTTGTGCGTGGCGGCGAAGTTCTGCAGCATCAGCGCCTGGCCCTGGTTGCCGCCGACGTTGTAGAAGTCGATGCCGGGCTTGAAGTAGCCGTCGCTGCTGGTGAACGTGCTCGTACGCGCACCCGAGCAGGCGAGGTTGAGGCTGTTCACGCCACCGCCGATGTGGATCTCGGCCGCGGTGCTGCGATGGCAGCGGTTGATGACCTCGGCGGTCTTCGTGGCGTTGTCGTAGTAGGCGGCGCTGCCGCCTGCGTCGACACTTCCCGAGCTGCTGTTGCTGTTGCCGGCCCAGCGGCCGGCCTCACCCGAGATGTACGAGTCGCCGAGGCTCACCACCCACGGCGAACCGACGCCCGGCCCGTCGGCGTGCACCACGCCGGCGGACACGGCGACCGGCACGGCCACCGACGACACCAACAAGGACAGCGCGATCCCCAACCGACGCATGGACATCCCCTCCGAAGCCCGCCGGTCCCCAACGACCGGATGAGCGCACGTTAGCGAGCGCGGCGAGTGCGCCGGTTCATGCCTCGACCGGCACCTCGACCACGGTGGCCCAGGTCGGCGGAGGCGGCGCGTGGTACTCGCCCTCCGGGCGGAACAGCCCGACGATCACCGGCCGCGACGGCTTCACCACCGGCCAGGCGGTTTCGCCGTCGGTGAGCACCACCACGATGTCGGGCGTGGGGCGTTCCGCGAGCGCGGCCCGGATGCCCTCCACCATGTCGGTGCCACCGCCACCGATCAGCTCGATGCGTTCACCGGGGCGCACCGGCACGCGGTGGGCCACGGTGTCGGTGGCCCAGAGCCGGATCCGCTCCGCACGAACGCCGGCGGCGCGCATCATCGACACGACCTCGGTCCAGGCGCGCGACAGCTCGGCATCGGCCACCGAGCCCGACGTGTCGATGACCACCGCCACGGTCGGCACCGGCCGCACCAGCGAGGGCAGCACGACGTTCGGCACCCGACGACGGGAGAGCCGCCCGTACCGGTAGTCGGTACGACCGGCCACCACCTCGCTGAGCGCGCCACGAACGGCAGCACCGAACTGGCGACGCCAGTCGACGACCGGCCGCAGGAACGTCTCCGCCCACCGGGACCACCCTCCCTCGGCCGTCCCCGCCTGCCGGCCGGCCAACACGGCCAGGGCCACCTGTCGACGCAGCAGGGTGGCCTCGTCGGGAGCGAGCCCGTCGGGCAGGTCACCGTGCGACGTGCCCATCATGGAGGGCTCCAGGCCGTGTGCCCCTTCGCCGCAGTCGACGTGCGGCAGCCGCGGCGGCCGCGACCGGTTGACGAGACGTTCGAAGTAGAACTCCGCGGCACGGTGCCGCGGCATCCGCAACGTCGCCGGCGTGACGGGATGTTGCGGCAACGGAACCCCGTCGGTGAGGAGATCGTCGTTGATCTCGGCGTCGGCGGCCAGGTTCCACAGCAACGCGCTGTCCCAGTCGACGAACGCCGCCTGCGCACGATCGGAGTGGAAGCGCACCACGTGCGACACCTCGTGCAGCAGCACGCCGGCGACCACCTCCACGGGCCATTCGTCGAGCATCACCGGGTCGACGTAGAGCCGCCACCGCGCATCGACCGCGAACGTGCCGCGGCCGGGATCGTTCACCGGAGACAGCGCGTAGAGCGCGACACCGAGGAACGGGTACAGCTCGATGGCGCGCAGGCGCGCCGCGGCGAGCTTGGTCTCGTCGAACCGCTCAGCCACCGCTCGGTGCCAGGCGGTCGAGCAACCCTGCCTGGCGCAGCACCGGCGCCACCACGGCGAGGGCCGCGGGCGACGGCATGGCCCCCGGCGGGCGATGCTCGATGAGCGGTCGCATCACCGCCACGGCGAGATCGGCCTGCCCCTTCGTGACGCCGGCCGCGATGGCGGTCCAGGCCGCAGTCCACCGGGCGGGGGTGTTGTCGGCGCGCACCGCGGCCACGATGGCCGTGAGCGCCGCATACGCGCGATCGCCGCGTTCGGGCAGTTCGAAGGAATCCGGATGGGCGAGCGCCTCCTCGGGATCGGGGAGGTCGGCCTCGTCGAGCCACGACAGGTACTCCATCGCGGCCGCCGGGCCCACCGCACCGCTGAGCAGTTCGACGAGCACGGATCGGTCGGCACCCACCATGTCGACCGCACCGGCGAGCGATGCCGCGCTGGTCCACGAGCGCGGCGACGGCCACGCCCGACCGGCCTGCGTGCCGTCCTTGGGCACCACCGAGAGCAGCGACGACCGGCGCACCAGGAACGCGCCGATGCGCGCCCGATGGGTGAGCGCCGCGCGCTCGAGGTCGGCGGCGTCGATGGTGGGCACGACCGCGCGTTCGAAGCCACCGACGATGCCGTCGGCCCAGCCGCGGGCGTCGAGCCGCCAGTCGAGGTGGCAGAAGCGGTTCGCGAGCGGGGCGGCGAGGTCCCATCCGTCGGCGGCCTGCTCGGGCGGGTTGGCCGCGGCCACCACGAACACGTCGTCGGGCAGTTGCAGGTCGCCGACCGCACGCTCGAGCACCACCCGGAGCAGCGCTGCCTGCACCGCCGGCGGCGCGGTGGAGATCTCGTCGAGGAACAGGATGCCGCGGCCGGCCTCGGCGAGGCGCTGCGCCCACTTCGGCGGCGCGAAGTGCACCACACCGCCGTCCCCCACGACCGGCAACCCGGCGAAGTCCGATGGCTCGCGGATGGACGCGATGACCACCTCGCACGGCAGCGACGAGTCGTCGGCGAGCGCGCGGAGCGCCGACGTCTTGCCCGTGCCGGGCGGGCCCCACAGCACCGTCGGGACACGCGCCCCGACCGCCAGTGCCAACGCCTGGATGGTGCTCATCAACAGTCTCCCTCTTGGTCGCGCACGATGACGTCGACCGTCTCGTCGAACGGCACGACCATCGCTCGGGTCGCATTCTCACCGATCCGCACCTCGACGCGGGCGGCGGCGAAGCTGGTCACCTGGTACACCCCGAACGCACCGGGCCGCACCGCGGCCTGGAACTGATCCATGAGGCCGAACGCATCGAACATCTGGAAGTCGACGGGCAGGGCCTGCCCGCGGCTCTCGATGGTGACGGCCATGAGGATGCCGAGTCGCTCCACGTGGACCTCGGCGACGTCCGAGGTGCAGACCACGGTGTCGGGCGTCAGGCCGGACCGTCCGGACGTGACCACCCACGTCGGCTGGTCGAGTTGGTCGATCAGGGAGCGCGGATCGGTGGTCGATGAGGGCGCCACGGTGTCGTCGGCACACTCACGCAGCACGCCACTCATCAAAACGGCGACCATCGCGATGATGGCGCTGCGCGCCCAACGGCCGCCGACCTGCGCGGTGCTCCGCCGTCGTTGCCGGGTGCGCCTCGTGCGCGGGATGTTGGTCCACGTGTGCTCCGCCTGCCGGCGCACGCCCGCGTCCGGGTCGCTGCGCAGTTCGCGTGTCGTGGTGACCCCGTTGAAGCGCGCCGCGTTCGTGCGCACCAGGGGGTGTGCGTCCCGTGCCAGCCGCACCAGGACGTCCTCGGTGAGCGTGCTCGCCCCGACCGCCTTCATCATCCGCGTCATCCACAGCGAGGAGTCGGCGGCGTTCGCGCCGGCGACGTCGCGGTAGGCCTGCTGGCGAGCCTGCCCGAGGTCGCCCGGGGTGCCGGCACACGTGACGGGGTCGAAGTTCGGGTCGCCGGAGCCACCGCCGAGTGCCAGCCACACGAGCACCCGTTCACGCAGGTCGTCGGGCAGTGTCGGGACGGCCGCGAGCCGCCGCAGCAGCCACTTCGGGGCATCGCCGTCGTCGGCCACGGCGTGGATGCGCCCGATCGGCCGCGAGGGGTGGATGCGGGAGAGCTGGCTCACGAACTGGTCGCCGTAGCTGATCATCCAGTCGATGGCGCGCAGCGGTGTCCGCGGGTTCTCGGCCAACCGCAGCAGCACGGCGCCGTGCCGGGCCAGCGAGATGTACTCGGTGTCGTCGAGGTCCTGCCGGCGGGCGAGCCCCTCGTCGAGTGCCCACCGCAAGGCGGACCGGAGCCGCTTGCGGGCACGGGGGCCGGCGTGCGGGTTGAGGGCGACCGCGAGCTGGATGGAGAAGTGCGCGCTCGAGGCCGAGTGCCACAGGAAGTAGGGCGACGTGGACGACATGGCACGCGCCACACGCATCAACGTGGACCGACGGCATGCGGCCGCCATCCTGACGGCGAGCGGCTGTGGCCGGCGCATCACTTCCGCAGCGGCGTTCGCTCGGCCACGCAGCACCATCCGGCGCCGCACGCGATCGGAGAGGTCGTCGCGGCGGGCGATGGCCTCCTGCACCTCGGGGAACGGTGACCGGGCCACCGCCAACGCGGCCGCATCCGACAACGACGCGCGCTGCGCGATGAGGAGACCCGACCAGCGTTCTGCGGCGGCGAACCGGCGGGCAGCCTTCGACTCGAACCGCCCGGCGGAGGCGATCCAACGCCACCGAGGGTCCTGGAACAGCGTCAGCGTGAGCGCCGGGTCGACACGCAGGCGCTCGATGAGGCGCTCCTCCATCGCCGGCGTGCCGTTGCCCGACCCGATGATCTCGACGAGCATCTCGACGTCGATGTCCTGGTGACGCAGCACGGTCCGGCGGACGCGACGGTCGTGGTCGCGCACCAGCGTCGACACCACGTCGGATGGCAGGTCGGCGCGTGCCGCGATCGCCGCGCGCACGGGTGCCTTCGCGTCGCGGGCGAGCGCGACCACGGCGGTCGGCGACAGGTGCGGGTGCCGCGCGCACAGCACCCGCACGCGCACGTCGGCGTGGCCGCGCAGCTGCTCGATGGTCGCAGGGTCGGTCGATGGCGTGCCGGCCGTGCACAGTTCGTCGTCGGTCGCCCCCGGCACGGGCGGCATGCTAGATCGCGCTCAGGCGAGCAGGGTGGCGAGTTGGTCGAGCAGCGGGGCGGGGTCGCTGCCGATGCCCTCGCCGTACAGCTTCACCTTCGGCTCGGTCCCGCTGGGGCGCACCTGCAGGCGCACGGCGTCACCGAGCTGCAGGCGCAGCAGGCCGGCCTCCTCGAACCACTCGACCGACGTGACCGCGTGACCGCCGACCTCGGTGGGCGGCTTGGCGCGCAGACGAGCGACCGCGGCCGCGCCGTCGGCCGGCGGCATGCGCAGCGACTTCTCGGCCATCACGTGGCAGCCGTACTGCTCGACGATGGCGTCGAGGCGGTCCTGGATGGTGACACCCTCGGCCACGGCGACGGCGGCGATCTCGGCCATCATCACCGCGGCGGTGATGCCGTCCTTGTCGAGCGGCTGCGTGGTGACCAGGTAGCCGAGCGCCTGCTCGTACCCGAGCACGAACCGCTTGTCGGGATTGGCCATCACGGTGTGGCCGATCCACTTGAACCCGGTGAACGTCTCGAGGCAGGTGAGCCCGTTGGCCGCGGCCATGCGGCCGAGCAGCGACGACGACACGAGCGTGGTGACCACGAGGCGGTCGTCGCCCGACGTATGGCGCAGGATGTGGTCGGCGAACAGCCAACCGATCTCGTCGCCGCCGAGGCGACGCCAGGTGCCGTCGGGCTGCGGGATGGCCGCGCCGAGCCGGTCGGCGTCGGGGTCGTTGGCGATGGCCACCACGGCGTCGACCTGCGCGGCCTTGGCCAGCAGCAGGTCCATCGCGCCCGGCTCCTCCGGGTTCGGGAACGACACCGTGGGGAACGAACCGTTGGGCTCCTGCTGCTCGCCCACCACCGCGGGCGCGGGCAGGCCGGCACGGTCGAACGCCTCCATGAGCGTCGCGCCGCCCACGCCGTGCATGGCCGTGTAGGCCACGGGCACGCCGGGGATGTCGGGGCACAGCCGCACCGTCGGCACGAATGCGAGGTACGCCTCGATCTCGGCGCGACCGAGCACGTGGATGAGCGGATGGTCGTCGGGTGCCAACTCGACGGCGCACGGGTCGACGCGATCGATGCAGGCCGAGATGTCGGTGTCGGCCGGCGGCACGATCTGCGACCCGCTGCCGAGGTACACCTTGTACCCGTTGTCGGCCGGCGGGTTGTGCGATGCCGTGACCATCACGCCGGCGGCGGCGCCGACCTCGGTGATGTTCCACGCCAGCACCGGCGTGGGTACGACGTGCGGGAAGATGAACGCCTTCACGCCCTTCGCCGCGCACACCCGTGCGGTGTCCATCGCGAAGACGTCGCTCTTGCGGCGGGCGTCGTAGCCGATGATGACGCCGGCGTCGGCCGCACCCGGCACCTGGGCGAGCAGGTAGTCGACCAGCCCGGCCGCGGCCTGCTGCACCACGAGCCGGTTCATCCGCTGCGGGCCCGCACCCACCGCCGCGCGCAGGCCGGCAGTGCCGAACTGCAGGCGACCGGTGAACCGCTCCGTCAGCACGTCGTCGGCGCCGTCGAGCAGCGCCTGCAGCTCGTCGCGCATGTCGGCGTCGGGCTCTGCCTCCTTCCAACGCTGGGCAGTGGATCGGAGCTCGGCGATGTCGGGCATGTGCAGACCTGTCAGGGAAGGAGCGTCTTCAGCTCCACGAGCGGGCGGGGGCCGACGTGGCTGATGACCTCGGCGGCGGCGATGGCACCGAGTTTCGCGCACTCGGCCAGGCCGCGCTCGCGGGTGTAGCCGAACAGGAAGCCGGCGGCGAACAGGTCGCCCGCACCGGTGGTGTCGAGCACCTGGCTCACCGGCTCGGCCGGGGCGCGCAGCACTTCGTCCTTGCTGACGATGACGCAGCCGTCCTTGCCCATCGTGATGACGGCGAGATGGCAGTCGCTGCGCACCGAGGCGACGGCCTCGTCGAACGACTCGACCTCGTACAGCGACCGCAGCTCGTCCTCGTTGCCGAACAGGATGTCGACCTCGTCGCTGACCAGCGCACGGAAGTCGTCGCGGTGACGGTCGACGCAGAACGAGTCGCTGAGCGTGAGCGACACCTGCCGGCCGTTCGCGTGGGCGATGGCGGCGGCGTGACGGAACGCGTCCTTCGCGGCGGGACGGTCGTAGAGGTAACCCTCCATGTAGAGCACCCGACCGGCGGCCACCGTGGCCTCGTGGATGTCGGACGGCTGCAGCAGGCTCGACACACCGAGGTAGGTGTTCATCGTGCGCTGGGCATCGGGCGTGACGACGATGATGCAGCGGCCGGTGGGCGTGTCGGCCTCGGGCGCACCCGGGCGGAACTGCACACCGACGGCGCGTAGGTCGTGCCCGAACACCTGGCCGAGCTCGTCGTCGCTCACCTTGCCGAGGTACGCCGCCGTGCCGCCGAGCGACGCCACACCGGTCATCGTGTTGGCGGCCGAGCCACCACTCATCTCGACCGCGGAGCCCAGGGCCCGGTACAGGTACAGGGCACGATCGGTGTCGACCAGGGTCATCGACCCCTTCACCAGCTCGTGCTCGTGGATGAACCCGTCGTCGGCATGGGCGATGACGTCGACGAGTGCATTGCCCACCCCCACCACGTCGTACTCAGGCGCCCTCGACACGTCCGCCAACGCTACCGGGTGGAGGACGGGCGAACCCGGTTCCCGGCCCTTCGGTAACCTGAGCGGGTGACCGACGTACTCCATGGGAACCCCTACCGCCTGCCCCGCGCCGTGGTGCCGCACCGCTACACGCTCGCCCTCGAGCCCGACCTCGGGGCCGCCTCGTTCACGGGCCACGTCATCATCGATGCGAACGTCAACGAGGCGGTCGACAGCATCCTGCTCAATGCGATCGAGCTCGACATCCACTCGGTGAAGGTCGACGGCGCCGATGCGACGTTCTCGCTCCACGAGGCCACCGAGCGGCTGGTGATCGAACACCCGGTCGCCGTGGGCACCGCGGTCATCGAGATCACGTTCTCGGGCACGCTCAACGACAAGCTGCGCGGCTGGTACCGCAGCACCTACCGCGACGCCGACGGCAACGAGCACGTCATCGCCACCTCGCAGATGCAGGCCACCGATTGCCGTCGTGCGTTCCCGTGCTTCGACGAGCCCGACTTCAAGGCCGTGTTCGACATCACGCTCGTCGTCGAGCCGCACCTGCTGGCCGTGAGCAACGGGCCCGAGGTCGAGCGCACCGTGCAGGACGACGGCAAGGTGGCGGTGCGGTTCGCGCCCACGATGCCGATGAGCACCTACCTCGTCGCCGTGGTGGTCGGCCCGCTCGAGGCCACCGACCCGGTCATGGTGCCGCGGCCCGACGGCGGCACCATCCCGCTGCGCATCATCCACGTCCCGGGCAAGGCGCACCTCACCGCGTTCGGGCTCGACGTCGGCGAGTTCTCGCTGCGCTGGTACCAGGACTACTACGGCATCCCGTACCCCACCGAGAAGTGCGACATGCTCGCCCTGCCCGACTTCGCGGCCGGCGCGATGGAGAACCTCGGCTGCATCACCTACCGCGAGAACCTGCTGCTCGCCGACCCGGCGACGGCCACGCAACTCGAGCTGCAGACCCTGGCCGACGTGGTGGCCCACGAGATCGCGCACATGTGGTTCGGTGACCTCGTCACCATGAAGTGGTGGAACGGCATCTGGCTCAACGAGGCCTTCGCCACGTTCATGGAGATCGCCTGCGTGGCCGCCTACCGGCACGACTGGCTGCGGTGGACCACGTTCAGCCTCGAGCGCAGCGCGGCCTTCGAGGTCGACTCGCTCGACAGCACCCGCAGCGTCGAGTTCCCCGTGGAGGCACCGCACGACTGCGACGGCATGTTCGACGTGCTCACCTACCAGAAGGGTGGCTCGCTGCTCCGCATGCTCGAGCAGTACCTCGGCGAGGATGCGTTCCGCCGCGGCGTCAGCCACTACCTGTCGAAGCACGAGTACGGGAACACCGAGACCAGCGACCTCTGGGACGCCATCGAGGAGGCCAACCCGGCCACGCCCGCACGCAAGCTGATGGACAGCTGGATCTGGCAGCCCGGCTACCCGCTCGTGTCGGCCAAGGTCGACGGCAGCACCCTCGTGCTGTCGCAGCAGCGGTTCGCGTTCGGCGACACCGAGGACCCCACCGTGTTCGTGGTACCCGTCCACCTGCGCGTCGACGGCGAGGAGTCGAAGGTGCTGCTCGAGGGGTTCGAGTCGCGGGTGCCGCTCCCGTCGCCCGATTCGGCGGTCGTGGTGAACTCCGGCGGCCACGGCTTCATGCGCGTCGCGTACGACGCCGCACTGCGCAGCCGCCTCGTCGGGCACGAGCTCGACACGCTCACCATCATCGACCGCTACAACCTGGTCGACGACGCGTGGAACGAAGTGGTGGCCGGCCGTCTCTCGGCCGACCAGTTCCTCACCTTCGTCGAGGGCTTCCAGGCCGAGCGCGACCTCGCCGTGTGGCAGGTCATCGCCATCGGCCTGCGCGGCGCGGGCCGCCTCGTCGACGGCGACGCCTATGCCGCGTTCCAGCAGCGCGTCGCCACGCTGGTGCGGCCGGTGCTGGCCGACCTCGGCTGGACCCCTGTGCCAGGTGAAGGCGAGCTGCGCGCCAAGCTCCGCGGCCTGCTGGTGGGCATGCTCGCCGTGCTCGGCAACGACCCCGACGCGCAGGCCCGGTGCCGCGCGCTGCTCGACGACACCGGCGCCGACCCCGAGCTCGTGTCCGCCGCCACGATGGCCGTCGCCGCAGTGGGCACCGACGACGACTACGAACGGTTCCTCGGCGCGTTCCACGCCGCCACCACGCCGCAGGAGCAGCTGCGCTTCCTGTACGCGCTCGCCGAGTTCCCCGACGCGGCGCAGATCCGCCGCACCGTCGAGTTCGCGTTCAGCGGCGAGGTCCGCACCCAGAACGCGCCGTTCCTGCTGCACCGTTGCCTCGTCAACCGTTGGCATGGCGAGGAGGTGTGGCACACCCTGCGCCAGCGGTGGGACGAGGCGAACGAGAAGTTCCCCGCCAACACCATCGTGCGCATGGTCGATCCGGTGAAGATGCTCACCAAGGAGGACGTCACCGCCGACGTGCAGGCGTTCTTCTCCGAGCACCCCATCCCGCAAGGCGGCAAGAGCCTCGACCAGATCCTCGAACGCCAGCGCACCAATGCTGCGATGTACGCGCGCGAGCACCAGCGCTTCGCCGACGCGCTGCTCGGGTGAGCGTCGTGCGCATCGAACGCATCGCCGGTGCCCTCGGGGCCGAGCTGTCGGGCCTCGACCTCACCCGCAGGCTCACCGACGGCGAGCTCGACGCACTGCGCGCCGCCGTGATCGAGCACAAGGTGGTGTTCCTGCGCGACCAGCCGTATGCGATCGAGCACCTCGAACGGCTCACCGAGCAGTTCGGCGGACGCGGCAACACCCCGTTCCTGCGCTCCATCGACGGCCACCCCGGCGTGGTGGCCGTGGTGAAGGAGGCGCACGAGACCGGCCTCAACTTCGGTGGTGCGTGGCACAGCGACTGGAGCTTCCAACCCGAACCGCCGTCGTTCACGCTGCTGTGGAGCGTCGACGTGCCCCCGTTCGGTGGCGACACGATGTGGAGCAACCAGGAGCTCGCGTTCCGCACCCTCAGCGAGGGCCTGCAGGACACGCTCCGCGGGCTGCGCGTCGTCCACTCGGCCGGCTGGGCCTACGCCGCCGACGGCATCCTCGCCCGCACCGCGGCGGGCCGCACGATGCAGATCGACACCACCGACGACGCCCTGCTCGAGCAGGTGCACCCCGCCGTGCCGGTGCACCCGGTGAGCGGCAACGAGGTGCTGTTCGTCAACCCCACCTACACCGTGCGGTTCGACGGCTGGAGCGCCGCCGACAGCGCGCCGCTGCTCCAGCACCTCTACACGCACAGCACGCGCGATGCGTTCACGTGCCGGTTCCGCTGGACGGCGAACACGCTCGCCATCTGGGACAACCGCTCCACGCAACACAACGCGCTGAACGACTACCGCGGCCACCGTCGCGAGTTGCACCGCACGACGGTGGCCGGTGGGAGCCCCACCCGCTGAGAGTCAGCTCAGCTGGTTCTCGAAGGCCGTCAGGTGGTGACCCGAGGCCGTCAGCAGGTTGCCGTACACCGTGTCGATGTCGGCCTGACCGCTCTCGGCGATCGCATCCTTCAGGTCGGCGATGTCGAGCTCCTCGATCTGCACGCCCACCTGCAGCGCTGCGTCGACCGATGCCGAGCCCTGCTCGACCAGGTCGGTGTAGAGCGCGTCGAACGCCGGGTCGGTGAACTCACCCGCCGCGTTGCCGGCCGTCGGGTCGTCGATGCCGCGGGCCTCGAGCAGCGCCCGAACGACATCCGTGTGCTTCGCTTCCGACGCTGCGATGCGGTCGAAGATCCGCAGGCCGGTCTCGTCGGCCAGTGCGATGTACACGTCATGGGCGAGCTTCTCCTCCTCCACCATGTGGAGCAGGGTCGCCGTCTCGGCGTCGGTCGCCGTGGTGCCGTACGTGATGGCCGAGTGGTCCATCATCCCGTTGCCCTGCATGCCGTTCGCGCGCACGCCGGTGCCCTGCATCTGGCCGGCGCTCTGCGCACCGTTGCCGCGCATGCCGTTGCCGTTCATGCCGTTGCCGTTGCCCGCGTTCACCGCCGCTGCGGTGAGGAGTCCCAGTGACACGGTCGCCCCGATGGCGACCATTGCTGTCGTGATCTTCTTCATCTCGCACCTCCTTGGTGCCTCGGGACGATCGTCCGCCCGCAGCGCAAGGAGCACGTGCACGAATGGTGAGAGCAGGGTGTGAGGTCAGCCACCGAGGGCGGCGGCGACGCGCTGCACCGTCGCCTCGTCGGCCATCGCCAACTGCAGGCTGCCCTCGAACTCGGGAACCACCACGGTGGCGATCGATACCACGTCGGTACCGAGTGTCACCAGCGCCTGCCCGACCGGGCACCGCTGATCCTGCTGATAGCAACTCGACGCGATCACGTTGAACGCGGTCATCGCGTCCGGCGGCAGGTCGAGCACCAGCGTCGGGGCACCGCCCGTCACGGCCGGGTCGGCCGGCGTGTCGCTGACCGTGCCCTCCGGCACCGGAATGCCCGGCCCGGCGCTGCACGTGAGCACGCCACCGTCGATCTCGAACGCGAACGACGCCGGCTCGCCCACCGCCGGCGCTGCCCCAACCGGGCTGCCGCTCGGCGCGCATTCGGCCAGGAGCGGGCGGATCTGCACGGCCGGGGTCGCCGCCTCGTCGTCGCTGCACCCGACGGCGAACAGCAGAGGGCAGAGCACGACCACGAGCGCACGACGCATCCGAGGAGTCTGTCAGAACGGCCTCGCGGAACGGTGCAGACTGTGCCGATGGCCACCACGAAGACCAAGCCCGCCGACGACGGGGTGGAGGCGTTCCTCGCGTCGCTCGACGACCCTCGCCGCGTCGACGAGAGCCGCGCGCTGATCGACATCCTGCAGCGGGTCACAGGGCACCCGCCCGTGCTGTGGGGGCCGTCGATGATCGGGTTCGACCAGTACCACTATCGCTATGCGAGCGGCCACGAGGGCGACTCGTTCAAGGTCGGCTTCTCACCGCGCAAGGCGAAGCTGTCGCTCTACGGCATCGGCCGCGACGACGGGCACATGGAGCGGCTCGGCAGGTTGGGCAAGCACACGCTCGCCAAGGGCTGCGTCTACGTGAACAAGCTCACCGACGTCGACCTCGACGCGCTCGAGGACCTGTACCGCTACTCGTACGAACGCTGGGCAGCGCCCGGCGAGTGAGCGGCCTCAGGCCAGTTTCTCGACCTCGAGGTCGCCCTTCTCGTTCGCGGCGCGCAGGACCTTCTTGTCGAACTTGCCGACGCTGGTCTTGGGCACCTCGGAGATGAACGCCCAGCGCTCGGGCAGCCAGAACTTGGCGGTGCGCTCACCGAGCCACGCACGCAGCTCCTCGGCCGTGAGGGACTCGCCGGGCTTCAGCACCACGCACGCCAGCGGACGCTCGTCCCAACGGTCGTCGGGCACGCCGATGACGGCGGCCTCGAGCACGGCGGGGTGACCCATGATGGTGTTCTCGAGGTCGACCGAGCTCACCCACTCGCCACCGCTCTTGATGACGTCCTTGGCGCGGTCGCTGATCATCACGTAGCCGTTGGGCAGCACGCTGGCCACGTCGCCGGTGCGCAGCCAGCCGTCGTGGAACTTCTCCGGGTCCTCCACGTTGTAGTACGAGTCCGTGATCCACGAGCCGCGCACCTCGATCTCGCCGAGCGACTCGCCGTCCCACGGCTGCACACTGCCGTCGTCGGCGGTGATGCGCAGCTCGACGCCGGGGATGATGCGACCTGTCTTCACGCGCCAGTCGGTCTCGCTGAGGTCGCCCATGTCCTTCGGCGGGTGGCCGATGGCGCACACCGGGCTGGTCTCGGTCATGCCCCAGCCCTGCACCACGGGCAGGCCGAACGTCTCGCGGAAGCCGTCGATGAGACCGCGCGGCACGGCAGAGCCGCCGCACATCACCAGGCGCAGGCTGCTCAGGTCGGCGTCCTTCGCGTTGTGCAGCAGGTCGTTGAGCACCGTCGGCACCGCACCGGTGAGCGTGGGCTTGGTGTCGTCGATGACCTTCGACAGCGGGCCCGCCTGCAGGAACTGCTGCGGGAACACGAGGTCGGCCCCGACCATCCACGCGGCATAGGGCGTGCCCCACGCGTTGGCGTGGAACATCGGCACGATGACGAGCATGCGGTCGTGCTCGGAGAGCGCGATGTTCGTGGTGGACGTGACCATCATCGAGTGCATGTACGTGCTGCGGTGGCTGTACATCACACCCTTCGGGTTGCCCGTGGTGCCGCTCGTGTAGCACATCGCCATGCCGGTGTTCTCCGACACGTCGGGGTACTGGAAGCCCGGCTGCTCGGCCGCGAGCAGCTCGTCGTAGTCGAGCAGGCCCTCGCCGAGGCTCGACGTGTCGCCCGTGCCCTTGACGATGATGTGCTCGACGGTGGTGAGCTGGTCGCGCACCCGACCGAGCAACGGCGCGATGGACGCGTCGACGATGATGACCTTGTCCTCGGCGTGGTTGATGACGTACGCGAGCTGCTCGGGGAACAGACGGATGTTGAGCGTGTGCAGCACGGCACCCATCACCGGGATGGCGAGGTAGGCCTCCATGTGGGTCTGGTTGTTCCACAGGAACGTGCCGACGCGATCGCCCTGCTGCACGCCCAGCTTGGTGAGCGCCGCAGCGAGCTGATCGGCGCGGTCGGCCACCTGTGCGAACGTGCTCTCCACGTACCCGTCGCCGGTGAACGTGATGATCTTCTTGTCGGCGTGCACCTGACGCCCGAACTCGAAGATCGGCTTCAGCGTGAGCTGATAGTCGTCCATCATCGTGCTGATCGGCATCGAACTCTTCCCCCTCATCGCGCCGCAATCCGCATGCGGCCTGAACGTCCGGCCAGAATAGGACACCGTGAGCGCAACGGCAGCCCCCCAACAGACCATCGTCACCCTCGACCTCGAGGGGGTGCTGGTGCCGGAGATCTGGATCGCCGTCGCCGAACGCACCGGCATCGAGGAGTTGCGCCGCACCACCCGCGACGAGCCCGACTACGACACGCTGATGAAGTACCGGCTCGACATCCTCGGGCGCGAGGGCCTCACGATGAGCCTGATCGCCGACGTGATCGGTGGCCTCGAGCCGCTGCCGGGCGCGAAGCAGTTCCTCGACGCGCTGCGCGACCGCACGCAGGTCATCATCCTCAGCGACACGTTCGAGCAGTTCGGCGCACCGCTGATGCGTCACCTCGGCATGCCCACCATCCTCTGCCACCAGCTCATCGTGCGCGACGACCGCATCGTCGACTACGCGCTGCGCATGCCCGACCAGAAGCGCCACGCGGTCAACGCGCTACGCGGCCTGAACTACCGGGTCATCGCCGCCGGCGACTCGTACAACGACGCCGCGATGTTGGGCGCCGCCGACCAGGGCTTCTGGTTCCACGCGCCCGACACCATCACGGCGCAGTTCCCGCAGTTCCCGGCCAACCACACCTACGACCAACTGTTCGAGTCCATCACGGGCGCACTGTGAGCGGGGCGCACCCCGCACACGAACGGCTCGACGGCATCGCCACCGCGGCGGCCGACGAGCACCACTGCCCCACCCTGGCGTGGGGTCTGGTGGTCGACGGCCAGGTGGTCACCAGTGGCGCCGTGGGTGTCGACGGCGACGGTCGTCCGGCCGATCAGCACACGGTGTTCCGCATCGCGTCGATGACGAAGAGCTTCACGTCGGCCGCGGTGCTCGCACTGCGCGACGAAGGCGTGTGGTCGCTCGACGACCCCATCGCCCGACACGCACCCGAACTGGCCGTGGTGCAGGGGCCGGCCGGGTCGCCGCCCATCACGCTGCGCCACCTGCTCAGCATGACCGCCGGGATGGCCACCGACGACCCGTGGGCCGACCGCCACCTCGACTTCACCATCGACGAGATCGACGAGGTGTACCGCGCCGGCGTGCTGTTCGCGCACCGCACCAACGACGCGTTCCAGTACAGCAACCTCGGCTTCGGCATGATCGGCCGCTGCGTGCTGCGCGCCACCGGACGGTCGGTGCGCGACCACGTCAACGAATGGTTCCTGCAGCCGCTCGGCATGGCCGACACCACCTGGGTCGAGCCCGACCACCGACGCTGGGCCACGCCGCACCGCTGGCAGAACGACGCCAATGTGCCCGACCTGCCGCACCCGCTCGGCGACGGCGAGATCGCGCCGATGGGCGGCATCTGGACCACGGTGCACGACCTCGCCACCTGGATCGGCTGGCTCGACGCCGCCAACACCACGCCGCACCAGCCCGACTTCGTCGGCCTCTCCCCCGCGTCGCGCCGCGAGATGCAGCGCATGCAGACCTACGCCGGCCAGCGGCCGCTCGACGGCGTGCGCGTGCCCACCGGCTACGGCTTCGGGCTCGTGGTGCGCGACGACCCGACGGTGGGCAAGGTGGTCGACCACTCCGGCGGCCTGCCGGGCTACGGCACCAACATGCGTTGGCTCGCCGGCACCGGGATCGGTGCCATCGCGCTCGCCAACACCACGTACGCGCCGATGGCCGAGGTCACGATGCGCATGCTGTACGCCGTGCACGAGGCGGGCCTCGTCAGCCGCCCGGCAGCCGTGCCGTCACCCGAGTTGTCGCGCCGCGCCGCCGAGCTGGTCGCGCTCCTCAACGACTGGGACCACCACACCGCCGCGTCGCTGTTCGCCGACAACGTGCCGCTCGACGAGTCGTTCGAGCGTCGCGCCGCCGCGGCACGCGCGCTCGTCGAACGACACGGCCCGCTGCGGGTCGTGGCCGTGCACCCGACGTCGTGGGCCAACGGCGAGGTCGAGGTGCAGGGCACCGGCGACCCGTTCCGCGTGATGGTCCAAATGGCCCCTCTGGCCGGTGGCCCGATCCAGCTCTACACGCTCCCCGGCGAGTAACACCCCAGCTCAGACCACCTGCCACAGGATCTTCAAAGGTCCTTCACAGGTCGGCCACAGCCCGCTCACAGCTCGACCTCAGGTCGCCGTCAGGACGGCCGTGCAGTGTTCGCACCCTGTAGTTCCAGCAGGGAGGCTGAACATGTATCGATTCAGGCGGGAGTCGTACCAGGACCAGGAAGGCCGGCGCTTGCAGCGCGGCGGCCGACGCTGGGCACTGGCACTGACGGCAGCGATGGCCGTCCCGGTGGTGGCACCACTCGGTGTCGGCACCTCGGCGGCACCGGTGGGGCAGGGGTTCGAACTGAACGCCTCCGACCTCCGGTACATCCTGCAACAGATCAAGATCGCGGAGCATCACGTCGCGTTCACCGACGAGACCACCGGGCAGTGTGGTGCGCTCATCGGCGACGGGCCCGACCAGATCCCCACCGGCGGTGTCGGCGTGACGCTGCCCTGGGGCCTGCGCACCGTCGACGGCAGTTGCAACAACCTCGTCGCCGCGCAGTCGCAGTACGGCACGGCCGACGAGACGTTCCCGCGCATGGCCCCGGCAGAGCCGCGGGCCAACTACCCGTTCCTCAACGGTGGCGCACCCACCTTCGACCGCAGCCCGCGCGTCATCAGCAACCTGATCGTCGACCAGTCGATCAACAACCCCGCTGCCGCGACGGCGGCCGGCGAGGGCGCGGTCCCCGACGAGGACGGCACCTTCTTCATCCCCAACGTCGCCCCCGACACCGGGCTGTCGGCGCCGTACAACTCGTGGTTCACGCTGTTCGGCCAGTTCTTCGACCACGGCCTCGACCTGGTCACCAAGGACGGCGCGTTCGGCACGGTGATCATGCAGCTGAACAACGACGACCCGCTGTTCAACCAGGGCCCGAACGTGATGTTCCTCACCCGTGCGGCGAAGGACGCCAACGGCGAGTCGACCAACCAGACGTCGTCGTGGGTGGACCAGAGCCAGACCTACTCGTCGCACCCCTCGCACCAGGTGTTCCTGCGCGAGTACGTGCTCGAGGGTGGCGTGCCGGTCGCGACCGGCCACCTGATCACCGGCCCCGGTGACGGCATGGCCGACTGGGGGACGGTGAAGGCGCAGGCGCGCGAGGTGCTCGGCATCGAGCTCACCGACGCCGACGTCACCGACATCCCGCTGCTCGTCACCGACCCGTACGGCAACTTCATCCCCGGCGACAACGGCTTCCCGCAGCTCGTGATGAGCGCGGACGGCTCGGTGCTCGCCGAGGGCGCGCTGCCCGCCGATGAGTTCTCGCTCGCCACGCCCACCACGGGCGCGCAGCGCATCGGCCACGCGTTCCTCGACGACATCGCGCACCACGCGGCACCCAACGGTGTGCCCGATGGCGACGCGATCATCCTCATGAACGAGAACGGTGTGCCGATCGACGACGGCGACCCCGGCACCTACGACGACGAACTGCTCGACTCGCACTTCATCGCCGGTGACGGCCGCGTCAACGAGAACATCGGCCTCACGGCCGTTCACCACATCTTCCACAGCGAGCACAACCGCCTCGTGGAGGACATCAAGGGCATGATCGAGACCTCGGGCGAGTTCAGCGACGCCGAGATCGCCGACTGGCAGGCGTTCCGCACCGACAGCGGCTTCGACTACAACGAGCGACTGTTCCAGGCCGCCCGCTTCGTGACCGAGATGCAGTACCAGCACCTCGCGTTCGAGGAGTTCGTGCGCAAGGTGCAGCCGATGGTGAACCTGTTCGGCGAAGGTGGCACCGGCTACCAGACCGACCTCGACCCGCGCATCACGGCCGAGTTCGCACACGCCGTCTACCGCTTCGGCCACTCGATGCTCACCGAGACCGTCGACCGCGTGACCCCGGACGGCGTCGACGACAGCATGCCGCTGCTCGACGCGTTCCTGAACCCGCCGGCGTTCTTCGACACCGAGCTCGATGCCGGCGAGGCAGCCGGCAACATCATCCGTGGCATGACCCGTCAGGTCGGCAACGAGCTCGACGAGTTCGTCACCGAGGCGTTGCGCAACGACCTCGTCGGCCTGCCCCTCGACCTCGCGGCGCTCAACCTCGCCCGTGGCCGTGACACTGGCATCCCCACCCTCAACTCGTTCCGCCGCACCATCTACGCCCAGACGGCTGACGCCGGCCTCGTGCCCTACACGAGCTGGATCGACTTCGGCATGGCGATGCGCAACGAGGCGTCGCTGGTGAACTTCGTGGCCGCCTACGGCACCCACGCCAGCATCACCGGCGCCACCACCGTGGCCACCAAGCGTGCGGCGGCTGAGGCACTGTTCGACCTCGCCACCAGCCCGGTGGCGGCCCCGACGGTGGACAGCACCCCCGAGGAAGTGGCGGCCTACGACGCCTACGTCGACGCCCGTGACTTCCTGATCTCCGACGGCGCCTACGCCAACGTCGACAACGGCATGACCGTGACCGGCGTCGACGCGATCGACCTCTGGATGGGCGGCCTGGCCGAGCGCCAGAACGTGTTCGGTGGCCTCCTCGGCCCGACGTTCAACTACGTCTTCGAGATCCAGATGGAGAACCTGCAGGACGGCGACCGCTTCTACTACCTGTCGCGCACCGCCGGCATGAACCTGCTCACCCAGCTCGAGGGCAACTCGTTCGCCGAGCTCATCATGCGCAACACCGACGTCGAGGGCCTGCCGGCCGACTCGTTCTCGTGGCCTGCCTACGTGTTCGACCTGTCGAAGCAGAACGCCACCGGACCGATCGTCGACGACGACCTCACCGAGTGGGACGAGCGCCAGCTGCTCGTGCGTGAAGTGAACGGCACCATCCGCTACGCGGGCCCCGAGCACGTCGTGTTCAACGGCAGCCCCAACGGCGACAAGGCCCGCTCCAGCGAGGGCGACGACACCATGCGTGGCAACGACGGCAACGACGTCATGGAGGGCGGCGACGGCAACGACCACCTCATCGGCGGCGACGGCAACGACATCATCACCGACCTGTTCGGTGACGAGATGATCAAGGGCGGCCCCGGCAACGACGTCATCTCGTCGGGCCGTGGCTTCGCCGGCGACCTCGTGTTCGGCGGCGGCGGCAACGACTTCGTGGCCGTCGGCAACGACCTCACCGAGACCTTCGGTGGCCCCGGCGACGACTTCGTCCTCGGTGGCGACGACATGGACACCGTCTTCGGCGACGAGGGCAGCGACTGGATCGAGGGTGGGCGTGGACCGTTCAACCTCCTCCAGGGCGACAACGGCGCACCGTTCCAGAACGACATCAACGCACCCGGCGACGACGTGCTGTTCGGCTGGGGCGGCGAGGTCGACTACGACTCCGAGGGCGGCGACGACATCATGTTCGCCGGTCCCGGCATCCAGCGTGCCGAGGGCATGCAGGGCTTCGACTGGGTCACCCACCGTGGCGACCCGGAGCCCGTCGACTCCGACATGGACTTCACCGTCCTGCTGCAGCCGGCCGTCGAGACCAACCGCGACCGATTTGACCTGGTCGAGGCGCTCTCGGGCTGGAACGGCAACGACGTCATCCGCGGCAACGACGCCGACGCCGGTGCGATGGTGGGCCACGAGCTCACCACCCGAGGGTTCAACCTCATCGCCGGTCTCGACACGCTGCTCGTCGGCGACGCCACCGAGTTCACGGGTGGCAACATCCTCCTCGGCGGTGCCGGCAACGACCTCATCGAGGGCCGCGGCGGCGACGACCTGATCGACGGTGACCGTTGGCTGAACGCGCAGCTGCGGGTGCCCAACCTGGCGACCGCAGATCCGAGCGACACCAAGCTGGTCGACAACCTGCCGGCCATCCGTGCCGACCTGCTGGCCGGCCGTCTCAACCCCGGACAGATCGTCATCGAGCGTCGTATCGAGCAGCCGAGCACGGCCCCCTCGACCGACACCGCGGTGTTCTCCGACGTGCTCGAGAACTACACCATCGAGCCCGGCACCGACCCCGGCACCTACGTGGTCTCGCACCTCGCCGGCGCCGGCGTCGATGGCACCGACACCCTCCGCGGCATCGAGCGCCTAATGTTCGCCGGTGGCATCGAGGTGCAGATCGCGGTGATGTTCAACACGATGGCCACGGGTGACGTGGTGGTCGACAACCTCACCCCGACCGAGGGCGACATCCTCACCGCGACGGCCACCGTGGCCGACGCCGAGGGAGTCACCGCCCCGGTGAGCATCGTCTGGGAGATGGAGACGTCCCCGTTCAACTGGGAGCTCGCCGGCTTCGGCGACACGCTGTTGCTCACCGACGACCACGTCGGCTTCCCGGTCCGCGCCCTCGCGATCTTCGAGGACGGCGTGGGCGTGGTGGAGCAGGTGACCGGTCAGGTGGCCACCGCCCCGGTGCTCAACGTCAACGACGCCCCGACCGGCGGGCCGGCGCTCAGCACCGACGCCCCCGAGGTGGGCACCGCGCTGAGCGTCGACATCACCAGCATCGCCGACGAGGACGGCCTGCCGGCCCCGCTGCCCGTGCAGTGGTTCGCCGATGGGCTCCCCATCGCCGGGGCTGACGAGATCAGCTTCATCCCCACCCTGGCACAGGCCGGCAAGGTGCTGCAGGTGAAGGTCGAGTTCACCGACCTCCACGGCACGCCCGAACAGCTCGTGTCCGGTTTCACCGACCCCGTCGCAACCCCGGCACTGCCCGAGCTGAGCGTCGACACCACGTCGCTCGCCTTCGGCACCCGGGCCATCGGATCTGCTCCCACACAGCAGATGGTCACGATCACCAACACCGGTACCGCACCGTTGCTGGTGAACGGGGCCACCGTCAGCGGCGCCGCAGCAGCCTCGTACATCGCCCTCGATGGCTGCGCGGTGCCGCTGGCACCGACCGAGAGCTGCGTGGTCACGGTGTCGTTCCTCACGTCGGGCACCACCGGTGCGAAGAACGCCACGCTCACCATCACCACCAACGACACGAACGGCCCGGCCGTCGTGGCGCTGAGCGGCACGCTGGTCGCCAACACCGCACCGACCGGTGCAGCGGCGATCGACGACGCCACGCCGATCGAGACGCAGTTGCTCACCGCCTCCAGCGGCAGCATTGCCGACCTCGACGGCCTCAGCACGGCGACGTTCCAGTTCCGTTGGCAGCAGAACGCCCTCGGCGGCGGCGGTGCCTTCGTCGACATCGTCGGCGCCACCGACCCGACACTGCTGCTCGGCCCGGACCAGGCGAACCGCCGCATCCGGGTGGTGGCCACCTTCACCGACGACCGTGGCACCGTGCAGTCGGTGGCCTCGGCGGCGACGGCCGTGGCCGGTGACGTCTTCCCCGGCACCCCCGGGTTCGACGTCTGGACCGGCACCGTGTCGGACGACCTCGCCATGGGCGGCGCGTTGAACGACGCGCTCAACGGGGCGGGCGGCAACGACATCATCGCCGGCGAGCAGGGTGACGACACGCTGCAGGGCGGTGCCGGCAACGACCTGTTCCAGGTCAACGGCACCGGTCACGGCTTCGACAACGTGAACGGCGGCGTCGGCGGCGACGTCATCCAGGCCCGCTCGAACGGCACCATCATCGGCCTCCGGTCGATCGCCGGCATCGAGCAGATCACGTCGAACGGCTTCGCCAACGTCACCATCTGGGGCACCACCGGTGCCGAGGTGTTGAACTTCGGTGGGGTCGCCCTCGTGGGCATCGTGTCCATCAACGGCGGCGGCGGCAACGACAACCTGTCGGGCTCCGCGGCCGGTGACGTCCTCAACGGCGGCAGCGGCGACGACATCCTCGTCGGCAACGGCGGCGTGGACATCATCACCGGTGCCGGCGGCAACGACACCATCACCCCTGGTGCCGGCAACGACACGGTGATCTTCGGCATCGGCGACAACGCCAACACCGTCATCGGGTTCGACAGCAACCCGACCGGTGGCCAGGACCGCCTCGACGTGCGGGCCCTGGGCGTGACGGCGGCGAACTTCAACGCCACCGTCATCCGCCAGCAGGTGGGTGCCAACACCCGCATCACCATCGGCGCCGTGCGCATCACGTTGACCAACGTGAACGTCGGCACCATCACCGTCGCGGACTTCATCGTCTGACGACCGAGACGCCACCTCGGCAGGAAACCCTCCCATCGTGCTCCGATTCGGGGCACGATGGGAGGATGTTCCGTTCCAAGGGCAGTGACGACGACGGCGAGTTCGTCGATCTCGGAGCGCCCAATGCCACGTCGTCCCTCGGCCGCCTCGTGCTGGGGGTGTGGATCGCCAGCCTCGTCGCCATCGTCACGGTGAGCGTGCTCCACGTGTGGATCATGCGCCGCGAGCTCCGCGACCACGAGACGCAACGAGCCGTCAACGACGTGCGCGACCGCGTCGACCTCACCATCGAGCACGACGTCACCGAGGCGCTCATCGCCGGCGACCCGGCCGCCATCGAGGCGTTCGAAGCGGTGGTGCACGAGCACATCGTGCGTCCCACCACCGCCGGCCTCGCGCTCTGGACGGCCGACGGCCGCATCGCCTGGGCGCTCGACCCGGCGTTCATCGATGCGGAGTACGACCTCCCCGACGAGGTCTCGACGGCGCTCGACACGATGCAGGTGCAGACCGGCGGTGGCGACGACAGCGACGGCGTGCCCGAGCCGGGGTGGAAGCCGCAGTCGGCCATCGAGGTCTACGCGCCGTTCGTCACGTCGTGGGGCGAACGGATGGTGTGGGAGGTGGGTCTCGAACGCGACCAGGTGTCGCAACAGGCGAACCGCCTCGTCGTGGTGGTGGCACTGCTGTCGGCCCTCGGCGCCGGCCTCCTGCTCACCACACAGGGCGTGATGGGTCGCACGCTCGTGCGCCGCCACGAACGCGAGCGCGCCTATCGCCGCTGGCTCACCCAGCGCACCGCCGAGATGGCCGTCATCGAACGACGCCAGATCGCCGCCGACCTGCACGACGGCGTGGTGCAGGAGCTCACCGGCATCGCACTCGACCTCGAGGCACCCATCAACGGTGTCGACGCACCGATGAGCCAGGAGGAACGCGCCGAGTTCGGACGCCGCGTCCGGTCGACGGTGGCCATCCTGCGCGGCCAGACCGCCGAGCTCTACCCCACCACGTCGGCGCTCATCGACGTGCCCACCGCGCTGCAGAGCATGCTCGACCGCACCCCGCGCGGCCTCGCCACGTCGCTGGACGTCGACCCCGACGCCACCGTGCCACCGGCCTACCGATGGCTCGTGTTCCGCGTCGCCCAGGAGGCGTTGCGCAACGTGGTGCAGCACTCGAAGGCGCCCCACGCTGCCGTGGAACTGCGTCGCGCGGAGTCCGGTACAGTCCTCGTCGTGCAGGACGACGGCATCGGTTTCGACCCCGAGATCGACGCCGTCGAGCCCGGCCACATGGGGCTGTCCTTGTTGTCCGACATGGCCACGGCGGCCGGAGCGTCGCTGTCCATCCGATCCGCCCGCGGTGCGGGCACCACGATCCGCCTGGAGGTTCCGCAGTGATCCGAGTCATCGTCGTCGACGACCATCCGGTGGTGTGCGCCGGCATCGCCCGCTACATCACCGCCGAGAGCGACCTCGAGGTCGTCGCCACCGCGCTCGACGGCGAGAAGGCCATCGAGCTCGACCGCACGCTGCGGCCCGACGTCACGCTCATGGACCTGTCGATGCACCCCGTCGACGGCGTGGAGGCCACCCGCCGCATCATGGCCCAGCGGCCGGACGCCCACGTGCTGGTGCTGGCCGCCACGGCCGATCCCCCGCACGTGCTGGCCGCCATCGACGCCGGCGCTCTCGGCTTCCTGTTGAAGGACAGCGAACCGGCCGCCATCGGCGAGGCCATCCGCGCCGCGTCGCGGGGCGAATCGCCGCTCGACCCCCGGCTGGCCAGCACGCTGGTGCGCGACCGCCATTCGCGCCGCGCCGGCGTGAAGCTCACCGATCGCGAGGCCGAGGTGCTGGCCCTCGCGGCGCAGGGCATGCTCAACAAGCAGATCGCCCGCACGCTCGGCATCGGCGAGAAGACGGTCAAGGCGCACCTCGGCCGCGTGTACGAACGGCTCGGTGTCACCAACCGTGCGGACGCCGTGGCCTGGGCGCTCGACAGCGACCTGGCCGGCGCCACGCCGTCGGCCGGCGCCTGATCCGGCCGCTCCTGGGACCGCCGCGGGCGGGGTCGTACGACACAGAAAAGTTCGTGCCCGATCGCGCCGGACGCGAGGTGCGAGGTGAGGGCGTCGCGTCGCTCCTGCCCCGCACGGAGGGCACTCGTCGATCACGGAGCGCGGTCGACCGATCGGCCTCGGTGAGACCACTTGACGAATGGGGTCCTAGGACCGTCCTCGGTCGAGCGACCGAGGACTTTCGTCCCTTCGTGGCCTCTGGTTGAATCCCACCACGGGTCATCGGACACCGGTGTTGCACGGGAGCGGCACCGGGACGACGGGAGACGATGACCCGACGAAAGGGCGACCATGAACATCAGTCTCTTCGGACCGTTGCAGTGCCACGACGGCGGGCGCACGTTGCGGGCCAGCGACCTCGGCGGCGCGAAGCCGCGCGGGCTGCTCGAACTGCTGCTCCTCGCACGGGGTCGCACGATGAGCAAGGAGCAGCTCGCCGAAGCGCTGTGGGCCGACCAGCAGCCCAAGAACGTCGCCGGCACGCTC
This sequence comes from Actinomycetota bacterium, assembly GCA_039796575.1. Lineage (GTDB taxonomy): Bacteria > Actinomycetota > Acidimicrobiia > Acidimicrobiales > Ilumatobacteraceae > UBA668. Next base: position 45,556 of record JBDKJP010000016.1, read on the forward strand.
GAGCACTACGTGTGCGTGCTGCGCCGCAAGCTGTTCACCGATCAGGCGCTCGCCCGCGAGGTGCTGGCCACCGAGCCCGGCGCCTACCGGTTCGACACCAGCCGTGTGGCCCTCGACCTCGACGAGTTCGACCGGCTCGTCCGCCAGGCCGAGCACGCCGAGGAGGGCCGCCGTCGGGTGCTGCTCTCGCAGGCCGTCGACCTGGCCCGCCACGACCTGCTCGACGACGCGCCGTACGCACCGTGGGCCGTGGCCGAGCGCGAGCTGTACCGCAGCCGGGTCACCCGCGCCCACCTGGCCATCGCCCGCGACTGCCTGGGCGCCGGTCAGTACGACTGCGCGATGCGCCACGGCGAGTCCGCGCTGCAGGTCGCGCCGTACTCCGAGGAGGCGTTCCGCGCCCTCATGGTGGCCGACCACGCGCTCGGCCACGCCGACCTCGCCCGGGCGGCGCACCGCCGCTGCCGGCAGGTGCTGGCCGAGCACCTCGGGGTCGACCCGACCAGCGAGACCGAGGCCGTCGCCGCCGCCATCGACGCAGGCGTGCCCGCCGACGAGCTGGTGCGCGCGTTCCTCGACCGCACGCTGCACGGCATGCTGGTCGCCGCCTGACGAGTCAGAGCGTGCGGGCGATGCGCTCGCCGATCATCACGGCGGGCATGTTGGTGTTCGCCCGGGTGATCTGCGGCATCAGGCTGACGTCGGCCACCACCACGTTGGGGAAGCCGTGCACCCGGCCGTCGGTGTCGCACACGGCCATCGGGCCCGAGCCCATCGCGCACGTGCCGACCGGGTGGTAGTAGTGCGCGACGTTCGCGAAGATGGCCGCGTCGGTGCTCATGTCGGTGATGCGGTCGCCGAGCACCTCGGCGAGCACCGGTCGCGACAGCAGTTGCTCGGCCAGCACCAGGCCCTCGCGCAGCACCGCCAGGTCGTGCCCCTCCTCGTCACTGAGGTAGCCGTGGTCGATGTGCGGGTGCGCCGACGGGTCGGTCGACGTGAGGTGCACGATGCCGCGGCTGCGCACGTCGACACACGACACCTCGACCTGCACACCGCCGTAGAACACGCTGGTCTGGTCGCTCGCGCACACCGGGAAGAGGTGGAGGTCGTAGCGACCGTCGGGTGATTGCGACGTGACGAACTTGCCGAGCGTCTGCTCCTCGGGCAGGAAACCCGTGGCCGCCACCTCGTCGAGCCACGCCTGCAGCTTGGGGGTGACGGCGCGGTCGGCGTGCACGAGCGGGTGATCGTGCAGGTTCGCGCCCACGCCGGGCAACGCCACCTTCACGGGCACGCCGACGGCGCGCAGCACCGACGGGTCGCCCACACCCGATCGTTCGAGCACCAGCGGCGTGCCATAGGCGCCGCACGACAGCACCACCGTGCCGGCCTCGACCCGCAGCGGCTCGCCGTGACGCATGCCGAGCACACGGGCGCCACCGCCGTGCGACTCGACGCGGTCGACGAGCGCCTCGTCGAGGATGCGCAGGGTGCCGCCACGCACCGGGTCGATGTACGCGAACGCGGCGTTCCACCGCACGTCGCCGACCACGTTCACGGTCTCCAGGCCGAACGACGGTCCGGCGTCGAGATCGCAGAGGTCGCTCGCGATGGGCCAGCCGAGGGCCTCGGCCGCCTGCATGCAGCGCTCGTGGAACGGGCCCGCCTCATGCCGTTCGTAGGCACGCACGCGCATCCGCTCGAGCACGATGTCGTAGAGCGGCGCGACGTCGTCGCCGCGCCACCCCTCGAGGCCCCATGCGTCGTACTCCTCGCGCTGCCCCACTGCGGCGATGGCGCCGTTGTGCGAGCTGCACCCGCCCATCACGCGTGCCCGTTCGAACGTCCAGCGGCCGGCCGTGTACCCCCAGTCGTGCGAGGTGGCCAACATCCGCGCGCTCATCAGGTCGGCAGGCCACCGGCCGGAGTCGTGCGCGCCGTAGTCGGGGCCTGCTTCCAGCAGCACGACGTCGCGCCCCTGCTCGGCCAGCCGGCCGGCCACCACGCAACCGGCCGAACCGGCTCCCACCACCACCACGTCGGCCGTGACCGTGCTCATCCGATTCCTCCCAGGGTGAACGCGCCGATCGGATCGGCGGGGTCGACGAGATCGTCGACGATGTCGAAATGATGCCGCGGCGCGCGTTCGAGCGCCGTGACCGCGGCGCCGGCGAGGCGGAGCTTGGCCGCCATCACGTGCGACTGCGCCTTGAACGCGTCGGTCTCGTTGTCGCCCCACGCGACGAGCGTGCGCGTGGGCGATGCCACCGGCAGCAGTGCCGGGCTGAGTGCCTCGGCGTCGTCGGGGTGCAGGCCGAGCGCGTCGTTCACGGTGGTGAGCACCACGGGCCGCAGGTCGTACACGCCGCTCAGCAGCACCACTCGGTCGACAGGCAGCGCGGGCACGGCGGCCAGGGCCACCATCGCGGCGAGGTGCGCACCGGCGGAGTGCCCCGCCAGCACGACCTCACGGTGCGGGCCGAGGGCCGCGAGCGAGGTGAGCGCGGCGCGGCACGCCTCGACCATCTCGGGCAACGTCGGGCCGGGGGCGATGGGGTACTCGACGGCGGCGTACGACCAGCCCTGGGCCAGCGCACCCGGTGCGAGGTACAGCGACGCCGCCGCGCTGAGCGCCTGCCAATAGCCGCCGTGCACGAACACCAACAGCGGTGCACCGGCCCCCGCCGACACCACCCTGGTGCCGCCGGGCAGCTCCTCGACGCGGTCGCCGAGCGCGTCGCGAGCGGCCGCACTGCGGGCCACGTAGTCGTCGACGAACGGCTGCGCCGAGCCACCCACCCGTGAACTGGGCGAATACTCCTGTTCCAGGTCCGTCACACCGGCCATCGTAGGCGCCCCGCCGCGTAGGGTCTTTGGTCCCATCCCCAAGGGGTCACGCGCCCCTGCCTGCCAGTACGGGTGCGCCGCTACCGTCGTCTGCGTGTCCGTGAACCGCAAGTCCTCACCCCGTCGTCCTCTTCACCTCACCGTTGCCGTGGTCGGCCTCCTGGCCCTCGGCGCTGCGGCGTGCTCGGAAGACCCGAACGACGCCGTCACCACGTCGGCCGCCCCCACCGTGCCGGCCGATTCCACCACCTCGACCGAAGTGCCGCTGCCGATGGGCGACATCGTGGCCACGGCCCTCACCGGTCACGTGTTCACGCAGCTCGCGGGCAACGTGGTCGACGCCGGGCTGGTCGAGGCGCTGCGTGCGCCCGGCCCGTTCACGGTGTTCGCCCCCACCGACGCGGCGTTCGAGAAGCTGCCGCTCGACGTGCTGCACACCGTGCAGGACAACGGCGACGTGCTGAAGGCCGTGCTGCTCCACCACGTGGTCGAGGGTGCCATCACCCCCGAGACGATGGAAGAGGGTGAGCTCACCACGCTCGCCGGCACCACCCTCACGGTCACCAAGGTGGGCGACACGTTCTTCGTCGACGGCAACCCCGTCGGTGCCGGCGTGCAGGCCACCAACGGCTGGGTGTACGTGATGAGCGACGTGCTCGTCCCGGGCCAGGCGCTCGGTACGGTCGTCGACGTCGCCGTCACCTTCAAGGACGCCGGCTTCGGCACGCTGGTCACCGCGGTCACCGAGGCCGGCCTCGTCGAGACGCTGTCGGGCGAGGGCCCGTTCACGGTGTTCGCCCCGGTCGACGCCGCCTTCGAGGCGCTCGACCCGGCCACGCTCGACGCCGCCCTGGCCGACCCGACCGGTCTGCTCACGACGGTGCTCACGTACCACGTGGTGCCCGGCAAGATCACCACCGACCAGTTCGAGGACGGCGGCAAGCTCGTCACGGTGCAGGGCGAAGAGCTCACCACCACGCTCGACGAGGACGGCAACTGGCTCATCAACGGCAACCCCATCGCCGTGCAGAACATCCAGGCCTCCAACGGCGTCATCCACGCCATGGGTGCGGTGCTCCTGCCGCCGTCGCTCGGCTGAGCCACACGGCACACGATTCCCCAACGCGAAGGGCGGGCCTCCGGGCCCGCCCTTTTCGCGTGCCCCGTTGGGTGCTTTCGTGCGCCCCTGCGCCGCACGGAAACACCCAACCGACGACCTCAGGGTCAGTCACCCACCCTCGCTCGAGCGTCCGTGAATGCACAGACCGCGACGTCGTGCTCCGTGAATGCACCAACAGCCGCCAGGCCCGTCGCTTGACCGCCGACGCCGCGCCCTGCAGGATGACCCGATGAGCCGTGGTGCTGTCACCTTCGGTGTCGCCGCCGCGGTCGCATGGCTGTTGTCGGCATGCAGCCCGGGGAACTCAGCCGGCGCCGACACCTCCGCGGTGATCGACGGCACGCTGACCCCGTCGTCCACGGTGACGACCAGCACTGCTGGCGACGCCGAGGCTGACAACGCGTTCCACCGAGCGATCGACGAAGCCGGCATCGACCGAGCGACGGCGCCACCGCTCGCAGTGACGCTCGAGGGAGCCGCGTACTGCGGGTCCGAGGACGTCACCCGCGACGGGCTGAATGCAGCGGTTCGACAGTGTTTCGCGGACGCGCTCCGCGAGCGACGCACTGCGGTGTTCGTCTCGGTCGGGCTCACGAATGAAGGTGATCCACTCGCCTTCGTCTCCCGCACCGATGGTGGCTCGACGACGTTCTACTTCGACCACACACGTGACCCGTTGAGCAGTGGTGGATGGGAGGTGAGCTCCTGTGATGACCTCACCGTCGGGACGAGCCCGCCTCCGCAGCAAGCCCTCGTGTTCGCCTGTGCCGTGTGACGGCCGATTCGCGTCGAGCGCTGGGCGGTGTGGTCAGAACGCGAGGGGATCGAGGGGGCCGGCGGGGCCGTGGGCCCGCATGTACCACTCGTAGCCGTAGGCACCTTCGAACGTGTCGGCCGCCATCGTGAGCGGCTCGCTGCCGGGACCGATCTGGCTGACGTGTGCCGCCATCGCCGCCCGCTTCACCGCCGCCTGCTCGCGCACGTCGATGGTGACCGTGACCTCCACCGTGGGCACGCCGAGCGGCGCGGTGTTGGTGGCCGAGACCTCCATGCCGAGCAACGACTGCACCGCATGCCCGACGAGGTGGGTCTCCACGAAGTGCAGGTACTCGCGATCGACGGTGGCCTCGTACACCGTCGGCGTCCCGGCGAGCCGTGCGGCCACGTGGCCGACGCGTTGCACCACGAGGTGGTCGGGATGGCCGTAGATGCCGCCCTCGTCGTACACCACGAGGGCGTTGGTCTGCTCCTCGACGAGCCAACCCGCGAGCCGTGCCGCGAGGGCCTCCTGATCGGCATGCCAGCTCGACGACGGCGGCGCTGACCCCGCGTCGAGACCCGAGTCGCCCTGCCCGAGGAACGCCACACGGGCGACGCCCAGCAGGTCGCACGCAGCCCGTGCCTCGGCGACGCGCACTGCGGCGAGCGGCCCGTCGGGATCGGTGTCGCCGTTGGTCAGGTAGACCACCGTCACCCGGTGACCGAGCTCGGCGAGCCGAGCGATGGTGCCGCCGGTGAAGATGGCTTCGTCGTCGGGATGTGCGTGGAGGAACACCACGCCCGGCCGTACCGCCATCGGGCTACTTCAGCGAGATGATGTAGTCGACGATGAGTTGCACGTCGGCGTCGGGGATGCGGTTGAGCGGCATCGGCACCTTCGTCCCGGCGGGCACGTCGGCCGGCGGGTCGACGATGGACCGCACGAGGTAGTCGCGGTCGACGGTGACGGTCTCGCCGCTCTCCAGCTCGACCTGCGACTCGTAGAGCCCCTTCCACGTGGGCCCCACACCCACGCTGCCGTCGGTGCTGTGGCACGCCATGCAGCCGTAGTCCTTGGCGAGCGCCTTGCCGGGCAGCGCCTGCGGGTCCTTGTTCTCACCGCACGAGGCCAGCGCCAGCACGGCGCCGGTGAGCACGGTGGCGGGCAGCAGCTGCAGCAGTCGGCGGGAAATCGTCGGGTGGGCCACGGGCAACATGGTGCCATGCTGGCAGATGCCATGGAACATTCCGGTCTGCCCATCGACGCGCACCGCGACGACCTGATGGCCGCGATCCGCGACCACCAGGTCGTGGTCGTCGCGGGCGAGACCGGCTCCGGCAAGAGCACGCAGCTCCCCCAGATCTGCCTCGCCATGGGACGCGGCGACGGCGCGCTCATCGGCCACACCCAGCCGCGGCGCGTCGCGGCGCGCACCATCGCCGAACGCATCGCGCACGAGCTGGGCACCGAGCTCGGCACCACGGTCGGTTACACCGTGCGGTTCACCGACCGGGTCGGCGACCAGACACGGGTGAAGGTGATGACCGACGGCATCCTGCTGGCCGAGATCCAGCGCGACCGTCTGCTGCGTCGTTACGACACCCTCATCATCGACGAGGCCCACGAGCGCAGCCTCAACATCGACTTCCTGCTCGGCTACCTGCGCCAGTTGCTCCCCCAGCGGCCCGACCTGAAGCTCATCGTCACCAGCGCCACCATCGACACACAACGCTTCAGCGAGCACTTCACCATCGACGGCCGGCCCGCGCCCATCATCGAGGTCAGCGGCCGCACCTACCCGGTCGAGGTGCGCTACCGCCCGTACGGCGCACGCGAGGACGACCCCGACGACGACCGCGACCAGGTGCAGGCGGTGCTCGACGCGATCGACGAGCTCGGCCACGAGGGTGACGGCGACGTGCTGGTGTTCCTGAGCGGCGAACGAGAGATCCACGACATCGCCGACGCGTTGCGCCGCCAGACCCAGCAGCGCAACGACCGGCTCGAGGTGCTGCCGCTGTACGCACGGCTCTCCGCCGTCGAGCAGCACCGCATCTTCCAACCGCACCGCGCTCGCCGGGTGGTGCTGTCCACCAACGTCGCTGAGACCTCGCTCACCGTGCCGGGCGTGCGCTACGTGGTCGACGCCGGCACGGCGCGCATCAGCCGCTACAGCCATCGCCTGAAGGTGCAGCGGCTCCCCATCGAGCCGGTGTCGCAGGCGTCGGCCAACCAGCGCGCCGGCCGCTGCGGCCGTGTGGCGCCCGGCATCTGCATCCGCCTCTACGAGCTCGACGACTTCGAGTCGCGCGACGAGTTCACCGAGCCCGAGATCCTGCGCACCAACCTCGCCTCGGTCATCCTGCAGATGACCGCGCTGGGCCTCGGCGACGTCGACGCGTTCCCGTTCCTCGACCCTCCCGACCCGCGTGCGGTGCGCGACGGCTACGCGCTGCTCGAGGAGCTCGGTGCCATCACCGGTCAGCGGCTCACCCGGCTCGGTCACCGCCTGGCCCGGTTGCCGCTCGACCCGCGGCTCGGTCGGATGGTGCTGGAGGCCGAGCGGCACGGCTGTGTGCGCGAGGTGCTCGTCATCGCCGCCGCGCTCAGCATCCAGGACCCGCGCGAGCGCCCCGCGGAGAAGCGCGGCGAGGCCGACGAACTGCACGCCCGGTTCCGTGTGCCCGGCAGCGACTTCCTCACCCTGGTGAAGCTGTGGGACCACCTGCGAGAACAGCAGCAGCAGTTGGGCAGCAGCCAGTTCCGCAAGCTGTGCCGCACCGAGTACCTCAACTACCTCCGGGTGCGCGAGTGGCAGGACCTGTTCAGCCAGCTGCGCCAGGTGGCCGGTCAGCTCGGCATCCGCCAGGGCACCGAGCAGGGCCACCCCGACCGGGTGCACCAGGCGTTGCTGGCGGGGTTGCTCAGCCATCTCGGCATGCGCGACGACACGGGCGGCACCCCGGCCCGCGGCCCTCGCGAGTACCGCGGCGCGCACGGGTCGCGGTTCGCCATCGGCCGCGAGTCGGCGGTGGCGAAGGCGTCGCCGAAGTGGGTCGTGGCCGCCGAACTGGTCGAGACGAACCGCCTGTGGGGCCACGTCGTGGCCGACGTGAAGCCCGAGTGGGCCGAGCGCCTGGGTGGGCACCTGGTGAAGCGTTCGTACGGCGAGCCGTACTGGGACCAGCGGCGCGGTGGCGGCGTGTGCCGCGAGCTCGTCACGCTGTACGGGCTCCCCATCGTGAACCGCACCATCGGCTACGACCGCGTCGACGTCGCCGCGGCGCGGGAGATGTTCATCCGCCATGCCCTGGTGGAGGGCGACTGGACCACGCATCACACGTTCTGGGAGAAGAACCAGTCGTTCCTCCGCGACCTCGCCGGGATGAGCGAACGAGTGCGGCGCATCGACCTCGTCGACCACGACGCGGTGTTCGCGTTCTACGACCAGCGCGTCGGCGCCGACGTCGTGACGACACGCCACTTCGACCGGTGGTGGAAGGAGGCGCGTGCCACCGACGGCGGGCTGCTGACGATGCGGATGGAGCACTTCGTGCCCGGCAACGGGCTGCTCGGCGTCGACGACTACCCCGGCACGTGGCAGCAGGACGACCTCACGCTCGCGCTCACCTATCGCTTCGACCCGGGTGCGCCCGACGACGGCGTCACCGTGCACGTGCCGCTCGCCGCGCTCAACCAGGTGGCTCCCGACGGGTTCGACTGGCAGGTGCCGGGCTTCCGCGACGACCTCGTCGACGCGCTGCTGCGTTCGCTGCCGAAGGAGCACCGCCGCGAGCTGGTGCCGATGGGCGAGGTGGTGGCCAAGGTGTGCGCCGCGCTCGACGTGAGCGAGGAGCCGCTCACCCACGCACTCGCACGCACGCTGCACGACGTGACCGGCGTGTCGGTCCCGCCCGGCGCGTTCGGCACGAGCCGCGTGCCGGCGCACCTGCGCGTGACGTTCGCGGTCGACGACGAGCAGGGTGAGACGATCGCCTCCGGCAAGGACATCGATCTGCTGCGCGCGCAGCTCGCCACCCGGGTGCGCGCCGCCATCGCGCGCAGCGCCCCCATCGAGGAACGCAAGGGCATCACCGCATGGGACTTCGGCGACCTGCCCGAGTCGGTGGAGAGCTCGCGGGCGGGCGTCACCGTGCTCGGCTTCCCGGCGTTGCTCGACGACGACGACAGCGTCAGCATCCGCGTGCTCACCAGCCCCGACCTCCAGGCCAAGGTGATGCGTGCCGGCGTGCGCCGCCTGCTGCTGCTCACCGTCCCGGTCGGCAAGCGCGCCGTGGAACGCGACCTCACCAACCACGGCAAGCTCGCCGTCGCCAAGGCCGGCCTGATGTCGTTGGAGGCACTGGAGGCCGACTGCCTGGTGGCCGCCGCCGATCGTGTGCTCGCCGACCACGGCGGGCACACGTTCACCGAGGCCGGGTTCGCGGTGCTGGTGGCGGCCGCCCGCGACGAGATGCCCGATCACGCCGCCCGTCTGCTGAAGGTGGCCACCGACATCCTGGCCGCCGCCGGCGCGGTGCAGGCCCGTCTCGACCAGCTCGTCGCACCGGCCGTCGCGGCGTCGGCCGACGACGCCGCGGCGCAACTCGCCCGGCTGGTGCGCCCCGGGTTCGTGGCGTCGACCGGGCCGGTACGCCTGCCAGATGTGCTGCGATACGTGAAGGCCATCGAGCTGCGCCTCACCAAGCTGCCCGAGGCGCCGCACAAGGACCAGGCGAACCTGCGCGAGGTGGTGGCCCTCGAGCGTCGCTACACCGACCTGCTGCGCCGCACCCCGCGGGGCGCGGTCACGACCGACATGGTCGACGTCGGGTGGATGCTCGAGGAGCTGCGGGTGAGCGTGTTCGCCCAGTCGCTGGGCGCGGCGAGAGGCACCAGTCCCACTCGCATCGTCAAGGCCCTGCAAACCCTCGGGGGATGACCTCGACCTCGATGTCGCCCGGCGCGTCCACCCGGAACACGCCCATCAGGGTCGTGTCGTCCAGGTAGGCGGGCCGGAGCTCCAGCCGCACGTCGGCGTTGCGCCCCCACGACACCCTGACGGCGTCACCACCGGTCGGCTCGAGGCGCACGAACACGAACGTGTGGCCGTCGATCACGAAGCGGTCGACCGTCAGCCCGCTCGGGTCGAGCGGCGAGGCCGGCCGCGACACCACCGACGACCGATCACCGGGCTCGCTGAACCACCACAGCAGCAGCTCCTGATCACCGCGTTGCGCACGCTGCGCGCCGGCGATCCAGCCCTCGCCCGGCGGCTCGGCCATCACGCTCGCCTCGCCGAGGCGGTAGTCGGGCAGCAACCCGCGCAACAGGGTCTGCCACTCGTCGCTCGTGGCCTGTCGCACCCGGTCGGCCGACGAGACCAACGTCGACGGGTCGATGGGGGCGGTGAGCGACAGCAGGTGACCGCCGTCCTCCCACAGCACCACGCCCTCCCGCGACCGCTCCAGCCGTCCCACCACCCGGCCGCCGACCGTCGACGGCAGGCTGTCGGCCAGGAACGGCAGCAGCCGCGCCGCGTCGTCGACGGCGCCCTCGGCCACCCGCAACGTGTACTCCACCCCGGCCTCGTCGAGGTAGTGCAACTCGGTGGTCACGTCGCCGTACAGGCCCGTGTCGAGCGACTCGTCCGCCGCCACCGGCCGCAGGTCGAGCGACCCGAACTGCGTCCGCAGCAGATCGATCTCGTACCGCTCGGCCAACGTCACCACCTGCACGTCCTGCGCCACCGTGGCCGCCTCGTCGAGGTCGAGCCCGCGCATCGTGACGATGGCGTGCCAGCCGTCGTTCAGCTCGCGCTCGGCCACCACCACGTCGGGGTCGGCGCGCGACGCCATGAGGGTCACGTCGCCCACCACGTGCACGACGGCGTCGGTGGCCACGAACGGCGGCGCCACGCCGCGCACCGCTTCCACCTGCACCTGGCGACCGCCGGGGCGTGCCTTGTCGGCCCACATCCGGAAAGCACGCTGCTGCACGGGTGACGACACGATGTCGGCGGAGTAGGCGGTGAGCGTCGGGTCGTCGAGCAGGTACCGCCCGGCGGCCAGCACCACCGGTGGCTCCGGCGGCTCCGGATCGTCGCCGAGGGCCGACGCGACGAACCACGCGACGGCGAGCACCGCTGCGGTGCCGAACAGCCACGGCCATGCCCCACGCCGCTGCGGCGTCGTGGGCGGCCGGCGCGGTGGCTCCGGCACGGTGCCGATGGGCGCGTCCGACCACAGCAGCGACGGATCATCGGGGTCGAGCACCTCGATGATGGTCACGTCGGGCGCGTAGCGGCGGGCCATCGACCCGATTGTGGCACCGTTCGATCCACACGCGTTTCGCGGCGGGCCCTCACCTCGTTCCAACCTTCGTGATGAAGACTGCGCTGCATGATCCCCGATGACATCATCCCCCGACGCCGCGCCATCACCCTCCTCGCCGGAGCTGCCGGCGTCACGGTGCTCGCGGCGTGCGCGAAGGACGCCACCACGTCCGGCTCCAGCGTCGCCTCGACCGCCGGCACCGACACCACGGCCGCCGGCGTCGACACCACGGCGGCCGGCACCGACACGACCGGCGTCAGCGCCACCACGTGCACGACGCCGATCCCCGAGGAGACCGCCGGCCCCTACCCGGGCGACGGTTCCAACGGCCCCGACGTGCTCAGCGACCCGTCGGTCGTGCGCGACGACCTGACCACCAGCTTCGGCGACTACAGCGGCACCGCCGCCGGCGTGCCGATCACGCTCCACCTCACCGTGCTCGACAGCAGCCGCGGGTGCGCCGCCCTCACCGGCGGGGCCATCTACCTGTGGCACGCCGACAAGGACGGCCACTACTCGATGTACACCGCACCCGAGGCGAACTACCTCCGCGGCGTCGGCGAGCTCGACGACACCGGCACCGTGACGTTCCAGTCGATCTTCCCCGGCTGCTACGACGGCCGCTGGCCGCACATGCACTTCGAGGTGTACCCCAGCCTCGACGACGCGCTGTCTGCGTCGAACCGCATCGTGACCTCGCAGCTCGCCCTCCCGAAGGACCAGTGCGAAGTGGCGTACGCCACGGCCGGCTACGAGACCAGCGTCACCAACCTCGGTCGCACGTCGCTCGAGAGCGACATGGTGTTCAGCGACGGTGTCGACCAGCAGCTCGCCACCGTCACGGGCGACGCCACGAGCGGCTTCACCGTCGCGCTGACGATGACGGTGTGAGTCGGCTCAGCGGTCCGCTCAACCGCGCAGCCAGGCCAACGGTGGCCGCTCGCTGAGGTTGAGCGGCACCGTCGAGCCGTCGGCGCGACGCAGCAGCGGCTCGTCGTCGCCGAGCAGGCTGCCGGCCGGCACCCGACCGAGCATCGTGGCCATCACCTCCGCCGCCTGCACCGACAGTGCGTGCAGCGAACGATGGCGGTGCTCGCGGGTGCCGAGGTCGATCTGGGCGATGGCCTCGGGCCCGTGGATGCGCGCGATGTCGATGAGCATCGCGATCTCCACGCCCCACCCCTGCACGAACGGCAGCTGCTCGAGCACCGTGCGGCGGCCTGCGTACTCACCCGACAGCGGCTGGTGCAGCCCGGCGAGCTCGGGGTAGTACAGCGACATCAACGGGCGCGCCACCAACTCGGTGGTGCGACCGCCCCCGCCGAGCCGTGTGGGCCGGTGTGAGAGCGCCTTCACCAACGCCACGGTGTCGTCGTCGAGCATCGGCGCCACCAGGCGCACGATCCAGTCGGGCGTGAAGCTGGTGATGTCGCCGTCGACCCAGACCACGAAGTCGCCCTCGCTGGCCACCAGGCTGGCCCACAGCGCATTGCCCTTGCCGTGGCCCTCGCCGTGCTGGGCGTGCACCTCACGGATGTCCACGACCCGCGCACCGGCACTGGCGGCGACCGCGGCCGTGTCGTCGGTGCTGCGGTCGTCGAGCACGATGAGCTCGTCGACCAGCGCACGCTTGTGCACGAGCTCGGCACGGATGCTGCTGACCAGCGGGCCCACCGTGGCGGCCTCGTCGCGGCACGGGATGCACACCGACACGGTGCGGCCCGCCTTCGCCTCGACCACTGCCTCGGTGGCGCAGTCGTCGATCTCGAACAGACGCACGCCCATCACCGGACCTCCTTCGGGCGACGCCAGTAGGCTCGCCCACCATGTTCCTGTACGGCGTCATCAACGCCAGCCCCGACTCGCTGAACACCGATTCCATCGCCACCACTGCCGACGCGGCAGTGGCACGGGCGCAGCAACTGCTGGCCGACGGCGCCGACGGCTTCGACCTCGGTGGCCAGGGCAGCACCGACATCGCCGACGTGGTGCCGTGGCAGACCGAATGGGAACGCCTGGCCGACATCGTGCCGGCACTGGCGGCGCTCGGCCGCCCGTTGAGCGTCGACACGTGGCGACCCGAGGTGCTGCGCCGTGCGCTGCAGGCAGGCGCGAACGTGATCAACGCGGCCGACGGCATGCAGAGCGACGCGATGTGGCAGGTGGCCACCGAGTTCGACGTGCCCGTCGTGGTGCCGTTCCTCAGTGGCCCGAACCCACGGGCGATGGAGATGGTGGACCGCGATCCCGTCGACGCGATCGTCGAGTTCTTCGACGCCCGCCTGCGCGACGCCGACCGCTACGGCCTGCGCCACCGCTGCGTGCTCGACCCCGGCACCGGCTTCGCCCCGCCGAACTGGCCGTGGGACGAGCGCTACCTGTACCAGAAGCGGGTGTACAGCAACCTCGACGCGATGCGCGTGTTCGGGCTGCCGCTGTACATCGCGCTGCCCTGGAAGGAGACCGTGCAGCACGACGAACTGCTCGAGATCGTGGTGCGCGGACGCCCCGAGTTCGGCCGGGTGCACTACCCGGCGAAGGTGCGCTCGTTCGAGCGTCGCCTCCTGGGCGACTGAGCTCGACCGCACGGTCACACCACCAGCGGGCCGCGGGCGTGGATCTCGCTCGGCGGCAGTGACTCCTGCCAGCCGGCCGGGCACCGCTCGGGTGCCACCTCGCTGAGCGGGGTGAGCACGAACCGGCGCTCGTTGATGCGCGGATGCGGCACGGTGAGCCGCTCGCTCGCGATGTGCACGTCGTCGTAGAACAGCATGTCGACATCGAGCGTGCGCGGCCCCCAGTGCACCACTCGCTGGCGCAGTGCGTTGGCCTCGATGCGCTGGCAGCGCCGGATGAACGCGTACGGGTCGAGCGAGGTCTGCACCTTCACCACCATGTTGAGGTACGCGCCCTGGCCGTCGGGCCCGCCGACGGGCTCGGTCTCGAACACCTGGCTCATCGCGACGACGTTGCCCAGCTCCTGCACGGCGAAGCGCAGGTAGCCCTGCCGGTCGCCGAGGTTGGAGCCGAGCGCGACGATGACTTCGTGGTCCTCGAGCGGCGGGGCGGCGGCCTCGGCGCGGGTGCGGGTGATGGCCACCGACGTGCTCTCGACCGCTTCGGGCACGGGCGGGCGCAGCTTGGTGACGCGCACGTCGACGGTCTCGACGAGGTCGAACTCGAGCACCACGTCGGCCACCTTCGCGGCCAGTCGCTCGAGCAGGATGTCCTTCGAGTCGCGGGCCATCTCGACGATGCGTTCGCACACCAGGCCGTAGTGGACGGTGTCGTTCAGCTCGTCGCTGCGGCCCGCGTTGCGCAGGTCGAGCCCGATGGACAGGTCGATGCGCAGCGGCTGGGCGATCTCGCGCTCGTGGGGCAGTGCACCGATGATGGTGAGCACACGCAGATCGTCGATGAGGATGCGATCCATGGCGGACCTCCTTTGGGGGTCCATTCAACCTATCCCTCTACAGTCGCGCCATGGCCAACTATGCCGAACAGTTTCCGACGCTCTCGTTCGACGTGCCCGAACCGGGCATCCTGCGCATCACGCTCGATGCACCGGGTCTGAACGCGGTGTCGCCCGATTGCCACGCGCACCTCGCCGACGTGTGGCTGGCCGTCGACCGCGACCCCGATGTGCGCGTCGCCGTCATCCAGGGTGCGGGCAAGGCGTTCAGTGCCGGCGGCAGCTTCGAACTGCTCGACGAGCTCACCACCGACTACGCGGCACGCACCCGCGCGCTGCGCGAGGCCCGCGACATCGTCAACAACGTCATCAACTGCTCGAAGCCCATCGTGTCGGCCATCCACGGCCCGGCCGTCGGGGCAGGGCTGGTGTGCGCGCTGCTCGCCGACGTGTCGGTGGCGGGCCGCACGGCACGCATCATCGACGGCCACACCAAGCTCGGCGTGGCGGCGGGCGACCACGCGGCCATCTGCTGGCCGCTGCTGTGCGGGATGGCGAAGAGCAAGTTCTACCTGCTGACCTGCGACACGCTCACGGGCGAAGAGGCCGAGCGGATCGGTCTCGTGTCACTGTGCGTCGACGACGCCGAGGTGCAGACTCGTGCGCTCGAGGTGGCGGTGCAGTTGGCCGGGATGTCGCAGTCGGCCATCCGCTGGACCAAGCACACCCTCAACCACTGGTACCGCCAGGCCGGTCCGATCTTCGACGCGAGCCTCGCCTACGAGTTCTACGGCTTCGGCGGCCCCGACGCCGCCGAGGGCCTGGCCGGCCATCGCGAGAAGCGTGCCCCGCACTTCACCGGCCCGACCAGCGAGTGACCCCGGGACAGTCGAAAGGCCTCGCCCTGTGGGGCGAGGCCTTCTGACGACCTGGTGGAGCTGAGGGGAATTGAACCCCTGACCTCTTCATTGCGAACGAAGCGCTCTGCCAACTGAGCTACAGCCCCAGGTTGCGAGGCCAGAGTGTAGCGGTGCGACCGCCGAGCAACTCAGGCGGCGTTGAACCAGCTCTGCTCGCTCCACTGGCGGTCCTGCTCCATGGCCTTGATCTGGACCAGCTTGTAGCAGTAGCCGCACAGGGCGACGAACGAGAGCCCGAAACCCCACACCATCGCGCTGGCGTTGGTGGTGGCGGCGAGGAAGCCGGTGACGCCCACGGTGACGACGAGCAGGAACAGCACGTTGGCCCGACGGCGACGCACGAGCTCGCGCTGGCTGACGCGGTGGAGGTGTGCCTGACGGTGGTGCTGGCCGCCGTCGGTGTGCCGTTCGAGGGTGGCCTGCTGCAGCTGCTCGCGGCCGGCGGGGGCGGCGGCACGGCGCACCTGGCCGGCGTGGCCGTGGGTGCGGTGCGCCTGCGGCGCCTGGGTGAGCGGGCGGGCCATGCCACGCATCGGCACCATGGTGCGGGTGGGCACGGCGCGTTGCAGCGTGGACAGCTGACGACGGAAGTCGGTGACCGACGAGTTGGGCCGGTTCTCGCTGCGCGACCGCAGGAGCGGCGGAACGATGACGGCGGCCCAGACGGCGGCGACGGCGAGAATGACGATGGCCTCCATGGCTTACTTCGTCTCCTCGGTGTGGGAACTGTGGGACATGTGATTCTCCGGAACTGGGCAGACGAAGTTCGGGTGTCCGACCGGTGGCCGCTTCATTACGGTTCTACTACGTTCGTAACGGCCGACGCAATGTTAGCGGGTCGGCGGTAGGTGCCACTCCGCCCGCCGGTTTTCTCCCAGAGGGCGAGCTCGCCGATCACCATCGCCTTGTCGGCCGACTTGCACATGTCGTAGATGGTGAGCGCCGCGACGGCGCAGGCGTGCAGCGCTTCCATCTCGACCCCGGTGCGGTCGACGGTGTCGACCTGGACCTCGATCTCGATGTGGTCGTCGCCGATCTCGAAGTTCACCGACACCGAGCCCACCAGCAGCGGGTGGCAGAGCGGGATCATGTCGCTGGTGCGTTTCGCGGCTTGGATGGCGGCCACGCGGGCGACGGCGAGCACGTCGCCCTTCTTCACCTCACGGTTGGCGATGGCGGCCGTGGTCTCGGGCTGCATGAACACCTTGCCCCTGGCGACCGCCCGCCGGTGCGTGGCCTCCTTCGGGGTCACGTCGACCATGCGGGCGTGACCCATCGGGTCGAGGTGCGTGAAAGTGAGGTCACTCATCCGTCACGGAACTGTAGTACGTCGCCAGTCGAGTGTCAGCGCGCCGGCACTCGACCGACGCGCTCAGCGGGGCACCGTGCAGCCGCGGACCGAGGTCGCGGTGACCTTCTGTCCGCTCGCCGTCAGGGTCACCCTGCACGTCATCCATACATCGCCGTTCACCAGTGCCTGCACCGTCACGTCGCCGTCGTTCAGCACGCCGTTCTCAGCGGCCACGATCGGCCGCACGTCCACCGACGCCGGCACCTGCACGTCGAGCACGCGCACGACCACACCCTGCGTGGAGAACGTGGTCGACAGGTTGGGGATCTGGGCCTTGATCTTCGCCTTCGGCAGGTAGATCTCACCGTCGAGGGAGATGGAATTGCTGTTGCCCTTGGTCTCGAGCACGGCACACCCGCCCGGGGTGACCACACAGCCCGACTGTGCCAGGATCTTCGGACCGGTCGTCGTGTAGTTCAGCACGATGCCGTCGAGGTAGGCCCGCCGATCCTCACCGCTGTTCGGCGTGGTGGCCACGAACTTTACCGTCAGCCCCTTGGAGCCCGGCACGAGCGCCGTGGTGCACGTGAGGTTGATGGTCGTGGTGCCGATCTTGCTCGGGAACGTCCCCACCGTGTCGGCGGTGCAGACGTCCTTGTCCTTCTTCGAGTCGCCGGTGTTGGTGCGCACCACGACGGTGAAGTTCGTCGTGCCCGTGGCGTAGCCGATGACGTCGGCGGTGAGCTTGGTGACCGTCGACGGGATGGTGGTGTCCTTGCCGTAGCCGGTGAGCACCAACGTGTCGGACGAGTCCTTCTTGCCGAGCTTGTGGTTCGCGCTCTTGCCGTCGACCTTCACGGCGTCGCTCTCGTTGTCCCAGTCGCCGCCGGCATCCTCGCCGGTGGCGGTCATCGACACCGAGGAGCCCGCGCCACCGATGTCGGCAGTGGGGCCGTACAGCGGGATCTCCACCGACTTGCCCGACGCCTGGGGAATCGACTTCCCGCACACCTCGAGGGTGGCGGTGCTGCCCGACAGCGTGATCGTGGTGGTGCCGCCGAGGATGAGCGTCGCACCGTTGGCGCCCTGCTTGCACGCAGCGCCGGCGGCCGTGGTGGCGATGGCCGACGTGGCCACCGCGAGGTCACCCGCGATGACGCGGTATTTGATCGCCCACGTGACGTTCTCGAGGTAGTGCACGCCCGACTGCAGCAACACCACGGTGCACGAACCGATCGCGGCGTCGAACGTCGACTGGGTCCACGTGCCCGCGGCGAGCGTGGCGATCTTCGTCTTCGAGTCGCAACTGCCCGATCCTGCGGCAGGCGGCTCGGTGATGCCCGGCAGGTAGCCGGGGTCATTGGCCGGCGCACTGGCGACCGTGCAGTCCGTGACCGTCACGCCGTCGACCTTGATCGGGCCGGAGCAACCGCCCAGCGCCTTCAGCGCGCCGCCGGCGACCTCGAGCAGCGACTCCTTCGACACGTCGATGGCCGAGTTGGCATAGGTGTTGCCGAAGATCTGCAAGCCACCCTTTCCCGACACCACGAGGCCGTCCTCGTCACCCGTGGCGAGCGTCTGCAGGCCCCATGCGGAGGCACCGCCCTTGGGCGTGAGCGAGTTGGCACCCTGCGGGCACACCACCACGGTGACGGGCTCGCCGTCGACCGTGCCGTAGGACTGCGACGGCTTGCAGCTGCCGTCGGCGTTCGAGCGTCCGTTCACCGGCGACTGGACCACCGACTGCACAGCGGCCTTCATCGCGGCGTCCGCCGCATAGAGCCGGTCCCGAGCCGGCTCGTAGTGGCGCGTCGACGCCCGCAGGCTGACCGCCGAGTACCCGAGGCCCATCGTCACCGCGAGGCCGACGACCGTGACGAACACGATGGCCATCACGAGCGCGGAGCCGCGATCGTTCGCTGATTCCTGTCGGTTCAACATGTTCCGCTCGCCGCCTTGTACTGATGGTCGCTGCCGATGGTGCCGGCACCGGACGGCGTGTCCTTGGAGGGCACTTCGTCGAGCAGGTCGGGCACCAGCAGGTCCATGGTCTTCGTGGTCACCCACACCTTGTGCTCGGAGTAGTACGCGCGGATGGCCGTGTTGACCTCGGCCACCTCGCTCTCGCACGCCTGCCGGTTGCTGCTGTCGCTGAAGCCGCGCACGGTGAGCGTCGTCGCCGCAGCCAGGATGCCCATCACCGCGATGACGATGAGCATCTCGACCAGCGACACACCCCGGTCGTCGCGACGAGGGTCGGCGGTGCGGCGCAGGTTCATGACGTGACTCCTCGACGAGCGACGGCCAGCGTCCACGAGCGGGCGGTGATCTTGCCGTCGGCGGCAGCGGTGAAGGTGACCGAGATGGTGCGGGCCGTGCACGGCGCGGCGCACGCAGCCGGGGTGAACGCCGAGACGTTGTCGGCCACGACGAACGAATCGGTCTGCGTGCCGTTGACACAGGTGCGGCGCACCAGGTCGGTGCCACTCAGCACCCACACGACGGTGGTGTCGATAGTGGCGGCGGTGGCCGTCGACCGCGACTTCAGCTTCAGGCCGGGGTTCGCGACCCCGCCACAGGTGGCATCGCTGCTGCTGTTGACCACGACCGGGCCCTCGGCCGAGTAGATGTCGCCCGACAGGAAGCGGGTGATCTCCATCTCGGTCAGGCTCTGATCGATGCGCCTGTGGCTGTCGGAGGTGGCGCGGATGCCCACGAACAGCGCGCCGAACACCGCGAGGCCGACCACGGCGAGCAGGCTCACGGTGACGATCATCTCGATCAGGGTGAACCCCTGGTCGCGGGAGCGATGCGGCGCGTTCATCGCGACTTCCCGATCACGAGGGTGCCGTTCGCACCGTTGTCGTCGGTGAGCGTGATGGTGATCTGCTGCAGCCCCGTGTCGGTGCTGCACGTGCTGCCGAAGGTGGCCGGCAACTTGCCGTCCCAGTAGGTGACCGACACGGTGGCCGCGAGGCCGGATGGTGCGGTGGCCGCCTTGTAGCTCGTCGCGGTCGCGCAGTCGGTGTACGGCTCGGCGAGGATGCGCTCGGCGTAGTTGCGGATCTCGGCGTCGATCAGCGCGTTCGACTGCTGGGTGTCCTGGATCTTGAAGAACAGTCCGAGCCCACCGAACACGGCTCCCACCGCCATCCCCATCAGGGTGATGGCGATGATGAGCTCGATGAGGGTGAACCCTCGATCGTCCCGAAGCTGCGCGTTCACGGCTTCCCCACTCCTCCGAGGGATCCGTACATCGCCTGCACCAGGGCGAGGGCGACGAAACCGACCACCACGCCGACGACCACGATGACCGCCGGCTCGAACAGGTTGGTGAGGCGACGCAGCTTGTACTCGAGCTCACGCCCGAAGAAGTTGGCGGCGTTCTCGAGTTGCTCGGCCATCGTGCCGGACGCCTCACCCACGGCCACCATCTGCACGGCCGCATCGGGGAACAGGCCGCTCATGGCCAGCGGTTCGGCGAGGCCTTCGCCCGCCATCACCGCTTCCTGCACCGGCAGCAGCCCTTCCTCGAACACGGCGTTGTCGGCACTGGCGATCGCGGCGGCCATGGCATCGGCCACCGGCACACCCGCCTGCCACAGCGTGCCGAGGATGCGGCACACGCGCTCGACCGCGGCGAACTGCGCGATCTCGCCGACGATGGGCAGCCGCAGCACCACACGGTCGCTCCAGTCGCGGCCCGCCGGCGTGCGGCGCGCCCACCAGCCGAACGCACCCATGGCGGCGAAGAACAGGATGTACAGCCACCAGAACTGCTGCGAGAACCGGGCGATACCCATGATGGCCCGGGTGGACAGCGGCAGCGTGGCGCCGAGGTCGTTGAACAGGTCGACGAATCGCGGCAGCACCCACACGGTGAGCACGATGACCGACACGACCGACATGCCGATGATGACGGCCGGGTAGGTGAGGGCCGACTTGATGCGGCTCTTCGCCTCGATCTCGCGTTCCATGTAGCCGGCGAGCTGCTCGAGCGCGTCGTCGAGATGACCGGTGAGGCTGGCGCTGCGCACCACGCCCACGTAGTACCGCGGCAGCACACGTTGGTGCTGGGCCAGGGCCTCCTCGAACGGCACACCTTCACGCACTTCGTCGCGCACGCTCTGCAACAGCTTCACGAGCGACTCGTTCTGCGTGGAGCGAGCGATGACGTCGAGACCGTCGACGATGCTGAGGCCTGCACGGATGAACGCGGCGAGCTGGCGGGTGAAGTGCAGGATCTCGACCGGCTTGATGCGCGGTCCGCCACCGAAGTCGCGCTGCAGGAACGACTGGCGTACCTCGACCGACTTCACGTCGAGGTTGGCGAGGAGCAGCTTGTGTCGCGCCTCGACCTCGCTCTCCGCCTCGATGCGGTCCTTCACGGTCGTGCCGCTCATGTCGACCGCCACGTACTGGTACTTCGTCATCACATCACCGCCACGGTTCGGAAGATCTCGGACACGGTCGTCGTGCCGGCCATCGCGAGCTCCACGGCCTGACGGCTGAGAGGACGCATCCCCTCCTGCACCGCCATCGCCCGCACCTCGACCTGACCGGCGTGCTCCACCATCAGCCGACGGATGCCGTCGGTCACGGTGAGCACCTCGTACACACCCACTCGCTCGAAGAACCCGGTCTCGCGGCAGAAGCTGCAGCCGGCGCCCTTCATGAACTTCGCATCGGCGGGCACCTCGCCGAGCACCTTCTCGACGAAGGCCCGCTCCTCCACGGGCGCGTCGTACTCCACGGTGCAACGCGGGCAGTTGCGACGCACGAGGCGCTGCCCGACCACGCCAGTCAGCGAGGAGGCCAGCAGGAACGGTTCGATGCCCATGTCGAGGAAGCGGTGCAGCGCCGCGCTGGCGTCGGTGGCGTGCAGCGACGACATCACGAAGTGGCCCGTCAGTGCCGCCTGCACCGCGATGCGCGCCGTCTCGACGTCGCGGATCTCGCCGACGAGGATGGTGTCGGGGTCCTGGCGGAGCAGGGCGCGCAGGCCGCTGGCGAACGTGAGCCCGGCTGCCTCGTGGATCTGGATCTGGCTGATGCGCGGGATGACGTACTCGACGGGGTCCTCGATGGTGGCCACCTTGATGGCGTCGTTGCGCACTGCTTCGAGCGTGGCGTAGAGCGTGGTGGTCTTGCCCGAGCCCGTGGGGCCGGCGCAGATGACGAGGCCGTACGGGTTGCGGATGAGCCCCCGGTAGGCGGCCTCGGTCTCGGCGGGCATGCCCAGACGGGACAGCTCGTACATGCTGCGGCTCTTGTCGAGCAGACGCAGCACGGCCATCTCGCCGAACACGGTGGGCGAGGTGGCGACGCGGACGTCGAGCTCGCGGCCGAGGATCTCGGTGGTGAAGTTGCCGTCCTGCGGCCGGCGGCGTTCGACGATGTTGAGGTTGGCCATCACCTTGATGCGGGACAGCACCGGGGAGGCCATGGCCTCGGGCAGCGTCATCGCCTCGTGCAGGGCGCCGTCGGTGCGCACACGGATGCGCACGCTGCCGTCGCCCGGCTCGATGTGCACGTCGCTCGCGCGCTCGCGCACGGCCTGCTCGAGGATGAGGTTGATGACTCGCACCACCGGCGCGTTCTCGTCGACCGTGGCGACCACGTTGGCGGCGTCGCCGAGTCGCTTGCGCTCCTGCGCGCGCTCCTCGAACACGCGCACGACGTCGTCCATGTCGGCGACACGCACGTGGGCGTCGGAGATGGCCTCGAGGATGTCCATGCCCGACGCCACCCGCAGGCGCACCGGAGCGGACAGCATCTCGATGAGCGTCTCGAGCAGGTTGTCGGCGTACGGGTCGGCGACGGCGACGTCGATGCGTTCACCCTCGCGACGGAACGGCACTGCGACGAGTCGCTTCGCCTCGGCCTCGGGCAGCAACGTCGCGATGTCGCGCTCGATGGTCTCGGTGGCGAGGTCGACGAGCAGCAGGCCCGACTGCTCGGCCAGCGCTTCGGCGAGCTCGCGCTCGGTGAGGAGACCCAGTGCCACAAGGGTGGCACCGAGGCGTTGGCCCTTGGCACCCTGCGACAGCAGGGCCTCGCGCAGCTGCTCGTGACTGATGAGCCCGCGGTCCGCCAGTAGGTCGCCCAGTCGCTGCGGACCGGCGGGCGCCTTGGCAGCACCCTTCACCCCTTCTGCGGAATACGGCTTGCTCTTGCCGCGACGCAGCGTGGGGGTGGATGTGGAATCGTTGTCCCTGCTCACGTTGACCTCTTTCGATCGGCGTCGAGCATTTCCTCGGCACTTCACGAGAACTTCTTGAGGGATTCGTGAAAATTGGGGTTGTGACTACCGACACAGTGTGTCGGGTCAACCGCCGATCTGGCTCATGGTGCGCCGCGGCCGCACGAACGTGACCTGGTTGATCTGGTGCCCGGCCCACTTCGTGCCGACCGCACGCTGAATTTCTGACGCCAGTTCCGTGTCGGTGGCGCCGTTGCGGAGCAGGCGGAGCAGGTCGAACTCGGTGGTGGCGAACAGGCAGGTACGGAACTGTCCATCGGCTGTCAACCGCACACGGTCGCAATCGTCACAAAATGGGCGGGTGACCGTCGGGATGACACCGATGGTGCCGGCGCCGTCGACGTAGCGCCACTGGCTCGCCGGTGCCGCACCCTGGGGCGGGAGCGCCTCGAGCGGGAACTCGGCGTGCACCGCCGCGACGATCTCGTCCTGCCCGACCACCTTGTCGTTCATCCAGTGGCCGGTGGCGTCGAGCGGCATGAACTCGATGAACCGCACCTCGACGTCGTGCTCGCGGCCGAAGCGAGCCAGCGCGACGATCTCGTCGTCGTTCACGCCGCGCTCGATGACCGCGTTGATCTTCACCGGCGAGAAGCCGGCCTCCTTCGCCGCCTCGATGCCGTCGAGCACGCGCACCAGCTCGTCGCGCCGGGTCATCCGTTCGAACTTCGCCCGGTCGAGTGTGTCGAGGCTGATGTTCACCCGGTCGAGGCCGGCGTCGCGCAGCTCGTGCGCGAGCAACCGGAACGTGGCGCCGTTGGTGGTGATGGACAGATCGGGCTTGCGACCGGCGAAGGCCGATGCCGAGTGCTGCGGCACACGCAGCGCCGCCAACTTCCTCACCAGCACGGGCATGTGCGCGCGGATGGTGGGCTCACCGCCCGTGAGGCGGAGGCCGTCGACCTCGAAGTGTTCGACGAAGATCCGAGCGAGTCGTTCGATCTCCTCGAACGTGAGGACCTCGCTCCGTGGCAACCACTTCATGCCTTCCTCCGGCATGCAGTAGGTGCAGCGGAAGTTGCAGCGATCGGTGACCGAGATGCGCAGGTCGCGAATCGTGCGGCCGAACGGGTCGATCAGATCCATCTCGTCAAACTACCCAGAGCAGCATCGTACGTACAGTGCCGCCGGGGAGCACGCCGTCGCCGTCGGGGATCTCGGCGATGGCGTTCGCCAACGAGGTGGCCGCGAGCTGATGGCTGCCCTGTGCGCCGACGGACCGCACGTGCACGCGGCCGTCGTCGCCGAATCCGGCGACGACCCGCTGGTAGTGCACCTTGCCGTCGGGGCGCCGTGCGAGACCGTCGTCGGCGACGGCGTCGGCCCACGGTCGGCCCGGGTTCGGCATCCCGGCCATCTGCCGCAGGGCGGGACGGGCCAGCAACTCGAAGCTGACGAGCGAGCTGACCGGGTTGCCGGGCAACCCGAACACGGGCACCCGCCGCCCGTCGTCCGCCTCGAGCAGCCCGAACGCGAACGGCTTCGCCGGCTTGATGGCGATCTGCATCCAGTGCATCTCGGCGATGCGCGACAGCACCGCCTTCACCACGTCGTAGTCGCCCATGCTGACGCCGCCGCTGGTGACGATGGCGTCGCAGGTGGCGGCCGCCTCTCGCAGCACGGCCTCGAGTGCCGCTTCGTCGTCGCGCACGATGCCGAGATCCACGGCCTCGCAGCCGGCGTCGCGCACCAGGCCGTGGAGCATGGTGCGGTTGCTCTCACGGATCTGCCCTGGTGCCAGCGGGCCACCGTCGTCGACCAGCTCGTCACCCGTGCTGAGCACCGCCACACGCACGCGCGGCACGACCTGCACCACGGCGGCGTTGACGCTGGCGAGCACCGCGGCCACCGCCGGCGTGATGAGCGTGCCGGCCGGGTAGAGCGCCGTACCAGCGCGCACGTCGTCGCCCGCGCCGCGCAGCGCCGAGCCGGCGTCCACGGGCCGGAGCACACGGACCCGATGGCCACCGTCGAGCCGCTCGGTGTCCTCGACCATCACGATGGCGTCGGCACCGGCGGGCACGGGTGCGCCGGTCATGATGCGAATCGCCTCGCCGGGCTGCAGCACGTGGTCGGTGGCGGCACCGGCGGCCACCTCGGCCACCACCGGCAGCTCGACGGGTGCACCCTCCACCGAACCGGCCACCACCGCGTAGCCGTCGACCGCGCTGTTGGCGAACGGCGGCACGTCCTCGGCCGCCACCACCTCGGCGGCCAGCACCGTGCCGATGGCCGCACGGAACGGCAGGTTCGTGGGCGGCAGGACCGCACAGTGCTGGAGCACCAGGGAGCGGGCATCGGCGATGTCGATCACGGGCGCCACGGTACCGTGACCCCGATGACCTCGTACGCGCCCCTCACCGCCGCCCACGACGCCGAGGGCCACGTCGTCCGCTGGGTCACGCCCGACGGCGCACACCACGACACCACCACCATCCGGTGGGAGAACGAGGGCTTCACCATCAACGGTGTGCTCACCCGCGAACGCGTCGAGTACGTGCTGCGCCTGTCCCCGTCGTGGCAGGTGCGCCAGTTCATCCTGTTCCGCGACCTCGACGAGCCCGACCTCTGGCTGGCCACCGACGGCTCGGGCCGATGGGGCGAGATGAACGGCGCACACCGCCCCGAGTTCGACGGCTGCTACGACCTGCACCTCGCGTGCGCGGCGTTCACCGTGGCGCTGCCCATCCACCGCCTGCCCCTGCACGAGGGCCACGCAGCCGAGGTGCCGGTGGTGGCCGTCGACACCGAGACGCTCGAGGTCCGCGCGGTCACGCATCGCTTCACCCGGCTCGGTTCGCACCGCTGGCGGATCGAGACCGAGGAGTCGACCGACACCGTGGAGGTCGACGTCGACGAGCACGGCCTCCCGCTCGACTACCCCGCCGGCTTCCGCCGCGAGTCGTAGAGCGCGCGGATCTCGTCGCCGTCGGCGAGCTTGCGCAACGGCTCGCGGAGCGTGATGAGGCTGATCGCGTCGATGTGCTCGCGCAACCACGTCGACACTTCGCGCGGGTGGTGCGGCGCGGCCTCGCGCAGCACCCAGCCGACGGCCTTGCGCACGAAGAACTCGCCGTCGGGCAACAGCGTGCAGGCGTAGCCGAGGAGTCGGTCCATCTGGTCGCCGCGACGCAACGCCGACCGCAACGCGAGCACCGCCGAGCGCCGGATCCAGAAGTCGTCGTCCACCACCCACGCGTCGAGCACGGGCATCACCGCATCCGGCTCGCGTGCCGCCAGATCGGCGACCACCAGACCGGCCAGGGGATCGACCAGTGCCCAGGTGTGGCATTCACGCAACCGCCGATCCAGCCACGGCAGGTCGTCGGCGGTGATGCGCCGCGGCATCGCCTGCAGCAGCTCGACCGCGGCGAGGCGCCGTTCGTGCACGGGCTCGGCCCACAGCTCGTCGGTGATGGCGAACAGGTCGTCGTGCACCACGTCGGGGTGGCGACGCACCCAGTTGCGCACGACGCGCCGCACCGCCGGCACCGGCGCGCCGAGGTGCCGCAGCGTGCTCTTCAGGTACGAACGCTCGGCGGCCGCACGTTGCGGCGTGCCGAACTCGGCCACCTGCACGTGCAGGTGGTGGGCGACACGCGCAGGGTCGAGGTCAGATCCGGTGTCGGAGCCACTCACGGAACGGTTCCCCGAGTCGCGGGTCGTCGAGCGCCAGGTCGACCACGGCGGTCAGCCAGCCGAGCGGGTTGCCCGTGTCGTGACGACGCAGCGGCCGCAGCACGCCGTGGAACGGGCCGCCGTGGGCCTGCATGCGCAACGCGTCGGTGAGCTGGATCTCGCCGCCGGTGCCGGGCGCGACCTCGACGATGCGGTCGAACACGTCGGGGGTGAGCACGTAGCGGCCGATGATGATGAGGTCGCTCGGCGCTTCGTCGATGGGCGGCTTCTCGACCATCGTGGCGATGGGCAGCACGCCGTCCGCGTCGAGCGGGCCCGCCGGGTCGACGACCCCGTACGCGCCGACCTGTTCGTGCGGCACCTCCATCAGCCCCACCACGCTGCCGCCGGTGCGTTCGCAGACATCGATCATCTGCGTGAGCAACGCGCTGTCGCCCATCAGTTCGTCGGGCAGCAGCACGGCGAACGGCTCGTCACCGACGAGCTCACGCGCGCATCCGACGGCGTGACCGAGCCCCTTCGCCTCGTCCTGGAACGCGAAGCACACCTCCACGTCGCGACCGACGCGCTCGAGCCGGTCGGCCATGTCGGTGCGACCGGTGGAACGCAGCTTGGCGACCACTTCGGGCGCATCGGCGAAGTACGCCTCGATGGCCGGCTTGGCATGGCTGGTGACCACGACGACGCGGTCGACACCGGCGCCGGCCGCCTCGTCGATGATGAGCTGCAGCGCGGGTGTGTCGATGATGGGCAACAGCTCCTTCGGCACGGCCTTGGTGGCAGGGAGGAACCGGGTCCCCATCCCGGCGGCCGGAATCACGGCGGTCCTGGTGCGCATCGGCGCAGACTACGACAGGGTGGGCACCGGGCTCGGTGCGCTAGCATTAGCACTCGCCCATTCCGACTGCTAACCGATCACCCCCGGAGTGCAGAGATGCCCACGTACGTCTACAAGTTCGTCGAGACCGGCGAGACCATCGAGGTCCAGCAGGCATTCACCGACGACGCCCTCACCGAGGCCGTCCACCCCACCACCGGCGCCACGATGCAGGTCAAGAAGGTGTTCACCCCCGTGGGTGTCACGTTCAAGGGCGGCGGCTTCTACAAGACCGACAGCCGTGGCGGGTCGAGCAAGAGCAGCAGCTCGTCGAGCAGCAGCTCGAGCAGCACCACCGCCGCGTCGGACAGCTCGTCGAGCACGGCGTCCACCACGTCGGCGGCACCCGCTGCCGCACCGGCCGCACCCGCGGCCTCCCCCGCCACCTGACCGGCACCGCGACCGAACCGCGCCGATAGGGTGCGCACTGCGCTTCCCCCGCACCGTTCCCTCGTCTTCGGGAGGTCGGCATGTGGTTGCTGCCCCGCCTTCGCCTGGCATTCGCCCGGCGACCCTGGTCGTACTGGTTCCTCGTCGCCGTGGCCGCCGCCGTCACCTGGTGGCGCATCGCGGCGTTGCACGACGACGCGCAGCACCGACGTGACGCGTGGGGCACCGCGGTGACCGTGTGGGTGGTACGCGACGACACCGCCGACGGCGCACCGCTGCGGGCTGAACGGCGCTCGCTGCCCACGGCCGCGGTGCCGAGCGAGGCACTGCGCGACCTGGCGGACGACGCCGTGGCGGCACGCGACCTGGTCGCGGGTGAGGTGGTGGTGCCCGCCGACGTGGTGGGCGACCGCACGACGCCCGAAGGGTGGGTGGTGGTGTCGGTCGAGGCACGCGCCCCGCAGCTCGTGGCCGGCGACGCGGTCACGGTGTTCGAGGGCGGCCGTGTGCTGTGCGACGGCACCGCGTCGGGCGGCGGCGTCGACGGCGCCGTGGAGCTCGCGGTGCCCGCGCCGTGCGCCGCCACGTTGAGCGCCGCGGCCCCCGCGGGCGACATCGTGGTCGGCCGCCGGGCCTGACCTCAGCGCGACGGCGGGTGGCGCTACTGGGCGGCTTCCGTCCCGGAAAACGGGACGGAAACGGCCCAGAACGCGATCTGGGACGGGCGACGCCCAGAAGCTCAGCTGTCGGCGAGGGCCTGCTGCAGGTCGGCCCAGATGTCGTCGACGTGCTCGATGCCCACGCTCATGCGCAGCAGGCCCGGGGGCACGTGCGAGTCACCGGCGTACTTCTGACGACGCTCCATCGACGTCTCCACACCGCCGAGGCTGGTGGCGGCCACCACGAGCCGCACGGTGCGGCACGCCCGGTCGGCGGCCTCGGCGCCGCCGGCGAGCACGAACGACACCATCGCGCCGAAGCCCGGGTAGCGCACCTCCTGCACCGCCGGGTGCGCGGCCAGGCGCGCGCACAGGTCCTGCGCGTTGGCCTGGGCGCGCTCCATGCGCAGCGGCAACGTGCGCACGCCGCGCAACGCGAGGAACGCCTCGAGCGAGCCCGGCGTCGTGCCCGCCAGCAGCCGCGCCCGACGCAGCCGTTCGTGCACCTCCGGGTCGCCGGTGACGGCGAGACCGATGAGCAGGTCGCTGTGGCCGCCGATGAACTTCGTGCCGCTGTGCAGCGACACGGTGGCGCCGAGCTCCAGCGGGCGGCAGCACACCGGGGTGGCGAACGTATTGTCCACCACCACCTTCGCACCGTGCGCTGCCGCGGCAGCGGCGATGGTGGGGATGTCGGCCGTCTCGAGCATCGGGTTGGTGGCGGTCTCCAGCCACACCACGTCGGCACCGGGGACCGCCGCCACCACCGCGGCGGTGTCGGCCGTGTCGACCCAGCGCACCACGAGGCCCTGCTGCTGCTCGAGCTCGCCGACCAGGTCGCGCATGCCCATGTACGAGTTCGACGGCAGCACCAGCACCTTCGGTGCCAGCGCGAACAGCACACCGGAGCACGCGCCCATGCCCGACGAGAACGACACCGCCGAGCCGCCTTCCAGCGCGCCCACCGCCTGCTCGAGGCCGTCCCACGTCGGCGTGCCGATCCAGCGCGAGTAGTCACCCGCCTCGCCGCGGAAGCTGCTGGCGAGCACGATGGGATGGTTCAGCGGTTCCCCGATGCCCTGCGGGCGACCGGTGGCGACGGCGACGGTGGCGGGATGCATGCGCACGTGTCTACCGGACGCGAGGGCAGGGGCGTACCCTCCGGCCATGAGCGATCACGAACACCACTGGGGGCGCGAGGTGCAGGCCGGGCTGGCACCGCTGGCGCGCGAACTGCGCGGCGAGATCCCGGCGGTGCTGCAGGCGTTCTCCGAGTTGCACAAGGCGGCGATGGCCGAGGGTGCGCTCGACGTGAAGACGAAGGAGCTCATCGCGCTCGGCATCGCCATCACCGAGAAGTGCGACGGCTGCATCGCGGCGCACGCGCGCGGTGCCGCACGCGCCGGCGCGACGCGCGCCGAGGTGGCCGAAGCCATCGGCGTCACCATCCTCATGCAGGGTGGGCCCGCAACGGTGTACGGGCCGCGGGCGCTCGACGCCTACGACGACTTCGCCGCCACCCCACCGTCGGCCTGAGACGGGTCGATGCCGGGCCGCTCGATGCGGCCGCTGGCATGGCGGGCGAAGCGCGATGCATCGCCGCCGTGCACCGGATCGGAGCGATCCCACGGCCAGCCACCGAACCCGGTGGCGCGGTAGTCGCGGAAGGCCTGCTCGATCTCCTGCTGGGTGTTCATCACGAACGGGCCGTACTGCGCGACCGGCTCGCCGATGGGGCGGGCCTGCAACATCAGGATCTCGACGCCCTCGGGACCGGCGACCAGCGGTGCCGGTGCCGACGCCTCGACCACGACCCCGGTGTCCTCCTCGGCATCGACCCCGTCGACACGGACGCCACCCTCGAACACGTACAGCACGCGCACGGTGTCGGCGCCGCGGGCGGGCGGCAACGAGAGCGTGGCGCCCGGCTCCATCACGACGTGCCAGATGGCGACATCGGCCTCGGCGCGCGACGCCCACGAGGCGGGCGGCGGCGCGGGCGGTGTGAGACCGGCGTACTCGCCGGCGATGACCGTCACGGTGGTGACCGCACCCGACGCGTCGACGTGGCGTTGCTGCGGGATGTCGTCGGCCCAGAGCATGGTGAAGTGCGGCCCGACCATCTTGTCGGCGGCCGGCAGGTTCATCCAGATCTGGAACAGCTCGACGGTGTTGCCCTCGGTGGGTGACAGCAGCGGGAACATCTCGCAGTGCACCACGCCCTTGCCGGCGGTCATCCACTGCACGTCGCCTCGACCGAAGCGCGCGGTGGCGCCCATCGAGTCGCTGTGGTCGATGAACCCCTTGCGGGCGAACGTGATGGTCTCGAAGCCGCGGTGCGGGTGCTCGGGGAAGCCGGGCACGGTGCTGCCGTGGTACATCCGCCACCCGTCGCGGGGCTCGAAGTCGTTGCCGATGTTGCGGCCGGCCAGCGACGCCTGCGGACCGAACTCGGCGTTGCCCGCCGGGTAGTGGTCGAGGTGGTGCACGCAGAACAGGAACGGATCGGCGGTTGCCCACTGGAACCCCAGGGGCACGGTCTGGACGACGATGGAGCTCACTCCGACAGGCTACGCGGGCCGGAAGCCGGTGATCACCAGCACCACGATGAGCGCGGCGACCGCGAGTCGATAGATGACGAACGGGGTGAAGGTGCGCGTGCGCACCAGGCGCAGCGTGCCCCACACCGCGAACCAGCCCGACAGGCCGGAGGCGACGATGCCCGCCACCATCGGGACGAGCAACCCGTCGGGGATGCCGTCGGCGACCAGCTTGCCCAACTTGAACACCACGGCCCCGGCGGTGACCGGGATGGCCATCAGGAAGCTGGCGCGCGCGGCCGAGTCGCGGTCGAACCCGAGGAACCGGGCGGCGGTGATGGTGATGCCGCTGCGCGACGTGCCGGGGTTCAGCGCGAGCACCTGCGCGGCGCCCACCTTCAGCGAGTCGCCGGGCATGTACTCCTCGAGCTTGCGGGCACCGGCGCGACGGTCGGCCCACCACAGCAGCAGTGCGAAGAACACCAGCGACGCGGCGATCAGGAGCGGCGTGCCCAACTTCTCGTCGATGGTCTTCTCGGCGACCGCCCCCACCGCGGCCGCGGGCAACGCCGACAGCACGAGCAGCCACGCGAGACGACCCTCGGCGTTGACCGGCTTCTCACGCTTCACCACCAGGCGCAGGCCCTCACGCACGTACACGACGAGGTCCTTGCGGAAGTAGGCGCAGACCGCGACGAGCGTGCCGAGGTGCAGCGCCACGTCGAACGCCTTCTGCACCGAGGCGTCGTCGAAGTCGTTCCACCCGAAGATCCACGGCACCAGGAGCAGGTGTCCGCTCGACGAGATGGGCAGGAACTCGGAGAGACCCTGCACGAGGCCGAGCACGATGGCGTGGATGATGGGCACGGGCGTCTGTTCTACTCCGTCGACACGCTCGGCAGGATGCGCGGGCTCCAGGGCCGGTGCAGATCCCAGTGGTGGCCGATCACGCGACCGAGCGGCAGCTTCGCCAGGAAGTCGGTCGGTCCGTCGAAGTCGGGCATCTCCACGTACGCCGCACCGAGCGCGTCGGGCACGTGCGCGTCGCTGCCGGCCCCGGCCGCGAGACCGAACTCCTCGGCGAAGTGCGCGGCGCGTTCGTTGAGGCTGCGCAGCGACGTCTTCGCGTTGAGCACCTCCACCGCGTCGAGCAGGCCCGCGTGGGCCAGGTCGTAGAGCGCGGGCTCGGCCATGTTGCGGCGCATCGGGTCGAACGGGTGCGGCACGTACACCACCCCGCTCTGGGCGCGAATGGCCGCGGCGGCCTCGGCGGGTGGCGTGCCCATCGGGATGCGCTCGGTGAGGAACAGCCCGATGATCTCACCGGCGTGCGTGCGCAACTCCTCGCCGATGATCACGCGGCACGACAGCTGCGAGGCCAGCTCCACCGCGCCGCGGACGGCGTTGTGGTCGGTGATGCACAGCACGTCGAGGCCGCTGGCCACCACGGCCTCGGCCACCTCGTCGGGAGTGGTGGTGCTGTCGCCGCTCCACATCGTGTGGCTGTGCAGGTCGACGCGAACCCAGCCCGCGGGCATCGGCTCGGCGAGGTGCGGGTGCCGTTCGATCGCGGCGGCGGACGGCGCGGGCACGGTGAGGTCAGGCGCCCGACACGGTGATGTCGCGGATGACCAGGCTCACGCCCGCCGCGCGCATCGGCAGCCAGTCGACGTCGCCACCGACCTCGGCCACGTCGAGCAGCATGCGCTGCAGCGTGGACGCGATGGTGAACTCGCGCAGCGGCGCGCCGGGCGTGCCGTTGCTGATGTGCAGGCCCGAGGCGCCGACCGAGAAGTCGCCGCTGATGGGGTTCACGCCACTGTGCAGGCCCTGCACGGCGGTGATGAGGACGCCGTCGTCGATGTCGGCCACGAGCGCGGCCTGGTCGCGAGTGCCGGGACGCAGTTGCAGCGCGAGGCAGCCCACGCCGGGCGAGCCCTTGAACCCGGCGCGCACGGCGTTGCCGGTGCTCGCCGCACCGACGCGACGGGCGCTGTAGCTGTTGTGCACGAAGCCCTGCAGCACGCCGTCGGTGATGAGCTCGTTGCGGCGGGCGGCGAGGCCCTCGCCGTCGATGTCGGTGGCGGTGTAGGCCATCGGGTTCGTCGGGTCGTCGACGAGCGTGAACAGCGGGCTGGCCACCTGGTCGCCGACGCGATCCTTGAAGAGGCTCCGACCCTTGGCCACGGCCTCACCGTTGAGCGTGCTCGACACGACACCGAGCAGCATCGCGGTGACGTACGGGTCGAACACCACGGTGGTGCGGCGGCTCGCGGGCTTGGTGGCGCCGAGCAGCCGGGTGGCGCGGTCGGCCGCCTCGCGGGCCGCCTTCGCGAGGTCGAACTCGTCGGGCGAACGGCCGACGCTGAAGCCGAACCCGGTCTGCGTCTCGTCGCCGTCGTCGGCCATGGTGCTGACGCTGACGTAACAGCCGTTCTCGCGGCCGGCCCGGCGGATGCCGGTGGTGGTGGCCACCGCCGACTCCACCATCACATCGGCGTAGTTGGCGTCGTCGATGCGGACGCGCGAGTCGGTGGCCAGGGTGAGCCGCTCGAGCTCCTTGGTGAGCGCGATCTTGTCCTCGGTGCTGTAGCCGGCGAGGCGCTCGCTCCACAGCTCCTGGGGCACCACGTCGACGCCGTCGGGGTCGGCGAGGCCGGCCCATTCGTCGGTGGTGCCGAACGTGACGTTGTCGCGCGCCTCGGCCAGCACCTCCTCGATGGCGGCGGGGTCGAGCGTGCCGGCGTACGCGAACCCGGTGCGGCCGTCGCGGATGACCCGGATGCCGATGCCCTCGCTCTGTGCGCTGACGAAGTGCTCGACCTCGCCCTCGTAGACGCGGATGTCGGTCTCGTGGTCGCGGGAGACGTACGCCTCGACCTGTTCGCCCGCACGGGCCTGGGCCACGATGCGGTCGGCGAGCTGCTGCAGTTCCTGGCTCATGCTGCGGTGCCGCCGATGGTGAGCGACTTCACCCGCAGCGTCGGCTGGCCATCGCCGACCGGCACGCCCTGGCCGTCCTTGCCGCACGTGCCCGGGTTGCCCATCGCGAAGTCGTTGCCGAGCAGGTCGATGTCGCGCAGCACCTCGGGGCCGTTGCCGATGAGGTTGCCCTCGCGCAGCGGTTCGGTGATCTGCCCGTTCTCGATGAGGTAGGCCTCGGTCATGCCGAACACGAAGTCGCCCGTGGCGGTGTTCACGCTGCCACCGCCGAGCTTGGCCACGTAGACACCGTGGTCGGTGGCCCGCACGATCTCGTCGGGGTCGTCGGTGCCGTTGAGCACGTAGGTGTTGGTCATCCGCACCATCGGCAGGTGCTGGTAGCTCTGCCGGCGGCCGTTGCCGCTCTGCGGACGCCCCTCCTTGCGGGCACGGAGGTAGTCCCACATGTAGTCGGTGAGCACACCGTCCTGGATGAGCACGTTGTACTGGCTGGCGTGGCCCTCGTCGTCGTAGGCGATGGCGCCCCACTCGCCGCTCATCGTGCCGTCGTCGACCAGGGTGACGAGCGGCGACGCGACCAGCTCGCCCTTCTTGCCCTTGTAGACGCTGCCGCCCTTGGCGACGAGGTCGGCCTCGAGGCCGTGGCCGCAGGCCTCGTGGAACAGCACGCCACCGGAGCCGCGCTTGATGACGACCGGCAGCGCGCCGCTGGGCGCGGGCCGTGCGGTGAGCTTGGTGAGCGCCTGGCGTGCGGCGTCGCGGGCGAGCTCGTCGACCGAGATCTGGTCGAACAGCTCGAAGCCGATGGTGTGACCGGCACTCTGGTACCCGGTCTGCATGCCGGTGTCGCCGTCGGCCACCACGCTGATGCGCACCAGCGTGCGCACCTGCTCGTCGGTGACGAACACGCCGTCGGTGTTGGCCACCAGGAGGTGCTTGCGGCTGTCGCCGTAGCCGGCACTGACCTGCACGATGGCGCCGCCGGCGCTGCGCGCCGCGTCGTCCATCTGTTGCAACAACGCCACCTTGTCGGCCTTGCGCACGTCGTCGGGGTACTGCGCCACCGGGCTCACGGTGCGCACCGGGCCACGGGTGAGGGCGATGGTGCGGGTGGCACCGTCGCCCTGGCTCGCCGCGGCGGCCGCGGCCTCGGCGGCGGCACGCAGGCCCGCTTCGCTGAGGTCGGCGGTGTGCGCGAACCCGGTGGTGTCGCCCTTCACGACGCGGATGCCGGCACCACGGTCGCGCCCGCTGGTGACCTGCTCCACGCGGCCGTCGTCGAGCCCCACCGAGGTGGAGCGCTTGTCCTCCGCGTACACCTCTGCGAAGTCGGCGCCCGTGCGGACCGCCACCCCCAACACCCGTTCCAGTACATCGCTGTCGATCACGCGGCGCAGCCTACCCAGCAGCAAGTTCGCCGTCGCCCGGAGCCAGCACCTACGCTGACCGTCCGTGAGTGCAGTGGTCGGCCTCAAAGGCCTCGCTCGCATGGAGGTGACGTCCGACGACACGGCCCTCGCCATGCGCTCGGG
The DNA here is from genome assembly GCA_039796575.1 of Actinomycetota bacterium. GTDB lineage: Bacteria > Actinomycetota > Acidimicrobiia > Acidimicrobiales > Ilumatobacteraceae > UBA668. The sequence goes on from JBDKJP010000016.1 coordinate 81,086, forward strand.
CTCGGTGGAAGTGCTGGCCACCCCGCGCATCGTCGCCCTGCTCGAGCAGGCCACGTGCGCCGCACTGGCCGGCCACCTGCCCGACGGCACCACCACGGTGGGCATGCGCGTGCAGGTCGACCACCTCCAGCCCACCCCGGTGGGCGGCGTGGTGGAGGCCGAGGCGCTCCTCGAGAAGATCGAGGGCCGACGGCTCACGTTCATGGTCTCGGCGTCCGATACCAAGGGGGTGGTGGCCGCGGGCCGCGTCACCCGAGTCCTGGTGGAGGTCGACCGATTCATGGACAAGACCAAATGACCCGGCGCCGTGTTGCGCTGCTCACGCTCGGCACCCTCGCCGCACTGGCCTCGGTCGCCGCATGCCGTCCCGTCGACGCGGAGACCGGCACCAACGCCATCGGGCAGGCCAGTGAACTGCAGTGCAACGACGCCCGTCGCACGGTGGAGCAGGCCGTCGACAACTACGAGATCCTCGAGGGGCACCTGCCGCGCAGTGAGTCGGCGCTCGTGCCCGGCTACCTGGTGATGCAGTCAGCCCTGATGGACATCGACGCCGAGGGGCACGTCGTGCCCGCCCCCGGCAGCGGCTGCCGGTAGCACGGCCGGCTCGCGGCGGATGCGGGTGACACCGATCGCCGCGACGAGGCACGCCACGCCGGCGATGACGAACGAGATGCGGTAGCTGCCGGTGGTGTCGTGGAGCGCGCCCGCGCCCCACGCCGCCAACGCGCCGCCGACCTGGTGACCAGCGAACACCCAGCCGTACACCAATGGGCCGCGGTCGCGCCCGAAGTGGGCGATGCACAGGGCGATGGTGGGCGGCACGGTGGCCACCCAGTCGAGGCCGTAGAAGACCATGAAGCCCATCAGGCCGCCACCGCCGTGCGCCAACGCCGGGTCGAGCACGAACAGGCTGAGGCCGCGGAACAGGTAGTACACCATCAGCAACTTCCGCGGGTCCCAGCGGTCGGTGAGCCAGCCGCTGGCGATGGTGCCGATGATGTCGAACCCGCCGATGAGCGCGGGGTAGGTGCCGGCCGAGGTGTGGCTCATGCCGTGGTCGTGGGCGGCGCTGATGAAGGGCGTCTGCACCAACCCGGTGGTGCTGAGGCCGCAGACCGCGAAGCTGCCCCAGAGCAGCCAGAACGTGCCGGTGTTCCACGCGCTGCGCAGCGCGGCGAACGCGTGCCCGATGGGGTTGCCCACCATCGTGGCGCTGACGTGGTCGGGCGGGGCGCCGTACGGCAGCAGGCCGATGTCCTCGGGCCGGTTCCGCATGAACACCAGCACCACCGGGATGACCGCCGCCGTGGCGATGGCCACGGTGAGGGACACGGACCGCCATCCGTGGTGCTCGGCGAGGTACGTGAGCAACGGCAGGAACACGAGCTGCCCGCTCGCCGTGGCGGCGGTGAGCACACCCGTGACCACGCCGCGACGGGCCACGAACCAGCGCGACGCGACGGTGCTCGCGAACACCGTCGCCATGCAGCCGGTGCCGACGCCGACCACGAAACCCCACAGCAGGAACAGCTGCCACGGCTGGGTCATCTGCGTGGTCAGAGCCGCGCCGATCGCGATGGTGGTGAGCGCGATGACGGTGACCTTGCGGAGGCCGTAGCGGATCTGCAGCGCCGCGGCGAACGGCCCGATGAACCCGTACAGCAGCACGTTGATGCTGACCGCGAGGCCGACCGTGGCGCGGCTCCACCCGAACTCGTCGCGCAACGGGTCGATGAGCACGCCGGGCGTGCTGCGCACGCCGGCCGCGCCGAGCAGCACGACGAACGCCGCGGTCGCCACCACCCAGTGGTACGAGAACCGCCGGGCGCGGTGCGCGGTGGCGCTCACGATCAGCCGAGGTTGCTGGTGCGCGGGTAGATGTCGGCGGGGTCGGTGAGCACGTTCACGAGGTACGGCACGCCGGACGCGAACGCCCGGTCGAGCGCCGGCCCGATCTGCGACGGGTCGCGCACGGTCTCGCCCGCGCCACCGAGCGCCCTCACCACGTCGTCGTAGCGCAGCTCGGGCTGGAGGTCGCAGGCCATGTCCCAGCCGTCGTAGATGAACTGCATCGGGTGCTTCTCGAGGCCCCAGATGCCGTTGTTGCCCACCACCATCACCACCGGAAGGCCGTGGCGCACCATCGAGTCGACGTCCATCAGGCTGAAGCCGGCCGCGCCGTCGCCGAGGAGCAGCACGATCTGGCTGTCGGGTCGAGCCACTCGTGCCGCGATGGCGTAGCCGGGCCCGTTGCCGAGGCAGCCGAACGGGCCGGTGTCGAGCCAACAGCCGGGCTCGAACACCTCGACGAACTTGCCCGCGTAGCTGGCGAAGTCGCCGCCGTCGCAGATGACCACCGCGTCGCGTTCGAGCCGCTTGGCGAGCTCGCCGTAGATGCGGCTCGGCTTGATGGGTGCCGAGTCGGCGGCCAGCAGCACGGCGTCGGCGGCCCGGCCCGCCTCCTCGGCGTCGCGCAGCTCGGCGATCCAGCCCGTGTGATCGGCACGCGCGCCGGTGTGGTCGGCCAGGGCGCGCAGCACGAGGTTGGCGTCGCCGGCCACGGTGAGCACGTCGACGTGCTCGGCCTTCTGCCCGATCGAGTCGACGACGTGGGCGACGGTGGCGTTGCCGAACTTGCCGAACCCGAGGCGGAAGTCGAGCGGGGTACCGAGCACCACCACCAGGTCGGCGCGCGCCTTCAGCAGGCCGCGGGTGCGCAGGAACGCGAGCGGGTGATCGGCGGGCAGCGTGCCGCGGCCCAGGCCGTTGAAGAAGCAGGGCACGCCCAGGTGCTCGGCGGCGGCGCGCAGTGCGTCCCATGCGCCGTCCCAGTACACGTCGCTGCCCACGATGAACGCGGGACGCTCGGCGCCCGCCACCGCGGCGGCGAGCGCAGCGACGAGCTCGTCGTCGGGCGCGGCCCCGAGGCCGACGCACGAGTCGGGCTGCGGCACGTCGACGGACGCGGGCGTGAAGATGCGGTCGAACGGGAAGTCGAGGAACACCGGCCCGCGGTGCGGGGTGACGGCGGTGGCGGCCGCGGCGTGCACGGCGGCGGCGCCCTGCGCGGGATCCTTCACGGTGGCGGCGTACTTGGTGATGGACGCCATCACGGGCACGTGGTCGAACTCCTGCAGCGAACCGCTTCCCCACCGCTCCTCCGCGGCGCGACCGCCGAGCACCACGAGCGGCGTGCCGTTGAAGAACGCTGACGTGATGGCCGAGGTGCCATTGGTGATGCCGGGGCCCGCGGTGAGCGCGGCCAGCCCGGGTGTGCGGGTGAGCTTGGCGTAGGCCTCCGCGGCGAACGTCGCCGTCTGCTCGTGACGGGTGTCGACCACGCGCATGCCCTGGTCGCGCGCGCCTTCGTAGAACGGCCAGATGTGCGCGCCGTTGAGCGTGAACATGGTGTCGGTGCCGAAGGCCTTGAGTGCGGCGACCGCCTGTTGGCCGGCGTGGCCGTCGACGTGCTGGGGTGCGGATGCGTCCATTCCCTCAGCTTCGCATCCGGCGGGGTGGACGCCAGCCCTCGTAGGCCTTGCGCACCTTGTCGAGCTCGGCAGCGAGGCTCAGCGCGTACTCCTCCGACCTCGCCGCCGTGTCGCGCAGGAACTCGTTCTCCGCCTGCAGCATCGCCACGTGGTGGTGCGGCAGCTCGGGTGCCCGCCCGTACAGCATCGGGAAGGGTGCCCCGGTCGACACGCTGATGGTGCGAGCGTCCATGAGGCACGTCGTGAACGCCCGGCGGGGCGAGTGGGTGGGGTTCACCCCCGACCGGTGGATGACCCAGTTGTGCAGCAGCAGCAGCTCACCCGCACGGGCGGGGAGCGGCCGGACCGCCGACGGCGGGCAGTGCACCTCGGCCAACTCGGGTGGCACCGTGCTGCCGTGCGGCGTGAGCAGGCCCAGCCGGTGCGAGCCGGGCACCACGTCCATGCAGCCGTTCTCCGGGGTCGCGTCGTCGATGGCCAGCCACAGCGTGACCAGCGGGTCGCGATCGAGACCCCAGACGTCGCCGGCGTCCTGGTGCCACGGCAGCACCGTGCCCTGACGGGCGGGCTTGTTCATCACCATCGCCCGGAACACCGACACACCGACGTGGGGGCCGTACATCCGCTCGCACACCTCGCGCACGATCGGATGGTGCAGCACGCGCGCGAACCGGTCGTCGTGCTCGAGCCCCTGGACCTTGCGGTAGAGGAGCGTCGCCTCCGCGAGCGCGGCCACGGCACCGGGCAGCTGCTCGTACTCGCCGCCGGTGTCGAGCTGGAACAGGACGGCGGGGTTCTGCACGCGACCGAGGGCCAGGTCGTCGACGCGTTCGGCGAGCGCGGCCACCTCGTCGGGCGCGAACAGCTGCCCGAGCGACACGTAGCCGTCGCGGTCGAATCTGGTCCAGGTGTCGTGGTCGATGAGCGCGCCGATGGCACCCAGCGTAATCCGATGCCGGGGTTCGGAATCGTCTGACGACCCGCTCGGATCAGTCCGCCATCGCGGTGACCGGCCGACCCGCCCCTTACGCTGGGTTCGACATGCACGGGCTGACGATCGTCGCGAGGAACTACCTCCCACAGGCTCGGGTGCTGGCGGCCACCTTCCGGGCGCACCACCCTGGGGCCCGGTTCACCACGTTGGTGATCGACGGCAGCGACGACGACCGCAGCGACACCGCCGCGGGCGACATCCTGCTCGTGAGCGACCTCGGGCTGCCGGTCGACGAGTGGCATCCGATGGCCGCGATGTACACGGTGATGGAGTTCGCCACGGCGTTGAAGCCGGCAGCGCTGCGCCACGTCCTGCGGGCGCTCCCGCACGGCGAGGCCGTGGCCTACATCGACCCCGACATCCAGGTGATGCAGCCGTTCGACGACGTGTTCCGGCGCGCGGGCGAACACGGCATCGGCATCACCCCGCACCTGCTGCAGCCGATGCCGCGCGACGGCCGCACCCCCGACGAAGCCGTCATCATGCACGCCGGCATGTACAACCTCGGGTTCCTCTGCGTCGGGACGGCCGCACTGCCGATGCTCGACTGGTGGCACGAGCGCATGCGCACCGACGCCGTGGTCGACCTCCACAACGCGCTGTTCACCGATCAGCGCTGGATCGACTGGGTCCCGTCGCTGTACGCGCACACCGTCGAGCGCGACCCGGGTCTGAACGTTGCGTACTGGAACATCCACGAGCGGCCGCTCACCGTGGGTGCCGACGGCACCGTGCACGCCGGTGGGTCGCCCGTGAAGTTCTTCCACTTCAGCGGTTTCGACCCCGACGTGCCGTGGCGGCTCTCGAAGCACGCCGGGCAACTCCCTCGCGGCCTGTTGAGCGACGACCCGCTGCTGGCGTCGCTGTGCGCGGGGTACACGGCCCTCCTCGACGAGCAGGGGTTCGGCCGCCGCGCCGGCAGTTACGGCTTCGACCGGGCGCTCGACGGCACGTACCTGCACCTTTTGGTGCGGTCTGCCTACCGTCGGGCGTGGATGGCCGCCCGAGCCGACGGCAGCGAACCGCCGCCCGACCCGTTCGACCCGGCGCAACAGGCGGCATGGGCCGACTGGTTGAGCGGGAGCAGCGTCGGGCCGCCCGATGCCTGCATCACCCCGTGGGAGCTCAGCCTCCACCTCGCCCGACCCGACGTCGCGTTCACGTTCCCCGCCATCCACGCCGCCGACGCCTACCGCTACCGCGACTGGCTCGACATCGATCCGCACGCGCTCGCGGTGCGCCGCCAGATCGGTGCGGTCCGCCGCGCTCGCACCGCACGCTCGGTGCCCGCCGACCAACGCGACACGTCGGGCTGGAACGTCGTCGGGTACCACGCTGCCGAACACGGCGTGGGCGAGGGTGCGCGCCGCATTGCGATGGCTGTCCGGCGCGTCGGGTTGCCCACGCACGTCGTCGGCGTGCACGCGGCCGGCGCACGGCACGAGCACCGTCACCAACGGAACGCCACGGAGCTGCTCCACCGCGACTCCATCTACTGTGTCAATGCCGACGAGACCGAGCGGGTGGTGGCCGTGCTCGAGCACCGCGACCACCGCCGCGGCGATGCCCGTCGCATCGGCCTGTGGTTCTGGGAGGTGTCGGTGCTGCCACCCGAGCACGCCCGCGCCGCCGCGTTGCTCGACGAGATCTGGGTCACCAGCGAGTTCGTCCGCGACGCGGTGCAGGCCGCCGCCGACGTGCCCGTCCGCGTGGTGGCGCTGCCCGTCCTGCCCGTCGCGGCGCCCACCACCTTCCGACGCGAGCACTTCGGGCTGCCCGACGGGCCGCTGTTCACGTTCTCGTTCGACTTCAACTCCGTCTTCGAACGGAAGAACCCGCTCGCCACCGTCGCCGCGTACACCGCAGCGTTCGCCTCCGACGACGGTGCGACGCTCCTCGTGAAGTCCATCAACGGTCACCGCGACCCGGTCGCCTACGAACGGTTGCGGTGGGCGGTCGGCGGTCGGCCCGACATCCGCCTCGTCGATGCGCACTGGCACGAGTTCGAGATGCAGGCGCTCGTCGAGCTGAGCGACTGCTTCGTCTCGCTGCACCGCAGCGAGGGCTTCGGTCTGCACCTCGCCGCGGCGATGGCCGCCGGCACCCCGGTCATCGCCACCGGCTACTCCGGCAACCTCCGTTTCATGAACGACGACGTCGCCTTCCTCGTGCCCCATCGCCTCGTCGACGTCGGTCCGGGCAACGGCCCGTACCCCGCGCACGCCGTGTGGGCCGAGCCCGACATCGAGGCCGCCGCGGCGTTCATGCGCACGGTGGCCGACCGACCCGACGACGCCGCTGCACGCGGCCGCGCCGGTCGCGCCCACGTGCTGCACACCCTCGGCCTCGACACGGCCGCCGCCACATTGGAACCCGCGCTCATCCCCGAACTGGAGGGCGTCCGATGACGCACGAGCTCCTGCTCATCGGTGACGTCGGCGACGACGTCTACCACGTCGGCGACGAGGCCATGTTCGCCACCGCGCTCGCGGAGCTCTCCGCACGCTGTGATGCCCGCATCACAGCGGTGTCGGCGAGCCCCGACACCATCACCGCCCGCTACGGCGTGGCCGCGATCCCCCACATCGGCTTCGACCGACGGGTCGGCTCCGCCTACGACTCGAACCGCGAACGGCGCCTCGACGAAGTGCTCGACGGCTCGGCCACCGACCCGGCCGCCGTCTCGTTGCACAGTGTCGTGCAGCGTGCCGACGCCGTGCTGGTGTGCGGCGGCGGGAACCTCGCCTCCACGTGGCCGCACCTGCTCTACGAACGCCTCGCGCTCATGGGCCTCGCCGTTCGTCGCGGCATCCCGCTCGTGCTCGTCAGCCAGACCATCGGCCCCGACATCAACACCCGTCCGGCCGTGCGGCTGGGCGAGTTCCTCGACGCTGCCGCGTTCGTCGGCGTTCGCGACCAGGCCACCGCGCAGCTGGTCCGCCGGCTCGCGCCCTCGGCACGGGTGCTCCACCACGAGGACGACGCCGCGCAGCTCCCCTCCGTCGAGCCCGCGGCAGCACTGCCCGTGCGCTACGTCGCGTTCGCGGTGCACGGCAACAGCGCCGACGACCACGCGCTCGAGCAACTGGTCGCCTTCGTGAGCCACCTCCACGACGTGAGCGGGTTGCCCGTGGTGATGGTGCCGCACACCGGCACCCTCAACGGACCCGAGCTGCCCGGCACCGATGCCGACCTGATGGCCACCGTGTGCAAGCAGCTCCCCGATGCCGAGTGGTTGCACGCACTGCCGGTGTTCGAGAGCGGCGCCAGTGCCGCCGTGCTCCGCGGCGCCGCAGCGGTCGTGAGCGCACGGTTCCATCCGGTGGTGTTCGCGCTGTCCGACGGTGTCCCCTGCATGGCGCTCACGTCCGACTGCTACACCGACATCAAGCTCGACGGCGCCCTGTCGCACCACGGCACCGCCGACTGGCGACTGCCGCTCCGGGTGCTCGGCACGGGCCCGGCGGAGGCACTGTTCAGCGAGCTGTGGGCGCGCCGCGACGAGCTCGCCGCGCACGTGGCCCTGGGGGCCGACGAGCGTCGCGCCGCGCACCGCGCCCGTTGGGATCTGGTCGTGCGGTGCCTCGAGGGTGGCGCCGTCGCACCGTCCGATCTCCGCGAACCGCCGGAGGTGGTGCCGTGCCTGCCCGTCACCGTCGATACGCGTGCGGCGCTGGCCTGGGACCACCAGATCCACGAGCTCGTGGCGGCCCACCGGTCGAGCGCCGACCGCGCCGAGGAGTACGCGCTCTCGCTCCGGGACGCACTCGACCAGGAGATCGCAGCTCACGCCGCCGATCAGCAGATGGCCGAGCGCAACGCGGCATTGCAGCAGGCCGAGCTCGACGCGATGCGCGACGAGCTCGAGCAGGCCGACCGTTCCGCCGAGGCCGCTCGCGAGCTCGCGGGCCGGCTGCGGGCGGTGCTCGACCACGGCCCGGCCGTGGCCCCGCCCACCACCGACGTCGCTGCGCTGCAGCGCGAGCTCGACGCGATGCGCAACACGAAGCTGTTCCGCTGGACCGCGCCGGCGCGCAACCTGTACGGCCGCCTCAGAACGAGTGGTAGCCGCCGTCGATCGTGATGACGTCGCCGGTGTGGTAGCTGCTCGCCCGTGAGGCGAGGTAGACGGCCAGCCCGGCGAAGTCGTCGGGCGAGCCCCAGCGGCGCATCGGCACACGCGGCAGCACCTTCTGCACGAACGTGTCCCACCCGAGGGCGGGCGCGGTCATCTCGCTCTCGATCCAGCCGGGGAGGATGGCGTTGCAGCGGATGCGGTGGCGTGCGTGCTCGACCGCGATGCCCTTCATCATCGAGATGAGCGCACCCTTGCTGCCGCCGTAGTGCTGCCCGCGTTGCTGGCCGTAGAGGGCCGAGCCCGAGGTGGTGAACACCACCGAGCCGCCCTGCGGCTGCTGGTCGACCATGCGCTTCACGGCCTCCTGCGCGGTGAAGAACGCGCCGTCGAGGTTGACGCGCATCACGCGACGCCATTCGTCCTCGGTCATGCCGACGAAGCTGGGCGCCTGCCCACCGACGCCGGCGTTGACGAAGCACGAGTCGAGCCGGCCGAGCGTGTCGACCGTGTGCGCCATCGACGCGATGACCGCATCGTGGTCGCCGACGTCGCACACCACGTCGAGCACCGTGCCGCCATGCGCGCGCAGCCGTTCGGCGGCCGCCGCGTTCTTCCCCGGGTTGGTGCCCCAGATGGCCACCGCGGCGCCGTGTGCGGCGAGCGCGTCGGCCATGCCGAGCCCGATGCCGCTGTTGCCACCGGTGACGAGTGCGACGTGGCCGGTGAGGTCGAACAGTGTGCTCACGAGGTGGCTCCCGGGTGTGCGAGCGGCCCCATGACCGCTTCCATCAGAGGGGTGAGGTTCGGGCCACGACGGAGCGTGTGCCCGCCGTCGACCGAGAGGCACTGGCCGGTGATCCAGCCCGACTCGGGGCCGAGCAGGAACCGCACCGACGCCGCGATGTCGTCGACCGTGCCGAGCCGGCCGACCGGCATCTGATCCATGTAGTCGGCCACGATCGACTCGGTGCTCGTGAGGCCGACGGAGATGTCGGTGGGCACCAGGCCGGGGCGAACCGCGTTGGCGCGGATGCCGACGGAGCCGAGCTCGTCGGCGGCCTGCTTCACCAGCATCTCGAGCGCCGCCTTGCTGACGCAGTACGGCGTCATGAAGCGATGCGTGAGCGGCGCCGCGATGGACGAGATGGCCACCACCGACCCGCCGCCGTTGCGCGCCATGTGGTCGGCCGCGTGCTTGATGGTGAGGAACGCACCGGTGACGTTGGTGCCCATCACCGAGTTCCAGTCGTCGAGCGACGTGAGGTGCAGCGGCGCCGCCGATCCGGTGCCGGCGTTGGCGACCACCATCGTGAACCTGCCGACGCCGGCCGCGACCGAACATGCCTCCTGCACCGCGGCCTCGTCGGTGACGTCGCAGACCACCGTGTGCACCGAGGCACCCTGTTCGGCGAGGCCGGCGGCCGCCGCCGAGAGCTTGTCGGCGTTGCGGCCGGCGAGCACCACGGTGGCGCCGTCGCGTGCGAGGTGCGTGGCGCACGCGAGACCGATGCCGCTGCCGCCACCGGTGACCAGTGCCACCTGTCCGTCGAGGAGATGCGAGTCCATGACGGAACCTTCTACTTGATGGCCAGCGCGTTCGGCGGACTGGCCACACCGTTCGGCAGGTGCAGCGGCGCCGACGTGAACAGGCACTCGTAGCGGCCGTCGGCGGCGCAGTCCGCGGCCAGCGGCTCGAGGTTCCACATCTCGCCGAGCGGCAGGCCCAGCATCGGCAGCAGCAGCGTGTGCGTGAAGATCTCGTGCAACCGGCGGCGATCGGCGCGCACGTCGGCCTCCACCTCGGGCGTGGCGAGTGCACCGGGCGGCCACACCTCGACAGCGGGGTTGTCGCAGCCGATGGCCGCGATGTGCAGGTCCCACAGCACCTCGGCGAGGTGCTCCCCGCTGCGCAGTCCCGGGGTGGCGAGGCCGCCCGGCTCGGCCAGCGCGGCGCGGCGCTCGGCGGTCTGTGCCTCGTACCAGCCGATCCAGCCGGTGCGCATCAGCAGCACGTCGCCCTCACGCAGCTCGGTGCCCTGCGCGGCCAGGCACTCGGCGATCTCCTCGGGCTCGATCGGGTCGGGCGCGTCGTACTGCAACGGCCGTCCCTGTGCCTCGCGCCAGCGGCCGATGTCGGCCAGCACCGCCCGGCCGACGAGCCCGCGGGCGGCCCAGTGGTGGATGCCGTGCTCCTCGTCGGGCACGCCGCCGAAGTGGCCGCTGCCCGGCTCGTCGTGCAGCGCCGCGTGGTTGCGAATGTGACGGAAGCCGTCCCACTGGGAGCTGCTCTGCGTGTTCCATCCGTGGAGCACGTCATCGTGGCTGGTGGCCTCGCCGGCACCGGTGACCTCGTGGGTGTACGGCAGCCGACCGAACAGCGGCGGGTCGGGCAGTCCCATGCTCCAGTTCAGTGCGAACACGCTGCCCTTCTGCACCAGGCGGGCGGCCTCGACGACACGGTCGGGGGTGAGCAGGTTCAGGCACCCGAGCACGTCGCCGTCGGCGCCCCACAGGCCCCAGGCGGCGGGCAGGTCGCCGCGGCGCGGCAGGTCACGGTACGAGGGCAGGTGGTCCATCGCCGCACGGTACCCGAGGGGGTGGCTGGTGCTGCTCCGCGGACCCGCCGGGGGGTAGCGTTGGACCGCCATGGCCCTCCACGAGATCCGGCAGCCCGCCGACCTTCGCGAACTGAACTACCCGGAACTGGCCGACCTCGCCGGCGAGATCCGCGACTTCATCGTGCACGCGGTGGCCGAGAACGCGGGCCACCTCGGCAGCAACCTCGGTGTGGTCGAGCTCAGCCTCGCGTTGCACCGCGTGTTCGAGTCGCCCACCGACGCCGTGCTGTGGGACACCGGCCACCAGGCGTACGTGCACAAGATCGTCACCGGCCGTCAGGCCGCGTTCGAGCGGCTGCGGCAGGCCGGCGGTCTGTCGGGCTATCCGAACCGCGAGGAGAGCCCGCACGACTTCATCGAGAACAGCCACGCGTCCACGGTGCTCAGCTACGCGTACGGGTTGTCGGTGGGTCGCGAGCTCGGCACCAATCAGTTCCGCCACATCGTCGGCGTCATCGGCGACGGCTCGATGACCGGTGGCATGGCGTACGAGGCGCTCAACAACATCGGCCACAGCTCGCAGCGCGTCATCATCGTGCTCAACGACAACGGCCGCAGCTACGCGCCCACCATCTCCAACCTCACCGCGGGCATCACGCCGCGCGAGCAGGCGGAGATGGACCACCCGAGCCTGCCGAACCGCATCACCGAGAAGTTGTCGCACGCGCTCACCGACATCCGTCTCAACCCGGTGTACGTGCGCCGCCAGCGTCGCCTCGAGCAGTTCCTGCGCGACCTGCCGTACGTCGGCACGCAGGCGGAGAAGGGCGTCGAGGCGATGAAGGCCGCGGTGCGCGAGTTCCTGCAGCCGCCGTCGTTCTTCGAAGCGCTCGGCGTGCGCTACGTCGGCCCCGTCGACGGGCACGACATCGAGGCGCTCGAGGAGACCTTCCGCAACGCCGTCGAGCTGTCGGCCGAGGGGCCCATCGTGGTCCACGTGCTCACCCAGAAGGGCCGCGGCTATTCGCCCGCCGAGGACGACGACGAGAAGCACCTCCACGACGCGCCGGTGTTCGACCCCGCCGTCGGGCCGCCGCCCGCGGTGGTCACCGGCTACACGCAGGCGTTCGCCGAGGCCGTCATCAAGGAGGCCGAGCTCGACAGCCGCGTCGTCGCCGTCACCGCGGCGATGCCCGGTCCCACCGGGCTGCTGCCGTTCCAGGCCCGCTTCCCTGACCGCTTCTTCGACGTCGGCATCGCCGAGCAGCACGCGGTCACCGGTGCGGCCGGCATGGCGATGGGCGGCCTGCGCCCCATCGTCGCCGTGTACTCCACCTTCCTGAACCGCGCGTGGGACCAGGTGGTCTACGACGTCGCACTGCACCGCCTGCCGGTGGTGTTCTGCCTCGACCGTGCCGGCATCACCGGCCCCGACGGCGCCAGCCATCACGGCGTGTACGACATGGCGTTGCTGGCCAAGGTGCCCGGCATGCGCGTGCTCGCGCCGTCGAGCGCCGAAGACCTCGCGGTCATGCTGCACGACGCCATCACGCTGGCCGACGACGGCCCGGTCGCACTGCGCTGGCCGCGTGGCGCGGCGCACCATGTCGGCGAGCACGAGATCGGCGTCGGGCTCCACGCCCGTCAGGCCCGCAAGGGCGACGGCTCGCTGGCCATCCTGGCCGTCGGCAAGTTGCTGCTCGAGGCGCAGAAGGCCGCCGCCGCACTGGCCGACGCCGGTGTCGACGTCACGGTGTGGGACGTCCGCTGCTGCGCGCCGCTCGACCCCGCGATGATCACCGACGCTGCGGCGCACGCCGCGGTGGTCACCGTCGAGGACGGTGTGCGCGACGGCGGCATCGGCATGACCATCGCCGACCAGGTGCACGCCGTACGCAGCGACGTCCCGGTGCACGTGCTGGGCATCCCGTCGAAGTTCCTGCCGCAGGGCTCGGCCGAGGCCATCCACGCCCAGCTCGCCCTCGACGCCGACGGCATCGTGGCCGCCGCCCGCGCCCTGCTCGGCTGACATGCCCGCATCGCTGCCGTACGCCGACTACATCGGTGTGGTGCAACGCGCCGGCGCCGCGCTCCTGGCCTGTGCCAACGAGGCCGGCCTCGACGCGAAGGTGCCCACCTGTCCGACGTGGACCGTGGCGCACCTCGTGGCGCACCAGTCGATGGTGCATCGCTGGGCCACCGCACACGTGCTCGGCACCGACCCCGACGCCGTGCCGGGCCAGACCGAGCTGCGCGCTCGGCCCGATCTGCTCGAGTACTTCAACACCGGGCTCGGCGAGGTGGTGGCCGCACTGCGCGCCGCCCCGGCCGACCTGCAGGCGATGACCTTCCTCCACGACGTCACCGATGCCCGCACGTTCTGGGCCCGACGCCAGGCGCACGAGACCACCGTGCACGCGGTCGACGCGCTGGCGGCCGTGCTCGGCCGCGTGCCCACCACCGACGAGGCCGGTGTGCCGGCGCAGGTGGCCGACGACGGCATCGACGAACTGCTGCGTGGGTTCTTCACGCGCGGGAGGTCGAAGCTGTACGACGGCACGCCACGCACCATCCGCGTCGTCACCACCGACACCGGCCGTTCGTGGTTCCTGCGCGTCGACGAGCAGCTCACCGTGCCCGACGAACCGCCCGGCACACCTGCCGATGTCGACCTCCGCGGCACGGCCGCCGCGCTGCACCTCGCGTTGTGGAACCGCGGCGACGACATCGAAGTGTCGGGCGACGGCTCGCTCGTGGCACGCTGGCGCACGACGCAACGCATCCGCTGGAGCTGAACATGACCACGTCCATCCCCGACTTCGACCCCGCCGCCGAACTTCAGTTCGCGCTGCAGCTGGCCGACATCGCCGACGCGATCAGCCTGCCGCTGTACCGCAGTCGCGACTTCCAGCTCGACTGGAAGGCCAACCGCACCGAGGTCACCGAGGCCGACCGCAACGCCGAGCTCGCGATCAGCAAGGAAGTGCTCGCACAGCGTCCCGGCCACTGCCTGTTCGGCGAGGAGCACGGGCTGGTCGGCGACACGTCGAGCCCGTGGCGGTGGATCATCGACCCCATCGACGGCACCAGCAACTTCGTGCGTGGCATCCCCGTGTGGGCATCGCTCATCGCGCTCACGCACGCCGAGCACGGCGCGGTGGTGGGCGTGGTGTCGGCCCCGGCGATGGGCCTGCGGTGGTGGGCGGCGAAGGGGCTCGGGGCGTTCGCCGCCAATGGATCGGAGAGCAGGCAGATCCGCGTGTCCGACGTGGCCGACATCGCCGAGGCACAGGTGTGCGTCACGTTCGCTTCGGGCTGGGACGACCTCGGCCTCACCGGTGAACTGGTGAAGATCCAGCAGGCCGCCTACCGCGCCCGCGGGTTCGGCGACTTCTGGCAGCACATGCTGGTGGCCGAGGGCGCGGTTGACCTGGCCATCGACGCCGTCGGCCTGCAGGAGTACGACCTCGCCGCGGTGATGGTGGTGGTGGAGGAAGCAGGCGGCACGTTCACCGATCGCCACGGCGCGCGCACGTTCTCGAGCGACACCGCCGTCTCGTCGAACGGCAAGCTCCACCAGCACGCGAAGATGCTGGCGTGAGCCACGACCTCGTCATCCGCAACGCATTCCTCGTCGACGGCAGCGGCGCGCCCGGACGGCACGCAGACATCGCCGTCGACGGTGCCGCCATCACCGCCGTCGAGCCCGCCGGCACGCTCGGCGGAGGCACGCAGACCGTCGACGCCGACGGCCGCCTCGTCACGCCCGGCTTCGTCGACGTGCACACGCACTACGACGCGCAGATCACCTGGGACCCGTATGTCACGCCGTCGAGCTGGCACGGCGTCACCACCGTGATGATGGGCAACTGCGGCGTCGGCTTCGCGCCCGCCCGCCCCGATCGCCACGACTGGCTCATCCAGCTGATGGAGGGCGTGGAGGACATCCCCGGCTCGGCGCTCACCGAGGGCATCCAGTGGGGCTGGGAGACCTTCCCCGAGTACCTCGACGCGGTGGCCGCGGTGCCGCGCATCCTCGACGTGGGCGCGCAGTTGGCGCACGGCGCGCTGCGCGCGTACGTGATGGGCGACCGCGCCTCCACCGACGACCCGGCCACGGATGCCGACATCGCCGCGATGTCGGCGCTGGTGGAGGACGCGTTGCGCGCCGGCGCGTTCGGCTTCTCCACCAGCCGCACGCCGCTGCACCGTGCGAAGGACGGCGAGCTGGTGCCCGGCACGCACGCCGACGAGCGCGAGCTGCTGGGCATCGGCGAGGCCATCGCCCGCGCCGGGCACGGTGTGTTCCAGTTCGCGCCCGAGCACGTGAAGGCGCCCGCCGAGGTGTCGTGGATGCGCAAGCTCGCCGCCATCACCGGCCGCCCCGTGAGCGTCAACGTCAACCAGCCCGACCAGGCGCCCGACCTGTGGCGCGAGGTGCTCGCGCTGCTCGACGACGCCCAGGCCGACGGCCTGCCGCTGTACGCGCAGGTGGCCGGCCGGTCGATCGGCATCCTGTACTGCCTGCACGGCAGCGTGCACCCGCTGATGTTCCACCCGGCGTACCAGGAGGTCATGCACCTCCCTCACGAGGAACGGCTGGTCGCGCTCGCCGAGCCCGAGCGACGCCGGCGCATCATCGAGGACATCCCCGACGACGGCGGCTTCATGCAGAAGGCCATCCTCGACAAGCTCGACGGCATGTGGGTCACCGCCGACGGCAACATCGACTACGAGCCGTCGCGCGACGACAGCATCGGTGCTGTCTCGCGCCGCACCGGCGTGCCGGCGATGCAGATCATCCTCGATCAGCTCACGTCCCTCGACGGCAACGGCATGATCTACGCGCCGTTCTTCAACTACAGCTACGGCGACCTCGGGTTCATCCACGACGCGCAGCGCCACCCGCACACCCGCATGGGGCTCAGCGATGCGGGCGCGCACTGCGGCGCCATCTGCGACGGCGGCATGCCCACGTTCATGCTCACGCACTGGACCCGCGACCGCACCCGCGGCCCGAAGCTTCCGCTCGAGTTCGTGGTCCACCGCCAGACCGCGCAGACCGCTGCGTTGTACGGCATCGCCGACCGCGGCGTGGTGGCACCCGGCATGCGCGCCGACCTGAACCTCATCGACTACGACCGCCTCGTCTTCGGCCCGGCGCGCATGGCCTTCGACCTCCCCGGCGGCGCCCGCCGGCTGGTGCAGAAGGCCGACGGCTACGTGGCCACCTGGTGCGCCGGCGTGCAGACCGTCGCCGACGACGAGTTCACCGGCGCCCTCCCCGGCACCCTCCTCCGCGCCCGCTGATCGGTTTCTGGGCGTCGTCCGTCCCAGATGCGCTTCTGGCCGGTTTCCGTCCCGGAAACCGGGACGCATCGCGCCCAGAAACGCCGCCGACTGACGCCACGGGCCTCGCCGTGACGGCAAGACTGACCCGATGCTCTGGCTGGTCGCGATCGCTGCGCTCGGGGTCGCGGCCGCGACCCCGTTGCTCTGCTCCGGATCTCGACCCGCCCATCGGCGACGCAGGCTCGGCAAGTGGCTCCTCGTCGGCGTGTGGGCCTGGTGCGCAGTCGCATTCCTCGGCTACGTCACCCTCTTGCGAGAGTTCGGCTGCTGGCGGGAGGACTCGGTCCTCGGCGACGAGCGGTGGACGCTCGTGCCGTTCGGCCAGGTGTGCACGTTCCGGGCGACGGACCACCGACCCGCTGAGGTGACTCGACCGGGCTGGGCACCGACGTTCTTCCTCGTCGTCACGTTCGTCGGCGCCGCCGTCATCGCAACCCGACTCTCTGTGAATGCACGGAGACGAACGTCGCGCTCTGTGCATTCACAGACCGCCGGCTGAGCGCGTCTACGCGGTGATGGCGGTGGGGCCGTGGATGAAGCAGAACTCGTTGCCCTCGGGGTCGAGCATCACCTGGAACCCGCCGAGCTCGTCGTAGACCACCTCGCCCACGCGCTGCGCGCCCCACGGCAGCGCGGACGCGACGGCGTCCTCGAGGTCGGCGACGTCGACGTCGAGGTGCACGCGGTTCTTCACCACCTTCGCCTCGGGCACCAGCTGGAAGCCGATGGTGAGACCAGTCGGCGGTTCGAGCGCCACCCATTCGTGGCTCTGCCGCACGACGTAGCCACCGAGCACGTGCTGCCAGAACTCGGCCAGCAACATCGGGTCGTGGCAGTCGATGACCACCTCGCCGAGCTTGCCGATCATGCGCGCTCCCCCAGCGAACGTTCGGCGCGACCGAAGATGAAGAACGCGTCGAGGTACGGCCCCGGGTCGGCCGACCAGCCGTAGGCGCTCACCTCGTCGACCGTGCGTCGACCGAGTCGGCCACGGAACCACTCGAAGTCGCTCGCCTCGACCGCCACGGGCGGAAGTCCGGCCTCGGCAACTGCTCCGGCGAAACCGCCTCGGAACAACTCGGCCGCCCACGCGAGGAAGTCGGCCGGCACGTCGACCGGCAGGCCGAGCGCGTGGCGCAGATCGGCCTCGTGGGTGTGCACGTCGAACACGCCGGGCGCCATCGCGGCACCATCGGGCGAGGAGAAGAACACGTCCATCATCGGCCCGGTGCGGCCCCAGGCGTCGAGCAGCTCGGCCATCGAGCGATCCTTGCCGCGGGCCACCTGCGCGGCGGTCCACGCATCGCCAGGGGCACCGGCCATGTTGCCGCTCGTGGCATCGTCGCCCACACCCGACAGGTGCGCGATCACGTCGTGGATCGTCCACTCCGGGGTGGCGGGCACCGCCACGTGCTCGTCGACACCGGGCGCCGTCACCAGCTCGATGACCCGGTCGCGGCTGCTTCGGTACAGAATCCCGAGGTCCACGCTCATGGCCGGACTGTAGCCTTGGCTCCCATGCCCGACGAGTCCCAGCACCAGCCGGCCACTCGCGCCATCACCAGCGGCCGAGCGCACAGCGGACGTTCGCTCGCCCCGGCCCTGTGGTCGAGCAGTGTGTGGGAGAGCGAGAGCATGACCGACGCGCGCAAGCGCGCCACCGGCATCCGTTCGGGCGAGTTCTACAGCCGCTACAGCAACCCCACGGTGCGGTCGTTCGAGGACGCGATGGCCACCCTCGAGGGTGCCGAGGCGTCGCTCGCGTTCGCCAGTGGCATGGGCGCCATCAGCTCGGTGGTGCTGGCGCTGTGCAGCAAGGGCGACCACATCGTCGCCCAGCGCAACCTCTACGCCGCCACGCTCGCGTTCCTGCAGGGCCCGTGTGCGCGGTTCGGCATCGACGTCACGTTCGTCGACGGCACGCAGCCGGGCGCGTTCGCTGCCGCGGTGCAGCCGGGACGCACGATGATGGTGCTCGCCGAGACCCCGTCGAACCCGTGCCTGCAGTTGGTCGACCTCGACGAGATCGGCGCACTCCGCGGCCCGTTCACCGTGGTCGATTCCACGTTCGCCACGCCGCTCGGTCAGCAGCCCCTCGCCCACGGCGTGCACCTGTCGCTGCACTCGGCCACCAAGGGCATCGCCGGCCACAACGACGCCACGCTCGGCGTGGTCAGCGGCGAGAAGGATCTCATCGACGCGGTGTGGGCGTACAGCGTGCTCCACGGTGCCACGCCGTCGCCGCACGACGCGCTCAACGCGCTGCGCGGCATCCGCACCATGGCGGTGCGCACCAACCACCAGGCGGCCAGCGCGCAGTTCCTCGCCGAGTCGCTGCAGCAGCACCCGGCCGTGTCGGCGGTGCACTACCCGGGCCTGCACACGCACCCGCAGCACGACCTCGCGAAGCGGCAGATGCGCCACTTCGGCACGGTGTTCGCGGTCGAGCTCGCCGGCGGGCTCGGTGCCGTCGAGCAACTGCTGTCGAAGGTGCAACTGCTGCACGTGGCCACGTCGCTCGGCGGCCCCGAGACGCTGGTGTGCCATCCGGCCACCACCACGCACGCCAGCCTCACGCCCGAGGAAGCCACGGCGCAGGGCGTCACGCCCGGGCTGCTGCGCATCTCGGTCGGCCTCGAGGACCCCGCCGACCTGTGGGCCGATCTGCAGGCGGCACTCGCCCCCTGACAGACTGGGCCGATGGCGGTCATCGGTCTCGTGCACGGTCTGGGCGGCACCGCCGCCACCATGGCGCCACTCGCCGACGCGCTCGTCGCGGTCGGCCACGAGGTGCGCTCGGTCACCCTGCCCGGCCACGGCACCGACCCCGAGGACCTCGTGGGCGTCGGCTGGACCGACTGGCTCGGCGCCGTACCCCACGCCGACGTGCTCGTGGGCCAGTCGATGGGCGCCACCTTGGCGCTGACGGTGGCCGCGGTGAACCACCATGTGCAGCTCGTGGTGGCCATCAACCCGCCCGTGGCCGACGAGGACGTGCTCGAGGGCCTGCAGTGGCGGCAGTCGCGCGGGCACGACTGGGTCGACGGTCCGGAGCTCGGCGATGGCGAGATCGGCTACACGCGCTTCCCCATCACCGCGTTGATCGAGATGGTCGAGGGCGTGCATGCGCTCGATCTCGATGCGGTCACCACCCCGGTGCTGTTGGTGCGTGGTGCGCTCGACGACAGCGTCGATCCGATGTCGTTCGACGTGATCGCCGAGAACCTCGGCGGGCCGGTGGTGCGGCTCGAGCTGCCCGGCAGCGGCCACGTCGCCACGCTCGGCCCCGACCTCCCCCTGCTCACCGCCACCATCCTCGATCTCCTGTAGCCCGATGGAACCGATCGGGGTGGTCGGGGCTCGGTACAGGTGAATGAGCGATGCGACGGTGCCCCTGATGCGTGATCCGATCCAGGTCGAGAACGTCACGGTGAACGAACCCTTCGAGGTGCTGTACCAGCGCGAGTTCCGGCCGATGGTGCGCCTCGCCACCGCCCTGGTCGACGAACCGGGTCAGGCCGAGGAAGTGGTGCAGGAGGCGTTCGCCGCCGTGTACCTGCGCTACCGGCTGCTCAGCAACCCGGTCGGCTACCTGCGCGTGTGCGTGCTCAACGGCGGCCGCAAGGTGCTCCGTCGACGACGCGTGATGCGTCGTCAGCCGGTGCTCACCGAGGAGGTCGGCGACCTCGGGTTCAACCACGTGGTCGACGCCGTCCGGCGCCTGCCCGCCAAGCAACGCAACGTCGTGGTCCTGCGCTACGAGCTGCAACTGTCCGACTCGGAGATCGCCGACACGCTCGGCATCCCGGTCGGCACCGTGAAGTCCACCCTCCACCGGGCGCTCGCCCGACTCCGCACCGAGGTGTCCTGATGTCCGACCACGATCCCATCGACCGTCTGCTCGACGAGGCCTTTCGGTCGCGTTCCGTGCCGCTCGACGCGAGCCCCTCGCTGATGGACGTGCGCCGCCGTGCCCGCCGCCGCCATCACCGTCGCACCGGCGCCACGCTCGGCGCGGTCGCGCTGGTGGGCGTGGGCGGTGCGGTCGCGCTGGCCGTGCGCCACGACGGCCGCGACCAGCTCGCCGCCGGCGAGAGCGACCTCGGCACCCCCACCACCATCACCTGCGGCAGCGTGCTCGGCGTGGCCACCACGATGCCGGCGGCAACCCTGCCGCCCGGTGCCACCACCACGCTGCCTCCCATTGGCATGTATGTCATTCTCGAGGGCGACACCCTGCTCGGAGTCGCCGAGAAGTTCGGGGTGACGGTCGAGCAGTTGGAGCTCTGGAACGCAGACCGACCCGAGTTCGCAGCCTTCGCCGTCGGCACGGCCATCGTGGTCGGCGGCACCACGGAGTGGATGCCACTCACGCCGACCACGGTGCCGGGATGGTACGACCCGTGCGCACCGGGTGGATGGACCTGGCACTGCACGGGGCCGATGGGCACCGACGAGTTCGGCCGCGACGTGTTCGAGTCGTGCGAGCAGGTGAACGACGGCTCGTTCGCCACCACCACCGTCACCATCCTGCTCCCCGGCAGCACCGTGCTCGAACCCGAGGTCACGACCTCGGTGAACGGCAACGTCGATCAGACCACCACCACGAGCACCATCGCGATCTTCGAGCCGACGACCAGCTCCGTCGGCGGTTGACCGGTTTCGGACCCACGGGTCCGAGATGCGCCAGGAATGGCGTGAAGCCCACCCGTGGGTCCGGGATGCGTCACCAATGACGCGAAACGGACCCGACCGGACTCAGTGGTAGTAGGGGTTCTCGCCGCTGCTGTGGTCGGTGAGGTCGCGGACCCGCTCGATGGCGGGGATCTGCTCGACGATCATCGTCTGCACGCCCTCCATCATGGTCATGCGCGACATGCTGCAGCCCTGGCAGCCGCCGCCCATGGTGAGGTACGCGGTGCCCTCGTTGTCGTGGCCGACGTAGGTGACGAAGCCGCCGTGCGCGGCGAGCTGCGGGTTCACTTCGTCCTGCACGAACGTCTCGACCTCGGCGCTCAGCGCGTCGTCGCGCACGAGGCCCTCCACGGTGGGGGCGAGCGGCTTGTTGGGGTTGCGGATGACGAGGCCGGCCGACGACGTGTGGTCGAGCGTGGCGCCCTCGAGCAGGTCGATGCTGTTGGCCGGGATGATGACCTTCAGCGAGACGTCGCCCTCGGTGTGGGTGCGCACCTCGTCGGTGAACGCCGCCTTGGTGACCACGTCGAACGACAGGTCGTAGCGGAAGTCCTCGCCCGGCTTGCTGATGATCTCGAGCCGCAGGCCGAGGCGATCGGCGTCGGGCTCGGTGTCGCGCAGGGCGGCCAGTTCGGTCAACGCCGTCGGGGTGATCGTGATGATCTGGCGCGTGGTGTCGGGGGCGAGGGGGCTCACGCACTCAGGCTATGTCAGGCAAGCCTCACAACCTCACGCAGGAACGGGGTCTCGCCCGAGGGACGGGCCGGCGCGTCGAGGTCCTCGGCGTAGCGGCGGCCGTCGAACACGGCGTCGGCGATGATGCCCGGCGTCCACGCGTCGCCGATGGCCTGCACGTTCGCGAACCCGAGGGCACGCAGCTCGCCCACGAGCGAGTCGTTGGGCAGCCGCGACGTCACGCTCACGAGCACGTCGCTCGCGATGCGGTGCTCGCGGCCCGTGTACGCATCGGCCAGCAGCGCGCCGTCGCCGTCGTGGGCCAGCACGGCGTGGTCGGTGTGCAGCACCACCCCGGCCTCCACCAGGCGACGGTGGACGCGGGTCTGCTCCATCGTGTTGACGGTCCACGCGCTCACCTTCGAGTCGGGCGTGACGAGCGTGACGTCGAAACCCTCCTTCGCGAGCTGCTCGGCCAGCACGCCGCCCAGGTAGTAGTGGTCGTCGTCGAACACCGTGACCCGCTTGCCGGTGGGCCGTTCGCCGGCGAGCAGCGCCTCGATCGGGAACGCGTCGGTGAACACGGCGCGGTGGTGCCACACGCCCACGCCGTCGGTGCGCCACGTGGCGCCGGTGGCGACCGCGACGTGCGTGAAGTCGTATCCGACGACCTCGTCGGCGGTCATCGGGCTCTCCAACGTGACGAGCACGTTGGGCAGCTTGGCGAGCTGCAGCAGCCGGTGGTCGACCACACGCCCCCACTCCGACAGCCCGGGCAGGCGCGCCTCGCGCGCCACTCGTCCGCCGAGTGTGCGCCCGGCCTCGGTGAGCACCACCTCGTAGCCGCGGCGGCCGAGCCACAGCGCGGCCTCCAGGCCCGACGGGCCGCCGCCCACCACGAGCACCTTCGCGTCGCTCTCCTTCGGGCGGATGCGTTCGGGGTGCCAGCCACGCCGCCACTCCTCGCCCATCGACGAGTTCTGCGTGCAACGGATGGGCACCACCATCCAGTCGGCCGCGACGCAGATGTTGCACCCGATGCACTCGCGGATGTCGTCGACGCGGCCCTCCTCGATCTTCACCGGCAGGAACGGGTCGGCGATCGACGGCCGCGCCGCACCGATGAAGTCGGTGACACCGCTGCGGACCAGGCGGGCCATCGTGTCGGGCGACGTGTAGCGGCCGATGATGACGACCGGCTTGGTGGTGAGTGCCTTCAGCCCCTCCACCCACGGCTCGATGTAGCCCTCCTGCTCGAAGCGCGACGTGCTCGAGTCGAAGTCCCACTCGCCGACCATGAAGTCCCACAGGTCGGGCAGCTCGCCGACGATGGCCATCAGCTCCTCGATCTCGGCGCGCTGCAGCCCGTCGTCGCCGAGCAGCTCGTCGACGCACAGCCGGACCGCCACGGCAGCGCGGTCGCGGCACAGTTCGAGCGTGTCCTCGACCACCTCGCGCAGCAGCCGGGCGCGGTTCGCCATCGGGCCGCCGTACTCGTCGGTGCGGTCGTTGTACCGCCGGCTGAGGAACTGCTGGAAGATGGTCAGCCCGTGCGCGGCGTACACGTACACGATGTCGTAGCCGGCGTCGAGCGAACGACGCACCGCGGCACGATGCCACTCGCGAAGTTCGGCGATGTCGTCGAGGGTCATCGCCCGTCCCTGCGCCGGCACGCCCGAGGTGAGCCGGCGGGCCGACGGGCCGATGGCCGCGACGCGCGGGTAGGTGGCGGTGGCGTTCAGCCCGCTGTGCACCAGCTCGACGCCGGCAAGCGATCCGTGGCGGTGGATCTCGTCGACGATGCGGCGGTGCGCCGGCACGTCGGCGTCGTCCCACAGGCGGCCCTCCACGGCACCGTCGAGCGCCGACGTGTGGTGGATCTCGACCTCCTCGGTGCACACCACCGCCCAGCCGCCCTCGGCCTTCGTGCCCCGCATCGCGGCGAGCGACGTCGGGTGGCGGTGGCCCATGCCGTTGCAGTGCGGCACCTGGAAGAACCGGTTGCGGGCCGTCTTCGGCCCGATCTGCACCGGTTCGAAGAGAACATCGTGCCGAGGATCACGCATGACGTACAGGTGTACCAGGTGCGTTGCAGGCTGCGAAACGTGTCACGCCCAGCGCGCCGCCAATTGTGCGAGCCCCTCTGCCACAATCGACGCCATGCGTTCCCCGGTCTCTCCCGCTTCCGCGCGCCCGGCACTCCGCCGCCGCACACTCCCCGCTGTCCTCCTCGCCGCCGGTCTCCTCGTGGCCGCGTGCGGTGGTGGCGACAGCTCGAGCGCCGAGACCAGCGCCCCCGACACCATCGCCGTCGACACACTCCCCGCCACCACCGACGCCGCGACCACCACCACCGAGGAGGCCACCACCACCACGGAGGCCCCCGCCCCCACGTGGCCGCTCACCGGTCTGCCCGTGACCGACGAGGCGCTCACGCAGCGCCCCGCCGTCGTGGTGAAGGTCGGCAACTACGACAAGCACCCGCAGCGCGGCAGCGCCACCGCCGACATCATCTACGAAGAGATCATCAACGCGAACGTGTCGCGCTTCGCCTTCGTGTACCACAGCCAGTCGGCGTCGGAGGTGGGCCCCATCCGCTCCGGCCGCCGCCAGGACGTCGATCTGTTCGGCTCGCTCAACAAGCCCGTGTTCGCATGGGCCGGCGGCAACAAGACCGTCACCGCCGAGATCCAGGCGAGCGACCTCGTCGACCTCAGCCAGTTCAAGTGCAACGGCAGCTGCTACCGCTCGGGCGACGACAGCCCGGTGGAGTTCACGCTGATGTTCAACGTCGACAAGGTGTTCGGCATGGCGTTCGAGACGGCCGGAATCCCCGAGGCGCAGTTCCTGTACCGCGACGCCGACGAGGCGCCGGCCGGCAAGCCCTCGGCGGGCGCGCTGGTGACGATGGACTCGTACAGCATCGACTGGACCTGGAACGCCGCCACCGGCCAGTACGACCGCGTGCAGAACGGCCGCGTCGACGCCGACAAGGACGGCACCCCGATGACCACCGAGAACGTGGTCGTGCTGGAGATGGTGTACCTGCCCGGCATCTCGCTCAGCCCCGACGCGCAGAGCGTCGGCACCGGCGAGGCGTGGGTCTTCACCGGCGGCAACGTGGTGCACGGCACCTGGACGCGCGCCGCTCGCACCGACCCGTTCACCCTCACCGACGACGACGGCCACCCGATCGAGCTCACGCCCGGGCGTGCGTTCATCGAACTGCCGCGCGACGGCGGCACCACCGCGAAGTGACGTTCGCGACGGCGTCGGTCAGCGACCGCCGCCGTCGACCTCGATGCGCTGCCCGGTGACGTAACCGGCGCCGTCGCTGCACAACCACAGCACCACCTTCGCGATGTCGCTCGGCTGGCACACCCGGCCGAACGGCGACACCGCGTCGAGCGAACGCAGGTCCTGCAGCTCGCGGTTGCCGGTCATGGCACGGCTCAGCCGCACACCCATGTCGGTCTCCACCAGGCCGGGCGCCACGATGTTGACGTGGATGTGGTTCGGCCGCTCCTCGCGCGCGAGCGTGCGCGCCAACGCCTCCATCGCCGCCTTGCCCATGTTGTACGGGGCACCGTTCGCGGCCATGTGGCTGGTGGCCACCGACGAGATCATCACGATGTCGGCGCGGCCGCGTTCGGCGGCACGCGCACGCAGCGACGGCAGTGCGAGCCGGCTGAGGTGATGCGGGCCGTACGCGTGCGTGGCGACGACGCGCATCATCTCCTCGGGATCGGTGTCGGCCACCGAACGCCCCCGCGACGCGATGCCGGCGTTGCACACCAGCGCGTCGATGCCGCCGAAGTCGGCGATCACCGCGTCGACCATTGCGGCGGTCTCGTCGATGTCGTCGACCGATGCCTGGTACGCCTTCGCCTCACCGCCTGCCGCCCGGATGGCGGCGACGGCCTCGGCCGCTGCGTCGGCGTCGTTGCGGTAGTTCACCGCCACTGTCGCTCCGTGGGCGGCCAGCAGCTCGCTGATCCCCCGCCCGATCCCACGACCGCCACCGGTCACCACCACCACACGTCCGTCGAGTTCGCTCATGGGCGCCATTCTCACGCATCGGCTTCGTCGCCGACGTGCTGGGTAGTCTGCGCACATGCAGGACGGCAGCCGGAAGGCCATCATCGCCGCGTTCTTCGCGAACCTCGGCATCGCCATCGCGAAGTTCATCGGCTTCGTCATCACCGGTTCGGCGGGCCTGCTCGCCGAAGCGGCGCACAGCGTGGCCGACACCGGCAACCAGGGCCTGCTCATGTTCGGCGGCAAGCGCGGCAAGCGTCCGGCCGACGCCGCGCACCCGTTCGGCTACGGCCCCGAGCGGTACTTCTGGTCGTTCGTCGTTGCGCTCGTGCTGTTCAGCATGGGTGGCCTGTTCGCCCTGTACGAGGGCATCCACAAGCTCAGCGATCCGCACGAGATCGAGAACGCCGGCGTGGCGTACGCCATCCTCATCGTGGCCATCGGCCTCGAGACGTTCTCGCTGCGTACCGCCGTCAAGGAGGCCAACCATGTACGCGGCAGGCGCTCGTGGTGGCAGTACATCCGCACGGCGAAGGCGCCCGAGCTGCCGGTCGTGCTGCTCGAGGACATCGGCGCCGAGCTCGGTCTGTTCTTCGCCCTGTTCGGCCTCACGATGGCCGAGGTCACCGGTGAGCCGCGTTGGGACGCCGTCGGCTCCATCGCCATCGGCGTGCTGCTGGTGGTGATCGCCGTCATCCTCGCTGCCGAGATGAAGGGTCTGCTCATCGGCGAGGCTGCCAGCGACGAGCACCTCGACGCCATCAACGCCGCCATCGCCGGCAGCACGTCGGTGAACGGCCTCATCCACCTGCGCACCATGCACCTCGGCCCCGACCGTCTGTTGGTGGCGGCGAAGATCGACTACGACCACTCGCTCGACGTGGCCGCGCTTGCAGCCGCCATCGATGCCACCGAGTCGAACCTGCGCGCGCAGGTACCCATCGAGATGATCATCTACATCGAGCCCGACATCCGCCGGAAGCAATCGGAGTGAGACGCCTCGACCCGCGTGGTGCGCAGGGGCGCACCCTCGGCTTCATCGCGCTCGGCATCGCCATCCTGTCCTTCAGCGCCGGCTCCACGTTGGTGAAGCTGTCGCACACGCCGGGCGTCACGGTGGCCTTCTGGCGCATGCTGCTGTGCAGCGCGATCTGGATCGTCATCCTCCGTGTCAGCGAACGCCGTTGGCTGGCGTGGAGCGACATCCGCGCCGCACTGCTGCCCGGTGTGGCGTTCGGGTTGAACATCACGTTCTTCTTCACCGGCGTCACGAAGACCACCGTCGCGAGCGCCGAGTTCACGGGCGCGCTCACGCCGCTCATCGTGGTGCCGATGGGAGCGATCATCTTCAAGGAACGACTCCGACTCGGTGCCCTGGTGTACGGCCTGGTGTCGCTCGTGGGCCTCGCACTCGTGCTGTTCAACGCGCCGCCGACCGGCGAGTTCAGTTGGGTGGGCGTCGCCTGGATCGGCGCTGCCACCACGCTGTGGGCCACCTACCTGCTCACCAGCCGCAGCCTGCGGCAGGGCCGCTCGGTGGCTGCGATCATGGCCGCCATCACGCCCATCGCCACGGTGGTCATCCTGCCGCTCGGTCTGTTCGTGTTCCCGGGCACGCTGCTCGACGTGACCTGGCGGTCGGTGGTGTTCATCGTCGTCCTTGCGGTGCTCACCGGCACCATGGCGCACGGCCTGATGGTGTTCGCGCAGAGCCACGTGCCCATCGGCGTCATCAGCATCAGCCAGGTGTCGCAGCCGGCCCTCGCCGTGCTGTGGTCGGTGCTGTTCCTCGGCAGCACCGTCATGGGCATCCAGATCGTCGGCATGGCCCTGGTGATCCTCGGCCTCGCCATGGTCACCCTCCAATCCCGCCGCTGAGCCGCCGCACTTCATGCCACCGTGGGCACGAAATGTTGCGCTCGGTGCAACATTTCATGCCCACGCCGAGCCAAGCGCACTCCCCAGGGAGTTTTCGCCACCACCTGTGACGCCCCTTGCGCAGAGCGCACCTACCGGGCACTCGGCGCTCCCACGGCGATAACGAGGCTTTCAAGTACCCCCGGGGTGACACGAAAGCCTCGAGAATCAGGTTCACCGGCATTCTGGGCATGCCCGGAACCACCCCGGGGTCTTTCTGGGCATGCCCAGAAAGGTGCAGATCTGCCTGATCTGGGCGGGGCAAGTTGCGGAAACAACAGCGGTGATGTCTCGAGGCGGCTACACCGACGAGTCATCGAGACGAACGAGGATGGCCACCCCGCCGGTTGCGCTGCGACGCAAGCGGGCCAACCCGAACGTCATCAGTCACCGATCGGGGCTGCGGCGCAGGTTCGTTCAGGAGCTGTCCGCATCCTGTTCGAGCCGGCGCGTCCGACGAGCGCGGACCTTGCACCCGTAGTGGTACGCCCACCCGGACACCACGAACACCACGGTCGCCACGAACAACCATCGCGGTCCACCGGTCAGCAGCGTCCCGAGCACCGGCACATGCTGCCAGAACGGGCAGAAGTGCAGCGGGTGGCGTAGGCTCGGGGTGAATCGACACGGGGAGCTCGCTCGACGGGCTGAGAGGGTGGTCAGCGCCACCGACCCGAGAACCTGATCTGGGTAATGCCAGCGGAGGGAGTTGCACATGCCGCACGTCGCGGTGGTCATCGGAGGAGGGGCACTCGACCCGGCGGTCGCGTCCACGTTGCCCGACGGCATCGTGGTGATCGCCGCCGACGGTGGGCTCGACCATGCGGTGGAGGCCGGCCTGACGCCGACCGTCCTGGTGGGCGACCTCGACAGCATCACCGCCGCCGGGCGGATGTGGGCGTACGAGCACGGTGTGCACATCGAGCAGCACGACCCCGACAAGGACTGCACCGACACCGAGCTCGCCCTGCGCACGGCGCTGGCGGTGCCCGACGCGGGCAACCTGATCGTGCTCGGCGGCGGCGACCGCGACGACCACCGGCCCGACCACTTCCTCGGCACGCTGCTCGCACTCGGGCATCCCGACCTCGCGGCGTTCGGCGCGGTGACCGCACAGCTCGGCGGGTCGTGGTTCAACGTCGTCCACCCGGGACGCCCGATCTCGCTGCCCATCGGCGCAGGCCGCACGTTCTCGGTGCTGGCGCTGCACGGGCCGGCGAGCGGCGTCACGGTGGAGGGCGCGAAGTGGGAGCTGCACGACGCCGACCTGTCGCCAACTGCGGCGCTCGGCGTGAGCAACGAGACCAAGGAGGACATGGTGAAGGTGTCGACGGTGTCGGGTGTCGTGACGGTGGTGGTGCCGTGAAGCGCGCACTCACGTCCATGGTCCTCGTCGGCGCGCTCGCCGCGCCCGTGTCGTGCAGTGGTGACGATGAGAAGGCGGCGCTCACGCTCGTGGCCTACGACTCGTTCCCGAAGGAGGGCACGCCGCTCAACGATGCGCTCACCACGTTCACCGACGACACCGGCATCGAGGTCACCGTGGTGAACGCGGGCGACACCGGCACGATGGTGTCGAAGGCCGTGCTCACCGCCGGCAACCCCGAGGGCGACGTGATGTGGGGCGTCGACAACACGTTCCTCGCGGCCGCGGTCGACGGCGAGGTGTTCGACGGCGAGCCCACCCAGGTCGACTTCGGCGACGTGTGCCTGAACTACGACATCGCCTGGTTCGACGAGGCCGGGCTCGAGCCGCCCGCCACGCTCGACGACCTCATCGAACCCACCTACGCCGACCTGCTCGTGGTGCAGGACCCCGTCACCTCGTCGCCCGGCCTCGCGTTCCTGCTGGCCACCATCGCCGAGTACGGCGAGCCCGGCTGGGAGGACTACTGGGCCGCACTGCGCGACAACGGCGTGGAAGTGGTCGACTCGTGGGAGAGCGCGTACTACGAGCGCTTCTCGGGCTCGGCCGGCTCCACCGGCGACCGTCCACTGGTGGTGAGCTACGCGAGCAGCCCGCCCGCCGAAGTGGTGTTCGCCGACCCGCCGGTCGACACCGCACCCACCGGCGTGGTGGAAGGCACCTGCTTCCGTCAGACCGAGTACGCCGGCGTGCTCGCCGGCACCGAGCACCCCGACGAAGCCGCGCAGCTGGTCGAGTTCCTCACCGGGCCGACGTTCCAGCAGGAGCTGCCGCTCACGCTGTTCGTGTACCCGGTGAACCCCGACGTCGCGCTGCCCGACGTGTTCACCCAGTGGTCGGTGGTCGCCGACGACCCGTACACGATGGACCCGGCCACCATCGCCGAGCACCGCCAGCAGTGGCAGGAGCAGTGGACCAGCATCGTGACCGGCTGACCCGTCTGCCGCGGTGGTCGGTGCCCGCGCTCGCCGCGGTGCCGCTGCTGGGGTTGGTGGTGTTCTACGCGTGGCCGCTGGGCACGCTGCTCGCGCGCGTGGTGGCACCGTCGTCGGTGGCGGACGCGTTGCGCATCCCCGGCCTCGGGCGGGTGCTGTGGTTCACGCTGTGGCAGGCCGTGGTGTCGACCGCACTCACGCTGCTCGTCGGCTTCACCCCGGCGTACCTGCTCGCTCGCTATCGGTTCCCCGGCCGACGCACCGTGCTCGCCGTGGTGACCGTGCCGTTCATGCTGCCGACGGTGGTGGTGGGCGCGGCGTTCGTGGCGCTGCTGCCCGAGCGGTGGCACGACACGGCGACGGCCGTCATCGTGGCGCACGTGTTCTTCAACGTCGCCGTCGTGGTGCGGTTGGTGGGCGCGATGTGGGCGGTGCTGCCCACCGATCTCACTGCGGCAGCACGCACCCTCGGTGCGTCACCCGCACAGGTGCTGCGCCACGTGGTGCTGCCGCTGCTGCGGCCCGCGCTGCTGGCCGCGGCGGGCGTGGTGTTCCTGTTCACGTTCACGTCGTTCGGGGTGGTGAAGCTGCTCGGCGGCGCCCGCCACGCCACGCTCGAGGTGGAGATCGCTCGGCGAGCCACACAGCTCGGCGACGTCGACGGTGCCGCCGTCCTGTCGGTGCTGCAGTTGCTCGCCCTCGGCGTGGTGGTGTGGTGGTCGGCCCGATGGCAGCGCCGCGCCGCGGTCACGTTCCACGGCGGCCGCACCAGTCGACGAGTTCGCTCGCGCCACGAACGCCGCCTGCTGGTCGGCGCGCTCGGGGTGACGGTGGCGGCGATGGCGCTGCCGGTCGTGGCGATGGTCGCCCGTTCGTTCCACCCCGGCTCGGCGTGGTCGCTCACCGCGTGGCGCACACTCGGCAACGACGAGGTGCGGCCCGGCATCAGCCTCGGCGTCGACCCCGTCGCATCGCTCGGCGTGTCGTTGCGCTACGCCGTGGTGGCCACCGTGGTGAGCGTGCTCGCCGGCGGGCTGGCCGCACTGGCCATCACCGCTGCCCGACGCCACGGTCGACTGCTCGACACGGGGTTGATGCTGCCGCTCGGCACGTCGGCCGTCACCATCGGTCTCGGCATGCTCATCACGTTCGACCACGACCCGGTCGACTGGCGGGCGAGCTGGTGGCTGGTGCCACTCGGCCATGCGCTCGTCGCGATCCCGTTCGTGGTGCGCAGCCTGGTGCCGGTGCTGCGAGCGGTGCCAGCCGACCAACGCGCCGCGGCCATGACGCTCGGCGCGTCGCCGTTGCGCGCATGGTGGGAGGTGGAGGTACGTCGCCTGCTGCGGCCCGTAGCCGCGGCTGCCGGGTTCGCCGCCGCCATCTCGCTCGGCGAGTTCGGTGCCACCACGTTCCTCACCCGCGCCGGGCGCGAGAGCATGCCCATCGCCATCGATCAGCTGCTCGCACGAACGGGCGACGTGCCGCGTGCGCAGGCGTTCGCCCTGGCGACGATGCTGTTCGTGCTGACCGCCGCGATCGTGGCTGTCGCCGACCGACCGGAGGTGCACGATGCTCGAGGTGCGTGACGTGGGCGTGCGGTTCGGCGACCGCGACGTGCTGCGCGACGTGTCGTTGCAGGTGGCCGACGGCGAGGTGGTGGCACTGCTCGGCCCGTCGGGCGTGGGCAAGAGCACGCTCCTCCGGGTCGTCGCGGGGTTGCTCGTGCCCGACGCCGGCAGTGTGTGGCTCGCCGGCACCGACCTCACCGACGTACCGCCGCATCGTCGGCGGATCGGCCTGATGTTCCAGGACGAGCAACTGTTCCCGCACCTCGACGTCGCGGCCAACATCGGCTTCGGGCCACGCATGGCGGGCGCCGACCGCGCCACCATCGATCGGCGCGTCGACGAACTGCTCGCACTCGTCGGCCTCGACGGGTTCGGCCCGCGACGCGTGGCCACGTTGAGCGGCGGTGAGGCGAAGCGCGTGGCACTCGCCCGCGCGCTGGCACCGTCGCCCGCGGTGCTGCTGCTCGACGAACCGCTCACGGGGCTCGATCGCGAGCTGCACGACAGGCTCACCGCCGACCTGGCCGACGTGCTGCGCCGCACCGGCACCTCGGCGTTGCTGGTCACGCACGACCACGACGAGGCGGCCGTGGTGGCGCACCGCACCGAGGTGTTCACGGGTGGGCACGGTCTGACAAGCTGACCCACCGTGACCTCACCTGTGCGCATCGGCTTCCTGGGGGCGGGCCTCATCGCCACCTATCACTCGAAGAGCCTGCGCCGCAGCGGCGCCGACGTGGTGCGTGCCGGCGTGTACGACCCCGACACCGAACGGGCGCAGGCGTTCGCCGCGGCAGCCGGTCACACCGTGTGCGCCTCCGAGGCCGAGGTGCTCGACTCGTGCGACGCGGTGTACATCTGCACGTGGACCAACGAGCACCCACGCCTGCTGGCCGAGGCCGCGGGCCGCGGATTGCACGTGTTCTGCGAGAAGCCGCTGGCGTTCACGGGCGACGAGGCGCAGCGGATGGCCGAACAGGCCGATGCCGCGGGCGTCACCCACCAGGTGGGGCTGGTGCTGCGCCGTTCGCCCGCCTACGTGTGGGCGCGCCACCTGGTCACCGAGGCGACGGCCGGTCGGGTGATGACCGTGGTCTTCCGCGACGACCAGTTCATCCCCATCCAGGGCCACTACGCCAGCACCTGGCGCGGCAAGCGCGAGCTGGTCGGCGCCGGCACGTTGCTCGAGCACTCCATCCACGACGTCGACATGCTGCGGTACCTCGTCGGCGACGTCACCCGCGTGAGCGCGCAGACGTCGTTCTTCCACGACCTCGACGGCATCGAGGACGTCGCCACCGCGTCACTGCGCTTCGCGAACGGCGCCACCGGGGTGCTGAACAGCGTGTGGCACGACAACCTCGCGCGGCCGAGCCTGCGCCGCGTGGAGATCTTCTGCGAACGGCGCCACATCGTGATCGAGGGCGACGACTGGTTCGGCCCGGTGTCGTGGACCGACAGCGACGGCACCACCGGCTCGCTCGACGGCGAGGCGCTCGCTACAGCGGCCGACACGATGCGCGACGGCACCGACAACCCCGACGGCGAGTTCGTGCGCGCCGTGCAGGAGGGCCGTTCAGCGACGCCCGACCTGCACACCGCGGTCGCTGCCCACCGCATCGTCGACGCGATGTACGCCTCGGCTGCGGCCGACGGTCAGGTGGTCGCGCTGTGACCTCGGCGGTCGAGGTGGTGGAGATCGCCGCCGCCGACACGCATGCGCTGCGGCTCGCCGTGCTGCGCTTCGACACGCCCACCAAGGAGGTCGTGTTCCCCGAGGACGAGCTGCCCGGCTCGTGGCACCTCGGCGCGCGCCTCGACGGCGAGCTGGTCGGCACCAGCAGTTGGGTGCCCCGCGATCACGAGGGCGAGCACGCGGTGCAGCTGCGCGGCATGGCCACCGCGCGGCATCTCCAGGGCAGTGGGCTCGGCGGCGTGCTGCTCGAGCGCGGCTGCGAGGTGGCCGCCGAGCGCGGCTTCCCGGTGGTGTGGGCACGCGCCCGCGACGCCGCGTTGGCGTTCTACGAACGGCACGGGTTCGAGGTGATCGGCGACGGGTTCGTCGACCAGGCCACGCAGCTCCCCCATCACCTGGTGGTGCGCCGCCTCGGCTGAGTTTGCCGATCCTCCGATCGGCGCGTACCCAGTGTGGGTGCATGGCACCCGCTTCCCCGCACGACGACGCCGCTGAGCGGCTCCGCCATCGAGCGGTCGCGCTGCGTGCCCTCGCCCGCCGGCTGAACAACCTGGAACTGCACCACCTCCACCGGCACGCCGGTGTCGACACCTGGATGGGGCCGTCGCAGCAACGGCTGGAGCTCGACCTGCGCACCCGCCGTCGGGCGCTGATCGGTGCGGCCGAGGCGCTGCAGGCGCAGGCCCGCCGGTTCGACCGTGAGGCCGACCAGCTCGCCGCGCTCCCCGCCGTCGACGGTGTGCGATGACCTACCTGGCCTACCGCCCGGACCGCCTCGCGAACCTCGCCGGTCGCATGCGACGAGCATCCGACGAACTGCACGCGCTGCGATGCGACGACCCTGCCGCCGCCGAGGTGATGCGCAGCCTGCGTCGCAGCGCGGACGAGCTCGACCAGCACTGGTTGCCACTGGTCGACCGGGTGCTGCGCGCTGACCCGTTGCGCGCCCCGACCGACCCGCGCCACGACCTCGCAGCCATTGAGAACTCGCTCGCGCGGATGGCCGCCGTCGAGCTCGGTTGGGCGGTCGCGAACGACCCGACGGCCGACGACCCGACGCGCACCACCGCCGCCGAGGCACACGCACTCGCCCGACGGCTCGCCGAGCTCGACATCGACGACGTGCTCGACGACCCGGCCGCGCTCGAATGGCTGACCACTGAGGCGACCGCGATCGCACACGACCCGGCGCTCGCCGCGCAGTTCCTCACCGAGTTCGACGACTGGGGCCGATGGGGTTCGGCCATCGCCCGGCGGCGGGCCATGACGCTCGCCCACCTCGACGACCACGACGTCGCGGCGCTCGACGGCGCGGTCGCCGCGCTCGCACGCGTCGCCAACGCGGTCCCCACGCCCCGCCTGGCGTGGCTGCACGACATGCCGCCGTACGCCGCCGCCCTGTTCGCCCAGCACCTCGACCTCCCGGCGCGCCGGCTGGCCGCGGTGTACGACACCATCCTCCAGCGACCCAGCGACGAGCTCGACGACCTCCGCGGCCCGAACACCGCCGACCTCCTGCTCGCGGCGCTGCTCCGCGACCCGGCCGCGTGCACCGAGTACCTGCAGCTCGCGGTGCAGCATCCGACCACGCTGCTCGACAGCCTGGCCGACCCGTCGCTCGCGGAGCAGGCGCTGCGGTTGGGCACCGACCCGGCCTACGCCGACGTGGACGCCGCCGGTCGCATCCTCCCCACGCTGCTCCAGTTCTACGCGGCCGACCCGAGCCGCGAACCCGGCACCCTGCTCGCCGACCTCGTGTCACCGTGGACCCTGCAGTTCTCGCCCGCCAACCACGACTGGGAGGCGAAGGCCGCCGAACGGAACCGGCTCATCCGGTTCGCCCTGCGCGGCGACGGCCTGCAGCGGTTCATCGACAACCGCGAGCTCGTGGTGGCGAGCGCACAGGCACAACTCGCGGCGCGTGAGTCCCGCCCCGCCGACGAGATCAGTGGATGGGTGGGACTGATCGGAGAGCTCGTCGTGAACGAGAAGGTCCGCCTCGTCGAACAGCGCCGCAAGGCGTGGGACTTCGTCTGCAACGTCGCGTCGACCGCGGCGTCGTTCGCCCGTGGTGTCGTCGTGGGGGTGGTCCTCACCGTCGGCATCAACGTGATCCACGACCACTGGGGCCCGCGCCCCGAGGACGCCGAGTTCACCGCGATCTGGGGCAACGACGCCGCGCTCACCCAGGCCGCCGCGATGACGGCCGACCACGTCTACAGCGTGTGGGTGACCGGTCAACTGCTGCCCGAGGACTACCCGCCGCCGCCCGACATCGACCTCGGCGCGGAGATGCCGTCGGAGACGTGGATGGGCCAGCTGTGGGACTGGTGGGACGCGCTGCCCGGCGGGTACGACGGCGAGCTCGCTCGCGAGATGCGCCTGTCGGTGTACACCATCCTCAACCCGCACACCATGGGCGCCCACACCGCACACGTCTGACACAATCCTCCGACGTGACGCCGGAGCAGATCGCCGCCCTGCCGCGCCCGCTGGCGTTCGTGCTGCCGGGCGGTGGCGCGCTCGGCTCGTACCAGGTGGGCGTGCTGCACGCGCTCACCGACGCCGGCGTGATGCCCGATCTGCTCATCGGCGTGTCGGCCGGCGCCGTGAACGCGGCGCTGTTCGCGTGGCACCAGGGTGTCGACGGGGTGCACTGGCTCGACGCGATGTGGCGAGGCCTCAAGCGTCGCGACCTGTTGCGCTTCCACCCGACGCGCCTCGCGTTGGCGATGGCCGGTCGGCACCCCTCGTTCCTCGACAACCGCCACGGCCACGAGTTCCTCCGCCGGCAGCTCGGCGGCCGCGTGCTCGAGCACGCACCGGTGCCGCTCGTGCTGGTGGCCACCGACCTCGGCTCGGGCGAAGCGGTGGCGCTCACCCACGGCGACACCGTCACCGCGGTGCTCGCCAGCACCGCCTTCCCCGGCGTGTACCCACCGGTGCACATCGACGGCCGCACCCTCATCGACGGCGGCGTGGTGGCCGA
Organism: Actinomycetota bacterium; assembly: GCA_039796575.1. Classification (GTDB taxonomy): domain Bacteria; phylum Actinomycetota; class Acidimicrobiia; order Acidimicrobiales; family Ilumatobacteraceae; genus UBA668. Next base: position 117,504 of record JBDKJP010000016.1, read on the forward strand.
CGTGCCGCTCGACATCGCGCTCGCGCAGGGTGCCGCCACCGCGCTCGTGCTGTCGGTGCCGCCACTGACCGCCGACCACGTGCCCACGAACGCGCTCGAGATCCTGTTCCGCTCGAGCTCGCTCGGCGTCGAGGCCCACGGTCGCACCACCCTGCGGCGCCCGCCCGCCGGACTGCGCGTGGTGGAGATCCCTGCCTCGCCGTCGGCGTTGATGACGTTCGACGTCGGCCGCACCGCGGCGATGATCGACGAAGGGCACGCCGCGGCGACCCAGTGGTTGGCGGTGGCTACGGGATCGTGACGGTGGCCTTCAGCAGCACGCTGTCGGCCTCGGTGAGGTTCACGATGATCTCCAACGTCCAGTCGCCCGACTCCGGGAACGTGACGTTGCCGGAGAAGTGGTTCACGCCCTCCGACACCAGCTCGACCGGCGCGAGCGGGATGCCGGCCGACGGCAGCGACACGCGGGCGCTCGCCGACGAGACCGGGATGATCGACCCACCGGGCGGGGTGACGAGCACGTGGATCTCGTTGCTGCCGACCGAGCCGGGGCTGATGCTCACCGCGGCGATGACGCCGTTGGCGGTGATGCTCTCGTCGTACGGCTGCGCGGGCACCGGCGGGCGGGGCGGCTGCCCCACCATGCCGGCGGCGAGGCCGATCACGAGCAGACCGATCACGGCCTCGATGGCCACGGTGCGGCGCAGGGAGCCCGCGCCGTCGTGCTGCAGCAACCAGCGCGACACGCCGGCCACGGCGATCATCGCGATCACGAGCATCGTCTTCGCGAGCAGCAGACGTCCCCAGGTGGTGGCGGTGACGTCGTCGAGGCCGCCCGCCAACTTCAGCGTCTGCGCCACACCGGTGAGCACGATGACGGGCACTGCCACCGACGCGCTGAGCGAGAACCGTTCGACCGGTCGCACCGCCTCGGGCTCAGCGAGCCAGGCCTTGCCCGCGAGCAGCAGCGCGAACAGGCCGCCCACCCATACGACCACGGCCGACAGGTGCGCTGCATCGATGGCGATCCACAGCAGGCGCGAGCTGAGCGAGTTGGGATGGCCGGCCGCAGGGAACGTGACCACGAGCAGCAGCCCGGCCGAGCCGCTGACCCCCTGCCACCACGTGGCCCGGTTCGACGCCCACTTCACCAGTGACACACCGAGCACCGCCACCAGCGCGATGCGCAACAACAGCATGCGACCGGTCTCGGTGCCCGCGACGTCGCCCCACACCGACGGGGAGAACCCGTCGGCCATCGTGCCGCCCGTGGCCTGCGCAGCGAACGCGAAGAACGCGAGCGGCGCACCGATGACGAGCGCGACCCAGCCGACCCACATCGTGCGGCGGACCGCACGGCGGGTGCCGAGCTGCGGTCGCCCCTGCACCGACCACACGCCGATGCCCACGAGCAGGACCGTGCCGAGCAGCGCGAGGTAACGGGCGATACCGGCGGTCCACTTCACCACCGCGTCGACGCCCGAGCCGTTGGCCACCTGGTCGATGAGGTCCTGACCGTCGCCGGTCGCGTCGGTGCCGATCTGGAAGCTGAACGCACCGTCGACGGCGTGACCGTCGGCCGAGGTGACCCGCCAGATCACGGCGTACAGGCCGTCGGGCAGCTCGGGCAGTTCGGTGGTGACGATCGTGGCGTCGTCGCCGGGGCGCGGCACACCGACCTCGACCACCTCACCGTCGGCGTCGAACAGCTCGATCGAGGCGAGCGACGCCTCGATGTCCTCGTCGAAGTCGAGCACCAGGTCGGGCGGGCTCTGTTCGAGCACGCTGTTGGCGGCCGGTGTGCTCGACTGCAGCGCGGCGTGCGCCGACACCGTGGTGGCGGGCAGTGCGGCCAGCGCGAGGAGCGCGGCACCGATCGCGGCGAGGCCGCGCAGCGAGGCGCGCGTCATCCCATCAACCCCGCCGGCTCGAGGCCGTCGATGGTGGCTCGACCGAGCAGCCAGGCGACGCGGTGGTGCTCGTCGACCGCGAGCGCCCCGTCGGGCAGGCCGGTGAGGCCCATCGAGCGACGGCTGTTCCACAGCATCGTGAGCTGCGCGAGCTCGAGCCGCACGTACTCGGTGGGCCAGTCGCGCCACGAGTACCCGAGGCCGAGGTCGGCATGGTGCACCTCGACCTCGCGCCAGCGTCGCAGGGGCAGCGCGTCGATGCGCGCCGGGCCGAACACGGTGATGCCCTCGCCCGACCATGCGGCGTCGTCGCACGCGTCGAACGCGAGCTCCAGACGCGCGGCCGACATGCGCACGTCGTCGATCAGCGCCTCGGCGGTGCGGCCTGCGCCGCGCTCGATGTCGGCGTTGCGCCGCTCGAACCCGCCGGGGTACATCTCGGCCACCTCGCCACGTTGCGCGCCCTCGACCATCGCGCGCAGGCCGTCGGCGTTGCGGGCGATGTGCGTGAGCACGTGCCCGACGCTCCAACCCGGCAGCAACGACGGCTGCCGCGCCTGCTCGTCGGTGAGCCCGACGACGCCCTGCTCCAGTGTGCGGTGGGCCGCCACGGCGCCCGCGAGTTCCCGATCACGATCCGACATCGCCGTGAGGGTACCCCTTCGGAAACGTGCCATCCTGAGCAGCATGCAGATCGCCATGGTCGGGTTGGGGCGCATGGGCGCCAACATGGTCCGTCGCCTCCGGGCCGGCGGGCACGAGTGCATCGCTTACGACGTGAACCAGGACGCCGTCGCGGCCATGGTCGCCGAGGGTGCCATCGGGGCGCACACCGCGCAGGAGGTGGTCGACCTGCTCGAGCCGCCTCGCAACATCTGGCTGATGGTGCCGGCCGCGTACGTGGCGTCCACCGTCGAGGCGTTCCGCCTGCTGCTCGCGCCCGGCGACACGCTCATCGACGGCGGCAACTCGTGGTACCGCGACGACGTCGACCGCGCCGCACCGCTGGCCGCGGCCGGCATCCACTACCTCGACGTCGGCACCAGTGGCGGCGTGTTCGGGCTCGAGCGCGGCTACTGCCTCATGGTGGGCGGCGACACCGAGGCCGTGCAGCGCCTGGCCCCCGTGTTCGACACGCTCGCCCCCGGCGCTGCGGCCGCGCCGCGCACCCACGGCCGCGAGGGACCGCTCGGCACCGAGGAGCAGGGCTGGTTGCACTGCGGCCCCAGCGGCGCGGGCCACTTCGTGAAGATGGTCCACAACGGCATCGAGTACGGGATGATGGCCGCCTACGCCGAGGGCCTCAACGTGCTCGCCAACGCGAACATCGGCCGCGAGGACCGTCCGAAGGACGCCGAGACCGCGCCGCTCACACACCCCGAGTACTACCGCTACGACCTCGACCTCGGCGCCATCACCGAGGTGTGGCGCCGCGGCAGCGTGGTGTCGAGCTGGCTGCTCGACCTGACGGCGGCCGCGTTCCATGCCGACCCGAATCTCGACGCGTTCGAAGGCCGTGTGAGCGATTCGGGGGAGGGTCGTTGGACGTTGCACGCCGCCATCGACGAGGGCGTGCCGGTGCCCACGCTGGCCGCATCGCTGTGGGACCGCTTCTACAGCCGCGACCGCGGCGAGGTAGCGCACAAGGTGCTGTCGGCGATGCGAGCAGGTTTCGGCGGGCACCACGAGGTGAAGGGATGAGCGCTGCGCAGCAACCGCGTGCCGATGCCCTCGTACTGTTCGGCGCGACCGGCGACCTGTCGAAGCGCAAGCTGTTCCCCGCGCTGTACCGCATGGAGGAGCACGGGTCGCTGAAGGTGCCGGTCGTGGGCGTGGCCCGCAGCGACTGGAGCGACGAGGGCTTCCGCCAGCACGCGCACGACGCCATCCTGGCGGCCATCCCCGACGCGAAGGCGTCGGTCATCGAGTCGCTGCTCGGCCGCCTCGACCTCATCCAGGGCGACTACGCCGACCCGGCCACGTGGTCGGGTCTCTGCGATGCGCTCGATCGTTGCCACAGCACGCAGGCCGTGTTCTACATGGCCATCCCGCCGACGATGTTCCCCACCGTCGCCGAGAAGCTCGCGTCCGTGGGCCTCAACTCGCGCGGTCGCATCGTGGTGGAGAAGCCGTTCGGCCGCGACCACGCGAGCGCGGTCGAACTGAACGAGCTGCTGCACACCGTGTTCCCCGAGGAGCGCATCTTCCGCATCGACCACTACCTCGGCAAGGAGAGCGTGGAGGACCTGCTGGTGTTCCGCTTCTCCAACACGCTGCTCGAGCCGGTGTGGAACCGCAACTACGTGCGCAGCGTCCAGATCACGATGAGCGAGACCATCGGCGTGGAAGGCCGCGGCAGCTTCTACGACGGCGTCGGCGCCATCCGCGACGTGCTGCAGAACCACCTCCTGCAGGTGCTGTCGCTGGTGGCGATGGAGCCGCCGGTCGGACCGGAGAGCAGCTTCCTGCAGGACGAGAAGGCGAAGGTGTTCGCCGCGATGCGACCCATCGACCCGGCGGCGATGGTGCGCGGCCAGTACGTCGGCTACCGCGACGAGCCCGGCGTCGCCGCCGACAGCACGGTCGAGACGTTCGTGGCCGCGAGGGTGGAGATCGACTCGTGGCGTTGGGCGGGCGTGCCCTGGTACGTGCGGTGCGGCAAGGGCCTCACCGCGGCGGCCACCGAAGTGGTGGTCGAGTTCCGCGAGCCGCCGAGCCTGTTGTTCGACGAGGCGGGCGGCCCCGAGCCGCAGCGCAACCTGGTGCGCTTCCGCCTCGGCAAGCAGGACGGCGTGACGTTCACCCTGCAGGCGAAGACCCCCGGCCAGCACCTCGACTCGCAGAACGTCGACATCGCGGTCGACTTCGCCGCTGCGCTCGGTGAACGTCGTGAGGCGTACGAGCGCCTGCTCGACGACGCGCTCGCCGGCCTCCCCCGTCGCTTCGCCCGCGAAGACGTCGTGGAGCAGACCTGGCGTGTGGTGCAGCCCGCGCTCGACGCGCCCGGCCCGGTGCACCCCTACTTCCGCGGCTCGTGGGGCCCGAGCGAGGCCGACCGCATCCTCGCCGGCGACCACTGGTTCGTCCCCGAGGCCTGACGATGCGCCGCGCGGTCGTCGTCGTGCCGCTCACGTTGCTGGCCCTCGCCGGCTGCAGCGACCCCGACCTCGACGACCTCGAGGCATGGCTCGACCGCATCGACGGCCACACGGTCACGTACGACGGCACGATCAGCGGCCAATCGGGCCCGCACGGTCCGTTCCACATCGTCGAGCGCGACGGCGAGATCGTCTCGGCCGAGTACGTCGGAGACACCGAACCCCTCCCCGGCATCGAACCCGTGTCGCTCACCGAGGCGCTGCGTCGCGCCATCGACGACGATCCCGACGAGCTCGACGTCACCGAGACCATCGGCGCCCTGCAGTTCTCGGTCGACCCCGACACCAACTCGATGGACGAGGAGTGGAGCTACGAGGCCACGAACATCGTCATCGACGACGACTGACGGGCGCCTGCAGATCACACCTTCAGCTTCGACAACCGCCGTGCTTCGTCCTGGTGCTCACCTGCGACCCAGAGGCCGAACTGCCCGACGTTGACGGTGGGGTCCCCGGTCTCGTCACCGACGATGATGCCCACGTTCGGTGGCATGCGCACCAGCTCGGCATCGGGGCTCGGCACCATTCGCCGACCTTGTTCCAGCAACACCACACCTCGGGTCGTGCGCGCCACGGTCACATTGGTGCGGGACCACACGATGAGACCGAACGTGATCGCGCCGACCACCGCGGCGATCCAGAACGACCCGAACATCACCAGCACCACCGCGAACGGCAGGAGCGAGAACGCCTCGACCCCGGGACGGGGGCCGGTCATGCCGATGAACGCGCCGAGCACTCGCTCGTCGGGCTCCACCCGAGTTTCCACGACCTGACGGAGCTCGCTCAACGACGCCACGCCGCCCATCCTGCCCCACCGCGCACTCCCTGGGGAGCGCGCGGTCAGTAGCCGGTGTGGCCGTCGAGGCGTTCGCGGAGGAGGTCGGCGTGGCCGTTGTGGCGGGCGTACTCCTCCACCAGGTGCATCATCACCCACCGCAGGTTCACCGGTCCCTGCCCGGGGTACAGCTCGGGGCCGGCCGACAGCTGGTCGAGCGACGGCACCAGCGCCTCGGCCGCACGGCTGGCTTCGACGGCGTCGAGCCACCGGGTGAGGTCGGCATCGACGTCGGCGTCGTCGACACCGTCCCAGTCGAGCTCGGGCGTCTCGTCGGTGACCCACCACTTCGGATGCTCCTCACCGAGCAGCAGGATCTGCATCAGCCCGCGCTCGCCCTCGGCGTGATGGCGCACCAGCCCGAGCATCGACATCGTCGACGGCGACACGGCGCGCACGCGCAGCTGTTCGTCGGAGAGCCCGAGCAGCTTCTGCGCGAACGTGGTGCGCTGGAACTCGATAAACGAGCGCAGCACCTCGCGCTCGTCGCCGCTGCCAGCCGGCATCCGCCGCTGCTCGGCCATCGCGGCCAACCGCTCCTGCACGTTCATGCCGCCACCGTAGGGCGTCAGGGGAGGGTTTCTGGGTGAGATGCGTCCCGGTTTCCGGGACGCATCACGCCCAGAACGCGATCTGGGACGAACGACGCCCAGAAGCCCACGACCCGATGTCAGGGGCGGCCGCGCTTGGGGACGACCACGACGGTGCCGTCGTCCTGCTCGTGCACGCTGACGCTGACGCCGTAGAACTCGCTGAGGATGTCGGGCCGCAGCACGTGGGCGGCGCTGCCGGTGGCCACCACGTGCCCCTGGTGCAGCAGCGACAGCCGATCGGCGTACAGCCCGGCGAGCGTGAGGTCGTGCATCGCCGACACCACGGTGAGGCCGTGCTCGCGACGCAACCGATCCACCAGTTCGAGCGCCTGCTGCTGGTGGCCGATGTCGAGTGCACTGGTCGGCTCGTCGAGCAGCAGGATGGGCGCCTCCTGCGCGATGGCGCGGGCGATGACCAGCCGTTGCCGCTCACCGCCGCTCAGCGTGCCGAGGCGACGGTTGGCGAACTCGCCGAGGTCGAGACGGGCGAGCACGTCGAGCACGAGGGTGCGGTCGTGCTTGGTCTCACTGCCGAAGTAGCCGACGTAGGGGTTGCGGCCGAGCAGCACGTACTCGGCACCGGTCATGTCGTCGGGCATGAGCGGCGACTGCGGCACGTACGCCACCATCTGCGCACGCCGCTTCGGCGACCGCAGCTCGATGGGTGCGCCGTCGACGGTGATGTTGCCGCGGTACTTCACCAGACCGGCAACGGCACGCAGCACCGACGACTTGCCGGCGCCGTTCGGGCCGATGAGGCACAACCACTCGCCGGGTCGCACCTGTTCGTCGAGCGCGTACACGGCCTCGCGGTCGCCGTAGAGCACGTTCACGCATTCGAACCCGAGCGAGCTCATGCCGGCACCCGCCGCGAACGCAGCACGAAGATGAACATCGGCGCACCGACGAGTGCGGTGACCACACCGATGGGGGTCTCGCCGCCGTGCTCGATCATCCGCCCGGGGATGTCGGCGAGGATGAGGAACGACGCGCCCACGAGGATGCTGAGCGGCAGCACCACCCGGTACGACGAGCCGGCCACCAGCCGGACGAGGTGCGGCACCATGATGCCGACGAAGCCGATCAGCCCACTGACGCTGACCACCGCGGCGGTGCCGAGCGTGGCGGCGATGACCACCACGAGGCGCACGCGGCGCACCTCGCTGCCGAGCGTCATCGCCTCCTCGTCGCCCACGCGCAGCACGTCGAGCTGACGGCGGTGCACCAGCAGGACGACGGCCGAGATCAGCACGTACGGGGTGACGAGCGTGACGTCGTCCCACGTGGCGGTGCTCACCCGGCCGCTGATCCAGCTGTACACCTCCTTGATCACGTCGCTGTTGCGCAGCAGGAGGTACTGCTGCACCGCGGTGCCGAGCGCTGCCACGGCCACGCCGGCGAGCACGAGGCTGAGTCCGCTGCCGCCGAACGACGCGCCGACCACGTACGTGACGAGCACCGCGGCGAGCGCACCGACGAAGGCGGCCAGTGGCAGGGGGTCCACCGGCCAACCCGACGTGGCGGTGCGCCCGTACGCGAACACCAACGTGGCACCCAGGCCCGCACCCGCGGCCGCCCCCAACAGGTAGGGGTCGACCAACGGGTTGCGGAACACGCCCTGGTAGCTCGCACCCGACAACGACAGCATCGAGCCCACCACGCCGGCCAGCACCACACGCGGCAGGCGGATGTTCCAGATGATGTCCCAGTTGGCGCTGCTGATGGTGCCGGCCGGCCCGACCATCGCGCCGAGCACGACGGCGCCCACGAGGAGCACCACGGCTCCCGCGATCCACCACATGCTGACGCGACGTCGGGCGAACACGTCAGGCCCCCGCCGGCACCTTGGCGACGGCCGCCGACACGGCCTCGATGAAGTCGACGAGACGCGGGCCCCAGCGCGACGCGATGTCGTCGTCGAGCCCCACGACGCCGTCGTTCACCACGGCGGCGATGGCCTCCCAACCGGGACGAGCGGCCGCCGTCTCGGGCGACTCGCCGCAACACTTCGTGTCGGCGAGGAAGATCAGGTCGGGGTTCTGCTGCACGATGTACTCGGCGTTCAGCTGCGGGTAGTCGTTGCCGGGCTGCGCCTCGTCGGCGATGTTGACGAGACCGAACAGCGCGTACACCTGGCCGATGAAGGTGTTGCTGGTGACGCTGTAGAACGTGTTGTCGAGCTCGTGGTACACCTTCAGGCCCTCGGCGTTCGGGGCGGCGGCGATGGCGGCGTCGATGTCGGTCTGCATCTGCGACACGAGCTCCGCGGCCTCACCGATGTGGCCGGTGGCGGCGCCGAGCTGCTCGATCTGGCTGTACACGTCGTCGAAGCTGGCGGCGGCCGGACCGATCCACACGGTGATGCCGAGCGCCTCGAGCTGCTCCTGGATGGTGGGGTCCTGCATGATGACCAGGTCGGGCTCGAGCGCGGCAATGGCCTCCACGTTGGGCTCGAAGCCCGAGAGGTCGTGCGGCTTGTCGAGCGCCTCGGCCGGGTAGTCGCTGAACTCGTCGACGGCGAGGATCTGGTCGCCGGCACCGATGGCGAACAGCATCTCCGTGGCCGTCGGCGACAGGCTGACGATCGCGGTCGGCACGTCGGCGCCGGCCGTGGTCTCGGGTGCCGCGGTGGTCTCGGCCGCGGCCGTGGTGTCGGCACCGGCGGTGGTGTCGGCCGACGATGCGTCGTCGCCGCACGCGGCCGCCGTGATGAGCAGCGCGGTCAGCGCGGCGATGGACGTGAAACGTTGCATTGGAAAATCCTCCGCTTTCCGGAGGACTTCCTGGTCCTCCATCCGGGAGGACAAGTTGGGAACGGGCGGGTGCTCCCGCCGCGCACCGCCCTTGCCTCGAGGGTCTGGTTGTCGCGCATGGAGCCAGGCGACCGGACTCGCCGTGCTGGACACGGACCACCGTTGCGGGACAGTGCCGGGATCTCACCGGACTTCGCTGGGCACCACACATCCGGCACGGGTTTCGAGCCGGACGGGGCAACCGTAGCAAACCCGTGCGTATGCTCCAACCGATCATGAGCACCGACGACCAGCAACCCCTCACCGACGATCCCCGCCCCTCCGGCGGCCGTCAGGCCGACTCCCTCGTGCTGGTCAACACCGGCAACGGCAAGGGCAAGAGCTCGGCTGCCTTCGGCGTCATGATCCGTGCCCTCGCCCGCGACTGGAAGGTCGCCGTGCTGCAGTTCGTGAAGAGCGGCGACTGGAAGGTGGGCGAGGAGAAGATCGGTCGCTCGCTCGGCGTGGAGTGGCACTCGCTCGGCGGCGGCTTCACCTGGGACTCCGACGACCTCCAGCACGACATCGATCTCGCCCGCGCCGCGTGGGCCACGGCGTCGCAGGTGCTCGCCGCCGGCGAGCACGAGCTCATCATCCTCGACGAGCTCACCTACCTGTGCACGTGGGGCTGGATCTCCACCGCCGACGTGGCCGAGGCCATTCGCAACCGGCCGCGCCACGTGAACGTCATCGTCACCGGCCGCGACTGCCCGCAGGAGATCATCGACCTCGCCGACACGGTCACCGAGATGCGTCACGTGAAGCACGCGTACGACAACGGCATCCTCGCCAAGCGGGGCATCGACTACTGATGCGCACGCTGCTCCTCGGCGGCGCACGCAGCGGCAAGAGCACCCTCGCGGTGCAGATGGGTGAGCGGCAGTCGGCCCCGGTCACGTTCGTCGCCACTGCGGAGCCGTTCGACGACGATCTCCGCGAGCGCGTCGAACGGCATCGCCTCGAACGGCCTCCGCACTGGACCACCGTCGAGTGCCCGGTGCAGTTGCACGAGGCCGTCGACGCAGCGCCGGCCGATCACTTCGTGATCGTCGACTGCCTCACCGTGTGGCTCGGCAACCTGTTCGCCCACCTCCCCTCCGCCGGTGCACGCACCGATGCCGCGGCCGCGCTCTGCGATGCACTCCGACGGCGCGACGGCGACATCGTCGTGGTGAGCAACGAGGTCGGCATGGGCGTGCACCCTGAGACCGCGATGGGTCGCGACTACCGTGACGAGCTCGGGCGGCTGAACCAGTCGGTGGCCGCCCTCGCCGACACCACGCTGCTGCTGGTGGCCGGGCGAGCACTCCGACTGACCGACCCGAGGGAGCTGTTGGGATGAACTGGTTGCAGTCGACGTTGGCCGAGCTGGCCACGCCCGACGTGGTCGCCGGCGACGCCGTGCGGGCACGCGCCGCCGACATACTCCGTCCCGCCGGGGCGCTGGCACGCCTCGACGACCTGGCTGCCTGGGTGGCCGAGTGGCAGGGCACGGCCGCACCCGCGGTGCGCAAGCCGGCGGCGCTCATCTTCGCTGCCGACCACGGCGTCGCCGCCGCCGGCGTGAGCAACTACCCCGCCGACGTCACCGGCGCGATGCTGGCGGCCTACCGAGCCGGCAAGAGCACGGTATCGGCGTTCGCGGCCGCGGCCGGTGCCACGGTCGACGCCGTCGACGTCGGTGTCGGTCGCCCGACCGGCGACATCCGCGCCGAGGCAGCCCTCAGCCACGAGCGGTTCCAGGACTGCATCCGCGCCGGACGCGACGCGGTCGACGCGCTCGACGCCGACCTGCTGGTGCTCGGCGAGATGGGCATCGGCAACACCACCGCCGCCGCCGCGGTCACCGCGGCGCTCCTCGGCGGTGACGCCACCGAATGGGTGGGCCGAGGCACCGGCGTCGACGACGCAGGGTTGGGCCGCAAGCAGGACGCGGTCATCGCCGCGACGCAACGCATCGCGTCGGTCACCGACCCGCTCGAGGTGCTGCGCCAGGTGGGCGGGGCCGAGCTCGTCGCCATCGCCGCCGCCGTCGTCGCGGCGCGCCAGCGTCGACTCCCGGTGCTGCTCGACGGCTACGTCGTCACGTCGGCGGTGCTGCCGCTGCACGTGACGGCGCCCGACGCACTGGCGCACTGCCAGGTCGGCCACTGCTCGGCCGAGCCCGGCCACCGCCGCCTGCTGCGCGTGCTCGGCAAGGAGCCGTTGCTCGACCTCGGCATGCGCCTCGGCGAGGGCAGCGGCGCCATGGCCGCGGTGCCGCTCGTGCGGATGGCCTGTGCCGGGATCACCGACGTGCCGACGTTCGGCGAGTGGTTCGGCTGATCCGATGGGGTTGCTCGCCGCGCTGCAGTTCCTGACGCGCGTGCCCATCCGCCTGCGCCGCGAACCGAAGCTCGACGCCATCGTGGCGTGGTTCCCGCTCGCGGGCGCGCTCATCGGCGCCGCGGTCGGCGGCGCTGCGGCCGGGGCGTGGCACGTGGTGCCGCCATTGGTCGCGGGCGCCATCGGCATCACGGTCGGGCTGCTCGTCACCGGCGCGTTCCACGAGGACGGCCTCGGCGACATCGCCGATGCGTTCGGTGGTGGCTGGACCGTCGAGCGTCGGCTCGAGATCCTGAAGGACTCGCGCCACGGCACCTACGGCGTCGCGGCCATCTGCGCGTCGATCGTGCTGCGCGTGGTGGCACTCGGCTCGCTGCCCGGGCCGTGGGCCATGTTCACCGGTGCCGTCGCCGCGCACACGATGGGTCGGGTCGCGGCCGTGGGCATGGCCGGCACGATGCGGCTCGCCACGCACTCGGGCCTCGGCGCCGACTACGGCCGCGGCACCACGCGCGCCCGTGCCGCGGTGAGCGTGCTCGTCGGTGTCGCACTCACCGCCGTCGTCGTCGGCTGGTGGGCCGCACCGCTCGCCGCCGCCGCGCTGGTGGCGGTGGTGGCCACGGGCACGCTGGCACGCCGCAAGATCGGCGGCATCAGCGGCGACGTGCTGGGCGCCACCGAGCAGGTGGCCGAGATCCTCTGTCTCGTGGTGCTCACCGCGCAGACGGTGTAGCCATCGTCTGCACGATCTCGCGCAGCACGTGCGACGAGGTCGCGAAGTTCAGCCGCGTGTGACCCACACCGAGGTCGCCGAACTCCGGCCCCTCGTTCAGCTGCACGCCGCGCGCCGCGAACTCGCGCGACGGGTCGTCGCCGAAGCCGAGCGCACGGCAGTCGAGCCACCCGAGGTACGTGGCCGCCGGCGGCATGTACACCACCTGCGGCAGGTGCTCGGCGAGCAGCTCGCCGGCCAGCATGCGCATGCGGTCGAGATGGGTGAGCACCGCGTCGAGCCATTCGTCGCCCTGGGTCCATGCCACGCGCGCCGCCTCGGCGCCGAACATGTTCGCCTCGCCGTACAGGTGGTCGGGCATCCCGAGGATCTCCTCGCGCAACGCTGCGGGGCCGATGTGCATGATCGCGTAACGCAACCCCGCGAGGTTGAACGCCTTCGACGCGGCATGGATGGTGACGGTGCGATCGGGTGCGAACAGCGCCATCGGGCGGTGTCGTCGCGGCGCGTACGTGAGGTCGGCGTGGATCTCGTCGCTGATGATGAGCAGGTCGTGCCGCTCGGCGATGTCGACCAGCCGGCGCAGCTCGTCGTCGTCGAACACGTGCCCCGTCGGGTTCTGCGGGTGGCACAGCAGCAGCACCTTCGCCGGTTGCTCGCGCAACGTCGCGTCGAGCCCGTCGTAGTCGAACTCCCACCCCGTGCCCGAGCTGGTTGTGCGATGCCCCACGACCGGCACCAGCCGACGGTGGCTCTCGTTCACGCTGCGCAGGAACGGCGGGTACGACGGCACCAGCACCACGACGCCGTCGCCCGGCTGGGTGTGGTGCTGCAGCACGATCTGGATGCCCTGCGTGACGTCGTTCAGCTCGCGGGTCTCCTCCACCGGGAACGACCAGCCGTATCGATCGGCGCAGCGCGCCACCCACGCGTCGCGGGCCGGCGACGGGTCGGGCAGGTGATCGGAGTAGCCGAGGTCGCCACCGTCGACGAGCGCACGCAACGCGTCGGTCACCACGGGCGGCGGACGGAAGTCCATGTCGGCCACCCACGCGGCGAGGTCGCCGGGATGGCGCGCCCACTTCGCGCCCGGCTTGGCCTTCAGCCAGTCGAGCGAGAGCAAGTCGAAACCGAAGGGATCGTGTTGGTCGGCCACGGGGCCGACGTTACGCCGTGGCGTCAGGCGGTGACCCACTGGTGGATGCGGCGGATGCCTTCCTCCATGTCGGCGTCGGCCATCGCGAAGCTGAACCGCGCGTACCCGGGGGTGCCGAACGCCTCGCCCGGCACGAACGCCACCTTCGCCTCGCCGAGGATGGCGTCGGCCAGCTCGAGCGTGCTGTTCGAGACGGTGCCGTTGGGGCCGAGCGGCTTGCCGAGCAGCGCCTTCACGTTGGGGTAGCAGTAGAACGCGCCCTGCGGCTCGATGGCCGACACGCCAGGGATGTCGTTGAGCATGCGGTGCATGGTGAGGGCGCGGCGCTGGAACGCCTCGCGCATCATGGCCACGGCCGACAGGTCGCCGCTGACGGCTTCGAGCGCCGCCACCTGCGCCACGTTGGTGACGTTGGAGGTGCTGTGCGACTGGAAGTTGACGGCGGCCTTCATGATGTCGGCCGGCCCGATCATCCAGCCGACACGCCACCCGGTCATCGCGTAGGTCTTCGCCACGCCGTTGACGATGACGCACTGCTTCGCCAGTTCGGGCACCACGGTGGGCATGCTCACGAAGCGGTGGTCGCCGTACACGAGGTGCTCGTAGATCTCGTCGGTGAGCACCCACACGCCCTTCTCCACGGCCCAGCGGCCGATGGCCTCGACTTCCTCGGGCGAGTAGATGGCGCCCGAGGGGTTGTCGGGGCTGACGAACAGCAGCACCTTGGTGCGCGGGGTGAGCGCGGCGTCGAGCTGCTCGACGGTGACCTTGAAGCCGTTGGTCTCGTCGGTCTGCACCACCACCGGCACACCGCCCGCGAGCGTGATGGCCTCGGGATAGGTGGTCCAGTACGGAGCCGGGCAGATGACCTCGTCGCCCGGGTCGCACAGCGCGGCGAACGCGGTGAACACCGCGTGCTTGCCGCCGTTGGTGACGAGCACCTGGCTGGCCTGGCACTCGAACCCGCTGTCGCGCAGGGTCTTCGCGGCGATGGCCTCGCGCAGCGCCGGCAGACCGGCCGCCGGGGAGTACTTGTGCATCTTCGGGTCGCTGCACGCACGCACGGCGGCCTCGACGATGTTCGCGGGCGTCGGGAAGTCGGGCTCACCCGCACCGAAGCCGATGACGTTCTCGCCCTTCGCCTGGAGGGCCTTGGCCTTCGCGTCGACGGCGAGCGTGGCGGATTCGGCGATGGCGGCGAGACGTGCAGAGGTGCGGTTCACGGGTCGAAATGCTATCGGTTGCGCGTTTCGTGAGCCTGCGGGTTTCGGCGCGAGACTGTCCACGTGACCGATGCTGCTGACATCACCATCCCCCATCACCTCCTGCCGCTCGACGGCCGGTTCGGCTGCGGGCCCTCGAAGGTGCGGCCCGAGCAGGTGCTCGCGCTGGCCAAGGCGAACGCCCACGTCCTGGGCAGCTCGCACCGCCAGCCACCCGTGAAGCAGCTCGTCGGCTCGGTGCGGCAGGGCCTGAAGGACCTGTTCGGCCTCCCGAAGGACTGGGAGATCGTGATGGGCAACGGCGGCTCCACCGTGTTCTGGGACGTCGCCACGTTCGGCCTCATCCGCGACCGCAGCGAGCACTACGTGTTCGGCGAGTTCTCGTCGAAGTTCGCCGAGGCGTCGGCCGCCGCACCGCACCTCGGTGAGCCGGTCGTCGTGAAGAGCGAGCCCGGCACACACCCGGCGCTGCGGTCCAGCGACGACGGCGTCGACGTGGTGGCACTCACCCACAACGAGACCTCGACCGGCGTGATGATGCACCTCCGCCGTCCCGAGAGCGACGCGCTCGTCGTGGTCGACGCCACCTCCGCCGCCGGTGGCCTGCCGTGGGTGCCCGACGAGGTCGACGTGTACTACTTCGCCCCGCAGAAGTGCTTCGCCGGCGACGGCGGCCTGTGGCTCGCCGCATGCTCCCCCGCCGCCATCGAGCGCATCCGCGAGATCGGCCACAGCCCGCGCTGGCGTCCCGCGTCGCTCGACCTGCTCATCGCGCTCGACAACTCGGTGGCCAACCAGACCTACAACACGCCGGCCCTCGCCACGCTGGTGCTGCTCGACGAGCAGGTGAAGTGGATGCTCGGCAACGGCGGGCTCGACTGGTGCGTCGACCGCTGCCGCCAGAGCGCGCAGCACCTCTATTCGTGGGCCGAGGCCAGCCCGTACGCGACGCCGTTCGTCACCGACCCGATGCAGCGTTCGTCGGTGGTCGGCACCATCGACATCGAGGGCGTGCAGGCCACCGACGTCTGCGCCGCGCTGCGCTCGAACGGCATCGTCGACACCGACAGCTACCGCAAGCTCGGCCGCAACCAGCTGCGCATCGGCATGTTCCCCGCCATCGAGCCCGACGACGTGCTCGCGCTCACCAAGTGCATCGACCACGTCGTGGAGGCGCTTGCGTGAACGTGCTCACCACGGCCTTCGACGAGCTCGCTCCGCTGCACCGGCCCATCATGGTGCTGGCGTTGCGCGGCCTGTTCGACATCGCCGAGGTGGCCACCGACGCGGTCGACACGCTGGCCGACGACCGGGTGGCCCCGGTGGTCGCGTCCATCGACCCAGACCCGTTCTACGACTTCACCCAGGAGCGCCCGCAGGTGGTGCTCGATCACGCCGAGATCCGTCAGGTGGTGTGGCCCGAGAACGAGTTCCGCGTCGCCCGCTACCCGGGCATGGCCCACGACCTGGTGCTGCTGTCGGGCGTCGAACCGCACCTGCGCTACGTCACGTTCGCCGACGCCATCATCCGCGTCGCCCGCGAGCTCGGGTGCGAAGTGGTGGTCACGCTCGGCGCCGCACCCGAGGCCGTGCCGCACAGCCGTCCGCCGCAGGTGGTGGGCAGCAGCACCAACGAAGGCCTGGTCCGCGCGCTCGGCCTGTCACGCCCGCAGTACCAGGGCGTCACCGGGTTGGTGGGCGTACTGCAGGAACGCCTCGACCGCGCCGAGATCCCCGCGGTGTCGCTGCGCGTCGGCGTGCCGCACTACCTGGGCAACGCGAAGCACCCGCAGAGCTCGGCCGCGCTGCTGCGCCACCTCGAGCACGTGCTCGGTGTGCCCACCGGGCACGCCGAACTGGCCGAGGACGCGATGCGGTGGCGCAGCCTGCACGACGAAGCGGTGGCTGAGGACGAGCACGCCGCCGCGTACGTGGCCATGCTGGAGCACGACTACGACCGGCGCGTCGAGGCGTCGATGCCGACGGGCGACGACCTCGCCGCAGAGTTCGAGAAGTTCCTGCGCGAGCAGCGCGACGACGACTGACGGCTCAGGCCGCCGCGGCGAGCTGCTCCGGGGTGACACCGCACCGCAGTGCCGACGCCTCCAGCAGCGCGTTCACGTCGTCGGGTCGTGGCGTGGACGCGATGCCCATCGCCAACAGGTCGGCCTCGGGCGTCGTGGCCAACAGGTCGTCGGCCGCGCACCGGGCGATGCCCGCGTCGACCCCCACGGCCACGAGCCCGTCGTAGAACGCGCCGGCGACCAACCCGATCGGGCGTTCGGCCGGGCCCGGGGGCAGCGTGGCGTCGGGTGCGAGCGACGTCGTGGGGGCCACGGTGGTCGACGGCGGGATGGTGGCCGGCGCCTCTGCGGTCTCGGTCTGGCGCGGCTCGGCGGCGGCCTCGCTCGTGGTGGCGACCGCACGCAGCACCAGCGCGAGACCACCGCCCACCAGCGCGATCGACGCGAGCGCCATCGCCACCTGGCGCCGCCGAGGTGCTCGCACCGGACGCACCGACGCACCCATCACCAACAACCCACGGTGGTCGGCCTCCTTCACCAGCGGCGGCACCACGACGAGCGCGGCCAGCAGCGCCACCGCGATGTTGATGGTGACCACCATGCCGAAGTCGGCCAGCAACGGCAGCGTGCTGAACATCAGCACCGCGAACCCGCCGAGCGTGGTGAGTGCCGACGTGAAGAACGCCCGACCGGTGCGCTCGGCGGCCACGCGGTTGCTCGCCTCGGGATCGAAGCCGCGGTCGCGTTGCTCGGCGTAGCGGTCGACCAGCAGCACGGAGAACTCGGCGCACGTCGCCACCACCAGCGGACCGCCCACCGTGGTGAGCGGGCTGAGCGTGATGCCGAGCAGCCGCACGAGCACGGCCGACATGCCGACGGCCAGCAGCACCGGGATCATCGTGAGCAACCCGCGAGCCAGGTCGCGGTAGCGCAGGATGATGAACGCCGCCACCAGCAGCACGGCCACCACGGTGAGCTCGGCGCGGTTCGCGGTGATGTTCTCCAACAGGCCCACGCCCACCACGGCGAGGCCGCCGGTGGTGGCCGTCGCGTCCTTCGGCATCGATGCGCCGTCGCCCGGGTCGACGATCGCGTGCTCGACGTGGTCGAGCACCACGGCACGCTCCTCCAACGACGACGGCCCCACCTGGAACAGCACCTGTGCGGCGTTGCCGTCGTTCGCCACGAGCAACGACTGCAGCGACTCGGGCGCCACCCGGTACGCCTGCAACATGTCGAGCCCGGTCGGTGGCAGCGGCGTCGCGCCCGGCACCTCGGCCAGCCAGCCGACCGTGGTGGCCAGGCTCGACGCCTCGGCGAGCTCGGGGTTCGCCGCGAGCTGGCTCTCGACGAGGTCCATCTGGAACGCGCCCATCTGGTCGGTGAACACACCGTTCGACGTCACCTCGGGCGCGGCCTGCACGAACACGCCGAGCGTCGACGCGAACCCGGTCTCGTCCTCCAGGGTGCGCGCGTTGCGGATGGCCTCGCTCTCCTGGTTCGCCCAGTTCACCGGGTCGCTCTCGATCTTCGACCCGCCCTCGAGCGCCAGCCCGAGCACGGGGATGCTGACGGCCACGATCACCAGCGGCAGCACCGCGCCGCGCGGCAGGCTGCCGAGGCGACGCACGGTGCCCTCCACCCAACTGGCCCGCGGCGGGTCGTCGGTGGGGCGCCGACGTTCACGCGCGCCGATCAACGTGAGCGGCAGCGCGATGCCGGCCGCGAGCAACGCGACGATGCCGATCGACAGCAGCACGCCGAAGTCCTGCACCATCGGCACCTTCGAGATCTTCACCGTCAGGAACGCGATGACCGCCGCCACCGTGGCCGCCAGGAGCGGCGGTCCCATGTGCGCCAGGGTCTGACCGAACGGGTCGGCCACGCGCTCGATGGTGCGTTCCTCCTCGATGCGGTTCTGCACCTGGATGGCGAACTCGATGCCGAGCCCGATGAGGATGGGCAACCCGGCGATGGTGACCAGCGAGAGCTTCGTGCCGGTGAAGCCGAACGCGCCGAACCCCCACACCACCCCCACGACCATGCCCACCATCGGCAGCAGCCGCCACCGCACGCGGAACGCGACCACCAGGATGACGAGCATCACCAGCACGGCGATCCCGCCGAGCGTGAGCATGCCGCCCTGCAGGTAGTCGTTGATGTCGGTGAGGAACGTCGGGGTGCCGGTGATGACCACCTCGGCCGACTCGAACGTGCGACCGGCGAACGCCGCCTTCACCGCCTCCGAGCCCGCGGCGAGGTCGTCGAGCGGGGCGTTGCCGACGAGCACGGCCGCCATCACGGCGTGCCGCGGGTCGGGCATGAACGCGCGCAGCGCCTTGCGCACCTGCAACTGGTCGGCGGGCGGCGCGACCACCTGGTTGTCGGCGTCGACCGTGAAGCCGGAGTTGTCGAACAGCAGGAACTCCACCCATGCCGGGTTGTCGAGCGACTGCTCACCCGCGGCACCGAGGCGCAACGTGGTGAGCGTGGCGTCGGCCGTGCGCGCCGCCTTCCCCTCCTCGCTCGGGTCGCGTTCGATGGCACGCGCGAGGATCTCGCTCGCGGTGCCCTTGGCGATGAGGTCGTTCGTCCACTGCAGCAACTTCACCGGCGACACCACCGACACGATCGCGTCGTCGTCGGCCAGCGTGGCCTCCACCTCGTTCATCTGCACGACGTTCCCCGACGTGAACAGGTCGACGAGGTTCTCTCCCTCGGGCACGGTGAACAGCACCACCATGTTCTCGCCGCCGAACAGCTCCTGGTAGTCGCGGTTGTCCTGTGCCGCCTGCGACGACGGATCGATGTAACTGTCCTGACCGGTCGCGAAGTCGAGCCGCAGCAACCCCACCACCAGCACCGCGGTCAGCGCCGCGACGCCGGCCAGCGTGAGCGCTGTGTGCCTGCTGAGCCACGTCCCGAGGGAACGCCACCACGTCCGCATCTCCACCACCTCCAGGGTCGACCTTCTGACGGTACGACGGCGGAGGCGCGCGACGTCAGGGCCGTTCGACCATGCCCAGCCGGGCCGCGAGTGCCTCTCGGTCGGCCTGCACCTCGGGCGCGTGCTGCGCACCGGTGCCGTCGGCGACGCGGGTCATCATCTCGAAGTTGGCCGCCACCGCCGCGGCGTCGACCATGAACGCCTCACCGGCCGCGCCGACCAGTGCGTCGCGGGCCACGGTGAGCGCGTCGTCGTCCCACTGTGCGATCGCCTCGGCGAACGCCATCAGCAGCGCGCCGTGAGGCAACCCGGCATCGCCGTCACCCGACGCGAGCGCGTCGACGTCGGCCGGTGTGCCGTCCTGATGGCTGCTCCAACTGAGCATGCCTGCGTGGGAGGTCGTTCAAAAGAAGCACTCGCGGATCAGTGAGAGCCGCCCCGCCACCAGCTCCATCTGCGGCCGGCTGAGCGTGCCCCGGTTCCACAGCGGGTCGTCCATCTGGCGATCGCTCATGTACTGCGCCTCCGCCAGGCGCCACAGGTTGTGCCATTCGTCGGGCACCGCCGACAACGCCTGCACCACTGACGGCATGCGGTCGGCGGGCGCGGCGACGGGCACGAAGTTCAGCCGGGCCGGCGCGAGCTCGTCGGCCTCACGGCCGTGCGGCACACCGTCGACCGCGGCAGGCAGTGCGGGCAGCGGGTTGCCGACCGCGCGGGCGAACGCGACCGGCGGCAGCACGGCGATCACGACGCCCACGATCTCCACCCACTCCACCGGGTGCAGCCCCTCGGTCACGATCTGCTCGTACCAGTCGGGCGTGATGGTGCCGGCGTGCCGGGCCAACCGATACGCAACGTCGAGCGCCGCATCGCCGTACGGGCGCACCCACGGCGGGCTCGGTTCGGCGGTGAGGTACGCGTCGATCGCGACCTCGGCGATGCGCCGGCGACGCTCACCCGTGAGTCGCGCCCCGGGCGCGACGACGTGCGCCAACGACGCGGCGTGCGCCGCAGCGAGGTCGTCACGAACGGCCCTGGTCACGAGGGCCAACGTACTCTGTGCACCGATGCACGCCGAGCGCAGAGTGAGCACATGAAGGGCGACGAGTCGTCGTACGAACGACCCCACGCGCGCATCCTCGTGCTGCAGCGCCTGCGCGGACCGTTGCTGGCAGCGCTCGCCGCGATCGCCATCGCATCCACCGGCTACGTCGTCATCGAGGGCTGGAGCTGGATGGACGCCGTCTACATGTCGACCATCACCATGGGCCAGGTCGGCTACGGCGAGGTGCACGAGCTGAGCACCGCCGGACGGGTGTGGACGATGGCCACCATCTTCGCCGGGTTCGGCGTGTTCGTGTATTCGGCGGCGGCGCTCACCGCGCTGTTCGTGTCGGGTGACGTCGCAGCGGCGCTGCGCGAACGAAGGAGATCGAAGGTGCGGGAACATCTGCGCAACCACGTGGTGATCGTCGGCTTCGGCCGAGTGGGCAGGGCATCGGCCAACGCCGCCGTGCGCGCCGGCCGCGAGGTGGTCATCGTCGACACCACCGAGGGGCTCGACGACGCCATCGCGGCCGCCGGTGCCGTGTACCTGAAGGGCGACGCGCGTGACGTCACCGTGCTCCGCACCGCCGGCGTCACGAAGGCGGCCGCGCTCATCACCACGCTCGACGACCCGTCGAACGCCGTCGTCGCGTTGACGGCACGGTCCATCGCACCCGCGCTGCGCATCGTGGCGCGCGTCAGCGACTCGAACTGGAGCGAGCGACTGATGCGTGCGGGCGCTTCACACGTGGTGCCCGTGTACGAGAGCGTCGGCGCCGGCATGGCGGCCACCGCGCTCGACGCCGAGGTGCTCGGCGTGCTGGCCATTCCCGGCACCGACATGCGTGTCGAGGAGGTCGAGGTGGGTGCCGGCTCGGAGGCCGAGGGGCTCGACCTGCGCACGCTCGGCGGCGCCGCCCCCGACCTGCACATCCTCGGCCTGCGGCACGGCGGTCAGGTGCGCCGCTGGCACGAGGCCGACGGCCCGCTGCACGCCGGCGACATGCTCGTGGTGCTCGGCAACGCAGCGGCACTCCGCCGGATGAACGAGATGGTGCGCCACCACTCCACCTGACGCGAGAACCCTGTCACACCCCTTCGTCAGGATGGGGCCATGACCTCACCCGGCGATCTCATGGCCCGACTCCACGGCCTCATCGACGAGTTGGTCGCGGTCGACGTCGCGGCACTCCCCGCCGCCGATCTGCAGGCGATGGTCGTGTCGCTCCAGGCCGAGCGGGCGAGGTTGGCCGTCGCGGCTGCCCAGGTGCTCACACCGTGGGAGGCGAGCGGCCAGTGGCGCGACGACGGCTCCCTCAATGCATCGCTCGCCCTCGGCCGCGACACGCGCTCGTGCCGCCGCACCACCGCCCGCGAGCTCCGCCGGGCCCGACTGCTCGCAGGCATGACCCGCACCCGCGACGCAGTGCTCGCCGGCCGGCTCTCGCTCGATCACGTCGACCTGTTCATCCTGTACGCCGCCGGCCCACGGTTCGAGCTGTTCCTCGAGCACGAGCAACTGTTGGTCGAGCAGTGCGCCAACTGCGCATTGTTCGACGACGCTCGGCGAGTGGTGCAGTACTGGGCCATGCTGGCCGACGACGAGCTCGGCCGTTCACCCGCGGTGCCCGCGCCCTCCAGGCTGTCGGCCTCGCGCTCGCACACCACCGGACGCCTCCTCCTCGACGGCGAGCTCGAGGTGGTCGATGCCGAGATCGTCGACAACGAACTCCGCCGATTGATCGGGCAACTTCGCAACGACGACAAGGCGGCCGGCGTGGTCCGCACGCTCAGCCAACTGCGCGCCGCAGCACTGGTGCGCATGGCCACACGGTCGATCAACGCCACGGGCCTCACTGCTCGCCCGCTGTTCCAGGTCATCGTCGGCGACCAGACGGCTCGTCGGTTGTCCGAGTTGGCCTCGGGTCACGTGCTACGCCCCGAACAGCTGGTCGGCCACATCGACGATGCAGTGATGGAGTCGTTCCTGTTCGACGGCCACACCACGGTCATCGCGAAGACCCGACAGCGCACCTTCACGGGCGCGCTCCGCCGCGCCATCCAGGTGCGTGACCGCCGGTGCACGCATCCCTCGGTCTGCCCCACGCCGGCGGTGCGCGGCGACGTCGACCACCGAACACCCGCAGCCCGGGGCGGGCCCACCAGCCAGTTCAACGGACGAGCGTTCTGCCCGCCGCACAACCGCGATCCCGAGCTGCGCGACGAAACAGAGGCGCTCCCCGAACGACGCATCGACATCCTCGATGCCATCCGCTGTCGACTCCGTTGGGCGTTCATCCAGGAGATGGAGAACGACCCCGATCTGTAGTGGGTTACTTCGCCGCGGCGAAGCCGAGCTCGAGGTCGGCGAGGATGTCCTCGATCGACTCGAGGCCCACGCTGAGGCGGATGAGGCCCGGACGCACACCCGTCGACACTTGCTCCTCTTCGGTGAGCTGGCTGTGGGTGGTGCTGGCCGGGTGGATCACCAGGCTGCGCACGTCGCCGATGTTGGCCACGTGGCTGTGCAGCTTCAGGCCGCCGACGAACTTCTGGCCGGCCTCGCGGCCGCCCTTGATGTCGAACGCGAGCACGCTGCCGTAGCCCTTGCCGCCGCCGTACTTCTTCGCACGCTCGTGCCACGGGCTGCTCGGCAGACCCGCGTACGACACGGCCTCGACCTGCGGGTGGTCGACCAGGAACTGCGCGACGCGGTCGGCGTTGGCCCAGTGGCGCTCCATGCGCAGGCTGAGCGTCTCGAGGCCCTGCAGGAACGCGAACGCGTTGAACGGCGACACGGCGGCGCCGAGGTCGCGCAGGATCTGCACGCGGGCCTTGATGATGTACGCACCCGGGCCGAGGGCCGGCCAGTACGGCAGGCCGTGGTAGCTGGGGTCGGGCTCGGTGAGGTTGGGGAACCGGCCGCTGGCGCCGAAGTCGAACGTGCCGCCGTCGATGATGGCGCCGCCGATGGAGGTGCCGTGACCGCCGATGAACTTCGTGAGGCTGTGCACCACGATGTCGGCGCCCCACTCGATGGGCCGGATGAGGTACGGGGTGGGCACGGTGTTGTCGACGATGAGCGGGATGCCGTTGTCGTGGGCCACCTTGCTGACGCCCTCGATGTCGAACACGTCGTTGCGCGGGTTGGCGAGCACCTCGCCGTAGAACGCCTTCGTGTTCGGGCGGATGGCCGACGCCCACTCCTCGAGGTTGTGCGGGTCATCGACGAACGTGACCTCGATGCCCATCTTCGGCAGCGTGTAGTGGAACAGGTTGTAGGTGCCGCCGTACAGCGACGGGCTGGCCACCACGTGGTCGCCGGCCTCGGCGAGTGTGAGGATGGCGATGGTCTCGGCCGACTGGCCCGAGCTCACCACGAGCGCGCCGGGCAGGCCGACGGCGGTGGTGACGCCACCCTCGAGGCTGCTGAGGCGGGCCTCGAGCGCACCCTGCGTGGGGTTCATGATGCGGGTGTAGATGTTGCCGATCTCCGCCAGCGCGAACAGGTTCTGCGCGTGCTCGGCATCGCGGAACTGGAAGCTCGTGGTCTGGTAGATCGGCACCGCCCGGGCACCGGTGGCCGGGTCGGGCTCGCCGCCCACGTGGATCTGACGCGTCTCGAAACCCCAGTTGTCGCTCATAGGGGTCGAACCGTACACGCGCTAATCCCGACCTGGCAAGTCGGAATTAGTCGGCAGCGACGACGGCCGCGACCAACCGCGGCACCAACGTCGCGCGGGCGAGGTCGGTGAGCGCCACCACGTCGGGATGCACGCCGTCGGCGCGCAGGTCGCCGTGGGTGGCCTCGAACTCGGCGAGCGCCGCGGCGTACGGGAACACCGTCACCCGCGGCGAGGCGTCGTCCCACCGGTCGATCTGCGCCTGCCATGCGGCCAGTCGCTCGGGCGACGCCATCTCGGGGGTGGCCCACCGCCCGGCACGGATGGGCACGGCATCGGCCACGAGCACGGGCACCACCGGCACCGCAGCGAGGAACGCCGCCATCTCCGCGTCGTGAAACGACGTGTACGCCGGGTCGCCCGCGACGTGACCGGCGGGGTCGCCGGCGTAGCGCTGCTCGCTCAACTCCGTCGGGCCGGCCACGACGAGCACGGCATCGGGCCGGAACGAGGCGAGCAGCGGCGGCAGCTTCGCCGCGAAGTCGGGACAGGGCTCCTCGCCCCACGGCACGTCGGGGCTCGTGCGGCGCGCCTCGGTCCGCACGAACGGACACCCGTTGGCGCCGGCCCACAGCACGGCGAGGCGACCATCGCCGCCGTCGCTCAAGGCCTGTGCGAGGTCGAGCGACGTCGAGTCGCCGACGACGAGCAACCGCACCGGCCCGGGCCCCTCCGCCGCGAGCTCGTCGAGCGCACGGCGCGCCGCGTCGACGAGCCCGGTCAGTTCGCGATGCACGGGCACCGCCTCGCCCTCCGACACGGCAGCGTGGCCGAACACCTCGTCGAGGCGCAGCGGATCGGCGACCGCCGACTCCCGGTACAGCAGTACCGGAACTCCCACACCGCGCAGCAGGTCGAGCGCATCACGGACGCCAGCCTCCGTCACCGTGAGGCGATCGGCCACACCCGCGAGGTCGGCGGCCGTCGGGAAGCCGAGTTGGTCGACGGTGCGCACGAGGCCCAGGTCGAGCGGTCCGCCCGCCAGCACCACGGCGTCGGGCGAGACCGACGCCAACAGAGCGGGCCACGCCGACGCCGCCGGTGTGCACGCCGACGTGTCGATGACGGTGCCGTCGGGCAACTGCAGCTCGGCGCCGGCCACCACCGGGCACGCCGGATCGGTGCCGTCGACGACCTCGAAGCCGGCCGACCTCAGGGCCGCCACGGGCGCCGACGAACTGCCCACCACGAGCACGACCGGCGGGGGCGGTGGGGGCGGCACGGTGGTGGAGGGCAGCGTGAACTCGACGGTGTCGTCGTCGCCGAGGGCGAGCAGCACCTCGGTGCGGGTGAAGCCGGGGTCGGGCACGGCCACCAGCGCGGCCACCACCAGGCCGGCGGCCGCCACGCCGGCCACCCACCGCGCCCGCAGCGGCGTCACCAGCAACCGCGCCCGCCGCACCGGCACCTCGAGCAACCGGTACGAGACGACGACGAGCAGCCCGGTGGCCGCGAGCCGCAGCGCGAGCAGCGGCCACGTACCCAGCCCGGTGCGGTCGGCGGTGAGCACCAGGAACACCGGCCAGTGGTAGAGGTACACGCCGTAGCTGCGGCGTCCGATCGCCACGATCGGCCGCGCGGCCAGCAGCCGTGCCGGGAGGTGCGCGCCGAGCAGGCCCACCACCGTGATGGCCGACACCACGGCCACCGCCGCGAACCCGCCGCGGTACAACCATCCGGTGCGCAGATCGACCGACACCACCAGCGCCACCAGCACGGCCAGGCCACCGGTGGCCGCCACCGCGCCCACCCGAGCACCGACGAGGCGACGGCGCACCACCAGCGCGACGAGTGCACCGATGAGCAGTTCCGCTGCACGCGTGTGCGTGCCGTTGTAGACGAGATCGGGATCACTGGTCAGCAGCGTCGACACGACCGACGCGGTGGTCAGCAACGCGAGCACCGCCGCGAGCCGGCGCACGCCACCGCGACGAAGCGCCCACGCAGCAACCAACGGCAGCAGCAGATAGCACTGCTCCTCGATCGCCAACGACCAGAAGTGGGCCAGCGGGCTCGGCGCGCCGAGGAACAGATCCTGGTACGAACGCTCGGCGAACGCGAACCGCCAGTTCGCCACGTTCGCCACCGATGCGATCACGTCACCGGGCAGGTCCTGACGTTGGGTGGCCACCCACCACGGGCCGAGCAGCAGTGCTCCGGCGATGCAGGCGTAGGCCGCCGGCAGGAGGCGCCGTCCGCGCCGCGCGTAGAACGCGCCCAGGTCCACCGTGCCGGTGCGCTCGTGCTCGGCCACGAGCAGCGAGGTGATGAGGAAGCCCGAGAGGGTGAAGAACACAGAGACGCCGAGGAACCCGCCTTCGGCACCGCCGAGTTCGGCATGGAAGACGAGCACGACCGCCACCGCGAACGCGCGCAGGCCGTCGAGCGCGCCGACGTACCCGAATGTGCGATCCCCCTCGCCCATGCGGCGCTCACCGTACCGAACGTGAGCACCACCGATCTCAGTCGGCGCACGCCTCGGCGATCGCGCTGTCGCTGCAGAACTGCTGCCCGATGCCCAGCTCGACGCTCGCCTCGGTGCCCGGTGCCCATGCACCATCGACGCCGGTGGTGTACGACAGCGTGAACGTCACCGTGTTGCCGAACTGGCCGTCGGGCACCACCAGCACGCCGGCTCCGGCGTCGGCCGGCGGGCACGACGTGAGCGTGCCCGAGCCGCCCACCTGCGCGACGTAGGCGTCGACGGCGGCGCAGGCCTCGTCGAGCGTCGGGTACGTGACCAGTTCGAACGCCCGCAGCACCATCGGGCACGACCCGTCGCTGCACAGCTCCCATCGCCACGTGTTCGTGTCGCCGATGCGTTCGGCTACCTGCCCCTCGGCGAGCTCGAACCGCTCGCTGGAGCCCTCCGGCACCGGCGCCGCGCTCACCTTCGCCGATGCCGCCTCGATGTCGCCACCGGACGGCTCGTCGGAGCACGCGGCGAGCACGACCAACGGGACCAGGACCACCAGCCATCGACGCATCGCCACATCCTGCCCCATTGCGCAGGGCCGAAAACGCGAACGGCGCCCCGTCCCGGAAGGGACGAGGCGCCGCACACACGAACCGGGTCAGCCACCGCTGACGTCGGCCACCTTCTGCTTGCCGGCGCCGAGGAACGGCATCATCGCGCGGAGTTCCTTGCCGACGGTCTCGATCTGGTGCTCGGCACCAGCGGCCTGGAGGGCCTTCATCTTCTCGCGGCCGGTCTCGCTCTCGGCGATCCACTCCTTGGCGAAGCGGCCGGTCTGGATCTCCTTGAGGATCTTCTTCATCTCGGCCTTGGTGCGCGGCGTGACGACGCGCGGGCCGCGGGTGAGGTCGCCGTACTCGGCGGTGTCGCTGATGCTGTAGCGCATGCCGGCGATGCCCTCTTCGTACATCAGGTCGACGATGAGCTTCACCTCGTGGAGGCACTCGAAGTACGCCATCTCGGGCTGGTAGCCCGCCTCGACGAGCGTCTCGAAGCCGGCCTGCACCAGCGACGTGACGCCGCCGCACAGCACGGCCTGCTCGCCGAACAGGTCGGTCTCGGTCTCCTCGGCGAACGTGGTCTCGATGACGCCCGCACGGGCGCCGCCGATGGCCGACGCGTAGCTGAGCGACAGCTCCTTGGCGCTGCCCGTGGCGTCCTGGTGCACCGCGATGAGCGCCGGCACGCCGCCGCCCTCGGTGTAGGTGCGGCGCACGAGGTGGCCCGGGCCCTTGGGGGCGATCATGATGACGTCGACGGTCTTCGGTGGGCGGATGCGCTTGAAGCGGATGTTGAAGCCGTGCGCGAACGCGAGGGCCTTGCCCTTGCGCATGTGCGGCTTGATGAACTCCTCGTACGTCGCCTTCTGCTCGGTGTCGGGCATGGTGAGCATGATGACGTTGGCCCACTTGGCGGCCTCGCCGATGCCCATCACCTTCAGGCCGGCGGCCTCGGCCTTGGCGGCCGACTTGCTGCCCTCACGGAGACCGACGACGACGTCGACACCCGACTCCTTCAGGTTCAGCGCGTGCGCGTGACCCTGCGAGCCGTAGCCGATGATGGCCACCTTGCGGCCACGAATGATCGACGGATCGCAGTCCGCCTCGTAGTACATCTTTGCGGCCATTGTGGTCAGCCAGCCTTTCCCTTGTTGTTGTTCACGGCACGCAGGCGCGCCTCGCGATCGAGTTTGGGCAGAGCCACCCGCCCGGTTCGTTGGAGTTCCACGATGCCATATCCGGCCAGGAGTTCCTCAAAATCGTCGAGCTTGTCGGGGTGACCGTCGAGCGACACGGTGATGGCCTCGACGCCCACGGCGAGGATCTTGCCCTCGAAGATGTTGGTCAGCTCGACCACCTGGCCGCGCTGATCGGGGGTGACCCGCACGGTGGCGAGCAGCAGCTCGCGTTCGACGCTGCGGCGCGGGTCGAGCTCGCTGATCTTCACCACTTCGATCAGCTTGAACAGCTGCTTGGTGACCTGCTCGAGCGGCGACGACTCGACGTCGACCACGATGGTGATGCGGCTGAAGCCCTCTTCCTCGGCCGGTGCGACGGCGAGGCTGTAGATGTTGAAGCCGCGGCGGGCGAACAGCCCCGACACGCGGGCCAGCACGCCGGGGCGGTTCTGGACGAGGACCGAGAGGATGTGGTGGTTGTTCATCGCAGGTTGCTCCGGTTGGCGTTCTGGAAGTGCGGCAGCATGAGGTCGTCGTTGCTGGCACCGGCCGGCACCATCGGGAACACCTTCTCGCGGGCGTCGACGCGGAAGTCGACCACGACCGGACGGTCGTCGATGCTGTTCGCCTTGTCGATGGCCGGCTGCACTTCCTCGGGACTGTCGACACGGATGCCGACGCAACCCATCGCCTCGGCCCACTTCACGAAGTCGGGCACCTCGGGCGACAGGTACACCTCGGAGTAGCGCTCGTCGTAGAACATCTCCTGCCACTGGCGCACCATGCCGAGGTAGCTGTTGTTGAGGATGGCCACCTTCACCGGGATGCGCTCGACGCTCGCGGTGACCAGCTCCTGCGCGGTCATCTGGAAGCAGCCGTCACCGTCGACGGCCCAGACGGTGCGGTCGGGGCGACCGACCTTGGCACCGATGGCGGCCGGGACGCTGAAGCCCATCGTGCCGAGGCCACCCGAGTTCACCCAGGTGTACGGCTCGTTGAACTTCCAGTACTGGCTGCTCCACATCTGGTGCTGGCCGACGCCCGACACCAGGATGGTTCCTTCCGGAGCGTTGTCGCGGAGCTGCTCGAGGCAGAACTGCGGCTTCAACGCGTCGCCGGGGGCGCTCGGCTCGTACGCCATGGGGAACTGCTCGCGCCAGCCGCTGATGCGGCTCTTCCACGCACCGGTGTCGGCCTGCACCTCGCCGCTCTGGCGGAGGTCCTTGATGGCCTTGATGATCTCCTCGATGACGTACTTCGCGTCACCGACGATCGGCACGTCGGGGCGACGCACCTTGCCCTGCTCGGCCGGGTCGATGTCGACGTGGATGACCTTCGCCTCGGGGGCGAAGCTGCTCACCTTGCCGGTGATGCGGTCGTCGAAGCGGGCGCCGAGCGTGATGAGCAGGTCGCTCTTCTGCATCGCCGTGACGGCGGTGGCGTTGCCGTGCATGCCGGGCATGCCGAGGCACAGCGGGTGGTCGTCGGGGAACGCGCCGCGGGCCATGAGGGTGGTGACGACGTGGATGTCGACCAGCTCGGCCAGCTCGCGCAGCGCCTCGGCCGCACGCGACTTCAGGATGCCGCCGCCGGCGTAGATGATGGGGCGCTCGCTCGCCAGGATGAGCTTCGCGGCCTCCTTGATCATGCGCGGGTGGCCCTTGGTGTTCGGCCGGTAGCCGGGGAGGCTGTCGATGACCTCCTGGTCGGTGGGCCAGTACCAGTCCATCGTGTTGACCAGTGCGTCCTTCGGCACGTCGATGAGCGTCGGGCCGGGGCGGCCGGTGGTGGCGATGTGGAACGCCTGGCGCACGGCCATCGGCAGGTCCTGCGCCGACATCACCAGCTCGTTGTGCTTGGTGGTGCTGCGCGTGATGCCGACCGTGTCGCACTCCTGGAACGCGTCGCTGCCGATGGCGGTGGTGGCCACCTGGCCGGTGATGCAGACCATGGGGATGGAGTCCATGTACGCGTCCATCAGCGGGGTGACCATGTTGGTGGCGGCGGGGCCGCTGGTCACCATCGCCACGCCGGGACGACCCGTCACGTGCGCGTAGCCCTCGGCCATGTGGCCGGCGCCCTGCTCGTGACGCACGAGGATGTGGCGGATCGACGAGTCGAGCAGCGGGTCGTACGCCGGCAGGATGCAGCCGCCGGGGAGACCGAAGATGGTCTCGACCTGCTCCATCTCGAGGGCTTTGATGAGGGCTTGCGCCCCGGTGATCTTCATGGGAACTCCTGGCTTGGGGGACGAATCGTGGTCGGGCCGAAAAACGAAAGAGCCTCCCGCACTGGGAGGCTTGGACGCACGCGGCTATGGGGGCGTGCGTCTACACGAGGATTACTACGACGCAGGTAGCGACAGTGGTGGCGAGGACGGCGCGCATCGCTGCGATTCTTGCACCGCGCGGGCCGTCTTCGCAACCTGCATCCCGCAGAACTTCCGCTGTCACTCGGCGAGCGCCACCACGAACGGGGCCACGGCCGGGTGCAGCGCCCCGCCGCGACGGGTGACCGCGCTGATGGTGCGGCTGAACAACGGCTCGGACATCACCCGCGCCAGCTCGTGTGCACCGTGCTCGACCTGGGTGGTGGGGAGAACGGTCCAGCCGAGCCCCAGCCGCACCATCTCCACCAGCACCTCGGGTTGGTGCGACTCCATCTCCACCACGACCGGCGCACCGACTTCGCGCAGCCGACGGTCGATGGCGGTGCGCGTGCGCGACGTGGCAGGGAACAGCAGCCACGGCCCCCAGTGGGAAGGTGGCACCGCGTCCGACACACCGGGGGGCGCGTAGACGGCGAGGTCGTCACGCAACAGCGGGGTGGTGTCGAACGGTCCGCTGCCCTCCGGGTCGACGCACACCGCCACGTCGAGCTCACTGCGCTCGAGCCGACCGAGCAGCTCGCCCGTGGGCGCCACGGTGTAGCCGACGTCGAGCGTGGGGTGCGCACGGCGGAAGCGGCGCACGGCGTCGCGGCAATGGTGGACGGCGGCGATGTCGATCATGCCGACGCGGAGGCGGCCCACCTGCCCGGCGCCGACGGCGCGGAGCCAGCGCGTCGTCTGGTCGAGGTCGGCCAGCACGCGGGCGGCGCACTCGGCCACGACGGCGGTGTGCTCGTACGGCACCCGGCGGCGGCCGTCGGCGGCGAACAGCGGCACGCCGAGCCGGCGCTCGAGCTCGGCGATGCCCTGTGACAGCGCCGACGGGGTGACGCCGAGCGACGACGCCGCCTCGGCCCACGTGCGGTGGCGGGTGATGGCGAGCAGGTAGCCGAGCTGGGCGGTCGAGACGTTGAGTGCGAGGTCGTCCACATTGTGAAGTATTGCTGAACGGAATCGCACGTTCATGTCACGGTGCTTTAGGGTCGGTGACCATGACTCCTCCGAACAGCCCCACCGTCGCCCCCGCGACCGGCCGTCTGGGCGTGCTCACCGTCGGCCTCGGCGCCGTCGCGTCCACGCTCATCGCCGGTGTCGAGCTCGTCAAGCGCGGCGTGTCGTCCCCGGTCGGCAGCCTCACCCAGATGGGCACCATCCGCCTGGGCAAGCGCACCGAGAACCGCAACCCGCTCATCAAGGACTTCGTGCCCCTCGCCAACCTCGAGGACATCGTCTTCGGTGCGTGGGATCCGTTCCCGGACGACGCGTACGTGGCCGCCACCCGTGCGGGTGTGCTCGAGGGCGGCAAGCACATCGAGGCCGTCTCCGACGCGCTGCGCGAAGTGCGCCCGATGCCGGCCGCGTTCGACCGCGAGTACGTGAAGCGCATCGACGCCGACAACACCAAGCACACCATCGACAAGCGCTCGATGCTCAACGCCATCCGCGAAGACATCAACCGCTTCCGCGAGGAGAAGCAGGTCGACCGCGTCGTGATGATCTGGTGCGCGAGCACCGAGATCTTCATCGAGCCCGGCCCGGCCCACCAGAGCGTCGAGGCCTTCGAGGCCGCCATCGACGCGAACGACCCGTCGATCGCCCCGTCGATGCTCTACGCCTACGCCGCCATCCTCGAGGGCGTGCCGTTCGCGAACGGCGCCCCGAACCTCACCGTCGACATCCCGGTGCTTCGCGAGCTCGCCATCGAGAAGCGCATCCCCATCAGCGGCAAGGACTTCAAGACCGGCCAGACGCTCATCAAGACCGTGCTCGGCCCGATGCTGCGTGCCCGCATGCTCGGCCTGTCGGGCTGGTACAGCACCAACATCCTCGGCAACCGCGACGGTGAAGTGCTCGACGACCCGGACAACTTCAAGACGAAGGAAGAGAGCAAGCTCGGCGTGCTCGAGCACATCCTCGACCCCGAGACGTTCCCCGAGCTGTACGGCGACGTGTACCACAAGGTGCGCATCAACTACTACCCGCCCCGCGGCGACAACAAGGAGGGCTGGGACAACATCGACATCTTCGGTTGGCTCGGCTACCCGATGCAGCTGAAGGTCGACTTCCTCTGCCGCGACAGCATCCTGGCCGCGCCGCTCGCGCTCGACCTGGTGCTGTTCAGCGACCTCGCCCAGCGCGCCGGCCTCTACGGCATCCAGGAGTGGCTGAGCTTCTACTACAAGGCCCCGATGGTGGCCCCCGGCCTGTACGCCGAGCACGACCTGTTCATCCAGCAGACCAAGCTGAAGAACACGCTGCGCTGGATGATGGGCGAGGAGCAGGTCACGCACCTCGGCCGCGAGTACTACGACGAAGGCTGATGCCGGTGCCGCTCAGGCACTGATGACACGTTGAACACGGATGTCGTGTGCTTCGACGGGCAGATCGTCCACGATCTGCTCGGCGAAGCACACGCCCGCGTTCGGGGCCTGGACGCGCGGCAGGAACCGGTCGTAGAAACCGCCGCCGTAGCCGAGCCGGGCGCCGTCGGGCGTGAACGCCAGCCCGGGCACGATGACGAACTCCACCACGTCGAGCGGGAGTGCGGGCCCCTGTGGCTCCTCCACGCCGATGCGGCTGCGCACGGTCGGGCCGCCGGCGACGCACACCACGATCTCGCCGTCCTCGATGCGCGGCACGAGCAGGCGCTTGCCCTCGGCCGCCGCGCGGGCGAACAACGGGTCGGTGTCGGGCTCGCTGCCGAACCCCTTGAACGCCATCACCGCACCGGCTGCCCGGTACTCGGGCAGCTCGGCCACCGCCGCCCACAGCTCGACGCTGCGCATCAGCCGATCGTCGACGAGCTCGCGGACGAGTCGCATGCGTTTGCGGATGGTGGCCTTGTCGTCGATCGCGCCAACGTACCTCTAGTGTCGTCGGCATGTCGATCGATCCTGCGCTCTTCCGTCAGGTGCTGGGCCACTTCCCCACCGGCGTCACCGTGGTCACCGCCACCGAGGCCGACGGTCACCCGGTCGGATTCACCATCGGTTCGTTCACGTCGGTGTCCCTCGACCCGCCGCTCGTCGGCTTCCTGCCGATGAGCGACTCGGCGCGCTGGAAGGCCATCGAGGCCACCGGTTCGTTCTGCGTGAACGTGCTCGGCTGCCTGCAGGGCGACCTGTGCTGGCAGTTCGCGAAGAGCAGCGTGGTCGAGCCGTTCGACGGCATCGACTGGCGGCCGTCGCCCATCACCGGGTCCCCCATCCTGCCCGACGCCATCGCCTGGATCGACTGCTCCATCGAGCAGGTCGTGGAGGCCGGCGACCACCAGTTCGTCATGGGCCGGGTGCTCGAGATGGAGCACGCCCACCCCGATCTCGACCCCGTGCCGCTGCTGTTCTACCGCGGCAAGGTGGGGCGGTTCGAGGGATGAGCCGCAAGGTCGTCATCGGCGCGGCGATCGCCGACATCGTCTCCATCCTCGTGTTCGTCACGCTCGGTCGCAGCAGCCACGACGAAGGCGGCAACGCCGTCACCGAGGCCGTGAAGGTGGCCGCGCCGTTCCTCATCGCACTCGCCGTCGGGTGGCTGGTGGCGCGTGCCTGGACCTCGCCCACCGCACCCACCACCGGCATGGTGATCTGGGTGGTCACCGTTGCGGGCGGCATGGTGCTGCGGCACTTCGTCTTCGACCGCGGCACGGCCCTCGCGTTCATCATCGTGGCCAGCGCGTTCACGCTGCTGTTCCTGGTGGGCTGGCGCTTCGTCTGGGAGTGGCGCGCCGGTCGTCGAGGCCAGGTCGGGACGTAGGTCCCTACCCCTGGGGGTATGCCCGGGCGCACCATGGGGATCGAAAGGAAGGTCCCCGATGGCCAAGAAGATCGTCATCCTCGGCGGTGGCACGGGCGGCACCCTCGTGGCGAACCGCCTGCACCGTCACTTCAAGCACCACCGTCTCGACGGTGAGGCGGTCGACATCACGGTCGTCGATCGCGACGACCACCACATGTACCAGCCGGGTCTGCTGTTCGTGCCGTTCGGTCTGGCCCAGCACAGCGAGATCGTGCGGCCCCGCAAGGCGCAGCTGCACAAGGACGTCGAGTTCGTGGAGAGCGGGATCGACCACGTCGATCGCCACGCCGACGTCGTGCACCTCGAGAACGGCCGTGAGCTCCCCTACGACGTGCTGGTCATCGCCACCGGCGCCCAGCTCGCGTTCGACGAGACCGAGGGCCTCACCGGCCGAGGCTGGAACGAGCGGGTGTTCACGTTCTACGACATCACCGGCGCCACCGGCCTCGCCGCCGCACTCGAGGAGTTCGAGGGCGGGCGGCTGGTGGTCAACGTGGTCGACATGCCCATCAAGTGCCCGGTCGCCCCGCTGGAGTTCTGCTTCCTCGCCGACTGGTACTTCACCGAGCGCGGCATCCGCGACAAGGTGGAGATCGTCTACGCCACCCCGCTCGACGGTGCGTTCACCAAGCCCACCGCCTCGGCGAAGCTCTCGGCGCTGCTCGAGGAGAAGGGCGTCCACCTGGTCACCGAGTTCAACACCGGTTCGGTGGAGATGGACGAGGACGGGCAGTCCGGCAAGCTCGTCGGCTACGACGGGCGCGAGGTGCCGTTCGACCTGGCGGCCGTCATCCCGATGCACAGCGGCGCCGACTACGTCGGCCGCAGCGAGGGCCTCGGCGACGACCTCAACTTCGTCCCCACGAACAAGGCCACCCTGCAGACGCTGGCGAAGGAGAACATCTTCGCCATCGGCGACGCCACCAACGTGCCGGCGTCGAAGGCCGGGTCGGTCACCCACTTCGAGGGCGAGGTGCTGGTCGAGAACATCATCCGCTTCATGGAGCACCGCGAGCTCGAGAGCACATTCGACGGCCACGCCAACTGCTTCATCGAGACGGGCTTCGGCAAGGCCCTCCTCATCGACTTCAACTACGAGACCGAGCCGCTGCCCGGTCACTTCCCCGCCGCAGTGGGCATGCCCCTCCTCAAGGAGAGCCGCATGAACCACCTGGGCAAGCTGATGTTCCAGTGGTTCTACTGGCACGCCCTGCTGCCCGGCCGCGACGTCCCCGGCATCGGCGCCGACATGCCGAAGGCCGGCAAGCAACTCCCCAACCCGAACAAGGAAGCAGAGGCAACCGTATGAGCACCGCCACCTATGCAGGCGTCGCTGTCGAGCTGAACGACGAAGGCTTCTTCGTCGACCCGAACCAGTGGACCCGAGACATCGCCGTCGAGCTCGCCAAGGCCGACGGCATCGACACCCTGACCGACCAGCACTGGACCGTGCTCGAGTTCATGCGCAAGGAGTACTTCGAGAAGGGCACCGGCCCGACGGTGCGTGTGCTCGGCAAGACCTCCGGCGTGAGCGTGAAGGACCTGTACCTGCTGTTCCCGAAGGGACCCGGCAAGATGGCTGCCCGCATCGCGGGCATCCCGAAGCCGAAGGGTTGCATCTGATGAGCGACGAGAAGATCACCCCAGAGAAAATCAGCAAGGTCTCGATCATCGTGTCGAAGGGCTCCCTCGAGGGCATCTACCCGGCACTGATCATGGCGAACGGCGCACGCGCCGAGGGCATGGAGGCGAACCTGTTCTTCACGTTCTTCGGCCTCGACGCCGTCAACAAGAAGCGCATCGACCACATCAAGGTGGCCACCGTCGGCAACCCGGCGATGCACATCCCCACGCTCATCGGCGGCCTGCCCGGCATGAGCGGCCTGGCCACCCACATGATGAGCAAGACGATGGACAAGCTCGACATCCCGCCCATCCCCGAGTTCATCGAGATGATCGGCGACACCGGGTGTGGCATGTACGCCTGCAAGGCGAGCGTCGACATGTTCGACCTCACCGAGGACGACTTCGTGCCGCAGATCCAGGGCATCATCACCGTGGGCGACTTCTACGACATGGCGGCGGGCGGACAGATCATCTTCACGTGACGCCGCGCGGGATCGGCGGGGCGCGACCGGCAATCGGGTGCTGGTCGCGCCCTGCTCTCGCGTCTACGCCGTCTTCACCGTGTACGACACGTACAGCGTGCTGAGCAGGCGGCCGTCGGTGCGGCTCTTCAGGTCGACGCGCATGGTGTGGGCACCCACGCACGTGGCCGGATCGACCACCGGTGTGGGCGTGATGCTGGTCGAGCCGCTGAACGAGAGGCTCGAGCCCGAGCTCACGTAGGTGTTGAGCATCAGCCGGTAGTTCGTGGTGCACGTGACCACCGGCTCGTTGAGGCCGCCGGCGGCGGGGCGCGACGGTTCGCTGAAGTCGACCCAGTAGCGCTGCAGGTACGTGGAGCAGTTCTTGAGCGCGCCCTTGAAGGCGAGCGGGCTCGCGACGTAGCCACCGGAGGTCTTCGTGAGCGTCACCGTCGCGGACGCGCTCGCCGAGGTGAGCGTGCCGCACGGCCCGGCGACGGTGCCGCCGCCGGCGGATGCGGCGCCGGCCGCGGCACCGACGAAGAGGGAGAGCGCGACGAGCGACGCCGCAACGAGACGGTGGAGATGCATGGCGGAGAGCCACCTTTCACAGGTGTTGGGTTGTGGGAGATGCTCCCGCCAGGAGTTGACCTCGACGCCGTTGTAACACGCCCTTCCACCGGCGGGGCGGTTCTTGGACGAACCTTGGAGGACCCTCCCCTCCTAGAGTGCGCCGATGACCCACGTCGACGTCCTCATCGTCGGAGCCGGCATCTCCGGCATCGGCGCCGCCTGCCACCTGCAGATGGAGAGCCCCGACCGCACCTACGTCATCCTCGAGGGCCGCGACGACATCGGCGGCACCTGGGACCTGTTCCGCTACCCCGGGGTGCGCAGCGACAGCGACATGCACACGCTTGGCTTCGCGTTCAAGCCGTGGACCGCCGAGAAGAGCATCGCCGACGGCCCCTCGATCATGGCGTACCTCCGCGAGACGGTCGACGAGTACGGCCTCGACCGCTTCATCCGCTTCGGGCACCTCGTGCGCACTGCCGACTGGGACTCGTCGACCGCACGCTGGACCGTCACCGTCGAGCGGCGCGCCGACGGCGGCACCGAGCAGTTCACTGCGAACTTCCTGTTCATGTGCTCCGGCTACTACTCGTACAAGGAGGGCTACACGCCCGCCTTCCCCGGCATCGACGACTTCACGGGCACGGTGGTGCATCCGCAGGCGTGGCCCGACGACCTCGACACCCGCGGCAAGAAGGTGGTGGTCGTCGGCTCGGGCGCCACGGCCATGACGCTGGTGCCCGCACTGGCCGGCACCGCGGCGCACGTCACGATGTTGCAGCGCACGCCCACGTACGTCGCGGCCGGGCCGGATCGCGACGTGGTGGCCAACACGCTCCGCAAGGTGCTGCCCGACCGCACCGCGTACGACATCACGCGATGGAAAAACGTGCGCCTGCAGCAGTGGATCTACCACCGCACCCGCACGCAGCCGGCGAAGGTGAAGAAGATGCTCCTCACCCGGGTGCGCAAGGCACTCCCCGAGGGCTACGACGTCGACCGTCACTTCACGCCGCCCTACAACCCGTGGGACCAGCGGCTGTGCCTCGTCCCGAACGGCGACCTGTTCCAGGCCATCTCCCGTGGCGATGCGTCGGTGGTGACCGACCACATCGACGCGATCACCCCCACCGGCATCCGCCTGCGTTCGGGCGAGGAGCTCGAAGCCGACATCGTGGTCACCGCCACCGGCCTCAACCTGGTGATGCTCGGCGAGGTCGACATCTCGGTCGACGGCGAGCGGGTCGACTTCTCACGCACGTGGAGCTACAAGGGCTTCGCGTACAGCGACGTGCCGAACCTCGCGTCGTCGTTCGGCTACATCAACGCGTCGTGGACGCTGCGCGCCGACCTGATCTGCAGCTACGTCTGCCGGCTGCTCAACCACCTGCGCGACACGGGCACGCAGCAGTGCACGCCCCGCCTGCGCGCGAGCGACGCCGACATGCCGGCGCGACCGTGGATCCAGGACTTCTCGGCCGGCTACATGGAACGGGTGATGGACCGCTTCCCGAAGCAGGGCGACCGTGAGCCGTGGATCAATCCGCAGGACTACGCCCGCGACAAGAAGATGTTCGCCGAGGCCCCGGTGGACGACGGGGTGATGCAGTTCAGAGCGTGTTCGTGATGGCGCCGGTCTCGGCGCCCTGCACGAGCTTGGCGTACTTGCCGAGCACACCCGTGGTGTAGCGGGGCGGGTTCGGCGCCCACGATGCACGACGCTTGGCGATCTCGGTGTCGTCGACGAGCAGGTCGAGGCTCAGCTCGTGCACGTCGATGCGGATCTGATCGCCGTCGCGCACGAACGCGATGGGGCCGCCGTCGACGGCCTCGGGGGCGACGTGGCCGATGCAGAAGCCCCACGTGCCACCGCTGAAGCGACCGTCGGTGATGAGTGCGCAGTCGGCGCCGCGGCCGACGCCCTTCAGCGCGCCGGTGATGGCGAGCATCTCGCGCATGCCGGGGCCGCCCTTCGGGCCCTCGTAGCGGATGACCAGCACCGTGCCGGGCTCGATGGAGCCGCTGAGGATGGCCTCCATCGCGCCGTCCTCACCGTCGAACACGCGAGCAGCGCCGGTGAACTCCTTCTGCTCCTGGGTGAGCCCGGCCACCTTCACGACGGCACCCTTCGGCGCCAGCGACCCGGTGAGGATGACGATGCCGCCCTCCTCGTGGATGGGCTTCGACAGCGGATGCACCACCACGCCGTCGGGGGCCGGCGGGTCGATGTCGGCGAGGTTCTCGGCCATGGTCTTGCCGGTGACGGTGAGGCAGTCACCGTGCAGCAGGCCGGCGTCGAGCAGCATCTTCAGCACCACCGGCACACCGCCGACGCGGTCGAGGTCGCTCATGTGGAACTGGCCGCCGGGCTTCATGTCGGCCACGTGCGGCACCTTCGCCGCGATGCGGTTGAAGTCGTCGAGCTCGAGGTCGACACCCGCCTCGTTGGCGAGGGCCAGCAGGTGGAGCACGGCGTTGGTGCTGCCACCGAGCGCCGAGGTGACGGCGATGGCGTTCTCGAACGCCTTCTTGTTCATGATCATGCGCGGCGTGATGCCGAGGCGCAGCAGGTTGACGACGGCCTCACCGGCCATGCGTGCGTCGCTCTCGCGACGACCGTCGATGGCGGGCGGCGACGCGGTGCCCGGCAACGACATGCCGATGGCCTCGGCGATGGAGCTCATCGTGTTGGCGGTGAACATGCCGCCGCACGCGCCCTCACCGGGGCACGCCTTCTCCTCGATGGCGCGCAGCTCGGCGTCGTCGATGGTGCCGGCGGCGTGGGCGCCCACGGCCTCGAACACGCTGGTGATGTCGAGCGCCTTGCCGTTGTGATGGCCGGGCATGATGCTGCCGTTGTAGACGAACACGCTGGGCAGGTCGAGACGGGCCGCCGCCATGAGCATGGCCGGGATGCTCTTGTCGCAGCCCGCGAGACCGATGAAGCCGTCGAGGCGCTCGCCGTGCATGACGGTCTCGACCGAGTCGGTGATGACCTCACGGCTGACGAGCGACGCGCGCATGCCCTCGTGACCCATGCTGATGCCGTCGCTGACGGTGATGGTGCCGAACTCCAGCGGGAACCCGCCGGTGGCGCGCACGCCGTCCTTCGCGTGCTCGGCCAGCTTGCGCAGCGTCATGTTGCACGGGGTGACCTCGTTCCAGGCGTTGGCGATGCCCACCTGCGGCTTGATCCAGTCGTCGTCGGTCATCCCGACCGCGCGGAGCATGGCCCGCGCGGGGGCCTTCTGGGCGCCGTCGGTGACGTCGCGGCTGCGGGGCTTCACGTCGACAGGGGTTCCGTCCTGAGTCATGGCTGCAACCTACCCGCCTGTCCTGGTCGGCCACCAGTGAGGGAGTACGGTGACCTCGTGGAACGGGATCCAACGCCCTCGTCCCGCGTCGGCCGGTTCGGCCCGCGGTCGCTGACGTTCCGCGTGCTGCTCGTGGTGCTGGTGCCGATGATCGGCCTGCAGTTCCTGGCCTGGCGCGACCTGCGCACCGAGCGCGACGCCGCGGCGTCCGCCGCGGAGGTGAAGGACCTCACCGAACTGCTGCACCGCGCTGCCGATGTCATCGTCCCGATGTCGAAGGAGCTCACGGTCACCAACAGCCTCGTCATCATGCGCAACCGGGGCTACGAGCTCGCCACGCTCGAGGCCGCCACCGGCATCGACTACACGCAGGTCCGCGACGAGGCGATGGCGCTGGTCGACGAGACGCTCGAGAAGCTGCGCGTCGACGGCACCGGCGTGGTGCTCAGCGACGGCACCGACGTGGCGGAGGCGGCGGCCGGGATCCAGACCCAGATCGACACGCTCCGCACCGCGTTCGTCGACGACCCCGACTCCCTGTCGGGTGCCATCGTCGGTGGCATGGCCGCCGAGATGCTCGACGACCTGTCCACCCTCATCGCCGACATCAGCCACGACGTGCGCTGGACCGCCGGCGGCGGCGACCTCATCGCCATCAGCGCCGAGACCGACCAGATGGTGGCCGCGCTGCAGCACGCCTCGATGGCCCTCTGGTACGCCGCAGCGGCATCCGTGAACGGCGACCCGCAGGACGCGCTGATGCGCATGGTCGAGCAGAACGGCGCGTTCGACGCCTCGCTGCACCAGCTCAAGCAACTGGTCGACCCTGAGCGTGCCGCATCGGTCGACGAGCTGCGCGGGCTCGGCTCGTTCACGGCGGTCAGCGCCACGCAGAGCCAGTTCATCACGGCGGTGAACGGCGCCGCGCTGGCCGGGCCGCCGTCCATCGTCACCGACCCCACCGACGTCACGTTGGTGAGCTCGCACCTCGGTGCCTCCTCGGCCCGGCTCGACGACACGCAGATGTTCGCCCACGAGTTCCTCGACGCCGAGGTGGCGCTGGCCCAGTCGCTGCGCGACGACGCCGACCTCGCGAAGAACATCGCCCTCGCGGTGATGATCACCACCTTCGTCGTCAGCCTGCTCCTGCTGGTGCTGCTGATGCGCTCCATCCTCCGTCCGCTCGGTCGGCTGATGCGCCAGTCGCGGCGGGTGCAGCAGGGCGACCTCCACCTGCCGCCGGTGAAGCCGAGCGGCCCCACCGACCTGCGCGTCGTCACTCGTGCCTTCAACGACATGGTGAGCACGCTCCAGGCGTACGAGTCGCAGCTCGACCGCCTGGCGCGGGGCGAGACGAAGGTCGATCAGCCGTTGCCCGGCCCGCTCGGCGACACGGTGCGCCGCTCGGTCAGCCAGCTGGCCACGGTCACCGCGCAGCTCCACGCCTCGGAGGCCGCCGCCAACGTGCAGGCCCGCACGGATGCGCTCACCGGGCTCGCCAACCGCACCGCGGCGCTCGAGCACGTGGCGGTGGTGGCGATGCAGGCCCGCCAGACCGACGAGCCGGGGGCGATCGTGTTCCTCGACCTCGACGGCTTCAAGAGCGTCAACGACACGCAGGGCCACGCCGAGGGCGACCGGATCCTCGCCGAGATCGCGCACCGCGTGCGCGACGCCTGCCCCGACGACGTCGTGGCCCGCATCGGCGGCGACGAGTTCCTGGTGCTCATCGAGCGCGCCGAGTCCATCGCGGCCGTCACCGAGAAGGCACACGGCCTCATCCAGGTCATGTCGGCACCGTGCAGCGGTTCGAAGGGTCAGATGTTCACCCTGTCGGCCAGCGCGGGCGTGTCGATGATCGACGGCCACCGCGACCCGCTCACCTGCATCGCCCAGGCCGACACCGCGGTGTACCACGCGAAGGAACGCGGCCGCGGCCGCGTCGAGGCGTTCGACGAGCGACTCTCCGAGGTCATCGAGGAGCGTGCCGAGATGGCGCTCACGATGCGCCAGGGCCTCGCCGAGCGGCAGTTCTCGCTACGGCTGCAACCCATCATCGACGTGGCCACGTCGCATCCCGTCGGCGCCGAGGTGCTGCTGCGCTGGCACCGCCCCGGCATCGGCGAGATCGGTCCGGCCGAGTTCATCCCAATCGCCGAACGCACGGGCGTCATCGTCGACCTCGAGACCTGGGTGCTCGAGGAGTCGGTGGCCATCCTGCGCGACTGGCGCATCGACCCCACCACGGCGGGCATGCGCCTGGCCGTCAACATCTCGGGCCGCCACATCGTGGAGGGCAACCTCGCACCGCTGCTCGACGAGCTGTGCCGACGGGCGAAGGTCGATCCGGGCCTCATCGACCTCGAGATCACCGAGACCCACCTGATGGCCGACGTGTACCGCAGCATCGTCGTGGTCGACGACCTCCGTTCGCAGGGCGTCAACGTGTCGATCGACGACTTCGGCACCGGCTACTCGTCGATGAGCTACCTGCACCGCCTCACCGTCGACGCGCTGAAGATCGACCAGATCTTCGTCAACGGCATGGTCGACGATCGCCTCGACCGCACCATCGTCGAGCTGCTGCTCCGCCTCGGCGACTCGATGGGGCTGAAGGTCGTGGCCGAGGGTGTCGACACCGAGCAGAAGCTGCTGCTGCTGCGCGAGCTCGGCTGCCACTGGGCGCAGGGCTTCCACATCGCCCGGCCGATGGAGGTGGCCGACGCCACCCGCTGGTTGAAGCAGCAGCAGGCACTCGCCTCGTCGATGACCT
This sequence comes from Actinomycetota bacterium, assembly GCA_039796575.1. Taxonomy (GTDB): domain Bacteria; phylum Actinomycetota; class Acidimicrobiia; order Acidimicrobiales; family Ilumatobacteraceae; genus UBA668. The sequence continues at coordinate 161,021 of JBDKJP010000016.1, forward strand.
GACCGCGACGGGATGAATAGTGTCGTGGGCATGACTGCCTACGATCCCGCCCGCGTCGTCGCCGACCTCCGAGAGCTCGCCCACCGCACCGGCGGCCCCGAGGGCAGCCGCCGACTCGCCTGGACGTCCGACTGGCTGCAGGCGCGCGCGTTCTTCCGCGAGTCGTTGGCCACGCTGCCGGTGGAGATCGACGAGGACGAGGCCGGCAACCTGTGGGCCGTCCTGCGCGGCGAGCGGCCCGAGACGCTGCTGGTCGGTTCGCACCTCGACAGCGTGCCGAAGGGTGGCTGGCTCGACGGTGCACTCGGGGTGATGGCGGGTGTCGAGCTGCTGCGTGCGTTCGCCGCCGAGGGCACGCCGCCCATCACCGTCGCGTTGGTCGACTGGGCCGACGAGGAAGGTGCCCGGTTCAGCCGCAGCCTGTTCGGCTCGGCCGCCTGCATGGGCACGCTCGACATCGAGGTGCTCCGTGGGCTCACCGACAAGGAGGGCGCGAAGCTGCCCGAGATCCTCGCCGAGCACGGCGTCGACATCGACAACCTCGACGGCGCCCGCACCCGCATGGCCGACGTGAAGGCCTACGTCGAGGTGCACATCGAACAGGGCCCCATCCTCGAGGAGAAGGGGCTCGGCATCTGCACGGTCACCGGCACGAAGGGCATCGAACGCGAGCGCCTCGTCTTCCGTGGGCAGGCCGCGCACGCCGGCACGATGCCGATGGAGATGCGACGAGACAGCTTCCGTGCCGCCGCACGCTTCGCACTCGCCATCGCCGAGATCGGCGAACGCCACGCGGGTGTCACCACCGTGGGCCACGCGCAGTGCTGGCCGGGTGTGGTCACCGCCGTCGCGGGCGAGACGCGCATCACCATGGACATGCGCCACATCGACGCCGTCGCGTTGCAGGCCATGTTCGACGAGGCCCACGAGGCGGCGGCCGCAGCGGCCGAGGCCGAGGGCTGCACCATCGAGTGGGAGCACATCTTCCGCATCCCGCCGATGCCGTTCCACCCGAAGCTGCTCGACGCGGCACGCACCGCGGTGCGCGAGGTGGAGGGCCACGACGTCGAGCTGCCGAGCGGTGCGTTGCACGACGCGAGCGAGGTCGCACGCGAGATCCCCACCGTGATGATCTTCTCCAGCTCCATCGCCGGACTCAGCCACACGAAGGAGGAGGACACGCCCGACCACCATCTCGAGATGGCGGCCGATGCGTTCCACCGCACCTGCCGCACCGCGGCCGACCTGGTGGCCGCGGGCGAGCTGTAGTTCACGTCGAGCTCTCACCCGACGCTCGTGCGGCTCCAATGCGGATGCCGCACCATCTGACTCCACGGGCCTGGTGGGGTCGACACTTCATGGGTGGCGTGTCGACCCCACCGGCCTGTGAACCAGGGATCAGGCGATGGCCGAGCACTCCGCGGTGGCGGCGGTGTCGGGTGCCCACAGCATGCGCACCTTGAACTCCGCCGTGGCGCCGGCCTCGACCGGCTCGCGCACGACGGTCTTGTCGCCGCCCACGATGGCGCCGGCGGTGTCACGCAGCACGCAGTCGACCTGCGGCTTCTCGGCCGCGGTGTCGGTGGTGTTGTTCAGGCTGCCGCGGATGTAGGTGAGCTCGTCGACGACGACGTCGGCGGTCTCGAGCGACAGGCCCTGCACGATCGACGGATCGCAGGTGGCCGCCGTGGTGAACGAGCGCACCTCGGTGACGGTCGCCTCCATCGAGCCGGGCTCGGTCTCCGTGCCGCCGCCGAGGCCGCTGGGGGCCACGTTGGCCGCCACGCCGGCGGCGACGAACGCCACCGTCTCGGTCTTGGTGTCGATGAGCGCGCCCGATGCGTCGAGCAGCGCGAACTCCACCTTCACGCCGCAGGCCAGCTGCGTCGAGGTGTTGGTGACCACGGCGCCGGCCGAGGTGAAGCGGGTGCCGAGCGAGCTGACGCCGCTGGAGTAGCCGCTCTCGACCGTGACCGCCTCGGCGGTGGGCGTCTCGCCCGCGGCTGCGGTGGTCTCGCTGGCGGCAGCGGTGGTCTCCGAACCGGCCGCGGTGGTCTCGACCGCCGCGGTGTCGGCCGTGTCGGTGGTGTCGTCGGAACCGCAGGCGGCGAGGGTGGCGGTCAGTGCGACGGCCACCGCGAGCGTGCGGAGGGTGTGGGGGGTACGTATGTTCTTCAAGAGAACGGAACGTACAAGTGGGTCGCGCGCACGCCGAAATCTTCGGCGTGTGACATGTGTCGCGCCCGGTCAGCCCTTCTTCTGGTTGAGCAGCGCGGTGACGATCTTGCCGTCGGCCTTGCCCTGCGTGGCCTTCATCACGGCACCGACGATGGCACCCATCGCCTTGCCGTCACCGGCGCAGAACTTCGCCCACGCGTCGGGCTGGTCGGCGATGGCCTGGTCGACCACCGACTCGAGCGCACCCGTGTCGAGGGCCTCGAAGCCCTTCGCCGCGGCGATGGCCGCCGCGTCGCCGCCACCGTTGGCGATGAGCTCTGCCAGGATGGCCTTCGCCTGCGTGGCCGTGACCTTGCCCTCGAGCTCGAGGTTGGTGAGGCCGGCGATGTCGATGGCCGGCACCACGGGATCAGGGCCGAGGTCGGCGAACGCCTCCTTCACGTACACCAGTGCACGGGCCGCGTCGCCACCGAGGTGGCCGACGGCGAGCACGTAGTGGTCCTGGCCGCGCTCGACCACGCTCATCACGGCTTCGCTGGTGGCCGCCTGGCCGGTGGTGACCGCGAGGTGCTCGCGGCGTGCGGCCGGCAGCGGCGGCATGGCGGCGTGCACGCGCTGGATCCACTCGTGCGACGGCACCACGGGCACCAGGTCGGGCTCGAGGAAGTAGCGGTAGTCGTCGGCGTCCTCCTTCACACGAAGGGTGTGGGTGCGACCGTCGGTCTCGTCCCAGTGCCGGGTCTCCTGGCGCACCTTGTCGCCGCTCTCGAGCAGGTCGATCTGACGACGCGCCTCGTACTCGATGGCACGACCGAGCGAGCGCACGCTGTTGACGTTCTTGATCTCGCAGCGGGTGCCGAGCGGCTCGCCGGGCTTGCGCACGCTGACGTTCGCGTCGACGCGCAGCGAGCCCTCCTCCATCTTCGCGTCGCTCGCGCTGATGGCCACGAGGATGGCGCGCAGCTCGTTGACGTACTGGCGGGCCTCCTCCGCACTGCGGATGTCGGGCCGGCCGACGATCTCGACCAGCGGCACGCCCGCACGGTTGAGGTCGAGCAACGAGTGGTCGGCACCGTGCACACGACCGCCGGTGCCACCGACGTGCGTGCTCTTGCCGGCGTCCTCCTCCATGTGGGCGCGCTCGATGCCGATGCGCCGCCCACCGGGGAGGTCGAGGTACCCGTCGATGTTGAGCGGCTGGTCGAACTGGCTGACCTGGTACGCCTTCGGCATGTCGGGGTAGAAGTAGTTCTTGCGGTGGAACGTGCACGGCTGGATGGTGCAGTTCAGCGCGAGGCCGATGCGCATGGCCAGCTCCACGGCCTGCTCGTTGAGCACCGGGAGGGCACCCGGCAGGCCGAGCGTGACCGGGTCGATGTTGGTGTTCGGCTCGTCGCCGAACCGGTTGGGGCTGGCCGAGAACATCTTCGTGTTCGTGGCGAGCTCGACGTGCACCTCGAGGCCCACCACGAGCTCCCAGTCGCCGGGGAGGCCGTCGTACTCGCTCATGCCAGGCTCCTCTCGAGTGCCGCTGCGGCCCGGAACATCGTGGGCTCCTGCAATGTGCCGGCCAGCACCTGCACACCGACCGGCAGGCCGTGTGCGCCGGTGCCGTAGGGCACGCTCATGCCCGGGTGGCCGGCGAGGTTGGTGGGGATGGTGTACGTGTCGCAGAGGTACATCGCGAGCGGGTTGTCGCCCTTGCTGCCGAACTCGAACGCGACACTCGGCGACGTGGGGGTGAGCAGCACGTCGGCGTGCTGATAGGCGCGCTCGAAGTCGTCGTGGATGAGCCGGCGCACCTTCAGCGCCTTGCCGTAGTAGGCGTCGTAGTAGCCGGCGCTGAGCGCGTAGGTGCCGAGCATGATGCGCCGCTTCACCTCGTCGCCGAAGCCGGCCTCGCGGGTGGCGCCGTACATCGCGTTGGTGTCGGCCGCGTCGACGCGCAGGCCGTAGCGCACGCCGTCGTAGCGGGCGAGGTTGCTGCTCGCCTCGGCGGGGGCGATGAGGTAGTACGCGGTGAGGCCGAACGTGAACGCCGGCACCTGCACGTCGACGATGGTGGCGCCCTGCGCCCGCAGCGCGTCGAACGCCGCCTCGAGCCGCTCCTGCACGTCGGGGTCGGCACCCTCGGGCAGGTCGGTGATGCGGCCGACGCGCAGCCCCTCCACCCCCTGGTCGAGCGCGGCGACGAGCGACGGGTGCTCCTTCGGGATGCTGGTGCTGTCGTGCGGGTCGTGCCCGCCGATGACGTCGAGCAGCAGCGCCGCGTCCTCCACCGAGTTGGTGAACGGACCGATCTGGTCGAGGCTGCTGGCGAACGCCACGAGGCCGTAGCGGCTGACGTAGCCGTACGTGGGCTTCACGCCGACCACGCCGCACAGCGCGGCGGGCTGGCGGATGGAGCCGCCGGTGTCGCTGCCGAGCGACACGTCGCTGAACCCGGCGGCCACCGCGGCGGCGCTGCCACCGCTGCTGCCCCCCGGCACCCGGCCGGTGTCGTGCGGGTTGCGGGTGGGGCCGAACGCCGAGTTCTCGGTGCTCGAGCCCATCGCGAACTCGTCGAGGTTGGTCTTGCCGATGGCGACCGCGCCCGTGCGCTTGAGGGTGGCCACCACCGTGCCGTCGTACGGCGGCTTCCATCCCTCGAGGATCTTCGAACTGCACGTGGTGGGCACGCCGCGCGTGCACATGTTGTCCTTCAGCGCGACGGTGACACCGGCGAGCGGGCCGGGGTCGTCGCCGCGGGCGACGGCCTCGTCGACCGCTGCTGCGGCGGCGCGGGCCTCGTCGACCATGACGTGGTTGAACGCGTGGATCTCGGGCTCGCGTGCCGCGATGGCCGCGAGGCGCTGCTCGACCAGGTCGGCAGCCTTGACGGTGCCCGACTTCACGTCGGCGGCGGTGCGTGCGATGCCCATCAGAGATCGAGCCCGATGATCGGCGGCACGCGGAAGCGGCCGTCCTCGGTGGCGGGCGCCGCGGCGAGCACCTCGTCGCGGTCGAGGCCCGGCTGCACCACATCGGGGCGCAGCACGTTGACCAACGGGTACGGCTGGGTCATCGGCTCGACGGCGGCCAGGTCGAGCGCGTCGATGTCGGCGAAGTGCTCGAGCATGCCGTCGAGTTGGACGGTCATGCGGTCGAGCTCCTCGGCGGTCACATCGAGTCGCGACAACCGGGCCACCTTGGCGACATCGGCGGCAGAAATGCGGTCGGACACGACCGCCAGCCTACGGGTCAGAGGGCGGTGAGGTGGAGGAGAATGCCGCTCTCGGGGTGTTGCCGCGGCAACTGCACACCGTGGCGCGCGAGCTGCGCGCCCGTGAGCTCGATGCCGCTCTGTGCCCACACCACGTTCGAACCGGGCACCGGCACCTGCTCGACGCGGTAGCGGCGGTCGGCGTCGAGACCGGGCAGGCGCAGCGCAGGCGGCAGCAGGCTCATTCCTGCCGTGAGCTGCACGTGGGCGACGAGCGCCTCGCTGCGGTCGGTGGCGTACACGCCGTGCGCGTGCGACGCGGCGGTCTGGCCGTTGTGCACGGGATCGAACCGCACCGTGTCACCGCCGTGCAGCAGCGGCCGGAAGCGGCGGTGCAGTTCGATGACGTCGGCGAGCTGGGCGCGCTCGGTGTCGGTGAGCGAGAGCACGTTCCACTCCACACCGAGGTGGCCGAACAGTGCACTGATGGCGCGGAACGCGAGCGAATGCACGCGACCGGTGGTGTGCGAACGGGTTGGCCCGATGTGCGCGCCCATCACCTCGGGCGTGATAAACATCGACGCACCCCACTGGATGGTCTGGCGTTCGAGTGCGTCGTTGCAGTCGCTGGTCCACACACGCTCGGTGCGCTGCAGCACCTCGTGGTCGATGCGTGCGCCACCGCTGGCGCAGCTCTCGATCTCCACGTTCGGGTGGCGCGAGCGGAGCTCGTCGAGCAGGCGGTAGTACGCCACGGTCTGCGCACGCGTGCCGGCCTTGTCGTCGGCGCCGCTGCCGTGCACGTGGTTGCGGTTCATGTCCCACTTCACGTACGCCACGTCGTGGTCGCGCAGCAGCGCGTCGAGCTGGCCGAGCACGTGCTGGTACACACCCTCCTGGGCGAGGTCGAGCACGAGCTGGTTGCGGGCGAGCACCGGCTCGTAGCCGTCGGTGGTGAGCGCCCACTCGGGGTGCGCGCGGTACAGGTCGCTGTCGGGGTTCACCATCTCTGGCTCCACCCAGATGCCGAACTCCATGCCCAGCGCGCGCACGTGCTCGATGAGCGGCGCGAGGCCGTTCGGGTACACCTCGGGCGACACGACCCAGTCGCCGAGGCCACGGGTGTCGTCGCGTCGCGAGCCGAACCAGCCGTCGTCGAGCACGAACCGTTCGATGCCCACCTCGGCAGCGGCCGACGCGAGCTGTTGCAGGTGCGCGGTGTCGTGCTGGAAGTACACGGCCTCCCAGGTGTTGAGCAGCACCGGTCGGGGCGTGCGCGGCGCGGCGGGACTGCGGCGCAACGACGCGTGGAAGCCCCACGACGCCGGCGTGAGCCCCTCGCCGTACACGCCGAGCACCAGCGGCGTCTCGTACGTGTCGCCCGGTTCGAGGCACAGCTCGCCGGGGTGCAGCAGCTCGCCACCCTGCACGTACCGACGGCCGTCGGGCATGGCCTCGGCGTGGAGCAGGTGGTTGCCGCTCCACGCGACGTGCACGCCCCACACGTCGCCCGACCACTCGCCGAAGCCCACAGAGCCGGCGAACAGCAGCGGCGGGTGCTCGTGCGACGTGCGACCGGCGCGGTTCTCGGTGAGGAACACACCGCTCCCCCAGTCGCGGCGCACCGGGTGCAGCTCGCGGGTCCAGCGACCGTCGAACGTGAGCAGCTCGGCGGCGTGCGACGGCAGCGGCAGCGTGGGGTGCAATGCGTCGAGCAGGTAGCGCGTGTCGCCGTCGTTGGTGAGCGCGACGCGCACGGCGAGCACGTCGTCGAGCGTGATGGTGGTGACCATGCGCAGCTGCGCCACCGTGTCGACGGCCTCCACGCGCAGCCCGCCGTCGAGGCGCTCGAGGGCGTGGGTGCGGAACCGCGGCGCCCAGTGACGGCCGCCCTTGCGCGAGCCCTGCAGGCCGGGCCGACCCTGGAAGCCGGAGCCGTGCTCGGGCACCACGGTGATCGGTGCCACCACGTCGAGCGAGCCCTGCTGCGGCGGCCGGGCGAGCGCCTGCACCACGGAGTCGAGGTCGGCGACGTCGCCGAGCGGCGCGCCCCAGTAGACCACCGTGGGCGCGCCGGTGGACTCGTCGATCACGGCGTCGGCCCGTGTGCCGCGCAGATGGATCATGTGGTGCTACCCCTTGTTGGCGCCCAGCGTGAGACCGCTGATGAACTGCTTCTGCAGCGCAAGGTAGACGGCCAACGTGGGCAAGGCGATCATCATCGATGCCGCGGCGATGAGGTTGTAGTCGCTCGCGTACTGCCCGTTGAGCACCGAGATCGACGACGTGATGGGCTTCTGGTCGCCCTGCTGCAGCAGCACGTTGCCCCAGAAGAAGTCGTTGTACAGCCACGTGAACTCGAGCGTCGCGAGCGCGGCGAACGCCGGACGGCACAGCGGCAGGATGATCTGCCAGTACTGCCGCCACACGCTGGCGCCGTCGACCATGGCCGCCTCACCGAGCTCCTTCGGGATGGTCTTCATGTAGTTCGAGAGCACGAACGTGCAGAAGCCCGTCTGGAAAGCGACGTGGATGAGGATGACCGCGACCTTCGTGCCGAGCAGCGTGCCGGTGTTGGTGTCGCTCAGCAGGTCGGGCCACGGGGTCTTCTTGAAGATCTGGAACAGCGGCTGGAAGATGACCTGCTGCGGCATCAGGTTGCCGGCGGTGAACAGCACCAGGAAGAACACGTTGAACTTCCACGAGTACCGCGAGCACGCGTACGCCACCATGCTCGAGAGCATCAGGATGAGCACGAGTGCCGGGATGGTGATGAACATCGTGTTCCCGAAGTGCTGCCAGATGGCGCCGACGCGCCACGCCTCGCGGTAGTTGTCGAGCGTGAGCGCCTCGGGCCACGAGAACGGGCCGTTCTGCAACGTGTCGGACTCGAAGTACCGGAACGACGACAGCAGCGCCATGGCCATCGGCAGCACCCACACGACGGCGATGAGCGACAGCAGCACCGTGAGGGAGATCTTCTTGCCGCGGCTGAGCCCCACCTCGTTGCTGCTCATGACTCGCTCTCCCGGAAGTTGTTGATGACGTACCAGATGATGAAGCCGATGCAGAGCAGGAACAGCACCATGCCGTAGGCCGAGCCGATGCCGACGCGACCGCCACCCTCACCCATGAGCGAGTTGGTGACGAGCGTGCCCATCACCTCGGTGCCGCGTGGCTCGCTGAGTGCGGCGACGATGTCGTACGCACGCAACGCCTCGATGACGGTGATGACCGCCACCACGACGTTGATGGGCTTCAGCCCGGGGAACACGACGCGACGGAACGTCTGCCACTCGGTGCAGCCGTCGATGGCGGCGGCCTCGCGCAGCGACGGGTCGAAGCTCTTCAGGCCCGCCAGGTAGAGCACCATGATGTAGCCGATGTGCCGCCACGCCATGGCGATGAGCAGTGCGGCGAAGTTGCGCGACAGCCCGAGCGGGAAGTCGAGGAACGGGAAGTTGATCTCGAAGATCTTGGTCTGGTCGCCGACGAAGTCGATCGGGTCGCCGGGCCAGATGATGTTGAGCAGGCCGGTGTCGCGGCCGAACATCACGCTCTTCCAGATGAAGCCCACGACGGCGACCGACAGCACGACCGGGAAGTAGTACGTGCTCTGGTAGAAGCGCGTGCCCTTCAGGTTCTTGTCGAGCAGGTACGCCAACCCGATGCCGATGGCGGAGCAGAAGAACAGCCACACGATGAGCACGAGGTTGTTGAACAGCGCCGGGAACAACTGGTTGTCGAAGATCGTGAAGATCTGCCAGTAGTTGCGGAAGCCGACGAACTCGGCGCTGCTGATGGGCGTGACGTTGTCCCACTCCATGAAGGAGAGGACACCGGTGAGGATGGCCGGGATCCAGACGAGGACGATGTGCAGGAAGGCCGGCACGCCGACCATCACCGACAGCACGATCTTGTCGTTGCGGCTCAGTTGCGAAAACCGACGGCGGCGCCCCACAGGGGGCGCCGCCTCGGCAATGTCGGTGGACATCAGCAGTGACCGGTCACTCGAAGGTGTAGGTCTGCTTCTGCTCTTCGACGGTGGCGAGCACCGAGTCGATGCTGGTCGGGTCGGCGAGGAAGTCCTGCAGGGCCTTGCCGACGACCTTGGCCGCGAAGTCCGGGTCGGTGTCGCGGTCGAGGAACTGGGCGATGTACTTCGCCGAGCCGACGAGCTCGGCCGACTTCTGCTGCAGGGCGTTGTAGCCGGCCGTGTTGGCCTTGCTGTTCGCCGCGACGACCGCCGGGTTCACACCGATGTAGGCGTCGATCGAGGCAGCGGCGCCCATGGCACCGAGCAGCGCCTTCGCGCCGGCCTCGTTCTTCGGCGACTTCGCCATCATGAACCCGTCGATCGGGGCCTCGACCGCGTCCTGGCCGTGGGCCGGATCGATCTCGGGGAAGGCGAAGAAGTCGATGTCGTCGATGATCTCCTGCGCCGCCGGGTCGGTGGTCGGGTCGAAGTTGCTGGTGACGAAGGTGCCCAGCAGGTACATGCCGGTCTCCTTGTTGCCGAGCGCCGTGGCGGCGTCCTGCCAGGTGCGACCGTTCACGTCGGGCTGGTAGTAGTCGAGGATGGTCGACCAGTTGGTGAAGACCTGCTTCACCTTGTCGTCGGTCCAGCTCTCCTTGCCGCCCATGAGCGACACGTGGAAGTCGTAGCCGTTGGTGCGCAGGTTGATCATGTCGAACATGCCCATCTGCGGCCAGCCACCGTCGTTGGCGGCGGAGAACGGCGTGATGCCGTCGGCCTTCATCTTCTCGCAGAGCGCCAGGAGGTCGTCCCACGTGGTGGGGACTTCGTAGCCCTTCTCCTCGAACAGGCTCTTCCGGTAGTGGATGGCCCAGGGGTAGAAGTAGAACGGCACGAAGTACTGCTTGCCGTCGAGGCCGGTCGAGGCGTTCTTGAAGCCCTCGCTCATGTCGGTGAGGCCGGTCCACACGTCGGAGATGTCGCCGACGACGCCCTTGCCCGCGAACGCACGCATGCGGTAGCCGGCGAACCAGCAGACCACGTCGTCGGGCTGCTGGATGTAGGTGTTGAAGTTCTCCTGGTACGAGTTGTGGTCGACCGTGTTGATCTTCACGTCGAGGCCGGTGGCGGCGATGGCCGCCGCGATGGCTTCGCTGTCCTTGGGGTCGGAGTAGTTCGAGCCGAAGGTGACCTCGCCGAGGTCGCCGCCGCCACCGGCGGCCGTGGTCTCGGTGCCACCGCTGGTGCCACCCGTGGTGCCCTCGCTGCCTTCGCTGTCGTCGTCACCGCAGGCGGCCAGCACGACGGCACCGCCGACGGCGGCAGCGCCCGCGAGCAGCGTGCGACGCGAGACCAGCGAGAAGCCGACCTCGGACGGGCTCGGAGATGATTCGTAGTTCCCGGACATCGCTCCCCCTCTGGAGTGTGTGGTGATGGAACGCCGGAAATGCCCACCGGCGCAACGTGAGGAGAACTTCTCACGGAATTCACCAGGTGTCAAGGTCGATGTGCGAAAAACGAACACCATTCCCGCGGTTTGACCCAGATTCGCACAGATGCTGTGTGATGTTGACTCGTTCTTGGTTCGTTTCTGTTGACTTGAGGGACGTGTTCGTGCAACCTTCATGGCGATGAGCGACGATCAGACACCTGCCGACCTCGGGTCGTCGCGTGCCCTCGCTCGCCAACGTCACGAGGTCATCGTGGCCGAGGTGCGCCGCCGCGGTGCCGTGCGCGTCACCGAGCTCGCCACCCTGCTCGGCGTCAGCGACATGACCGTGCGCCGCGACCTCGAGGTCCTCGACGAGGCCGGTCTGGTCGACAAGGTGCACGGTGGCGCCACCCTGCGCGACGAACGCACCAGTGACGAGCCCGGCTTCGAGGCGAAGTCGCTGCGCAACACCCGCGAGAAGCACGCCATCGCGCTGTCGGCCGCGTCGTTCGTCCGCCCGGGCCAGGCCATCGGCATCACCGCCGGCACCACCACCTGGCAGATGGCGTACCACATCGTCGACATCGCCAACCTCACGGTCGTCACCAACTCGGTGCGCGTCGCCGACGTGCTGCACCAGTCGCGCCGCGACGACCGCACCGTGGTGCTCACCGGCGGTGTGCGCACCCCCTCCGACGCACTCGTCGGTCCCGTCGCCGTGGGCGCACTGCGCTCGCTGCACCTCGACTCGGTGTTCATGGGCGTGCACGGCATGTCCGAGCGCGCCGGGTTCACCACCCCCAACCTGATGGAGGCCGAGACGAACCGTGCGTTCGTCGACGCCACCGAGCACCTCGTGGTCCTCGCCGACCACACCAAGTGGGGCATCACCGGGCTCAGCTCGATGGCGCCACTGCACCGCGCCGCGGTGCTCATCACCGATGGGGGCCTGCCGGCCGCCGCCAACGCCATGCTCGGAGAGCACATCGGCCGGGTCGTCCTCGCCGACACCAGCTTCTCCGACGACGACACGACGCACGAGCGCAGGAGGGCCTGATGGCCACGGTCACGTTCACCGATGCCAGCCGCACCTACCAGGAAGGGCAGCGACCCGCGGTCGACAAGCTCAACCTGCACATCGACGACGGCGAGTTCCTCGTGCTCGTCGGTCCGTCGGGCTGCGGCAAGAGCACCACGTTGCGCATGCTCGCCGGGCTCGAGCCCATCAACGGCGGCTCGGTGCACATCGGCGATGTCGACGTCACGCAGCTGCCGCCGCGCGACCGCGACATCGCGATGGTGTTCCAGAGCTACGCGCTGTACCCGCACATGACCGTGGCCGAGAACATCGGCTTCCACCTGAAGATCAAGAAGGTGCCCAAGCCCGAGATCGCCGAGCGCGTCGCCGAGGCAGCGAAGCTGCTCGACCTCGAGGAGTACCTCGACCGCAAGCCGGCCAAGCTGTCGGGCGGTCAGCGCCAACGCGTCGCCATGGGCCGCGCCATCGTGCGCCAGCCGCAGGTGTTCCTCATGGACGAGCCGCTGTCGAACCTCGACGCCAAGCTGCGCGTGTCCACCCGTACGCAGATCGCCGCGCTCCAGCGTCGCCTCGGCGTCACCACCGTCTACGTCACCCACGACCAGGTGGAGGCCATGACCATGGGCGACCGCGTGGCCGTGCTCAAGGACGGGCTGTTGCAACAGTGCGCTTCCCCCCGTGAACTGTTCACCCGTCCCATCAACATGTTCGTCGCCGGCTTCATCGGGTCGCCGGCGATGAACATGGTCCACTGCACCGTCGATGCCGATGGGGCAGAGTTCTCCTCGATGCGCATCCCCCTCACGCCCGAGCAGCGGTCGGCGCTCACCTCCGGCTCGCTCAGCGTCGGCGTGCGCCCCGAGGGCCTGCACCTCAGCCACGACGGCACCGGCATGCACGCCACCATCGACACGGTCGAGGAACTCGGCTCCGACAGCTACCTGTACTGCACCCCGCAGGGCCACGAGGGCCTCAGCGTGGTCTCGCGCGCCGAGGGCCTGAGCGGCGCGAAGCCGGGCGACACCGTCGTGCTGCGCCCCGACCCCGGCGCCCTGCACCTGTTCGACACCGCGACCGGCAACCGACTGCCCGACTGAAACCGATGACCGACCGCGCCGACTCCCGCATCGACCCGTACCTCGGGACGAGGGTCCACATCGTGGGCACGCGGCAGGCTCGGCCGAACCTGCCGTCGTCGGGCTGCCCGTTCTGCCCCGGCGGGCTCGAGGCACCCGAGCCGTACGACGTGCGCTGGTTCCGCAACCGGTGGCCGGCGATGCAGGGCGACCGGTGCGAGGTGGTGCTCTACACCCCCGAGCACACCGCCACGTTCGCGTCGCTCGGCGAGGACGGTGCGCGCAAGGTGGTCGACCTGTGGGCCGAGCGCACCGCGGCGCTCAACGCTCGCGACGACGTGCACTTCGTGCTGTGCTTCGAGAACCGCGGGCCCGAGGTGGGCGCCACCATCGCGCACCCCCACGGCCAGATCTACGCCTACGACCACATCCCCGACCGGCCGCTGCGGCTGCTCGAGTCGAAGTGGGCGCCCGAGCTCGCACCCGGCGAGCGCCTCGTGGCCGACCACGGCGACTGGATCGCCTCGGTGCCGTACGCGAGCACGTACCCGATCGCCCTGTCGGTGGCGCCGAAGCTGCAGGCGCCCGACGTGGTGTCGCTCGACGACCACGCCCGCAACGGGCTGGCCGCGATGCTGGTCGACGTGCTCGGCCGGCTCGACCGCCTCTACGACCGGCCGATGCCGTACATGCTGTGGCTCAACCAGCGACCGAGCGACGGCAACGAATGGCCGCAAGCGTGGTTCAACATCGAGATCGTGTCGCCGTGGCGCGGGCCCGGTGTGCCGCGCTTCATCGCCGCTGCCGAGGTGGCGTGCGGCGAGTACTTCAACCCGGTCATCCCCGAGGTGTTGGCCGAGCAGCTCCGCGCGCTCGCCTGACGGTCAGGCGTCGGGGTTCACCGGCTGGAACGACGGGGTGCGCTTCTGCAGGAAGCTCGCCACGCCCTCCTTGAAGTCGGGGCGGCGCAGCGAGGCCTTCATCAGCTCGATCGCGTCGTCGGTGGCGGCCACGACGCCGCGTTCCCAGTCGCCCCACACCTGACGCTTCATCACGGCCATCGACGTGGGCGACGAGTACGTGGCGAGCTCGGCGGCGTACTCGAGCGTGCGGTCGAGCAGGTGCTCGGGCTCGACGACCTCGTTCACCATGCCCATCTCGGCGGCCTCCTCGGCCAGCACCACGCGACCGCTGTACAGCAGGTCGAGCGCGCGTGCGGTGCCGACCAGACGGGGCAGCACCCACGACATGCCGTACTCGGCGATGAGGCCGCGACGGGCGAACGCCGTCGTGAACTTCGCCCCCTTCGCCGCGAAGCGCATGTCGCACATCAGTGCCTGCACCATGCCGATGCCGGCGCACGCGCCGTTGACGGCGGCGATGACCGGCTTCGGGATCTGCGTGGTGCGGTACTGCGGCGCACCACCGGCAGCCGACTCGGCGCCGCCACTGCCGGCGGAGTTGCCGATGCCCTGCAGCGTGTCCATGTCGGCGCCAGCGCACCAGCCGCGGCCGGCACCGGTGACCACGATGACCTTCACCGCGGGGTCGGCGGCCGCCTGGTCGAGCAGTGTGAAGTAGCGCGTCGCCAGTTCGCCGTTCCAGGCGTTCAGGCGTTCGGGCCGGTTCAGCGTGAGCAGCGCGATGCCGGGCTCGCGCACTTCGTACAGGACGACGTCGTCACTCATGTTCGGGAACGTAGTCGGCCGCCTGCTCGTCGCTCGTGTCGGCGTCGGGCTCGGGGGCCGGGTCGTTCCGGTGGCGGAGATGGTCGATCACCAGGTAGCTGACGGACAGCACGAAGAACGCCGCGGCCATCCACTGGTTGAGCCGCCACCCACCACCGCTGTTGGCGGGGTCGATGCGCAGGCTCTCGACCCAGAACCGCCCGATGCTGTAGCCGACGACGTACACGGCCATCAGCCGGCCCGGCCGCAGGCGCATCTTCTTGTCGATCAGCAGCAGCACGCCGCACAGCGCGAAGTTCCACAGCGACTCGTAGAGGAACGTGGGGTGGAACAGCGTGCCCGACGCATAGCCCTCGGGCAGATGCGCGTCGTCGATCTCGAGCCCCCACGGCAGCGTGGTGGGCCGGCCGAACAACTCCTGGTTGAACCAGTTGCCCCATCGGCCGATGGCCTGCGACAGCGGGATGGCGGGTGCGGCGGCGGTGAGCAGCATCGGCACGTCGACGTGGCGACGTCTCGCCGCCCAGACGCCGACGAGCACACCGAGGATCAGACCACCGGGGATGCCGAGGCCGCCCTTCCAGACCTGCAGCCACTTGCCCGGCTCGCGCCACGGCTCACTGGCGTCGGTGATGATGTAGTAGATCCGCGCACCGACGATGCCGGCACCGACGGCCCACATCGCGATGTTGGCCATGTCGTCGCGGGTGCCCGCGCCCGACGCAGCGAGGCGACGGCCCGACAGCCACACACCGGCGATGACGCCGAGCGCGATCATCAACCCGTACGCGTGGATGGACAGCGGGCCGAGGTCGAGCGTGCCGTCCGACGGGCTGGGGATGCTGGCGAGCAGGCCCATCGTCACGCCGTGACGCGACGAGCGAACGCGACGGCGCTGTCGAAGATGAGTTGCTTGTCGTAGTCCTGCGTGGCCACGTGGTAGCTGCGCTCGAGCATGATGCGCTCGACCTCGCCGCCGTAGTGCTCGGCCAGGTAGTCGCCCTGCGCCGGCTCGACCACGTGGTCCTGCGGCGAGTTGAGCAGCAGCAGCGGCTGGCGCATGTTCGGGTACTCGGGGCCGAGCGGCGCGAGGCCGTCCTGCACCAGCGACAGCAGCGGGGCCAGCGGCGTGGCGTCGTACGCCGACTCGTGCGCATCGGGGTCGGCGATGTCGCTGCCGATGGCCGGCATCACGTCGGTGCCCGAGTCGACGAGGCCCTGCAGCATCTCGACGACCTCGGGTGCCTGCGGCTGCGTGGCGGGGTTGATGCACACCAGACCGGCGATCTCGGGATGGTCGGCGCCGAGGCGCAGCGTGAGCGCACCGCCCATGCTGAGGCCGGCCACCACCACCTTCTCGCTGCGCGCGGCGAGCGTGCGGTACGCGGCCTCGGCCGCGGCCGCCCAGTCGGCCCAACGCGTCGGCACCATGTCGTCGACGGTGGTGCCGTGGCCGGGCAGCAGCGGCATCTCGACGTGGAACCCGGCCGCGGCGAACGCCTCTGCGAGCTCGCGCATGCTGCCCGGGTTGCCGGTGAAGCCGTGCACCACCAGCGCACCGTGGGGGCCCGTACCGACGTGCGACCAGGGCTCTGCCCCGGGGATGAGGTTCGTCATGCTGTGCAGTATGTCAGGAGTACGGGTCGGCGGGTCCGCCGGCTTCGTCCCACCACTCGGCGGGCGAGCCCACCCCTTCCCAGTCGGGGAACGGGTAGATGCAGTTCACCGGGCAGGCGGGCAGGCACTTGTCGCACCCGCTGCAGAGCTCGGGGATGATGACCACGTCGGGGCCGTGGTTGAAGATGGCCCCGAACTGCGGCGGGCAGTGCCGCAGGCACGCGTCGCAGTTGATGCACTCGAGCATCTCGATGCGCAGCGGCGGGTTCTTCCACTTCTCGTTGCGGGTGCGCGCTGCGATGCGTTCGGTGCGGGAGGCCGCCATGTCGGCGAGTGTAGAGGCCGCTCCGCGCTCGGATTGACCCGAGGGTCAAGGCATGGTCGACTGAGGGTGTGAGTGATCCGCGTCGGCACACGGAACAGGGCGAAGAACGCAAGCAGCAGCTGCTCGAGGCGGCAGAGGAGCTGTTCACCGAGCGCGGCTACGGGGCGACGCGCATCTCCGACATCTGCGCCGCGGCGGGCGTGGCGAAGGGGCTCTTCTACTGGTACTTCCCCACCAAGGAGTCGCTGTTCGCCGAGCTCGTGCGCACCATGCGGCTCGCCCTGCGGCGTGCGCAGGCCGCGGCGATGGACGCCGACGCCGACCCGGTGACGCGCATCCGCCAGGGCGCCGAGGCGAGCGTGCGGTTCATGGCCGAGCACCAGCCGTACTTCGCGTTGCTCGACGTGGAACGCACCGACGACGCGATGGCCGACGTGCTGAAGGAGGGCAGCGACGTGTACGCACGCGACGTGCGCCGCCTGGTGGCCGAGGCGCAGGCGCAGGGTCTGGTGCCCGATGCCGACGCCGCGTTCTACGCCGTCGGCGTGATGGGTGCCGTGTCGTCGTTCAGCCACGCGCACCGCATGGGACGCGTGCAGATGCCCATCGACGAGCTCGCCCGGCTGGTGGGCGACTGGGTCACCCGAGCGTTGACCGGTCGAGCGCCGCTTCCAGCGACGGATCGCGACGCAGCATCACTCGGATGAACGCGTCCACCACCTGTGGGTCGAACTGCGTGCCACGACCGGCGATGAGGTGGTTCAGCGAGTCGACCGGCGACCACGCCCGCTTGTAGACCCGCTCGCTGACGAGCGCGTCGTACACGTCGGCCACCGCGACGATGCGGCCCGACAGCGGGATGGTGGTGCGGTACAGCCCACGCGGGTAGCCGGAGCCGTCCCACCGTTCGTGGTGCGTGTACGCGACCTCGGCCGCGAGGCGCAGCAACGGCGTCTGGCCGTCGCGCAGGATCTCGAACCCGTGCGTGGTGTGCGTCTTGATGCGTTCGAACTCGGAGGCCGTGAGCGGACCGGGCTTCATCAGCAACGTG
This sequence comes from Actinomycetota bacterium, assembly GCA_039796575.1. GTDB lineage: Bacteria > Actinomycetota > Acidimicrobiia > Acidimicrobiales > Ilumatobacteraceae > UBA668. The sequence goes on from JBDKJP010000016.1 coordinate 178,605, forward strand.
TCGGACACGCCGACCTTGCCGACGTCGTGCATGCGCGCGGCATCGGACAGCAGCGCGGCGAACGGCTCGTCGAGGCCGAGCTCGAGGGCGACGGCCGCGGACAGCTCGCCCACCCGCTCGGGATGCGCTTCGGAGTCGGCGTTGAAGTGCTCGATCATCACGGCGATCTTCGTGAAGGACGCCACCTGGAACGCCTGCATCTCGTCGGTGCGCTGCTGCACCATCTGCTCGAGCTCGGTGGTGCGCAGGCGCGTGATCTCGGCCTGCTGGCGTGCCGTCTCGGTGTCGTGCTGGATCTGCTGGGTGCGCATGCGCAGATCGGCACCGCGCGTCAGCATCTCCTCGTTCAACCGGTAGCGCGCCTCCTGGTGGAGCAGCGCCTGCTCGAAGCGACCCATCTCGCGGTTGAGGTTGGCGAGCTTGTCGCGCAGCTGCAGCGCCACCTCGGTCATGTTGGCCTTGGTGGCCAGCTCCAACGCCTCGGCCCATTCGCGGAGCGCGTGGTCGCGCAGGTGCTGGGCCACGTAGAGCTCGCCGCGGGCGATGGCCACCATGACCACGCTGCCGGGTGACAGGGCGACGCGACGCTGGGTGCGGTCGCGCAGCACGCCGTCGGCCTCGTCGAGGCAGCCGGCCGCGCGGTCGAGCGCCGACAACGCCACGTACGACGCGGCGAGACGGGCCAGGATCTCGGGCACGAACTCGGGGGTGTGCTCCTTGGCGAGCGTGAGTGCCGACTCGCCGAGGCTGACCGCGAGCAGCTCCTCCTTGCGGTCGGCGCGCACCTTCGCCATGTTGGCGAGCGTGATGGCGTCGAGGTCGGGCCGGTTCTCGCCCTTGTTGGCCATCAACGCCGCTTCGTAGGTGACGATGGCCTTGTCGGTTTCGCGCAGACCGTGCTGGATGACCGCGAGAAGGTTCAGGAGATGGCCCTCGGACGCACGCTTGCCGGTGGTGCGATAGAGCTCGAGGGCCGCCATCGCGGACGTGAGGGCCTCGGAGAAGTTGGCCGCGTGGTAGTGCACCGCGGCGATGAGGTTCAGCGCCGAGACCTCGGTGCTGATGGCCGCGCACTGGTGCGCGAGGTCGCGCGACTCGAGCGCGACGGCGAACGCCTCGTTGGTGAGGCCGGCGGCATACGCCAGCTCAGCGAGGCGATAGAGCGATTCCGCCTCGCCCGCCTGGTCGTGCTGGGAGCGCGCGAGCACGCGCGCCTGCTGCACGAGTGAGCGGGCCCGGTTCGGTTCGGAGTCCTCGTAGAGGCGCGCTTGTTCCAGGAGCTCGTCGACGGTGGGCTCACCGTGTGGGTCCCGCGTGACCGGGGTGGTCGACGCCATCTGCGCACCTCCTTTCAACCGGCGCACGCTAGTTATCGGCCGATTCGTCACGAGGGATAGCGAAATTCTCAAGATTTCGACTCGTAACCTTGAACTTCGTGGACACGATGCGACGCCAACGTGGGACCCGCCGGCACGTCGAGTCGTCGGCCATCGCGTCGCTCGCGCCCCTGGTGGCGGTGGTGCCCGTGTGGTTGCTGGCCATCGCGGTGTTCTGGTTCCCCGTGCACCTGGTGTGGGACGTCTCGTACCTGTGGTTCGCGTTCGCCTACCTGGCCGCCGGGGTGCTGCTGTTCCTGCGCCCGTTCCAGCGCATCGTGCTCGCCCCGCTGCTGGGCGCCCGCCGGCCCACGCCCGAGGAGCACGCGCTGCTCCAGCCGGCGTGGCGGCCCGTGCTGCAGTTCAACGACCTGCCACCGAACCGCTACGTCCTCGCGGTGCTGCCCTCGAACGAGCTCAACGCATTCGCCTGCGGCGGGCACCTCGTGGTGGTCACCACGTTCGCGCTCGACACGCTGCCCCGCGACGAACTGAGCGGGGTGCTGGCCCACGAGCTGAGCCACCACCTCGGGCTCCACGTGGTGGCGCTCACCATCAGCCAGTGGCTCTCCATCCCGGCGCTGGTGCTCGCCCGCATCGGGTTCTTCCTCCAGAACGTCGCGTCGGCGGCCACCGACAGCTTCGTGCAGCACTCGTCGGCCATGACCGCCGTCGGTCGTCTGCTGGCCGGGCTGCTCACCGCGGTGTCATGGGTGTTCCTCGCCGGCCTCATGGCCAGCACCGTTCTGTCGAACGCCGTCGGTCGCGGCGCCGAGTTCCAGGCCGACGCCCGTGTCGTGAACATGGGCTTCGGTCGGCCGTTGGCCATGGCGCTGCGGCGGGTGGTCGCGGAGTTCGGCAGCGACCGACCCACCACGTGGCGCGACAAGCTGGCCGCCAGCCACCCGCCGGCGCGCACCCGTGTGGCGCGCATCGACGCGCAGCTGCGCGCCCGTCGACCCGTCGCCTAGTTGCGCTTCACCCGGCCCGCCAGCGCGCGGAACGCGAGCGTGAACGACACCGCGCCCAGCCCGAGCACGGCCAGCACCGCCTTGCCGATGCGGTCCCACTCCCAGCCGTCCATCAGCAGGGCGCGGAGACCGTCGAGCAGGTAGGTGGTCGGGTTGAACTTCACCGCCGTGGCCAGCCAGCCGGTCATCGCCTCCTGCGGCAGGTACGCGGTGGTGAGGAACAGGAACGGGAAGAACAGCAGGAACGCCCCGTTCACCGCGGTGGGGTTGCCGGTGCGCAGGGCGATGGCGTACGGGAACCCGGTGAACGCTAGGCCCCACAGGCCGGCGATGAGCACGAACACCACCAGGCCGAGGAACCCGGTCGCCACCTCGATGCCGAGCAGGAGCCCGAGCATCAGCACGGGCACGGCGAGCGCGGTGATGAGCGCGAGGTCGGCCGTCATCAGACCGAGCAGCAACGTGCCGCGACGGACGGGCGTGAGCAGCAGCCGGTCGAGGTAGCCGTCCTGGATGTCGAGCACGAGCGAACTGGCGCGACTCACACCGGTGACGGCGAACGCCACGGACACGGGCAGCTGGAACGCCTTGTAGTCGAACCCGGGCGGGAAGTTGCCCTCGACGAAGCTCTGCAGCGCGCCGACGTTGACGACGAAGAAGAACAGCGGGATGGCGAGCGCCGGACCGAACGCCTCGGGGTCGCGCCACGTGAGCCGCAGGGCGCGCAGGCTGACGGTGCGCCAGTCGGTGAAGAAGCCGGCGCTGCGCGCGTGCACGCGGACGTGGGTGGTGCTGGTGCTCATGCCGCTTCGTCCTCCTGCAGGCGCCCGCCGGTGATGTGCAGGAACACGTCGTCGAGCGTGGGGGTGCGCAGGGTGAGCCCTTCCACGCGCACGCCCGCCTGCGCGATGGCCACGGCGACCGGGCTGATGGCGGCCGGCCCGTCGGCCACGCTGATGACCACCTCGTGGCCCGACACCTCGGTGCCCTCCACGGGCTCGAGGTCGCGCACGGCGGCCACCACCGCGTCGGCGGCCGACGCGGCCACCCTCGCGACGATGACGTCACTCCCGATCGACCGTTTCAGTGCATCCGGTGTGTCCTCGGCCACGAGCAGGCCGTTGGCGATGATGCCGACGCGGTCGGCGAGCGCATCGGCCTCCTCGAGGTACTGGGTGGTGAGGAAGATGGTCATGCCGACCTCGGTGTTGAGGCGCCGCACTTCGTCCCACACCGCGATGCGGCTGGTGGGGTCGAGGCCGGTGGTGGGCTCGTCGAGGAACAGCACCTCGGGCTGGTGCACCAGCGCCGCGGCGAGATCGAGGCGACGCTTCATGCCACCCGAGTAGGTGCCGATGCGCTGGTCGATGGCCGCGCCGATGCCCACGAGGTCGAGGAGCTCGGTGAGCCGCGCGGTGCGGTCGCGCTTCGACAGGCCGTACAGCCGGCCCTGCAGGTCGAGCAGCTCGCGGCCGGTCTGCTTCGGGTCGAGCGCCGCCGACTGCAGCGCGACGCCGATGCGCAGCCGCACCTGCTCGGCCTCGTCGGCCACGTCGTGACCCGCCACACGGGCGGTGCCGGCGGTGGGCCGGAGCAGGGTGGTGAGCATGCGGACGGTGGTGCTCTTCCCGGCGCCGTTCGGACCGAGGAAGCCGTAGATCTCACCGGCGGCGACCGTCAGGTCGACACCGGCGACGGCATCCTTCTCGCCGAAGCGGCGCGCGAGGGCACGGGCTTCGATCGCGGGAGACATCTCCCGCACCGTAGTCAGGTGCCGATGGGCGCGATGACGGCGTCGAGCACACGCACGAGGTCGTCGGGCGCGAGCTCGATGTCGAGCCCACGCTTGCCGCCGCTCACGAAGACGGTGTCGAACAGGATGCACGTCTCGTCGATCGCGGTGCGCAGCCGCTTCTTCTGACCGAAGGGGCTGATGCCGCCGACCACGTAGCCGGTGATGCGTTCCGCCAGGTCGGTGGGGCACATCTCCGCACGCTTCCCGTCGAGCGCCGCCGCCAGTTCGCGCAACGAGAGCTGGCCGCTGACGGGCACGATGCCGACCACCTGCTCGACGCCACGGTCGGTGGTGAGGTTCGCGACGAGTGTCTTGAACACCCGCTCGGGTTCCACACCGATGGCCGCGGCGGCCACCTGCCCGTAGTTCTTCTCCCCCGGTTCGTGGTGGAACTCGTGCACGTCGAACGGCACGCCGGCCGCCTGCAACATCACGATCGCCGGAGTGCCACCCTTCGCCACGAGGGCCATTGTGGCCCGCGCACCGCCCTCGTCGGAAGGTGGCAACATGGGCCCGTGGCCGTCATCGACACCTACGAGCTCAACGACCGGTACCGCCTCGACGACGGCCGGGTGTTCCTCAGCGGGTCGCAGGCGCTCGCCCGCCTGCCGTACGAGCAGCTGCGCGCCGACCGCCGGGCCGGTCTGCGCACCGCGGCGTACGTGACCGGCTACCCGGGCAGCCCGCTCGCGAACTACGACCGCGACGTCGCTGCCGCGGCGAAGCTCGCCGACGCCGACGGGCTGCGGTTGGTGTTCCAGCCCGGCATGAACGAAGAGCTCGCGGCCACCGCCGTGATGGGCTCGCAGCTCGCGGTCACGCTCGACACCTGTCGCTACGACGGCGTGCTCGGAATCTGGTACGGCAAGGCCCCCGGGCTCGACCGCGCCAGCGACGCGCTGCGTCACGCCACGTTCGCCGGCACCTCACCGATGGGTGGCGCCGTCGCGCTCGTCGGCGACGACCCGAACGCGAAGAGCAGCACGCTGCCGTCGTCGAGCGGCGCCACGTTGGTCGACCTGAACATGCCCATCATCTACCCCGGCGACGTGCAGGAGGCCATCGACCTCGGCCGCCACGCGGTGGCGATGTCGCGAGCGAGCGGACTGTGGGTGAGCATCAAGGTGGTGGAGGCCGTGGCCGACGGCACCGGTTCCGTCGAGGTGCAGCACGACCGCATCACGCCCATCGTGCCCACCCTCGAGATCGACGGTCGCCTCTGGACGCCGCTGCCGTCCGGTCGCACGCTCACGCCCTACACGCTCGACATGGAGCGCGAGTTCCACGAGGTGCGGCTGCGCGTCGCCCGCGAGTACGCCACGGTGAACCGGCTCAACACCATCCCCGTCCGCGGCCCGCACGACTGGGTCGGCATCGCGGCCACCGGCCTCACCTACCGCGAGACCATCGAGGCACTCCGCATGCTCGGCTTCCAGACCGACGACGACCTGCGCGCCGCGGGCATCCGGTTGTTCAAGCTCGCCGTGCCGGTGCCGCTCGACATCGCGCAGGTGCGCGAGTTCGCCGAGGGCCTCGACGAGGTCATCGTCATCGAGGAGAAGACGCAGAACCTGGAGTGGTTGGTGAAGGACGCGCTGTTCGGTCGCGCCGACCACCCGGTCGTGGTGGGCAAGCGCAACCCCGACGAGACCACGCTGTTCCCGTTCACCGGCACGCTCGAGGCCGACACCATCGCGCCGCGCCTGCGCTCGCGCCTCGCGGCGCGGCTCGCCGAGCGCATGGCCCCTCCCCCGCCGGCCCCGCGGCAACTGATCCCGCTGTCGGTCACCCGCACACCGTTCTTCTGCTCGGGCTGCCCGCACAACAGCAGCACGAAGGTGCCCGATGGTGCACTCATCGGCGCCGGCATCGGTTGCCACTCGATGGTGCTGATGATGGAGGAGGAGCGCGTCGGCCACATCGTCGGCCTCACCGCGATGGGCAACGAAGGCGCGCAGTGGTTCGGCATGGCGCCGTTCGTCGACGACGAGCACATCATCCAGAACATCGGTGACGGCACGCTCTTCCACAGCGGCATGACCGCCATCCGCGCGGCCATCGCCAACGGCTCCAACATCACGTACAAGATCCTCTACAACGGCGCGGTCGCGATGACCGGCGGCCAGGACCCGTTCGGCCAGCTCGACGTGCTCACGCTCACCAAGGTGCTGCTCGCCGAGGGCGTCCAGCAGGTCATCATCACCACCGACGACCTGTCGAAGTACCGGCTGCACGAGAAGCCCGCCGGCGTGAAGGTGTGGGGACGCAGCCGCCTCATCGAGGCCCAGGAGGAGCTGTCGTGGGTGCCGGGTTGCACGGTGCTCATCCACGACCAGCGCTGTGCGGCCGAGAAGCGCCGCGACCGGAAGCGCAACCGGCTCGACACCCCGAGCTTCCGCGTCGTCATCAACGAGCGTGTCTGCGAGGGCTGCGGCGACTGCGGCGACAAGAGCAACTGCCTGTCGGTGCAACCCGTCGACACCGAGTTCGGCCGCAAGACGCGCATCGACCAGGGCTCGTGCAACTACGACCTGTCGTGCCTGCAGGGCGACTGCCCGAGCTTCATGAAGGTGCCCGCCGCGAAGGCCGCGCCGAAGGTGCGCACCGCGCTCACCCCGCCCGAGCACATCGTGGCGCCGATCGTGCTGGTCGGCGACGACATCACCATCCGCCTGTCCGGCATCGGCGGCACGGGCGTGGTCACCACCGCGCAGATCCTCGGCACCGCGGCGATGCTGCAGGGCTTCCACGTGCGCGGCCTCGACCAGACCGGCCTGTCGCAGAAGGCCGGCCCGGTGGTCAGCGACCTGCGCCTGTCGCGCGACGTGCCGCGGGCGTCGAACAAGGCCACGGCGGGCTCGGTCGACCTGCTGCTCGCGTTCGATCAGCTGGTCGGCGGCAACGACGCCACCATCCGCACGTTGCGCAGCGACCGCACGGTGGTGGTGGCCAACACCGCCACGGTGCCCACCGGTTCGATGGTGGTGCACCCCGATCGCGCCTACCCGGTCGACGAGCTCGAGGACCGCCTCGGTGCCAGCACGAAGCGCACCATCGCCGTCGACGCGGCCCGGATGGTGAGTGGGCTGCTGGGCGACGAGAGCACCGTCAACGTGTTCATGACCGGCGTGGCGCTGCAGGCGGGCATGCTCCCGCTCGACGCCGACGTCGTCGAGCGTGCCATCGAGCTGAACGGCGTCGCCGTGCAGAAGAACCTCGCCGCGTTCCGCTGGGGCCGCGCCTGGGCGGCCGATCCGGCAGCCGTGCAGCTCACCGTCGAGCCCTCGGCCACCGATCCCGCGGCGCCGCTGATCGACCGGCTGGCCGACGACCTGCGCGACTACCAGCACGCCGGCTACGCGGCCGAGTTCCTCGCCGTGGTCGAGTCCGTCGACGCGGCGGGACGACCGGAGCTCACCGAGGCCGTCGCCCGCCACCTGCACAAGTTGATGGCCTACAAGGACGAGTACGAGGTGGCGCGCCTGCACCTGCTCACGGCGCCGAAGAAGGCCACGTTCCTGCTCCACCCGCCGATCCTCCGATCGCTCGGCATGCAGCGCAAGATCTCGATGCGCCGAACCGCTCGGCTCTCGTTCCGCGTGCTGCGCGCGATGCGCCGCCTGCGCGGCACGCCGCTCGACCTGTTCGGCTACGCGTCCGTCCGCCGCACCGAACGAGCGATGGTGCCCGAGTACGTGGCCGCGATGCGGACGGTGGCCGCGCACGTGACGGACGCGAACCTCGACGAGGCCGTCGCCATCGCATCGCTGCCCGACCGCGTGCGCGGCTACGAGCACCTCAAGGCCGAACGGGCTGCCGCCTACCGCGCCGAGCTCGCGACGCGGGTCGAGGCGTTCATCCGCGGCTGACGGCGAACACCGTGGCCGGCGCCGCCGGCAGGTGATCGGGCAGCTGCACGCGCAGCGTCCCGCCCGCCCACGTGTGGGGCAGCGCGCGGCTGATCCCCAGCATGCGCACCTCGGCACCGTCGCCGGGGCGATCGATCGCGAACGACACCTCGTCGGCGGGCGCGCCACGGACGATGGCGTACGTGGTGGTGTCGCGGTGGGTGAACGCGACGTCGCGACCATCACCGGCGGTGCCGGTGCCGCCTGGACGTGTGCCGAACACCGCGTCGCCGTTGATGCGCAGCCACCACCCCATCGCGGTGAGCCGCACCACCTGCGCCATCGGGATCTGCCCGTCGGCACCGGGACCGACGTTGAGCAGCAGGTTGCCGCCGCGGGCCACGATGTCGCACAGCATCCAGATGTTGTCGTCGACCGTGGGGAACGTGGACTCGTTCTCCATCCGGTTGTACCCGAAGCTGCGCCCGATGCCGCGGCACACCTCCCACTTCCGCGGGCCGGAGGCCTCGGTCGTGTATTCGGGTGTGTGGAAGTCGCAGTGCAGCTGCCCCATCGCCGAGGCGATCATGTTGAACCGGTCGTTCACCACCCCGTCGGGCACGCGCTCGTAGTAGCGCGCGATGGTGTCGTTGGGGTCGAGGTTGCCCGGCCAGCCGATGTCGTTCCACAGCGAGCACGGGCGGAAACGGTCGACCAGTTCGTCGACGTGTGCCGTGACGTACTCGGCGTACTCGGGCGTGGCCGGCACGTTGGTGAACAACGACGCGAGGTCGCGGATGGGCGGCGGCTGGAACGTCCAGTCGAGCCCGCCCGAGTAGTACAGACCGAAGCGCATGCCTCGGTCGCGCACTGCGTCGGCGAGCTCACCGATGAAGTCGCGCGGCGCGGTCCAGCCGCTCCGGAACGGGTTCTCGGTGGCGCTGTGCCACATCAGGAAACCGTCGTGGTGCTTCGTGACCGGGACGACGTAGCGGGCACCGGCCTGTGCGAACAGGTCGGCCCACTGCCCCATGTCGGCACCGGAGGAACGGGTGCGGAACTCCTCCACGAAGTCGGCGTAGGTGCGATCGCCGTACGTGGCCAGGTGGTGCGCCTCGGTCGGGCTGCCCTCGATCGCCCACGAGTTGAGGTACCACTCGGTGTACGGGCTCCACTTGAAGATCTCCTGCCAGTCGCCGACGCGCATCAGGTCGCCCATGTCGCGGTCGACCGGCGCGTAGCACGGCACCGCGTACGGCCCCCAGTGGATGAACACGCCGAACTTCGCGTCGTCGTACCACTGCGGCAGCGGCCGCCCTTCGAACGGCACGGCGTCAGTCACCGTCGTCGTCCTCGTCGCCCTCGCCGCCGCGGTCCTTCTCGTCCCACACCAGCTTGGCTCCCTGGTGCCCGGCCTGCGCGATGGTGACCGTGGCCGCCGCGGCCGACAGCACCAGCAGGATCGACATCACCACGCCGGCGCCCTTCGAGCCGACCTTGGCCCACACGCCCTCGGTGGAGGCGTTCTTGCGGGCGAAGTACCGGGCCAGCACCACACCGAGCACCACGAGGAAGAACAGGATGCCAAGTGTGCGCGCCAGCTCGCCCATCTCCGCGTGCTCCTCGAGCGCCTCCCCGCCACGCGACGACTCCTCGAGCGCCTCACCCGACCCGGCCGCGAGGATGCCGCCGAGTGCCCCGAGGCCGCTGAGTGCCACGAGCCCCCAGCCGAATCGGTCGAGCCACGCGGGCTTGAACGCGAACACGATGGCGATGATGCCCGCCAGCGGGATGATGACCACCGGCAGGTGCACCAGCAGCGGGTGCGCCGGAAGGCCGAACAGGTTCTCGAGCTCCATCGCTACTTCGTCCGCTCGGCGGCGGCGTCGACGAACGCCGCCTGGAACTTCGCGACCGCGGCATCGATGTGCTCCTCGGTCATCAACGTGTTGAGCACCAGGAAGCCGCGTGATGCGAAGTACAGGCCGTGGTTCATGCCGGCGAGGTGCACGAGGCGCATCGTGTCGCCCTCTTCGCGCAACAGGTTCGCCACCGGCGGCGTCTCGGTGAAGTACATGTTGACGAGCGAACCGATGCGACGGCTGGAGTACGGCAGACCCGCCGAGGCGGCCGCCGCGGCGATGCCGGTGTCGAGCCGCTCGGCCAACGCCGCCATCGTGTCGATCTTGTCGGCGGTGAGGTGCCCGAGCGACGGGATGCCCGCCGCCGTGGTGACCGGGTTGCCGTTGAACGTGCCCGAGTGGAGGATCTTGCCGCGACGCGGATCGAGCAGGCTCATCAGGTCGGCGCGACCGCCGACGGCACCGACGGGGTAGCCGCCACCGATGATCTTGCCCATCGTGGTGAGGTCGGGCGTGATGCCGAGGTTGGCCTGGTGGCCACCCTCGCTCATGCGCAGCGTGATCACTTCGTCGAGCACGAACACCGCGCCCGCCTTGTGCGTGGCGTCGATGACCTTCTGGAAGAACTCGGTCGGCGCGGTGAGGAGGCCCGACGAGCCCATCGCACCCTCGAGGAACACGGCGGCGATGTCGTCACCTTCGTCGGCGAGCACCTGCTCGAACGCAGCGGCGTCGCCCCACGGTGCGGTGAGCGTGTGCACCCACGCCTTCTCGCCACGGTTGCCGAAGAACCCGGCCTCGAACACCTCGTGGCTGCCGTGGTAGCCGTGGCGGGCCATGAGCACCTTGTGGCGACCACCGGTGTGCAGCCGAGCGACGTGCAGGGCGAGCATGTTGGCCTCGGAGCCGGAGTTGCAGAAGCGCACCTGGTCGATCGACGCGACGCGCGAGCAGATCAGTTCGGCCAGCTCGAGCTGGCTGTTGTTGCGTGCCGGCCAGGCGGTGCCCGCGCCGATGACACGGCTCACCGCGTCGACGATGGGCGGGTAGGCGTGCCCGTGGGCGAGGCTGGTGAAGTTGTTCGAGAGGTCGAAGTACTCGTTGCCGTCGATGTCGGTGAGCGTGCAGCCGTTCGCGTGGCTGAGCGTCAGCGGGTAGGGCAGGTGGTAGCCGGCAGCGCGCGTGTCGCCGGCCGGCATCACCGCCTCGGCACGCGCCACCAGCGAGGCGCTCTTCGGGGTTCGGTCGATGTAGCTCTGCTCGATGCTGCCCATGCCCGAACTCTAGGCACGCCGAGGTCAGAGGCGAAGTGTCGAGTTCGCCGGATCGGCCGGGTCGTAGAACACGGTGACGGGCGACCCCGCCGAGCACCGCGCCACCACGGCGCCGGGGTCGCACGAGTAGTGCACGCGCTGACCCTGGTAGCGGCTGCCGTCGACCTGGTACGCGTAGAACACCAGCGGCTGCGCGGTGCGGGCGCTGCCGGACGTGCCGACCTGCACGGTCGCGCTCAGCACCGTGCCGGTGACCGAGGCCCATTGGGGTGACGAGGCGCGCCACCACCGCGCACGGCCGAGCACTCCGAACAGCCCTGTCCGCGAAGGCACGGCGAAACCCTAACGCGGCGCGCGAGGCCCCTCGTCCGGCCCGTCAGCCGAGCAGGTCGCGCACCACGTCGAGCCACAGCCCGGTGGTGAGGCGGAGGCTCTCCACGTCGATGCGTTCGTCGTGCCCGTGGAACCGACGACCGAAGTCGGCCGCGTCGAGATCGGGGCTGAACAGGCCGGCGCCGTACGACACCGCACCCATCTGCCGGTACACGCGCGAGTCGGTGAAGCCCACCACGAGTTGCGGCGTCGGGCGCGCCGTGGGGAACGGCTTCGCGATGCTGCGCGCCAGCGCGTCCCACATCGGCGTGTCGGTGCGGCTGATGGATGCCGGGTCGTTCATCACGATCTGCACGTCGACGCGGTCGTACAGGTCGCCGAGTGCGGCGCGCAGGTGCGCATCGACGTCGTCGGCGGTCTCGCCGGGCAGCGTGCGGATGTCGACCCCCACGTCGATGCTGTCGGGGATGACGTTGTGCTTCAGCCGGTCGCTGCCACCGGTGCCGATGGTGTTGCACGAGAACGTCGTGTGCGTGCAGGCGTGGAGGTGCGACGCCGCGCCGGCGGGCAACGTGTCGAGGAACGCGTCGATGCTGTCGGTGTCGAGCAACTCGCGCTGCACCTCGGGCGGCACCCCGAGCGTCTCCACCTTCGTGCGCCACAGTTCGTGGAACCGCGGCGACGGGCGGTACTCGCCGATGCGTTGCATCACGGCCGCCGCGGTCATCAGTGCGTTGTCGGCCTTGAACGGCGCGCTGCCGTGACCGGGGGTGCCCTTGATGCGCAGCGTGCGCCAGGCCACACCCTTCTCGCCGACGTTGATGCCGACGTACGGTGCCTCGCTGGAACCGCTGTGCAGCCCACCGTTCTCGGTGAGCACGTAGTCGGCCCAGATGGCGTCGCGTTCGTGGTCGGCCATCCACTGCATGCCGTGCGCGCTGCCGCTCTCCTCGTCGGCCACCGCGAAGTAGATCAGGTCGCCATGCGGCCGGAAGCCCGACCGCACGAGGTGGCGGAACGCCACCGCCATCGACGCGGTGAGGTTGAGCATGTCCACCGCGCCGCGGCCCCACACCTCCCCGTCGATGAGCTCGCCACCGAACGGGTCGTGCGTCCACCCCGACTCGTTCACCGGCACCACGTCGGTGTGCCCCATCAGGCACAGCGACGGCGCGTCGGGGTCGGTGCCCTCGATGCGCGCCACCAGCGAACCGCGCCCGGGTGTCGGCTCGTACTGCTGCACCTCGAGGCCGGTGTCGCCGAGGTACTGGCGCAGCGTGTCGGCATTGCGCACCTCGTGCCCGCTCTCGGCCGTGCCGTCGTTGACGCACCGGTTGCGGATGAGCGTCTGCAGCAGCTCGACGGTCTGCCCGGTGAGGTCGTCGCTCACAACCGCTCCGCCCGCAGTGCCGAGCGCCGCACCTTGCCCGCGTCGTCACGCAACGGCGTGTCGACGAACTCGAACGTGCGCGGCAGCTTGTACACCACCAGCCGTTCGGCGAGGAACGCCTTCAGCTCGTCGAGGTCGATCGTCGCCTCGTCGGCCTCGATGATGGCGTGCACCACGTTGCCCTTGTCCTCGTCGGGCAGCCCGATCACCGCGCACGAGTGGATGCCGGCGTGCTCCTGCAGCGCGGCCTCCACCTCGGCCGGGTAGATGTTCGCACCGCCGCTGAGGATCATGTCGGCCGCACGGTCGCCGAGGTACAGGTAGCCGTCGGCATCGAGGTGGCCCATGTCGCCGAGCGACTCCCAGCCTCCCTCCAACGTGCGCGCCTCCGCACCGACGTAGTGGTAGGTGGGCGTGTCGCGCGGGCTGCGCATCCACACCTCGCCCTTCTCACCGACGGGCACCTCGTTGCCGTCCTCGTCGGTGATCTTCACCGTGCCGTCCTGCGGGCGACCCACGGATCCACGGTGCGCCAACCAGTCGACACCGTTGATGATGGTGGCGGTCTGCGCCTCGGTGCCCGCGTAGAGCTCGTAGATCTTCTCCGGCCCGAGCCAGTCGATCCAGCACTGCTTCAGCCACTCGGGGCACGGCTCGGCGAGGTGCCACACGACGCGCAGGCTGCTCAGGTCGTGACGGTGGCGCACGTCGTCGTGCAACCGCCAGATGCGCTTCATCATCGTCGGCACCATGTACAGCACCGTCGCGCGGTGCTGTTCGATGAGCGCGAGCGTGGCCTCGGCGTCGAACCGCGGCAGCAGCACCACGTGCGCGCCGTTGAGCAGCGCCTGGCAGCTCCACACCGCCGGGCCGTTGTGGTACAGCGGCCCGGGCATCACGATGCAGCCGTCGACACCGAGCGCCAGCGCTGGCGGCGCCTCGGTGTCGAACAGTGCGGGATCACCCGAGACGATGAGCTTCGGCCGACCGGTGCTCCCACCGGACGTGGGCGCCTTCCACGCACGCGACACCAAGTCGGGCAGGTGGCTCGCGTCGGCCGACGGCGCGCGGAACCCGTAGCGGATGTGCGGCCGCCCGCCCACCGCGTCGGCCTCCAGACCGAACACCGCGCTCGGTTGCGCCAACTCCAGCAACGCATCGACCTCGCGCTGCGGCAGCCGCGCGGAGATGGGCTGCGGGATCGCACCGAGCTTCCAGATCGCGAGGTACGCGATGAACCAGTCGAGGCTGTTCGGCACGGCGACCGTCACCATGTCGCCCTCGCGCACGCCGAGGGTCTGCAGGTGCACCGCCATGTCGTCGCCGGCGCGCACCAGCTCGGCCCGCGTCAGCGCCTCGTTCGCACACGTGACCGCCGGGCGGTCGGGCTGCGCCTCGGCGAGCTCGTGGAGGCGACGACTGAACGAGATGAAGGCCATGCGCCGCACCCTATTGCGCGAGCAGGAACTCCACGATGCCGTCCACCACGGTGCCGGCCGTGCCGGCACACCCCATCGCGTCCGCCACCGTCGACGCCGACGCGTCGACCGCGGGGAACTCCACTCGTGCCAGCCCGCTCCCCCGTCCGCCGTCCAGCGGCACGTTGGTGTCGTCGCGCCCGTGCACGTGCAGCAACGACACCGGCCGCTCGGGTGCGCACGTGTCGACCATCAGGCCACCGGCCTGCAACCCGACCGCGGCGATGCGGTCGGACAGCTCGCAGGCCAACGGGTACGCCATGAACCCGCCATTGGAGTGGCCCACCACGTAGACGCGATCGGCGTCGATGTGATGGTCGGCCATCATCTCGTCGATCAACGCGTCGATGAACGCGACGTCGTCGACGTCCTTGCGGGCCGCGGCCCCGCAGCAGCCACCCGCGTTCCAGGTGCGCCGCGCGGTCTCGTCGGGCCCGTCGGCCGTCACGATGCTCCCGTCGCCGGGTGCCGGCGCGACGAACGTCGCCCTCGCACCGACGCAGCCGACGGGCACGAGCAACAGGGTCGACAGGAGTGCGGTGCGCAACGCGTTCATGCGAGCATGGTCGCGAGGAGATGTGAGGAAACGATGAAGTGGTTGGGTGAACGTGGGCGCGACGGCGGCATCGACACCGTGCCGTTGCCCTCGCCCACCGGCGGGCTGTCGATGTGCGGCAAGCACGCCATCGCCCCCGACGTCGATGCCGCGATGGCCAAGTGCGGTGCCACCACCGTGGTGTGCCTCGTGGAGGAACGTGAGATCGACGGCCACTGGCCGCACTACGTCGAGTGGCTGCACGCCAACGTCGGTACACGAGCCGTGTGGTTCCCCATCCACGACCTGAATGCTCCGCCGCTCGAGCGCACGCTCGAACTGCTCGCCGACCTGCAGGCTCGCCTGGCCGATGGCGAGCACCTGCTGCTGCACTGTGCCGCCGGCATCGGCCGCACCGGCACGCTGGCCGCATGCCTGCTCGCGCAGCAGGGCCTCTCGGTCGACGACGCGCTCGCGCTGGTGCGCGCCTCGCGTCCGATGGCCGGCCCCGAGGTGGGCCCGCAGCTCGACCTCGTGCGCGCCGTGGCGGCGACCGTCAGCTGAGCTGCTTGGCGAGGCGCACGTTCTTGAGGTGCGCGGGATCGGAGAGCGCCACCATGGCGGTCTCGTAGTCGGGCAGCGAGTACACCTCGCCGTCGTCGTTGATCATGACGAACCGGTCGAACTTCGCCAGGAACGTGCGGTCGTGGCTCACCGCGATGACCGTGCCCTGGAACCCGTCGAGCGCCTGCTCGAGCGCCTCCGACGATTCGATGTCGAGGTTGTCGGTGGGCTCGTCGAGCAGCAGCACGTTGTGCCCCTCGAGCTCGAGGCAGAGGATCTCGAGCCGCGCCTTCTGACCGCCCGAGAGCGTCTGGAACTCCTGCCGCGCGTTGTTCACCAGCCCGTAGCGGGCCAGCGACTTCATGCTCTTCTCGTCGTCGAACACGCGCTGACGCACGATGTCGAGGCACTGCTTGCCGTGGAAGTCGGGCCGGTCGTTCACCTGCGTGAACATGCCGACGCTGGTGCGCGGCCCGTACTGGATGGTGCCGTCGAACTCGGTGATGGTGCCGGCCAGGGCGCCGAGCAGGTGGCTCTTGCCGGTGCCGTTCGGACCGATGAGGCCGAGCCGCTCGCCGAAGTGCACCTCGTCGCTGAACGGGAAGAACAGATCGTTCACGCTCGCCTTTTCGAGCTTCACCACACGCCGCGCCGAATCGGCACCGCGGAGCGCGACGTAGATCTGCTGGTCGGGCACCGGCGGCGGCGGCGGACCGATGGCCACGAACTTCTCCCACCGCGTCTCGGCCGCGTTGGCCTTCGTGGCGTTCTTGAAGTTCTGCGCGGCACGCTGCTTCATGATCTTCATGTGGTGGAACAGACGACGCTCTTCGTCGTTCCACCGCTTCAACGCATCGCCCAACAGGTCCTGCCGCTTCTGGCGCGCCTCGGGGAACGTGGCGTACGACCCGCCGTGAACCCAGCAGCCGGACCCCTCGATGACGATGATCTTCGTGGCCACCCGCTCGAGCAGCGTGCGGTCGTGGCTCACCATCAGGATGGTGCTCTTGCACGCCTTGATCTGCTCCTCGAGCCACACGCGGGTGGGGATGTCGAGGTAGTTGTCGGGCTCGTCGAGCAGCAGCACGTCGGCGCCGGAGTTGAGCAGCAGGTCGAGCACCAGCCGCTTGCGCTCGCCACCCGACAGCTCGCTGACCAGACGGGTGGAGAAGTCGTCGACCGGCGTCTTCACGCTGCGCTTCGCGGCGGCAGCCCACTGCGACTCGAGCTCGTAGCCACCCATGTCGCCCCAATGGGTGATCGCCTCGGCGAACCGCATGCCGTCATCCGTGCCGTCGAGCATCGCCTTCTCGGCGGCGATCATCTCGCGACCGGCGTCGCGCAGCTCGGCCGGCGCCACTTCGACGAGCATCTCGCGCAGCGTGTCGGTGGGCCGCGACATGCCGACGTCCTGGGTCATGGTGAGCACCCGCCCGCCGAGCGCGAACTCGCCCTCGTCGGCCTCGAGCACCCCGGACAGGATGCGCAGGATGGTGCTCTTGCCCACGCCGTTCGCCCCGACCAGCGCGGCGTGCTCGCCGGGCGCCACGCCGAAGCTGACGTCGAAGAAGAGCGAGTCGGCTCCCGGCGGTGCGTATTCGAGTTCGGAGACGACGATGCTGCTCACAGGCCGTCCATCTTGCCGGGCCGGGCGTCGGTTCCGGCAGGGAGAATCTGGACAGCCGTCCCTCGTTGGTGCATCATGAGCGCATGACCGTCGGTGCCGCCCTGGCCGTGATGCTCGCCGTGGTGGCCGTGGCCACCTTCTTCGTCCGCGTGCTGCCGGTGCTGCGCCACGGCCGCACCACCACGCTGCCCCGCCCCGCGCCGGGCCCGTTGGAGGATGCCCAGCGCGCCGCCGACAAGCTCATCGCCGCCGGCTTCGACGCCGAGGTGGTCGAGCACGACGACCACGGCACCAACATGTGGGCCAACACCAACGCCGGTGGTTCGGTGCACCCGTCGGAGCGCTACGTGGTGCGCGTCCCCCGCCGCCAGGCCGAGGCTGCCGCGCGCCTCTGAGCCGTGGCGCTGTCCGGTCAGCCGGCCGGTGTGACCTGCACCGAGCGGATGAACTCGTCCCACAGTTCCGGCAGGTCACCGGTGGCCGCCGACATGATGACGCTGAACGACTGCGCTCCGCTCGAGACGAGCAACTCGTTGGCGCTTATGCCGGCGGGCAGCCCCTCGAGCGCAGCATCGGTGACCACCACGCCGTCCACGTCGGGCAGACCCGCATCGGAGAGCGTCTCACCCGGACGGGCCTCGTGGCCGGTGACGTCCTCGGCCTCGCCGGCGATGGAGAAGAACGATCGCGGCACGTCGCTCTGCGCGAGGAACGAGTAGTCGGGATCGTCGACCGCCACGAAGGTGTCGGCCAGCGAGAACGTCAGCCCGAGCTCGGGCACCTCGAACCGGTTGTCGCCGACGACCACCGTGGCGCCCGTGGTGGTCTCGGCCGGCGCGGTCGTGTCGGCGCCGCCCGAGGACGAACTGTCGCACGCCGCCACGGTGGTCAGAGCGAGCACGACGACCAGGGACCAGCGGAACATGGCCGACGGCCTGGCACAGGCGCGCCGATGAGCCCCGACGAGGGGGCTCAGGCGGCGGTGCGCAGCGGTGTTCGCCGTGGTGGTGCACCGCGGGGTGCGCTCGTCCGGCTGGAACCGTCGGGCCAGGTGACCTGCAGGTGCCACTCGCCCACCCAGTCGAGCCGCAGGTCGAGCCGGTGCACCAGATGGTGATGTCGGCTGCAGAGCAACGCCAGGTTGGCGTAGTCGGTGAGCCCGTGCCGTTCCCACCAGGTGATGTGGTGGGCCTCCGTGTACTTCACCTTGCGGTTGCACCCGGGGAACCGGCAGCCGCCGTCGCGGGCGGCCACCTGACGGAACAGGTGACGGGGCACGGTGTAGGTGGCCCGGCCGTACGCCAGCGGCGTGCCCTCGGGCGAGCGGAGGATGGTGTGGATGATGCAGTCGCACAGCTTCGTGCCGGCGCATCCGGTGTCGATGAGCTCGCCCGTCTCGTCGTTGACGGCAGCGGGCGCGCCGAGCGTGGACACGTCCATCGACATCGACACGTGAGGGTGATGGCGAGGCGTGCCGTCGCCCTCGTGGTTGAGGTTGAAGAACGCGACGATGTCGAACAACGCATCGCCGCGGCGCTCCTCGGCCGTGCGGGTCTCGTCGGCACCGTTCCAGGTGAGTGCGTTGCCGAGTGCCGTCTCGAACTCGAGCCGACCGGCGGGGTCGAGCGAGAACCGACCGAGCAGGTGCCCGTCGCCGGCGACCGAGGTGGACAGCGTGCGGCGCGGTTCCTCGGCCGGTTCGTCGGCCTCGATGAGCGCATCGGCCCGCTGCCGCCAGAGCTCGCACGCCAACGCGGTCTGCGCCGCATCGAGATCGGCGATGTCGGCCGCCAGGTCTTCCTGCAACTCGGACAGCAGCGACCGGTACTTCGGCCGGTCGCACTTCTCGACTTCACGCAACTGCGACGACGACAGCGCACCGGTGAGCGCGCATTCGGCGAACGCATCGAAGCGGTTCAACAGGCCGGCGCGACGCAGCCACACGCCGGCATCGGCATCGGACATGCGCAGGTGCTCGCGCATCCAGGCCCGCATGGTGACCGAGCCGTCGTCGGCCCACGAACCGCCGCCGTCGACATGCGCGACGGCCAGCGCGAACACCGCCATCTGCTGCTCGAGCGCCGCCCACTGCGCGGCCAGACCGGAGGGCGAGACCAACATCTGGTCGACGAACCGGTCGAGCACTTCCATACCATCAATCGTACATGTGTTCGATTGAAGTGACAAGCGGTTTCTGACGAAATCTTACCCCTGAGCTGGGACGATGCTCACTTGCGGTGGCCGCGATCCCACCCACCGACACGCCCGGATCACTCCCCCGATCGAGGTCACAAGGATCCGACCGAAACGGTCGATTCCGCGCGACGTCGAACGCGCTGCTCGGGCTGATCCGCTGAGCCGTCAGGGCATGGTCTCCCACGAGGTGCGGTAGATCACGCCATCGGACAACGGCGTGTACTGCCCGTCGCGCTCACCGCCGCCGCCCCACACGATGAGGCCGACCGCCGTGGCCACCATCACCGGCCGGGAGCGGTTCGCGTCGAGTGGCACCTTCGGGTGCCGCACCCATGCGGTGGCATTGCCGTCCGCGATCTCTGAGACAGCCAGTTGGTCGCCGCCGAAGAGGAAGTGACCTTTGGGCACCGCCATCAGCGTGGCGCCATCCAGGCTGACGTAGTCGGACTCGGTCAGCACATGTGGCGGGGTGGCCTCGGTCCACCGCTGGGTCGACGGGTCGTAGCGGGCGGCGAACGGCTCGTAGCGTCCGGCAGGATCGGTGATGGCATCATCGACCCACATCCCGACCACCAGACCCGACGCATCCAACGTCGGCTGCCACCAGATGAGCGACCCCTCGGTCTGGCGCGGGTACTCGAGCACGTGCGACGTCTCCTCGACGAGGTCGACCACCACGCCCGCGATGCCCACGCCCGCGCCGACGCTCAACTGCACGAACCAGCGGTCGTCGATGACGGTCCACGAGCCGGGCGGGCCGCCGACGAGATAGGGGTCGACCGGCGTGTCGATGACGTGGAACTCCGACCACGTGTCGGTGGCCGGGTCGAACGTGGCCCAACCGACCTCCTGCACGGCGGAGTGCCAGCCGTAGACCACCACGAGGTCGTGCCACCCGACCATCGCGTACGGCGAGTCGATGGGCGACCGTCCGGCGGCGGACGTCAGGGCATCGGTGGGCAGTTGCACGTAGCGGTTCTCGTCGAGCGTCTGCCACGTGTTGCTCGCCGGCTCGTAGGCCAGCAGGTCCCACGACCAGACGTCGAGCTCGCTGCGGCGCACGATGGTGAACACGCGATCACCTGCCCAGGCCGCCAGGTCGGGCGGGCCGCTGAACACCTGGACGAACCCGCCGATCGCGGGCATCGGCGCGATGGACCGCCACTCGTCGGCGCGCGGGTCGTACGCGGCACCATCACGGAGGCGCTGCCCCGCGAAGTCGGCACCGCCCCACACGAACAGCTCCTCGCCGTTCCACACCGAGGCCGGCTGGAAGCGAGCAGGAATCGGTGCCGGCGCCATGGGGAACCACCCGGTGAGCACGTTGCTCGACGATGTCGGCGCGCCGTCGTCGCGCGCCACCAGCGCGGTGATGCCGACCACGACGAGCACGAATGCCGCCGCGGCAGCGAGCCAGCGGTGACGGGGTCGAGTCGGGAGCACCTCGACGGAGGGCCCGGCCGGCCAGTCGGCGATCTCGCGCAGCGCGTCGCGGATGCCGTCGTCGGTGGAGAGGTCGATCATGTGAGCTCCTTCCGGATGGCGGCGAGGCCGCGGGCGCTCAGCGACCGAACGGTCGCTTCACGGCAGCCGAGCAACGCGGCGATCTCGTGGTCGGGCAGGTCCTCCACGAACCGCAGCACCAGCACGGTCCGTTGGCGTTCGGGCAGGGCGAGCAGCACGTCGCGCAGCTCGACGAGTTGCGGTGGCGCGTCGGCCGGCGGCGCGTCGACCCTGTAGCGCGCGGCCACCGAGCGGCGGCGCAACACGCCGGTCGCGCCGTTCATCACGGCACGTCGCACGTACGGGCGCACGTCGCGCACCCGTGCCCATGCCCGCGCGGTCGCCATGAACGCGTCCTGGGTGACCTCCTCGGCCTCGGCGCGTGAGCCGAGCAGCATCGTGGCCATGCGCACGAGCGTCCAGTAGCGCTCGGTGTACTCGTCGACGAGCGCGGCAGGCCACTGCTCGGTCTCGTCGGCCGTCACCACGGCAGGAGTCTCCCAAACCATCACTGCACCGACGCGCAGCGACGGCGTTTCGTTGCAGTGTTTCCGTCAGACCTTCGGTTGCTGCTGGGTGATGCAGTGGATGCCGCCACCGCAGGCGAAGATGTCGCGGGCGTCGTGGGGCACGATCTCGCGGCCGGGGTACGCCTTGGCGAGGATGTCGATGGCTCGCTGGTCGTTCGGGTCCTCGAACGTGCACAGGATGACCGCGCCGTTGCAGATGTAGTGGTTGAGGTAGCCCCAGTCGACGAAGCCCTCGTCGTTCTCGAGCGTGGCCGGCGCCGGGACCTCGACGATCTCGAACGGGCGGCCGTGCGCGTCGACGCTGTTGCGCAGCACGGCCATGTACTCCTGGGTCACTTCGTAGTCGGGGTGACCGGGGTCGCGCTGGTCGTGCACCAGCAGCAGGCCGGGACGGGCGAAGCAGCAGACGATGTCGATGTGGCCGTTGGTGCCGAAGCCGCCGTAGTCGGAGGTGAGGCCACGCGGCACCCACACGGTGTGGCTGGTGCCGAGGAAGCTCTTCAGCTCGGTCTCGACACCCTCCGAGTTCATCGTCGGGTTGCGGCGCTCGTCGAGCTGCACGGTCTCGGTGACGATGACGGTGCCCTCGCCGTCGACGTGGATGCCGCCGCCCTCGTTCACCATCGACGAGTGGAAGATCTCCGCGCCGGCGAGACCGGCGATGAACGCGCCGACGTGGCGTTCGTCGGTGGGGTCGGAGAAGCCACGGTCGCCCCACGCGTTGAACGTCCACAGCGCCGCACCGAGGCGGGCGTCGGGATGGGTGAGGAACGTCGGGCCGCTGTCGCGGCACCACGCGTCGCCGGTGGGTGTCTCGTGCAGTTCGATCGACGGGTCGAGCAGCGCGCGGGCGATCGACGACTCGCCGAGGTTGCACACCATGCTCACCGGTTCGTAGCGGGCGATGGTGTTGGCGACGCTGGCCCACACGCCGCGGCAGTGGTCGAGCCAACCGTTCTCGACGGTGAAGGTCGTGTTCTCGGACGGGAACTCCATCCAGGTGCGTTCGTGCGGCGCCCACTCGGGCGGCATGGAGAATCCGGACAGGCGCGGCGTGCTCATGGAGGTTCCTAGAAGAAGTAGAGGCGGCTCAGCGAGACCGACTCGGAGGGATCGGAGTAGACGGTCTCGCCGTCGAGCGACACCATGCCGGTGGCGGGGTCGACGTCGACCGTGCCGAGGCGGTCGTTCAACACCATGTTGCGCGGCCCGATGTTGCGGTTGTCGCGCACGGCCACGCGACGGCGGCGGGTGGTCATGTGGTCGTCGCCCGCGTCGACCGCGGCCTTGCTCACGAACGCGACCGAGAGGTCGGCGGCAGTGGCGCCGAACGAGCCGAACTGCGGGCCGAGCACCAGCGGTTCGCACGAGTCGGTGGTGGCGTTGGGGTCGCCGGTGACGCCGTAGGCAGGGAAGCCGCTCTTCAGCACGAGCTGTGGCTTGGCGCCGAAGTGATCGGGACGCCAGAGCACGATGTCGGCGAGCTTGCCGACGTCGAGCGAACCGATCTCATGCGCGAGGCCGTGGGCGATGGCCGGGTTGATGGTGAGCTTCGCCATGTACTGGCGCACACGGTCGTTGTCGTGCGCCGTGGCGCCGTGGCCGAGGTCCTGCTTGTTCTTCGCGGCCAGCTGGAACGTGCGGCGCACGGTCTCGCCGGCGCGGCCCATGCCCTGCGCGTCACTGGACGTGATGCCGATGACACCGAGGTCGTGCAGCACACCCTCGGCGCCCATGGTGCCGCCGCGGATGCGGTCCTTCACCATGTGGTGGTCGCTGTGCGAGTGGTGGTTCAGGCCGTGCGCCGAGAAGATCATCTCGAAGTGCTCGTCGAGCGCGTCGCGGCCGAACGGCAGCGTGGGGTTCGTGCTGCTGCCGATCACGTTCGGCACACCGGCCAGCTTCAGCACATTGGGCACGTGCCCGCCGCCGCAGCCCTCGATGTGGAACGCGTGGATGGTGCGACCGGCCAGCACCGACAGCGTGTCCTCCACGCTGAGGCACTCGTTCAGCCCGTCGGTGTGCAGCGCGACCTGCACGTCGAACTCCTCGGCCACGTTCAACGCGGTGTCGAGCGCGCGGGTGTGCGCACCCATGTCCTCGTGCACCTTGAAACCGACGGCGCCACCCTCCACGAGCGCCTCCACCAACGGAGCCGCGTCGCTCGACGAGCCTCGAGCGAGGAAGCCGATGTTGACCGGCCACTGGTCGAAGCTGTTGAACGCGTGGCGCAACGCCCACGGCGAGTTCACGCCCACGCCCCACACCGGGCCGAACTCCTGGCCGATGATGGTGGTGACGCCGGCGGCGAGCGAGGCCTCCATGATGCGCGGCGACAGCAGGTGCACGTGCGTGTCGATGGCGCCGGCGGTGGCGATGAGCCCCTCACCGCTGATGATGGTGGTGCCCGTGCCGATGACGAGGTCGACGTCGTCCTGCATGTCGGGGTTGCCCGCGCGGCCGACGCCGCAGATGCGTCCCTCGCGGATGCCGATCGACGCCTTCCCGATGCGGCAGGTGGCGTCGATGATGACGACGTTGGAGATGACGACGTCGCACGTCTCCTTCACCGCGGCGGCCTTCAGGAGCAGGCCGTCGCGCGCAGTCTTGCCGAAGCCGGCGAGGAACTCGTTACCGCGCTCCTGCGCGTCGTACTCGATCTGGATGACGAGCCCGGTGTCGCCGAGTCGCACGCGGTCGCCGACGGTGGGGCCGTGGATGGCGGCGTAGTCGTCGGGCAGGATCTCGTCGGGATGGGTGTGGCTGTGGGGCACGCCGCCGTGGTCGTGGCTGTGCTCGAACTGGCCATGGGTGTGCTTGGTCACGACGCCGCCCCCAGGTAGCCCTGTGCGGCGGCGCGGGCGAGTGCCGCCTCCTTCGCGCCCGGCGCGTCGAGTGGCCCGTCGACCAGGCCGGCGAACCCGATGGCCACGCGCGCGCCGCGCACGGGCACGAGCGGCGCCTCCACCGGCGTGCCGGGCTCGAACCGCATCGCGGCGCCGGCGGGGATGGCGAGGCGCATGCCGTACCCCGTGGCGCGGTCGAACTGCAGCCGCGGGTTGACCTCGAAGAAGTGGAAGTGCGAGGTGATGCTGACCGGCACGTCGGACGTGTTGATCACCGTGACGTGCACCAGGCCCTCAGGGGCCACCGGCTCGCGTTCGGCGGTGAGCACCGCGCCAGGGCCGTCGGCCCCGAGGCCGGCACCTTCGCCGAACGGGTCGCGCACCACCACCATGCGCGTGCCGTCGTCGAACATGCACTCCACCTTCACCTCCCGCACGATGTCGGGCACGCCCGGCAGCACGTCGTCCTCGGTGAGCACCGAGGCGCCGATGGCCGCGGCCTCCATCAACCGCTTTCCGTCGCGAGCTGCCTCGCACACGGTGTCGGCGATGAGGGCCGTGGCCTCGGGCACGTTGAGTCGTAGTCCGCGAGCGCGCCGTGCACGAGCGAGCTCGGCCGCGGTGAAGATGAGCAACCGATCGCGGTCGGTCGGCGTGAGGCGCATGGCCCCAAGTTAGGCGGTGGACGCGAATGGGCCGCGACCACTGTGCCAGACTGGTGAACGGGTGGACGTCGTACTACGGATCTTCGGAGGTACACGTCATGAGTGTTCGCATCATCGAGGCCTCGCTGGCCCGACCTCGCGGCCACGGCGGCGGCACGGTCGCCGCCACCACGCTGCTCGACACGTTCCCACCCGTGCTGGTGGCCGCGTTCGGTGAGCGCTGGTTCGAGGACGGCTCGCTGTCGCTCGACTTCCACACTCCGGCACAGCACGGCGAGCCGGTGCGCGCCGGGCTGGTCGTCGACGACACCGGTGTCGCCGCGGCGTCCATCGTCACGCCCGACGGCGTGGTGGTGGCCGACGGCACCGCCGCCGTGGGCCTCGCCCGATCGGCACGACCGCTCGACCCCGACGCCGAACTGATCCCCGCGGCGATGGTGCACTGCCCGTCGGTCGCCCAGTCGCGTCGCGTCTTCGACGGGCACATCACGTCACCGCTCGAGTGGTACCACGGCACCTCGCCATGGGGCCTGGCGGTGACCGCACCGAGCAGCACCATCGAGATGTTCACCGCCGTCGCCGAAGGGCACCTGGCCGAGCGCATGCCGCACGCCGCGGGCCGGTTGGCCGCGGTGGAGCTCCGCTACTTCGGCGAACCGGTGGTGTGCGACACCGAGTACTCGGTGGAGGGCGCGCTCAGCGGCGACGGCGAGTCGCTGTGGTTCGACATGACGGCGCACGACGTGCGCGGCGACCTGGTGGCCGGCGCTCGACTGCTCGCCGAGCTGGCTACGCCTGCAGCTCCAGGCCGTCGAGGCGATCGTTCGCCCGCCACTGCTCGAGCACACGGATGAACGCCGGCGACCCGGCGCCGTAGCTGCCGTTGCGCACGGTGCGCTCCGCGGGCCGCCCCTCGTTGTTGTAGTAGCCCGGGGTGCACGCCTCGAGGAACTTCACGTTGTACTGGGCCATGTCGACGATGGTCTGCACCCACGCGTCCTCGGCCTCCTGCGTGGCCTCCACCAACGTGACCCCCTCGCGCTGCACGCGGTCGAGCACGTAGGCGAGGTGCTTGCTCTGCTCGTCGAGCATGTGCGGGAAGTTGGCCGAGAAGCCCGACTGCACCACGCTGACGATGAAGCAGTTCGGGAAGCCGCGGCTGAAGAAGCCGTGGAACGTGGCGGCGCCGTCGGCCCACTTCTCGGTGAGCGTGATGCCGTCGCGCCCGTGCACCTCGTAGCCCGCGCGACGCGTGTACTCGGTGCCCACCTCGAACCCCGTGGCGTACACGAGGCAGTCGAGGTCGTACTGACGACCGTTGGCCACCACACCACGCGCGTTGATCTCGGTGACGCCCTTGCCGTCGGTGTCGACGAGGTGCACGTTCGGCCGGTTGAACGTCGGCAGGTAGTCGTCGTGGAAACACGGCCGCTTGCAGAACTGGCGGTACCACGGCTTCAACGCCTCGGCCATCACCGGGTCGAGCACGATCTCGTCGACACGTGCGCGGATCTGCTCCATCTTCTCGAAGTCGGCCAGCTCCATCGTGCGCGCGATGCCCTCGGGGGTCATCTCGCCCTGCCCCTTGCGCATCCGGATGAGCAGGTTGCCGATGATGTCGGTCCACCCGTCGTTCACCAGGTCCTCCTGCTCGGGGATGCCCGAGACGAGGTTGTTGAAGTTGTCCATCCGACGTCGGTGCCAGCCGGGTTCGAGGCTCGCCGCCCAGTCGGGATCGGTGGGCCGATCGTTGCGCACGTCGATGCTGCTCGGCGTGCGCTGGAACACGTACAGCTCCTTCGCCCCCGCACCGAGGTGCGGCACGCACTGCACGGCCGTGGCGCCCGTGCCGATGATGCCGACCACCTTGTCGTGCAGCCGGTCGAGGCCACCGCTCGCGTCGCCGCCGGTGTACTCGTAGTCCCAGCGGCTGGTGTGGAACGAGTGCCCCTCGTACGACTCGATGCCGGGGATGCCGGGCAGCTTCGGGCGGTGCAGCGGACCGTTGGCCATCACCACGAAGCGGGCGCGCATGCGGTCGCCACGGTTGGTGCTGATGATCCACCGGCGATCGGCGTCGTCCCACGTGAGGTCGGTGACCTCGGTGCTGAGACAGGCGTTGTCGTACAGACGGAAGTGGCGGGCGATGTTGCGGCTGTGCTCGAGGATCTCGGGTGCCGTCGCGTACTTGCGGCTCGGCATGAAGCCGATCTCCTCGAGCAACGGCAGGTACACGTAGCTCTCGATGTCGCACGCCGCGCCCGGGTACCGGTTCCAGTACCAGGTGCCGCCGACGTCGCCACCCTTCTCGATGAGGCGCAGGTCCTCGATGCCGGCCTCGCGCAGCCGAGCGCCGACCAGCAGGCCGCCGAAGCCGCCGCCGATGATGGCCACCTCGACCTCGTCGAACAGCGCAGGCCGTTCCTGCACCTCGACGTAGGGGTCCTCGAGGTAGTGCGCGAACTGACCCTTCATCTCCACGTACTGCTCGTTCGCGTCGGCACGCAGACGCTTGTCGCGCTCGTGGCGGTACTTGTCGCGCAGCAGGTCGGGATCGAACGTGTCGGTCATCGGTCGATTGTCCCAAAACGGTCCTCGCCGCTCCGGGTCGGAGGGCAGAATGGCCGCATGCCCCATGATCTGCAGTTCGGTTGGTTGAGCCCCGTCATCGGCAACCGGTGGAGCGACCACCAGCCCATCGTCGTGTACCAGGACCAGCACATCCTGCCGACCGCGCTGCCGCACTTCGATTCGCTGTGGATCGCCGACCACTTCTACGGCTTCGACGCGAAGACCGACCCGTTCATGGAGGCGTGGACCACGCTCACCTGGTTGGCCGCGCGCCACCCGAACGTCGGGCTGTGCCACCACGTGCTCGGCCACGGCTACCGACCGCCCGCGCTCACCGCGAAGATGGCCGCCACCCTGCAGGTGCTGTCGGGCGGCCGGTTCGTGCTCGGCATCGGCGCCGGCTGGCGCGACGACGAGTACCGCGCCTACGGCTACGACTTCCCGAAGCCGTCGGTGCGCTTCGCGCAGCTCGAGGAGCTCATCACGATCTGCCGGCTGATGTGGACCGAGGACGAGCCGTCGTTCGAGGGCGCCCACTTCCGCATCGAGGGCGCCTCGGCGCCGCCGCTGCCCGACCCGGTGCCGCGCATCTGCATCGGCGCGTCGGGCGAGCAGATCGGTCTGCCGATGGTCGGCCGTCTCGCCGACCGGTGGAACTGCTGGTTCCGCGGCGACGACGACTGGAACCGTCGCAAGGGCATCGTGCACGCAGCCGCCGAGAAGGCGGGACGCGATCCGGGCGACATCGAGATCTCCAACACCGTCGAGCGGCCGCTCCCCGAGAGCGACGCCGACTCGGCCGCGCTCGTCGAGCTGCTCGAGCACCGACGGTCGTTGGGGGTCACCCACTTCGTGATGGACTTCGGCAACCCCCGATCCACCGAGCCGGTGCTGCGGTTCGCCGAACAGGTCATCGCACCGATGAAGGCCGGCACGGCATGAGCATCGACGTGAGGCCGACCGCCGAGCACGAACTGCGGGCGGTCGCCGACACCACTCGCATCGCGCTGCTGTTCCCACCGGTCGACGACGCCGAGTGGGAGAGGTGGCAGCCGGGCTGGATCCGCGAGCACCTGTCGGTGTCGGCGTGGGACGGCGACCGGTGCGTGGGGCACGCGGGTTCGTTCGAGTTCGAGACGCTGGTGCCCGGTGGGGCCTGGCTGCCCACGTCGGGCGTCACCCGTGTCGGCGTGCTGCCCACGCACATCCGTCGTGGCGTGCTGACGCGCATGATCCGTCGGCTGCTCGACGACCACCGCGACAGCGGCAAGGTGATCGCCAGCCTGCGCGCGAGCGAGGCACCGATCTACGGTCGGTTCGGGTTCGGACTGGCGGGCGAAGCCGTGGGTGTGGCCATCGACACCGCGAAGGTGCGTCCGGTGCGCGGCGCCGCACCCGGATCGATGCGGCTGCTGACGAAGGACGAACTGCTCGAGGTGACACCGGGCGTGTACCGCCGAGCCGCGCACCGGCCCGGCGCCATCGCCCGCTCCGACTTCTTCTGGTCGCGCGTGTTGAAGAGCACCATCGAGGGAGGCTCCGCCAGCTTCGTCGCGGTGCACACGTCACCGGACGGGGTCGACGACGGCTACGTGCTGTACAGCATCGCCTGGGAGGAACGCACGCTCAGCGACAACGGTGGCGTGTGCACCCTGGTCGACCTGTTCGGTGCGTCGCCCGAGGTGGAGCTCGCGCTGTGGGACTACATGGTGCACCTCAGCCTCATCCACACCATCGAGGCCGAGAACCGACCCATCGACGACCCGGTGCGCAACGCCGTCCCCGACCGCCGCGGCTATCAGGTGCGGCGACGCTGGGACGAGCAGTGGGTGCGGTTGCTGCGGGTGGAGGAAGCGCTCTCGGCTCGTTCGTTCGCCGACGGCGCCGCCGTCACCATCGCGGTCGACGACCCGTGGTACCCCGACAACTGCGGCACGTTCCACCTCGGCGCGGCAGGGGTGCGCCGTGTCGACGAACCCGCGGAGCTGCACGCCCCCATCGCCGCACTGTCGGCCGCCTACTTCGGCGCGGTGTCGTGGCGCGACCTGATGGTGACCGGCGGCGTCACCGGCGCGGCCGATGCAGCGGCCCGCGCCGACGTGCTGTTCGCCACCCACCCGACCACCTGGTCGGGCACGTTCTTCTAGGCCTGGGCCACTTCGCCCAGCCATCCACGAGCGGCCTCGGCCGCCTCGCGCACCGAGGCGAACGGCGGCAGGAAGCCGGTGGAGAGCGACGGCGGCAACGCTCCGTCGGCGACCCGCCAGAGCGCGTGCTGCCACGGCGTGCGACGCGAGTACTCCAGCCGTTGCAGCAGGTCGAGCAGGCGTCGGGCCGCCGTCGGGTTGCTGGGGGCGAGCGTGATGGCGGCCGACACGAGCGGCTGGCCCACCACCGCATCGGCGGCCGGGCGGTCGGCCGTTGCGGCCAGTTCGTCGACCAGCACGATGGCGGCGTGTGATCGGGAGCCGCCGGCCGCGAGCGCGCCGGCGAGCGCGGCGATGCTGCGGCCGCGCACGCCGCTCGCGTGCGGCAAGTCACCCACGAGCTCGAGACCCAACTCCGCCTCGGCCCGCGCCACGTCGACGTCGCCCATCGCCAGGTGCGCCACCGACGAGCAGCTCAACGCCGACGACGACCACCACGGATCGTCGCGCCAGCCGTAGTGACGCAACGCGGCCCCGTACCCGTCGATGGCGTCCTCGAACCGGCCGCCGAACAGCAGCAGGTCGGCGCGCATGTGCTGCAGCGTGCCGGCCCATGCCGTGCCGAGCGCCCGGTCGAGCTCGATCGCCGCGTCGAACTGCGCGAGGCCCCCGTTGCGACCGGCCACCAGCGCACCGAGGCCGGCGGCCAACGGGGTGAGCTCGTGCCCGGGCAGCTCGGCCACCAACGCTGCGACGCGGGCCATGCACTCGGCCAGCACCGCCCATCGTTGCGCGGCCATCGCCGACGATGCCTCTGCCAACGCGTGGTCGAGCCGACCGGGCGCATCGGCGACGTGGTCGCGGCTCATCGCCAGCCAGGCGCCGCCCTCCACCCCGCGCGACATGGTGAGCCAGGTGCCCGACATCGCGCGCGCCTGGCGAGACACCGCGTCGAGCTCGCCCACCGAGGCCGAGTACGACAGCGCCGCCACCAGATCGGGCATCCGTTGCTCGGCGGCGACGGCGCGGCGACCCGAGAGGTGTCGCTCCGCCGGCGTGCTGGCCTCGCACCACGCAAGGTGCCAGTCGCGGTGCGCACGTTGCGCACGCACCCACGTGTCGGAGCGCTCGGCATCGCGGGACGCCCAGGCGCGCACCGTCTCGAGCAGCCGGTAGCGGACGTCGCCCTGCTGTGCCTCCACCACGACGAGCGAGTGATCGACGAGCGACCGCAGGTTCGCGGCGACCACGTCGCGCGGCCCGTCGGGCTCGGCCAGCGCGTGCACGGTGTCGAGGTCGACCGGCGCACGACACGACGCGAGCACGGTGAGCACCACGCGCTCGGGTGGCTGCAGCCGCTCGGCGCTCCACGCCACCATCGCGTCGATCGACGACCACCGCCGGCCGCTGCCGCGACCGCCGGCCAACGCGAGGCCGCGCTGCAACTCGTCGACCATCGCGATGGGCGGCACGTGCTCGGCGTGGACGGCCGCGAGCTCGACCGCCAGCGGAAGGTGGTCGAGCTGTTCGCACATGCGATCGAGCGCGGCGAGCGACGCAGGGTCGGTGGGCACGTCGACACCGGCGTCCCGGGCACGGTCGAGGTACAGCTGCGTGGAACCGAGCACCCCACTCACGAGTGGCGCGTCGAGCGCGGGCACGCGCACCACCACCTCACCATCGACGCCGAGCCGTTGCCGGCTGGTGGACAGCAGCGTGGGGCCCTCGATGTCGAGCAGCCGATCGGCCAGTTCGACCACTTCGTCGAACACCGTGTCGGCGTTGTCGATGAACACCAGCGCGGCGCGCCCGCGCAACGCCGCCACGACGTCGTCGAGCGTGACCACGGTCTCGTTGCGCACGTCGATGGCGGCGGCGAACGCCGAGGCGAGCGAGCCCTGTTCGAGCGCCGAGGCATCCAGCACGTGCACGCCGCCAGAGAACCGGTCGGCGACGCGGTGCAACGTGTGCAGCGCGAGCGACGACTTGCCCACGCCGCCGGCACCGGTGAGCGTGACCATCGGATGGTCGCGGAGCTGCTGGTCGACCCGCTCGAGCAGCAGGTCGCGCCCGATGAGCGACGACCGCAGCGGCGGCAGCCGCGTCTGACGTCCCTCGGTGCGCAGCGCCCGTTCGACGGGCTGCATGCCCTCACCGACGATCTCGACGATCTCGTCGACACCGACGATGTCGCGCAACCGATGCAGCCCCCGCGAACGACCGGCGGCGCCGTCGGGCAGCCGGTGCTCGACCAGCGCCCAGGTCGACGACGACACCAGCAGTTGATGGCCGTTGCCCGCGGCCATCAGCCGCGCGGTCTTCGCCAGGGTGGCACCGAGGAACTCGTCGCCGCGCACGTACGTGAGGCCGGTGTGGATGCCCATCCGCACGGCGATGTCGGCCCCCTCCGGCCATTCGCTGGCCTGGAGGCGGCGCTGGGCGGCGACGGCCATGGCCACGGCGGGCGGCGCAGCGTCGAACACCACGGCCATGCCGTCGCCGGCCGTGGAGAACACGCGCCCACCGAACTCGTCGGCCGCGGCGAAGAGGATGCCGTCGTGGCGGGTCTGCGCCACGCTCATCGGCCCCAGCGCGGCCTGCCATCGCCGGGTGGAGCCCTCGATGTCGGTGAACAGGAAGGTGAGGTCGCGCGGGACGCCGAGATCGGGCAGCACCGCCGACGTCGCCTCGTTCCCCACGCGCCCGACAGTACCCCTCTCGGGACCTGTCATACTGCGGTCGACGACACCGCCCGAGGGACGGAGGGGGACCGGAATGCACAGCCTCTGCAGAGGGGCTGCGCTGTGCATCGCCGCCACGGCGGCCATCGCATTCGCGCAGTCGGCCCAGGCATCGTCGACCAGCGCGCCGGCCACCGAGTGCACGCGCGGCACGTTCGCCGACTACCACCTGCAGGGCCAGCCCGGTGACCCTGGGAAGGGCCTCGACACGTTCCGGCTCAGCCAGCAATACCCCGACTCGATGCCGGAGCCCGAGGCGTTGCCGTGGGCCGACCTCGACGTGAGCACGATGTCCGACGACGTCGCGGCGACGTACATCGACGAGGTGTTCGCCTACGTGCTCGAGGGCAACCTCGACGTCGACTGGGTGGCGCAGGACAACGCCGTGCGCACCTGGTACCACGCGCCGTGGCTCGACGCAACGAAGTTCGGACGCGAGTACCTGCACGGCCTGACGCGCGAACGCGACGCGCAACCGTTGACGCTCGCACCCACGCAGACCGAGCTCGCCCAGACCTGGTCGATCGGCGCGTTCAACGCGCCGGGTGGATGGGCCATCGGCCAGATGTGGTGCAACCCGGACGCGCCCGACCCCGATCAGCTGCGCGCCGACCCGACGAAACCGAACTCGTTGCCCGACGGCACGGTGATCTACAAGCTGCTGTTCACCACGGCCGACGCGACGCAGGTGCCGTTGCTGGAGGGCACCAAGGAATGGCAGGCCGACATCGCCGACCTGCCGCCGGCCACCGGTGGCTCCACCACCACGGTCGCCGATCCGCCGCGGTCGACGGGCACGGTGCACCTCATCCAGATCGACGTCGCGGTGCGCGACGACCGCCTGCCGCTCGGCTGGGCGTTCGGCACGTTCGCGCACGTCGCTGGATCGGGCGGCGTGTGGAACGACATGGTGCCCGTCGGGCTGCAGTGGGGCAATGACCCCGGCCTCACCCCGGCGATGCAGGCGGCCGGCCAGCAGCCGGTCGACCAGTGGATCAACCCGACGTTCCTCGAGGAGATCGCACGCTTCGACACCGAGCCGAGCGCGCCGCAGGCCGGCACCGCCCCCGACCGCTACTTCGGGCATCTCGGATGGGCTGGCCGTCTGGCCGGGCCGCTCGACAACCCGATGTCGAGCTGCATGTCGTGCCACATGACGGCCGGCGTACCGGCCGTGCCCATCGTGCCGTCGTCGAACGCCACCGACCGCGTGCGGCTCGCGTGGTTCGTCGACACACCGAGCGGCGTCGCGTACTCGCCGGTGATGACCGACACGACCGGCACGTTCGTGCGCACGTCCACCGACTACTCGCTGCAGCTGTCGATGGGCGTCGGCAACTTCCTCGCCGCGAACTGCCGCGCCGAGGTCACCCGCGAGGTCGTGTCACCGCGTGGGCCCGATCGTGCGTCGCCGCTCGAGGAGGCGCAGGCGTTGTGCGACGAGATCGTCACCGCCGCGTCCGCGGCCTCGAGCTCGGGCATCTCGAAGTGGTGGCTCGTCGTGGCCGCCCTCGGCGGCTTCGCGGTCGCCACCGTCATCGGCCGTCGCCGCGGCGCCGGACGTACCACCCAAGGAGCAACGACATGACCGACACACCCGACATTCCCACCTCCGGACCACACTCGGCACTCGACCAGGTGATGCAGTTCTTCGAGCTGGTCTTCAGCGGTGCACCCACCGACCCGCCCACCAGGGAGGCGGAGATCGAGGCGATGATCACCGCCGCGCTGTCGTCGGGGTACACCTACAACGGCCAACCCGGGAAGGCCGCCGATCTGGTGAAGTTCCGCGCGTGGCTGCTGTCGACCTACCCGACGATGGTGTTCCGCGTGCAGAGTGCCATCACCGCGCCGATCGGCGTCTCGAGCACCACGGCACCCACCACCGGCGTGGCCATCAGCTGGCGCGTCGACGGCACCGACAAGGCCGGCAAGCAGTGGTACCTCGAAGGCATGAACCTGGTGAGCGTGGTGAACGGCCAGGCCACCACGAACAACCAGCTCGGCGACGCCGGCCACGGCTGGAAGGCCGTCGGCACCTAGCGACCGGGTCGCCAGGCGTCGCCGAGCTCGGCCCGCGAGGGCGGGTTCGCCCCGGCACGGGTGCAGTTGACGGCCGCCACCTGCACACCGGCCACCACGGCTGCCTCGACGGCGGCATGGTCGGCGAGGTCGCGACGACCGAGACCGGCCTGGTGCCACCACGCAGCGAACGCGCCACCGAACGAGTCGCCCGCGCCGATGGTGTCGACCACCGAGACCTTCGGCACCGGCACCTCGAGGCGCGTGCCGTCGGGG
Organism: Actinomycetota bacterium; assembly: GCA_039796575.1. Lineage (GTDB taxonomy): Bacteria > Actinomycetota > Acidimicrobiia > Acidimicrobiales > Ilumatobacteraceae > UBA668. The sequence goes on from JBDKJP010000016.1 coordinate 213,155, forward strand.
AAGTGCACCTTCGTGCTGTGCCCGCCGTCGGTGTGCAGCACCACGGCGCCGGTGGTCAGCAGGTCGGCCACCGCCACCGCATGGTCACCGGGGGCGATGAACTCGAGGTCGTCGGTGCTGACCTTCACCGCGTCGGCGCGGGCCGCCATGCGCGCGAGCCGAGCGAGGTAGCCGGCACGATCGGGGGTGACGCGCGGGCGGCAGTTCGGGTCGAGCAGCACGAGCACGTCGTCGCGTGCTCCGGCCGTGAGCGCCTCGAGGTCGGCGCCCATCGGTTCGAGCACCATGCCCAACGTGCCGACGTGGAAGACCCGGGTGGAGCGGGGCAGCTCGCCCACCCCGCCGAGCGGCGCCGACGTGTCGGAGAGGTAGAAGCGGTAGCTGGCGGAGCGCGACTCGTCGAGCTCCGCGGCGGCCAACGTGGTGGGCAGTTCAGTGAAGTGCACCAGCGAGTCGTCGACGTGGTCGGCGACCAGTTGGTCGTGCAGCAGTCGTCCGAAGCGGTCGCGCGACAACGCGCCCATGAACGCGACGGGTGAGCCGAGCCGACCGATCGTCCGTGCCGCGTTGAACGGCCCGCCGCCCAACTTCGCCGCGACCGAACCCGTCGGGTCGATCACCAGGTCGACCAGCGCTTCTCCACCCACGACGATCACGTCCGGCAGGCTACTGTGCACGCATGTCCGATCTCGTCCGCACGCTGCTCCTGTGCGGGCTCCTCAGCGGCAC